>NZ_JARUBO010000005.1:5201908-5843817 GCF_029626235.1 Micromonospora sp. WMMD1120 | reverse complement strand
TCAGCGGGCGGGCCGCGCCGAGCGCCACCAGCAGGCCGACCAGTATGAACGGCAGGACCCGGGTCACCGTCGCGCCGTCGGCGCTGGCCAGCGAGCCGACCGTCCAGAACCGCAGCCGCTCCAGCGAGGCGGTGTCGAGCAGCATCACCGCGCTCACGTACGAGTAGAGGGTGGCGTTGAGCGCCGCGCCGGCCAGCGCCAGGCGCGCCGGGGTCGCGCCCCGCCCACCGCCCACGACGTACACCAGCGCGGTCACCACCGCCGCGCCGAGCAGCGCGAACCAGACGTACCCGCCGATGGCGGTGACGCCCAGGAACGCGGCGGCGGTGGCGACGGCGGCGGATGCCCCGGCGTTGATGCCCAGCAGACCGGGGTCGGCGAGAGGGTTGCGGGTGAGGGCCTGCATCACCGCGCCGGCCACGCCGAGCGCGGCGCCGGCGAGCAGCCCGAGCAGTGTGCGGGGCAGGCGCATCCGGTGCACCACCGCGTACTCGGCGGCGTCGCGGTGCAGCAACCCGGACCAGACGTCGGCGAGCGGCATGGCCTTCGCGCCGATCGCGACGCTCAGCACCACGACCACCGCGAGCAGCGCCACGGCGGCGACCAGACCGACGGCTCGCGGGGTACGACGATCGCGCCGGGTCGGAGGGGCGCCCACGACCGACGCGTGTGGTGTCGGTCCGGTGACGGTCTGTGTGGCGTCCAGTGTGGGCTCCGGGGTGGTGGTGACTCGGCGGTCCGCTGTTGACAATGACCGAGGTTAGGCTAACCTAACCCCGCTGCCTCGGTCGACCCCGGCCCACCTTTGATCGAAAGACACCGTCATGCCCGATGCCCTGTCCGCCCGTCGCCTCTCCCGTCGCGGCCTGCTGGCCGCCGGCGGCGCCGCCACGCTGGCCACCCTGCTCGCGGCCTGCGGCGCCGACGACGCCCCGAAGCCCGCCACCGGCAACGGAAGCGGCCCGTGGTCGTTCACCGACGACCGCGCGACGAAGGCGCAGGCGAAGGCTCGTCCCACCCGGGTGGTGGCCTTCACCGGCGTGGCGGCCGCCCTGGTCGATTTCGGTCTGGACAAGCAGCTCGTGGGCGTCTTCGGCGAAACCAGGCGCGCGGACGGCACCGCCGACCCGCAGGCCGGCGACCTGGACGTCGAGGCCGTCGAGATCCTCGGCAACGTGTGGGGCGAGTTCAACCTGGAGAAGTACGCGGCGCTGCGCCCCGAACTGCTGGTCACCCACATGTACGACCCGGACGCGCTCTGGTACGTGCCGGACGAGAGCAAAGCCAAGATCCTTCCGCTCGCGCCCAGTGTGGCGATCACCACCGCCCGGGTGCCGATGACCAAGCCCATCGAGCGGTACGCCGCGCTGGCCGAGTCGCTCGGCGCGGACCTGTCCGCGAGGAAGGTCACCGACGCGAAGGCCCGGTTCGAGGCCGCCGCCGAGGCCGTCCGGCAGGCGGTCAAGGCCAACCCCGGCATCACTGTGATGGCCTGCTCCGGAAGCCCCGACCTCTTCTACGTCTCCAACCCGAAGGTCAGCACCGACCTGATGTACTTCGCCGAGCTGGGCGTCGACATCGTCGTCCCGACCAAGCTCGAGGCCGGCGACTACTTCGAGGCGCTGAGCTGGGAGAGCGCCGGCAAGTTCCCGGCCGACCTGATCCTGCTCGACAACCGCGGCACCGCGCTGCAACCCAAGGACCTCACCGCCAAGCCGACCTGGCAGCAACTGCCGGCGGTCCGGGCCAACCAGGTGACCCCGTGGGACGCCGTGCCCCGCTTCTCGTACGCCGGCGCCGCCCCGCTGCTGGAGAACCTCGCCACCGCCATCCGCAACGCGAAGAAGGTCAGCTGACGCCATGACTGTGCCGACGTACCCGGTCGAGACCACCGCGCCGGCGACGGCGTCCACCGCCGCCGCCATGGCCCAGCTCCTGCACGACGGCTCGGTCGAGCAGTACCGCCGGACGATCGCCGACGGTGTGCAGCGGGTCGCCCGCCGGGTCGCCGCGGTGGACCGCCCCGGCACCGGCATCACCCCCGCCGAGCTGGCCCCGCTGGTCGACCGGGTGGACCTGGACCGCCCGCTCGGCGACGCGGGGGCGGCGCTGGACGAGTTGGAGACCGTCTACCTGCGCGACGCCGTCTGGTTCCATCACCCCCGCTACCTCGCCCACCTCAACTGCCCGGTGGCCATCCCGGCGCTGCTCGGCGAGGCGGTGCTCACCGCCGTCAACTCCTCGCTGGACACCTGGGACCAGAGCGCCGGGGCCACCCTCATCGAGCGGCGGCTGATCGACTGGACCGCCGAGCGGATCGGCCTCGGCCCCCTCGCGGACGGTGTCTTCACCAGCGGTGGCAGCCAGTCGAACCTCCAGGCGTTGCTGCTGGCCCGCGAGGAGGCCTGCGTCGACGCGATCGGCCCGGCGGCGCGCGCCGAACTGCTGCCCCGGCTGCGCGTGCTCACCTCGGCCGCCGGTCACTTCAGCGTGCAGAAGTCGGCGAAGCTGCTCGGCCTCGCCCCGGACGCGGTGGTCGCGGTGCCCACCGACGCGCGGCGGCGCATGGACCCGGACGCCGTCCGTGCGGAGATCGTCCGCTGTCGTCAGGCCGGGCTGGTGGTGATGGCCGTCGTCGCCACCGCCGGCACCACCGACTTCGGCTCGATCGACCCGCTGGACGACCTCGCGGGGATCTGCGCGGCGGCGGGCGTCTGGCTGCACGTGGACGCCGCGTACGGCTGCGGTCTGCTCGTCTCGCCGACGCGACGGCACCTGCTCGACGGCATCGAACGGGCCGACTCGGTGACCGTCGACTTCCACAAGTCGTTCTTCCAGCCGGTCAGCTCCAGCGCGCTGCTGGTCCGCGATCGACGGACGCTGCGGCACGCCACCTACCACGCCGACTACCTCAACCCGGCGCGGATGGTGGAGCAGCGCATCCCCAACCAGGTCGACAAGAGCCTGCAGACCACCCGACGCTTCGACGCGCTGAAGCTCTGGCTCACCCTGCGGGTACTGGGCCCGGACGCGCTCGGCGGGCTGTTCGACGAGGTCGTCGACCGGGCCGCCGACGCCTGGCGGCTGGTCGACGAGGACCCGCGCTTCGAGGTGGTGACGCGCTCCGAACTGAGCACCGTGGTCTTCCGCTACCTGCCCACCGGCCCCGCCCGGGAGCTCGCCGACGCGGCCAACCTGCACGCCCGGGAGGCCCTCGCGGCATCCGGTCTCGCCGTGGTAGCCGGGACCCGGGTGGACGGCCGGCACTTTCTCAAGTTCACGCTGCTCAACCCGGCCACCACCGGCGACGACGTCGCCTACGTGCTCGACCTGATCGCCACCCACGCCGGGCGGTACGTGCACGACCACACCGCCGCCCTGACCTGCCCCGTCGGCTGACGCCGATGAACCTGCCCCGTCGGCTGACGCCGGTGCGCACCAACCCGCGTCTGGAGACCCCGATGTCCACCCACGACTTCATCGCCATCGGACTGGGCCCGTACAACCTGGGTCTGGCCTGTCTGACCGCGCCGATCGACGAGCTGGACGGGGTGTTCCTGGAGGCCCGGCCGAGTCTCGCCTGGCACCCCGGCATGCTGCTGGAGTCGGCCCGGTTGCAGACCCCGTTCATCGCCGACCTGGTCAGCCTCGCCGACCCGACGTCGCCGTACTCGTTCCTCAACTACCTCAAGGAGATCGGCCGGCTCTACCCGTTCTACATCCGGGAGAGCTTCTACCCGCTGCGCAGCGAGTACGACGCGTACTGCCGGTGGGCGGCGGCGAAGCTGCCGAACCTGCGCTTCGGCCAGACGGTGACCGCCGTCGAGTACGACGCCGCCGACGACCGGTACGTGGTGCGGGCCAGCACCGGCGCGGGGGAGACGGTGGCGTACCGGGCCCGGCGCCTGGTGCTCGGCACCGGCACCCCGCCGCACCTGCCGGACGCCGTCGCCCAGCTGCCCGGCGACGCCGTGCACAACTCGCGCTACCTGGAGCACCGCACGGCGCTGCGGACCAAGCGCAGCATCACAGTGGTCGGCAGCGGGCAGAGCGCCGCCGAGATCTACCACGACCTGCTCGGCGACATCGACCGGTACGGCTACCAGCTCACCTGGGTGACCCGGTCGCCACGGTTCTTCCCGCTCGAATACACCAAGCTGACGCTGGAGATGACCTCACCGGACTACGTGGACTACTTCCACGCGTTGCCCGAGGCGACCCGCTACCGGCTGGAGTCCGCGCAGAAGGGCCTGTTCAAGGGGATCAACTCCGACCTGATCAACGAGATCTACGACACGCTCTACGCGCTCAGCGTCAACGGGCCGGTGAACACCCGCCTGCTCACCAACACCGAGCTGGTCAGCGCCGACCACCGGGACGGGGAGTACACGCTGGGGTTGCGGCAGGTCGAGCAGGAGCGCGACGTCACGTTGCGGACCGAGGGCCTGGTCCTCGCCACCGGTTACCGCTACCGGGTGCCGGCGTTCCTCGACGGGGTGCGCGACCGGATCCGCTGGGACGCGCACGGCCGCTTCGACGTGGCCCGCAACTACAGCATCGACCACGGCGGCCGGGGCATCTTCCTGCAGAACGCGGGCACCCACACGCACAGCATCACCTCACCGGACCTGGGCATGGGCGCGTACCGCAACTCCTGGATCATCGCCGAACTCCTCGGCCGCGAGCACTACCCGATCGAGAAGAGCATCACCTTCCAGGAGTTCGGGGTCCCGTCGTGAACGCCGTCTTCACCCGCGTCGACGACCGGCTCGGAACGTTCGCGCTGCGCCCGCTCGACCCGGACGCCGACGCGGCGCTGCTGCACGGCTGGGTGACCCACCCGAAGGCGGCGTTCTGGCTGATGCAGGACGCCGACCCGGCCCGGGTACGCGAGGAGTACCGGCGCATCGCCGCGCACCCGCACCACGACGCGTACCTCGGGCTGTGGCGGGGGAGCCCCGCCTTCCTCGCCGAACGCTACGACCCGGCCCACGTCGAGCTGGTCGGACTGTACGACCACCAGCCCGGCGACGTGGGCATGCACTTGCTCTGCGCGCCCGTCGACGCCCCGGTGCACGGGTTCACCCGGGCCGTGATCGGCACCGTCATGGCCTGGCTGTTCGCCGACCCGGCGACCGCGCGGGTGGTGGTCGAGCCGGACGTGCGCAACACCGCGGTCCACGCGCTGAACGCGGCCGTGGGCTTCGAGGTCGTCGGCCCGATCACCAAGCCGGAGAAGGACGCGTTGCTCAGCGTCTGCACCAGAGCGCAGTTCCAGGCCGCCGTCGGGCCTGCCACCGCCGCCCGAGTCGAAGGAGCCCCGGCGTGACCGTCACCGCCGTCCCCACCCCGACGTCCGTCACCACCGGGCCCGCCGCCGGCAGCCCGGTCGGCCACCTCACCCCGCAGCGCTGGGCGCGGGCCAACCGGTTGCTGGTCCGCAAGGCGCTCGCCGAGTTCAGCCACGAGCGGCTGCTCACCCCGGAGCCCATGCCGGGCCCCGACGACCGGCGGTGGTACGAGGTCCGCAGCGACGACGGCACCGTCAGCTACCGGTTCGCCGCGCGGGTGCTCGCCCTGCAGCACTGGCAGATCGACGCGGACAGCATCACCCGGCACCGCGACGGCGTCCCGCTCGCCCCGGACGCGGTGGACCTGATCACCGAGCTGCGCGACAGTCTCGGGCTCTCCGCGCAGGTGCTCCCGGTCTACCTGGAGGAGATCACCTCGACGCTGGCCGGAACGGCGTACAAGCTGGCCCAGGCGGCGCCGAGCGCCGCCGAGCTGGCCGCGGCGGACTTCCAGACCATCGAGACGTCGATGACCGAGGGCCACCCCTGCTTCGTGGCCAACAACGGTCGGCTCGGCTTCGGTCTGGACGAGTACCACAGGTACGCCCCGGAGGCCGCCGCCCCGGTCCGGTTGGAGTGGTTGGCCGCCCACCGCGACCACTCGGTGTTCAGCAGCGCGGCCGACCTCGACTACGACACGCTCATCGAGGGCGAGTTGGACGCGCTGACCCGGGCCCGGTTCGCGGCCACGATGGCCGATCTCGGCCTGGACCTGGCCGACTATCACCTGATCCCGGCGCACCCGTGGCAGTGGTGGAACAAGCTGGCGGTCACCTTCGCCGGGGAGTTGGCCGAGCGCCGGCTGGTGCACCTGGGCCCCGGGCCGGACGTGTACCTCGCCCAGCAGTCCATCCGCACCTTCTTCAACGTCAGCGAGCCGCGCCGGCACTACGTGAAGACCGCGTTGTCGGTGCTGAACATGGGCTTCATGCGCGGGCTGTCGGCCGCGTACATGGCGGCCACCCCCGCGATCAACGACTGGCTGGCCGACCTGATCGCCGGCGACGAGGTGCTGACCGGCACCGGCCTGACGGTGATCCGCGAGCGGGCCGCCGTCGGTTACCGGCACCGGCGGTACGAGGCCGCGACCGACCGCACCTCCCCGTACCGCAAGATGCTGGCCGCCCTGTGGCGGGAGAGCCCGGTGCCCGACCTGGGCCCAGGGCGTCGACTGTCCACCATGGCCGCGCTGTTGCACGTCGACGCTGACGGCGAGTCGCTGGCGGCGGCGCTGATCGCCCGGTCCGGGCTGACCCCCGAGGCGTGGCTGCGCCGCTACCTGGACGCGTACCTCACCCCGTTGCTGCACAGCTTCTACGCCTACGACCTGGCGTTCATGCCGCACGGCGAGAACGTCATCCTCGTCCTCGACGAGTCGGACACCGTCGAGCGGGTGATCTTCAAGGACATCGCCGAGGAGATCGCGGTGATGAGCGCCGACGTCGAGTTGCCGGAGGCGGTCGAGCGGATCCGGGTCGAGGTGCCCGACGACACCAAGCTGCTGACCATCTTCACCGACGTGGTGGACTGCTTCCTGCGCCACCTCAACGCGGTCCTGGTCGAGGCCGGCGTGATCGGCGCGGACGACCTGTGGCGAATGGCGGCGGCCTGCGCCGCCGACTACTTCGACCGGGTGCCGCACCTGGCCGAGCGGGTCCGGCACTACGACCTGTTCGCCCCGGAGTTCACGCTGTCCTGCCTCAACCGGCTCCAGTTGCGGAACAACCAGCAGATGGTGGACCTGGCCGACCCCTCGGCGGCGCTCCAGTTCGTCGGCACCCTCACCAACCCGTTGGCCGCGCACGCCCCGGCGCGCTGAGCGCGCGGGTCGGCGGCCGGCTGTGCCGGCGCGGCTCAGTCGTTCCGCTGTGCCGCGCCGGCCTGCCGGAACGCCTGGGCCAGCCGGGCCAGGTCGTGACCCTCGAAGTGCTGGAGGAACCGGCGGCGTACGGCGGCCAGGTGGCTCGGCCAGGACTCCTCCAGGCGGGCGAAACCGGCGTCGGTGAGGACGGCGTTCCAGCCGCGGGCGTCCTCCTCGCAGCGTTCCCGCTTGACCAGGCCCTGCGTCTCCAGCCGGATGATCGTGCGGGTCATCCCGCTGAGCGAGAGGTAACAGAGCGCGGCGAGCTCGTGCATGCGCAGCCGTCGGTCCGGCGCCTCGGAGAGGTTCATCAGGGCGGTGTACTCGGTCAGTGGTAGCTGACGGTCACCGACCATGTCCGCGTCGATCGTGCGGGGCAGCACGTACATCACCTGGCCGAGGGCGCGGACCAGGGCCTCCTCGTCCGGGGTGAGGGGTTCTGGAGTGGCTGCGGAGGGGTTGGACATCCCCATATCATACTTGCTTGACTGAGCAAATGCTTACTCTGCGTGTGACAACGACCATAGCGTGGGTATTTGCTTGACCAATCAAGAACCGGTTAGCGTTCTGCCCGTCAGGCACGGACTTCTGAAAGGGCGCCACCATGACCAGGATCGGAATCATCCTCGGCAGCACCCGTCCGGGGCGTAACGGCGAGGCCGTCGCCCGCTGGGTGCTGGAGATCGCCAAGCAGCGCGACGACGCGGAGTACGAGCTGATCGACCTGCTCGACTACCAGCTGCCGCACCTCGACGAGGCGTACCCGCCCTCGATGGGCCAGTACTCCCAGCCGCACACCAAGCGGTGGGCCGAGACGATCGCCTCGTTCGACGGCTTCGTCATGGTCACGCCCGAGTACAACCACTCCACCTCCGGCGCGCTGAAGAACGCCATCGACTTCCTGTACGCCGAGTGGAACAACAAGGCCGTCGGCTTCGTCAGCTACGGCTCGGTGGGCGGCGCGCGTGCCGTGGAGCACCTGCGTCTGATCGCCGGTGAGCTGCAGATGGCCGACGTGCGGTCGCAGGTCGCGCTGTCGCTCTTCACCGACTTCGAGAACTTCAGCACCTTCAAGCCCGGCCCGTTCCAGCAGGACGCGCTGAACACCACCCTCGACCAGCTGGTCGCCTGGAGCGGCGCGCTCGCCCCGCTGCGCAAGGCCTGAGCCTTCCGCCCTTCGGAAACGGCCGCGGGACGACCCGCGGCCGTTTCCGCGCTTTTCCGGTCGTGCCACCATCCACTGCGATGAGTACGCCGACCGCCGCCGACGACCGGCGCGTCCCGCTGTGGCGGGACCGTGCCTTCGGCACGTACTGGATCGCGCAGTCGCTCTCGGCGGCCGGCGACTCCTTCGCCTATCTCGCGGTGCCGCTGCTGGTGCTCCAGGCGACCGGCTCGGTGGCGCGGATGGGCCTGCTCACCGCCGTGGCCGGCGCGGCGTCCGTCGTCGCCGGGATCTTCGGTGGGGTGCTCGTCGACAGGTACGACCGCCGAACGTTGATGATCGTGGCGGACCTGATCCGGCTGGCGCTCTACGCGGTGGTGCCGTTGGCCTGGCTCGCCGGCCCGCAGGTGTGGCTGCTCTTCGTCGTGCTGCCGGTCTGCGAGGCGGCCGGCATGGTCTTCCAGGTCGCCGCGGTGACCGCCGTGCGCAACCTCGTCGACCGGGACCGGATCACCGAGGCCAACGGCCGGTTGCAGGCCACCTTCGCGGCGGCGGCCGTCCTCGGGCCACTGCTCGCCGGGGTGGTGGCGGCCCGCTTCGGCCCGGCGACCGCCATCGCTGTCAACGCGGCGAGCTTCGCGCTCTCCGCCGCCGGGCTGTGGCTGATCCGGCTGCGACCGGCCGATGCCGCCCCGGCGCCCCGGGAGCGCCCGGTGGCCGAGTTCCTCGCCGGGGCGCGGTTCCTGTGGCGACAGCCCGTGCTGCGCGCGCTGACCGTGCTGTTGTCGGTCTTCATCTTCCTCACCTACGGCTTCACCGACGTGCTGATCTACCACGTCACCCACGATCTCGGGGGCTCCGAGGGCACCGTCGGCGCCGTCCTCGGCCTGGCGGCGCTGGGCACCGTCGCCGGCGCGCTGCTGGTGGCCCCGCTGCGCCGACGACGCGGATTCGGGGCGACCTGGATCGGCGCCCACGCCGTCTGCGGTGTCGCGGTGGCCGGCGTCGGCATCGCCACGAGCGTGCCGGCGGTCACCGCGCTGACCGGTGTGTACCTCTGCTGCCTCAGCGTCGGCGGGATCTGCTCGATGTCACTGCGCCAGGAGATCACCCCCGACCACCTGCTCGGCCGGGTCACGTCCGCGTTCTGGAGCACGCACTACGCGCTCGGTCCGGCCGGCGCTGTCGTGCTGACCTGGGCCGCCGCCCGGTTCGGGGTGGCCGCCGTCACGCTGGCGGCCGGAGCGGGGTGCCTGCTGGTCGCCGTCGCCGGCCTCGTCACCCCGATCCGCCGCGCCGGCGCGCAGCCGCCCGGTCCGCCCGCCCCGGCGGTGGTGGGTCAGGTTGGTCAGCCACCGGCGAGCCAGTCCTCGACGGCTTGAGCCGGCACCGCGCCCGGTCGGTGGCGCGGCCCCTCGGACCCCACGGCCTGTCGAGCTGCCCCAGATGTGGGGCAGGCCGGGACCGGTGGCCTGCCAGATATCCGCCGTAGGCGTGTCACCCGGCCCGCAGCCTTCCGCCGGCCGCGACGGACGGCCTGCCCCACTCCTGGGGCAGCTCGACAGGAGTCCGACCACATCCTGTGCCCGCCCGCCGCGAACCACGTGCGCCGAGTCGGGCCGTCAGAACTCCTGGTACATGACGTGCAGGCCGACCCGGCCCAGCGTCGGGTGCCGGAACGCGCCCGGCACCGTGCCGATCACCGTGAAGCCCTCCCGCCGGTACAACCGCACCGCTGAGCTGTTGCTCTCCGCGACGGCGTTGAACTGCATGCCCGCGTACCCCTGCTCGCGGGCCCAGGTCACGGCGTCGCGGCACAGCGCGGTGCCGACGCCCCGGCCCCGGGCGTCCGCGGCGACCATGAAGCTCGCCGTGGCGACGTGCGCCCCCGGGCCCGGCCGGTTGACGCCCATCTTCGCGGTGCCGAGCACCCGCTCGCCCGCCACCGCCACGACGGTCCGGCCCGGCGCCGCCTCGACCCAGACGGCGTACGACTGCTCGGCGGTCATCGCCGGGTCGTAGGTGAAGGTCTCCTGGGCCCGGATCACCTCCTCGATGATCGGCCGTACCTGCGGCCAGTCCCGGTCGACGAACTTCCGAATCAGCACGCGGGGAGGTTAAGCCCGGTATGGACCCCGGACAATCGGTTATCCCCGGGTGCGTCCAGACGGTGGCCGGGCCGGCCGTCAGTCCGCGCCGAGCGCGGCGAGCTCCTGGTCCAGCAGCTCCGCCAGCCGGGCGTGCCGCCCCGGGTGGCTGCGCGCCGTCATGCCACGGCTCGGCATCTCCACCGTCATCAACAGGTACAGGTGCAGGCGGTACAGACCCAACCGGCGGCGGGCCGAGGCGTCCAGCAGCAGCGGCTCGGCGGCCGCCGAGCGGTAGCCGCGCAGCAACGGATGCTCCGGCTCGTCCTCGGCGCGGCGGAACAGCAACGGCGAGACCAGATCCAGCAGCGGATCGCCGTAGAGGAACCGCTCACCGTCCACCAGGCCGGACAGCCGCAGCCGACCGTCGGAGTCGGGCGCGGCCAGCACGTTGCCGTCCCAGCAGTCGAAGTGCAGCAGCGCCGGGCGGCGCACCTCGTCCAGCACGTCGGCGTGCCGATCCACCAGCGCGTGCAGACGGTCCGGCGGGAAGGGCAGCCGGACGTCCCAGTCGGCCGCGTCGGCGAGCAGCGCGTCGAGCATCGCGGTGAACGCCGCCCGCCAGGTCGACCCGGCCGCCCGGTCGCCGTCGTAGCCGAACCGTTCGCCGGTGATCCGGTGCAAGACGGCCAGGGCAGCCCCGAGGTCGTGCCGCGCCGGGGCGTCGTCGAGCGCGACGTCCGTCCCGGCCAGGTCGGCCAGCGACCGGCCGGGCAGCATCGTGGTGACCAACCATTCGCCGTACGCCGGGTCGGCGTCGTGCCGCAGCACCGTCGGCACCGGCACCTGCGGCGCGTGCTCGGCGACGAGCCGGAAGTAGTCCGCCTCGGCCGCGCAGAGCCCGCGCTCGTAGCGCAGCAGTGGCGTACCGGCCGGGGGAGCGACCTTCACCACCACCCGGCGGCCGTCGTCGAGCAACGCCCACCAGACGGTGGCGAATCCACCTCCGGTCAGTGCGCCGGTGTCGCGGACCCGGACCTGCGGCCCGAACGATGTGTGGACCAGACGGCGCACGTCGGCGCTGGTGATGTCCCGTTGGGTCGGACTGGCTTCGATCACGCGGTCGCCTTCCCCCTTCGTGGGCGTGGCGTCGCGCCGGCACGGGCGGTGGGCGCTACCGGCCCGGCGGTGTCGCGCCGGACCAGCTCGGCGGGGAGCACCTCGACCCGGGGCACCGGGGCCTCCGCGCCGAGCACCAGCGACATCGCCCGCACGCCCATCTCGACGAGCGGCAGCCGCACCGTGGTCAGCGCCGGGGTGACGTCCCGGGCGATCGGCATGTCGTCGAAGCCCACCACCGAGACCTGCCCCGGCACCGCGAGCGACCGCGTGCGCAACGTGGCCAGCGCGCCGATGGCCATCGAGTCGTTGAGCGCCACGATCGCGGTCAGCTCCGGGTCGGCGTCGAGCAGTCGGGCGGTCGCCTCCGCGCCGCCGTCGCGGTCGAACTCCGCGTACCGGATGCGTCGCTCGGGCAGCTCGCGACCCTGCTCGGCGAGCGCCTGCCGGAGCCCGGCCAACCGGTCGGTGGTGGTGGTCAGGATGCGCGGGCCGGCTACCACCCCGATGGCCCGGTGCCCCAGCCCGCACAGCTCGCGCCCGGCGAGGTAGCCGCCGGTGCGGTTGTCCGGCATCACCGCGTCGCCGGAGTGCTCGTGTCGGCCAATCACCGCCACCCGGCCACCGGTGGCCCCGTACGCGGCGAGCTTCTCGTTGAGCTGCCTGGTGAACGCCTCGTCGTGGTAGCCGGAGCCGGCCAGGATCAGCGCCGCCACCTGGTGGCCGCGCAGCAGCTCGACGTACTCCAGCTCGCGGTCCGGGTCCCGGTAGCTGTTGCAGATCATCAGCAGCCGGCCCTGGTCGGTGGCGACCCGTTGCAGCCCTCGGGTGATCTCGGCGAAGTAGGGGTCGGAGACGTCGTGCACGATCACGCCGACGGCGCTGCGGTGCGAGCGGGCCAGCAGTTGGGCGTGGGCGTTCGGCACGTACTGCAACTCGGCGACGGCCGCGAGCACCCGCTCGCGCAGCTCGTCGGTGACCGGCTTGCTGCTGCCGTTGATGACCCGGGAGGCGGTGGCGGGTGAGACGCCCGCGCGGCGGGCCACATCGGACAGGGTCGCCATAGCCCGCCCCCTCGGTCTGTTGACGGCGTTTCGTCGTGCCGGCTAGCGTCACGGTACCGCAGAGAAAGCCCTTTCCCGCAGGGAGGCCCGGCCGTGTCCGATCGCTTCGCGGTGTTGCCCGGCGGCGTGGGGGTGTCCCGGCTGCGCGTCTACGACACCGAGGCGCCGGACGGCGTGGTCGGCGGCACCCCGCACGTGCACCTGTGCTGCACCGAGGGGTACGTGGTGACCGGTGGCGAGGGGGCGGTGCAGACGCTCGGCGCCGCCGGCTTCCGGGAGACCCCGCTGCGTCCGGGCGCCGTGGTGTGGTTCGAGCCGGGCACCGTGCACCGCCTGGTCAACGGCGGTGACCTGTCCATCGTGGTGCTCATGCAGAACAGCGGCCTGCCCGAGGCCGGCGACGCGGTGCTGACCTTCCCGCCGGAGGTGCTCGCCGACCCCGAGGCGTACGCCCGGGCGGCGGCGCTGCCGGCCGGGGGAGCGCCGGGGTCGGACGTGCGGACGGCGTACCGTCGACGGGATCTCGCGGTGACCGGCTTCCAGGCGCTGCGGGCCGGCGGTCCGGCGGCGCTGGCCGCGTTCCACAGCGCGGCGGTGGCGCTGCGCCAGCCGCTGCTGTCCGCGTGGCGGCGGCGCTGGGCGGACGGCGCGGGTCGGGCCGCGGCCGACACCGGCGCGCAGCTGGACGCCCTGGCGCGCGGCGATTCCGCATACCTGGGCGCGGCGGGCGTCTACGCGGTGGACGCGCCGGTCGAGCGCGGTCGGCTGGGCATGTGCGGCCTGCTCGACACCTATCCGGCGGCCGGCTGATCCCGGCTCTGGTCCTCTTCGGACCGTGCCGGTCATGGTCCACTCGGGATCAGGGAAGTCGGGGTGTCCTCGGGGCCGGAATGGCGCGGTTTCCAGGAAGCCGAGTTGACCTCGGGAGTCCCGTCATCTGACGCCACGCCCGGCGACGAATAGATCGAGGAAAGGCCTTGCCTGCCGTCTGGGCGCCGCCTACGCTCCAGGAAAGCGTTTGCCTGATCCGCCGACCGGCCCGGCTTGCGAGCGCCGTGCCGGACCCGAGGAGGTTTCGCGTGACCGAGAACTCTTTGGACACGGCGGGCCGGCGCGCCGCCGACCAGGCGGGTGGCGATCAGGCAGCCGACTCGGCCGCCACGGCTGAATCGTCGCCCGGATCGGCCGAGGCGTCGCCTCGCGTCGGCGGCCCGTATCCGTCCGGTGTGGCCGTTCCGCCGTCCGGTGGCGGTGGCCGCCCGCCCCGACCCACCCTCGGTCGCCGGGCAGTGGCCTTCGCCGACTCGCTCTGGCGTCCGGGCCTGGTGCTGGCGGCGGTCTTCGCTGTCTGGTGGTTCGTGGCCGCCCGGGAGTACGTGCCGAACTACCTGGTGCCGACGCCCGGCCAGGTCGGGGAGACAATGACCGGGCAGTGGTCCGAGCTGGCCCGGCACACGCTGGTCACCCTCTACGAGACGGTGCTCGGGTTCGTGCTGGCCGCCGCGCTGGGGCTGGCCACCGCCGTCGCCATCGCCTACTCCCGCACGCTGGACAAGGCGCTCTATCCGATCGTCCTGTTCGCACAGGTCATCCCGAAGATCGCCATCGCGCCGCTGCTGGTGGTCTGGTTCGGCCTCGGCCTCACCCCGAAGATCATCCTGGCGGTGCTCATCGCGTTCTTCCCGGTGGTCATCTCCGGCGTGGCCGGGCTGCGCTCCACCGACCCGGAGCTGCTCGACCTCGCCGCCACGATGGGCGCCGGCCGGTGGCGCACCTTCCGCAAGATCCGCTTTCCGAACGCGTTGCCGCACCTGATGGCCGGTCTCAAGGTGGCCGTCACCCTCGCCGTGGTCGGCGCCGTGGTCGGCGAGTTCGTCGGCGCCAGCGAAGGGCTCGGCTACGTCCTGTTGCTGGCCAACGGCAACCTCGACGCCCCGCTGCTCTTCGCCGACCTGATCCTGATGTCCGCCATCGGCATCGTCCTGTTCGTCCTCGTCGAGATCGCCGAGGCGCTGCTCATCCCGTGGCACGCCAGCCGTCGGGCCGGCGTGTCCCTCACCACCTCCTGACCGACCCCATCACGGAGGCACCGATGAAACGCACCGCCACCACCATCCTGGCCGTCGCCGCCCTGCTCCTCGCCGCCACCGGCTGCGGCGCTGACGACTCCGCCGGCCCGACCGGCACGGACGGCAGGAAGCAGGTGACCCTCACCCTCAACTGGGTGCCCTACGGTGAGCACGCCCCCTTCTACTACGGTCTACAGAAGGGCTACTACTCCGCCGAGGGCATCGAGCTGAAGATCCTGCCCGGCAACGGTTCGGGCAACACCGTCAAGCAGGTCGCCCAGAAGCAGACCGACTTCGGCTGGGCGGACAGCCCGGTGCTGCTCAAGTCGGTGGCCAGCGGGATGCCGGTGCGCAGCCTCGGCGCGTACCTGGAGAAGGGCCCGTCCTCGGTGGAGTTCTTCACCGAGAAGAACATCAAGACCCCGGCGGACCTCAAGGGCAAGACCGTCGGCGGCACCCCGGGCGACGCCCTCTACGCGACATTTCCGGCCTGGCTGGAGAAGAACGGCCTGAAGAAGGACGACGTCAAGGTCGTCAACGTCGACGCCGCCGGCAAGATCGCGGCCCTGGCCGAGGGCAGGGTCGACGCCATCATGGGCTTCTTCCACGACCAGGCGCCGACCATCGAGAGCAAGACCGGCAAGAAGGTCGACGTGCTGCTCTTCGCCGACTACGGGATGAACCTGCTCGGCACCGGCCTGATCGCCAACACCCAGACCCTGCAGAAGGATCCGGAGGTGGCCCGCAAGTTCGTCCGGGCCACCCAGAAGTCGTGGGCCGACGCCGCCCGCGACCCGGCGGGCGCGGTGAGCGCGATGGCCGCCCTCGCCGAGAACGAGCCCGCGCCCGAGGTCCTCACCAAGCAGCTCACCCTCAACCTGCCGCTGCTCGGCGGCGACGGCCCGCCCGGGGTGAACACCGAGGCCCAGTGGACCGAGACCATCGACCTGATGTCCCGCTACGCGGAGCTGAAGGACCCGGGCGCGCCCAACGCGTACTGGGACTCCTCGTACGCGGCGCAGGGGTGACCCGGTGACCGCCGCGCCGGCCGCCACCGGCACCGCCATCGGAATGTCCGGCGTGACAGTACGCTTCACCACCCGCCGGTCGCAGACCACGGCGCTCGACGACGTGTCGCTGGACATCGAGCCCGGCGAGTTCGTCTCGATCGTCGGCCCGTCCGGCTGCGGCAAGTCCACCCTACTCAAGATCGTCGCGGGTCTGGTGAAGCCGACGACCGGGGACGTCTCGCTGCTGCGCCGCCCGGTGCGCGGCCCGCAGAAGGACATCGGCTTCGTCTTCCAGAAGGCCGCGCTGCTCGAGTGGCGCGGCGCGCGGGCCAACATCCTGCTCCAGGCCGAGATGCGTGGCATGGACCGGGCGCAGGCGGCCCGCCGGGCGGACGAGCTGATCGCGATGACCGGGCTGACCGGCTTCGAGAAGGCGTTGCCGCACGAGTTGTCCGGCGGCATGCAGCAGCGGGTGGCGCTCTGCCGCGCGCTGCTGCACTCGCCACCGGTGCTGCTCATGGACGAGCCGTTCGGCGCCCTGGACGCGCTGACCCGCGAGCAGATGAACGCCGAACTGCACCGGATCTGGCGGGAGACCGGCACCACCGTGGTGCTGGTGACGCACTCCATCGCCGAGGCGGTCTTCCTCGGCACCCGGGTCGTGGTGATGAGCGCCCGTCCCGGCCGGATCATCGGCACCTTCCCGGTCGAGTTGCCGGCACACCGCGACTACGCGCGGGTGATGTCGGACCCCCGCTTCGACCGGCTCGCCACCGACCTGCGTGGGTTGCTCGGCAGCGCGGCCGCCAACCACTGAGCGCGGATCGGCACGACCAGCACGACGGAAGGAACACCATGACCCGCAGGTCGATCGGCATCATCGTCAACGGCGTGACCGGGAGGATGGGCTACCGGCAGCACCTGGTCCGCTCGCTGCTGGCGATCCGCGAATCCGGCGGTGTGCCGCTGGCCGACGGCACCACCATCTGGCCGGAGCCGGTGCTGGTCGGGCGCAACGAGACGAAGCTCCGCGAGATCGCCGGGCGGCACGGGCTGACCGACTGGACGACCGACCTGACCTCGGCGCTGGCCCGCGACGACGTCGAGGTCTACTTCGACGCCCAGGTCACCCAGCAGCGGGAGAAGGCGATCCGGCGGGCCATCGAGGCCGGCAAGCACATCTACACCGAGAAGCCCCTCGCCGAGGACACCGCCGCCGCGTTGGACCTGGCCCGCGCCGCCGACGCGGCCGGCGTCCGCACCGGGGTGGTGCAGGACAAGCTCTTCCTGCCCGGCCTGCGCAAGCTCAAGCGCCTCGTCGACGGCGGCTTCTTCGGCCGGATCATCTCGATCCGGGGCGAGTTCGGCTACTGGGTCTTCGAGGGCGACTGGCAGCCCGCCCAGCGACCGTCGTGGAACTACCGGGCCGAGGACGGCGGCGGCATCGTCGTGGACATGTTCCCGCACTGGCACTACGTGCTGGAGGAGTTGTTCGGTCCGGTCCGGGCGGTGTCCTGCGTGACCGCCACCCACGTGCCGGAGCGGGTCGACGAGGCCGGGCACACCTACCCGGCCACCGCCGACGACGCCGCGTACGCGATCTTCGAACTGGCGGGCGGGGTGATCGCGCAGATCAACTCGTCCTGGACGGTCCGGGTCCACCGTGACGAGCTGGTGGAGTTCCAGGTCGACGGCACCGAGGGCAGCGCGGTCGCCGGCCTGCGCAACTGCCGGGTGCAGCACCGGGCGGTGACCCCGAAGCCGGTGTGGAACCCGGACCTGCCGGTCACCGAGGATTTCCGGGCGCAGTGGGTCGACGTGCCCGACAACGAGGAGTTCGACAACGGCTTCAAGGTGCAGTGGGAGGCGTACCTGCGGCACGTCGTCGCCGGCGCGCCGTTCCGGTGGGACTTCCTGGCCGGCGCGCGCGGTGTGCAGCTCGCCGAGCTGGGGCTGCGCGCGGCCCGCGAGGGCGTTCGCGTCGAGGTGCCGGAGCTGCGCCCGTGACGGCGGAGGTGGTGCTGCCCGGCGGGCGGCGGCACCGGCTCACCGGCGGCGGAGGCTTCGCCCGTCCGGCCGCGCCGGCGACCGGCCGGATCGCGTACGCCGCCGCGCACGTGGTCGCCGACCCGACCGCCGAGAACGTGCCGGGCGCTGCGGCGGTGGTGGACTGGGACACCACCCTCGCCTTCCGGCGACACCTCTGGTCGTACGGGCTCGGGGTGGCCGAGGCGATGGACACCGCCCAGCGGGGGATGGGGTTGGACTACCCGGCCACCCGGGAGCTGATCCGGCGCAGCGCCGCCGAGGCCCGCGCGGTGGGCGGTCGGATCGTCGCGGGGGTCGGCACCGACCAGCTCCCACCCGGTCCGGCCACCCTGGCGGCCGTCACCGCCGCGTACACCGAACAGTTGGCCGACGTCCGCGCGGCCGGCGCCCGGCCGGTGCTGATGTGCAGCCGGCACCTGGCCGCCGCCGCCCGCGGCCCCGAGGACTACCTGCGGGTGTACGACGAGCTGCTGACCGAAGCCGACGAGCCGGTGGTGCTGCACTGGCTGGGCCCGATGTTCGATCCGGCGTTGACCGGCTACTGGGGAGCCGTCGACCTGGATGTGGCCGCCGACACGGTGGTCGAGCTGATCAAGGCGCACCAGTCGACGGTGGACGGCATCAAGGTGTCGCTGCTGGACGCCGACCGGGAGGTCGCGCTGCGCCGTCGGCTGCCGGCCGGGGTGCGGCTCTACACCGGTGACGACTTCCACTACCCGGAGCTGATCCGGGGCGACGAGGTGGGCCACTCGGACGCGCTGCTCGGGGTGTTCGCGGCCATCGCCCCGGCCGCCGCCGCCGCGCTGGCCGCGCTGGACCGGGGCGACCTGACGGCGTACGACGAGGTCTTCGCGCCGACGGTGCCGCTGGCCCGGCACCTGTTCGCGGCCCCGACCTGGCACTACAAGACGGGCATCGTGTTCCTGGCCTGGCTGGCCGGGCGGCAGGAGCACTTCACCATGGTCGGTGGCGCACAGTCCGGCCGGTCCCCGGCGCACCTGGCGACCCTGCTCACCCTGGCCGACGCGGCCGGCCTGCTGCCCGACGCGGACCTGGCCGCCGCCCGCGCACGGGCGTTCTTCACCGTCGCGGGCGTGCCGCAATGAGCCTGGAGCGGTTCTCGTTCAACCAGGCGACCGCCCAGCGCTGGCCGCTGCCCGACGTGGTGGCCGGGTGCGTGGCGGCCGGCGTGCCCGGTATCGGGCTGTGGCGGGAGCCGGTCGCGGAGTACGGGCTCGCCCGCTCGGCGAAGCTGGTCCGCGAGGCCGGCCTGTCCGTCACCTCGCTGTGCAGGGGTGGGTTCTTCTCCGCCGACGGCTGGCGGGCGGAGAACCTGCGGGCCATCGAGGAGGCCGCCACGCTCGGCGCGCCGGAGCTGGTGCTCGTCTCCGGTGGTCTGCCCGCCGGCAGCCGGGACGTCGACGGCGCCCGGCGTCAGGTCGCCGACGCCATCGCCGAGCTGGCCCCGCACGCGGCGGCGGCCGGGGTGCGGCTGGCCATCGAGCCGCTGCACCCGATGTTCGCCGCCGACCGGTGCGTGATCGCCACCCTGGGCCAGGCGCTCGACATCGCCGAACGCTTCGACCCGACCGTCGTCGGTGTGGTCGTGGACGCGTACCACGTCTGGTGGGACGACACCGTCTACGCGCAGATCGCGCGGGCCGGCGACCGGATCGCCGCGTTCCAGGTCTGCGACTGGGTGACCCCGCTGCCAGAGGGGGTGCTGCTCGGCCGGGCGCTGCCCGGTGACGGTTGCATCGAGCTGCGCCGGTTGCGCGAGGCGGTGGACGCGGCCGGCTACCACGGCCCGATCGAGGTGGAGGTGTTCTCCGCCGAGGTGTGGGCGCGTCCGGGCGTCGAGGCGCTGGACGCGGCGATCGACGGCTACCTGCGCCACGTTGTCTGAGGCTGCGCCACGACACTGGTCGGCGGCGGTCGGCGCGTGGCTGGGCATCGGCACCGCGCCCGCCACCCTGGTGCTCGGCGCGGCGATGGCCGCCCGGCACGGCGGCGCGGTGCCGGCCGGCGGGTTGCTGCTCGGCGGGGCGCTGATGGCGGCGCTGCTCTGGGGGCAGGGCCGCGTCGGTCTGCGCCGACCGCTCGGCGATGGCGCGACGCTGACCGCGGTGCTGCCCGCGTACCTCGGCGACACCTCGCGGTTGCTGTTGGCGGCGGTGCTGACCGTGTCGATGGTCGGCTGGAACGGCTTCAACGTGGGGCTGGGCGGCGCGTCCCTGGCCGCGCTGACGCACCTGCCGGGCTGGGCCGGTCCGGTCCTGCTGGAGGTGGCGGTCCTCGCCGTCTCCTGGGCGCCGGCCCGGCTCGGCAACCGGGTCGCGGTGGTCACCACGCTCAGCGCGGTGGTGCTGGTCGGGTGGTGCCTGACCGTGCTGCCGCCGCCGGGCACGCCGGTCCGCCCCGCCGCCGGCGGGCTCGCCGACGCCGCCGCGCTGATCGGGTACGCGGCGGTGTTCGCGCTGCGCGCGCCGGACTTCAGCGTCGGTCTCGCCCGGCCACGGGACCTGGCCTGGTGCGTGGGGCTGCTGGTCGGGCCGGCGTTGCTCGGTGTGCTCGCCGGGGCCGGCCTGTGGCTGCGCACCGGCGAGACGGACGTGGTGGCGCTGCTGGCGACCGGGTCGGGGCTCGCCGCGTACGCGAATCTGTTCGTCGCGGTGGCGGTCTTCGCCGCGGCGCTGACCACCACGTACTCCGGGGCGCTGGCGATCCGCGGCCTGACGCCGCGGGTGCCGGCCCGGGGTGCGATGCTCGCCGTCGCGGTGCTCGGCGGGATGCTCGCCGTGGCGCGGTTCGACCGGCTGGTGCTGCCCTGGCTGACGGTGCTGGCCGCAGCGCTGCCGGTGCTCGTGGTGCCGATGGCGACCGAGGCCGCCGCGCGCCGGCGTGGTCGTGCGCCGCGTACGGTGCCGGCCTGGTGCTGGGTGCCGCCGGCGTTGCTCGCGGTGGCCGGCACGCTCGCCGGGCTGGCGGTGGCCCCGCTGCTCGGCCTCGCCCTCGCCGGAGTGTGCACTGTGCTATGGCGGGGTCGCACAAAGATGATCTAGTCGTGGCTCCGCGAACGTGATCTTATTCGCACCAGCGATCCGTAACACCTCCCGAACCGCTGTTTAACCGTCGGCGGCTTGAGTGGGGGAGCGCTCCCATGAGCGGGGGTCGCGATCGGAGAAACGCTCCACACGGGAGCCATCGAAGGGAGCCTCGTGGCTACAAGCACGAGCGGAAACAGACTGCGGAGATCGGCGCTACCGGCGCTGGTCCTCGCCGTGGTCGCCAGCACGACCGCCGTCGCGGGAACGGCGTCGGCGGCCCCGGTGGGGCCGACCGGGGGCAACGACGCCGCCGGGTACTTCACCGACGGGTCCGACCGGAAGGTCACCCTGACCGACGGTGCCGACCGCCGGCCGGGCGGCCGCGACGCCGCCGACCGGCGGACGGCGGACGAGACCCGTCCGGGCCGGTACATCGTCGAGCTCGCCGAGGAGCCCCTGACCTCGTACGCCGGTGGCGTGTCCGGCCTGGCCCGGACCCGCCCCGCTGCGGGCGACCGGTTGGACGTCACCGGAGCGCCCGCCCAGGCGTACCGTAAGCACCTGGACGCGCAGCGCGGCGCCGTCGCCGCCGCCGCGAAGGTCCAGGTCTCCGCCGTCTACACCACCGCCTTCAACGGCTTCTCGGCACAGCTGACCGCCGCCCAGGTGAGCGCCCTGCGGGCGGACAAGCGGGTACGCGCGGTCACCGAATCCCGGGCGCTCGGCACCCCGACGCCGCCACCCACGGCGGCCACCCCGCCCGCCACGACGCCGGACCGCTCGACGACGCCGGACCGCTCGACGACGCCGGACCGCTCGACGACGCCGGACCGGTCGACGATGCCGGACCCGACCGGCAAGCCCGGCAAGCCCGGCAAGCCCGGCAAGCCCGGTCCCGGCACCGGCGCCGGCATGGTGATCGGCGTCCTGGACACCGGCATCTGGCCGGAGAGCGCCTCCTTCGCCAAGACGATGCCCGCCCCGGCGAGCTGGCGTGGCACCTGCCAGACCGGCGTCGGCTTCGTGGCCGAGCACTGCAACGGCAAGATCGTCGGCGCGCGGTACTTCGCCGACTCGTGGCTCGCCTACGGCGGCTCGATTCCCGAGGGCGAGATGTTGTCCCCCCGCGACATGTCCGGGCACGGCACGCACACCGCCTCCACGGCGGCGGGTCTGCCGGTGGCGGACGTCACCATCGACGGCCGCCGCTTCGACCCGGTCACCGGGGTGGCGCCGGACGCCCAGATCGCCGTCTACAAGGTGCTCTGGGGTGGCATGGGCTACGACGCCGACATCATCGCCGGCATCGACGCGGCCGTCGCCGACGGCGTGCAGGTGATCAATTTCTCGATCGGCTCGCAGCTCGGCGACTGGGAGGCCAACACGCCCATCGGCATCGCGTTCCTCAACGCCACGCTGGCCGGCGTCTTCGTGGCGGCGTCGGCGGGCAACACCGGCATCGTGAGCGGCGCGATCAGCAACGCCGCGCCCTGGGTGACCACCGTCGGCGCGGCCGTGACGAAGCCCGACGAGGCCACCGTCAAGCTGGGCGACGGCACCACGCTCGTCGGCGGGTCCCTGGATATGATCCCCGGCGGCTCGCGCCCGCTGGTCTTCGGCGAACAGGCCGGCTCGCCCGATCTGGGCGCTGTCTACTGTGAGCCCGGCAGCCTCGACGCCGCCAAGATCAAGGGCAAGGTGGTCGCCTGCGCGCTGTCCGACCTGTTCGGTTCCGCCGCCGAGATCAAGGCCAAGGGCGGGGCGGCGATGGTCGTCTTCGACCCGGTCGGCAACTACCGGATCAACTCCATCTTCAGCTTCCCGGTGGTCTACCTGCCCACCGAGAAGCAGGCCGGCACGCTGTTCAACTACCTGATGCGCCACCCGACCGACGCGACGGTGTCGCTGCGGACCGGCGGCGACGGCTCCAGCGTCCCGGGCCTGCCCAGCGTGGCGGACTTCTCCTCCACTGGGCCGGACAAGACCACCCTCGGCGTGTTCAAGCCCGACCTGGTCGCGCCGGGGTCGAACATCATCGCGGCGGTGTCGCCGGCGGGCAACTTCGGGCGGAGCTACGACGCGTACTCCGGCACCTCGATGGCCTCGCCGTACGTCGCCGGAGCGGCGGCGATCCTGCGCGCCACCCACCCGGACTGGTCACCCGGCGCGGTCGCCTCGGCGCTGCGCACCACGGCCACCGACACCGTCGGCACCAGCAGTCCCTTGGATCAGGGCAGCGGTTTGATCAACCTGACCAAGGCCGCCGACCCCGGCCTGGTCATCCAGCCGACGGCGGCCGAGCTGACCACCTTCAGCGAGACCGCGCAGCCGGACGGCAAGGAGCTCAACCTGCCAGCCATCTCGCTGCGCGAGTACGACGGCACCCGCCCGGTGACCGTCACCCGCACCCTGACCAACGTCGGTAAGACGCGGGAGACGTACCGGTCGACGGTGTCCGGCCTGCCCGGCATGAAGGCCACCGTGACGCCGGCAGCGGTGACGCTGGCGCCCGGCACATCCGCGACGGTGACCATCACGGTGCGCCGGACCAACGCCCCCTGGGACCGGTACGTCACCGGGTCGATCACCTGGCAGGGCAAGGCCCACAGCGCCCGCATCCCGGTCGCCGCCCGTCCGTGGGGCATCAGCCCCCGGCCGTACGCCGACGACGGCGAGGAGTTCGGCCGGATGACCAACGGCGCGTTCGGCTCGGTCCAACCGGGCTTCACCGGCCCGTTCGCCGGTCGCAGCACCGGATACACGCCGATGCGGCGCGACTCGTACTCGATGCCGGCTGGCGTCTACGGCGGCGTCTTCGACCCGAAGGCGTCCGGGGTGAAGACGTTCGACCTCATCGTGCCGCCGAACACCGCGGGCATCGTGGTCGAGACGAACACCGACGACCCGAACACGAACCTCGACCTGTACCTGTACAAGGGCGACAAGCTGGTCTACAGCAGTGACCGGTTCTGGACCAGCGCGGAGCAGGCCTACAAGTTCCTGCCCGAGCCGGGACGCTACACCGCGTACGTGTTCGCGCAGTACCCCGGCGGCCCGGTCGTCGACTTCCAACTCGGGCACGCCATCATCAGCCGAAACGCCACGTATGCGGGTGCCACCCTGGAGGCGCCCTCCACCGTGGAGCGCGGACTGACCTACGGGTTCACGCTGAAGCCGAAGAAGCCGCTCGCCGACGGCGACTTCTGGGCGTACACCGAGTGGAACACCAACGGCACTGTGATCCCCGGCAACCTCGTCTACACGCAACAGAGTTCCTGGGAGTAGACCTTGGTCGCGACCGTGAAGTGGTGCTCGGCACCGCCTCACGGTCGCGACCACCGCGTCCGAGGCTCGGTGAACGGGGTCGGTCAGGGCTGGGCCGGCTCAGGTTCGGGCGAGGCGGACGCGCGGGCTTCCATCTGCCGGAACGGTCCTGGACGCGGAGGTCGCTGGCCGCCCCCTTTGGCTGGCCCGGCATCTTGATGTGAGCGGTATACCTCAGAGGTATAAGTATGACTCTGAGGTATACCGCTCGCTACCGCATCGGCCCCCAGGGAGGTGACCGACGGTGCCCAGGTCAACGTCCCATCGTTCCGCCACCATCAGCCTGTCATTCGCTCGACGAAGGCATGGCGCGAGCTGACGTCGCCCAGCGGCAGGACACTCAGTTCGTAGCCGAGCTGGGTGTAGGCGGCGACCATGGCGTCGTGGGTGCGCACCGCCTCGGCGAAGTTCTGGTGTCGTTCGCTGTCGTTGGCGTATATCGCCGGCCACGGCGGGGCGACGAAGACACGCCGGTGGTAGCGGAACTGCCGTGCCGCCGCCGCCACGTGGTTCGGTACGGGCCAGCCGAGCAGGAGGTAGTAACCGAGCACGTCCGGGATGCCGCGATCGAAGAAGACCGGGCCGGTGTGCTGGCTGGCTTGGCGGTAGGAGCGGATCTCCCAGCTCAGCGAGATCTCGGCGTACAGCCGCGAATCCGCGCCGTGCAGGGCCTGACCACCGATCTGGAGCTGGTCCTGGATGATCTGTCGTCCGGCCTCCTCGACGCAGGCATGTCCGGCACTCCGCAGGCTGTCGAGCAGCGTGGTCTTGCCGGATCCCGGCCCACCCGTGATGACGACGTACCGATTGCTCACGCGGGCTCCCTGAAACGGTCGGCGACGGCACGCAACGCAGATCTTGGACAGTTTCCGTTCTCGCGTAACGGAAACTGTCCAAGATCTCGGCGCTCGACTCACGCCCGACCCGGTGGCGGTGGCGGTGGCGGGCGGGGTTACCCGCCCGCCACCGCTCCGCGATCAGTTGACCGTGACGGTCAGGTTGATCGAGCGGGTTTCGCCGCTGGTGTAGGTGGTGGTCACCCGGGCGGTGAAGGTGCCCTTGCGCGGATAGGTGTGGGCGATCGACCGCAGAGTCGCCCCGTGCGTGATGGCGCTGTTGTCACCGAAGTCCCACGCGTAGTCGGTGATGCTCTGCCCGGACGGTGCCGTGGCGGTGGCGGTCAGCGTGGTGGTCAGCGTCCCGGTGCCGCTGGCCGGGTTGGCGGCCAGTGACAACGTACCGCCCGGCTCCTGTTTGATCCCGGCGCCGTTGAACCGCAGCCAGTCCAGGGCGAGCAGGTCAGGGGTGCCGCCGGACTGGGCGGTGTTGACGAACTTCGCGTAGAGCGTGGTGGTGCCGGTCGGTTTGTTGGTCAGCGTGACGGTGGGGGAGACGAGATTGTCCCACCCGCCGGTCGAGCCGATCGCGGCACTGCCGATCAGGGTGCCGGTCGGTGAGCCGGTGCGCAGCTCGATGGTGCCGCCCAGGCCGCCGTTGGTCACCCCGAGCGTCACCGAGCCGATGTTGCGCAGGTCCACAGGCCCGTACGCGATCCAGTCGTTGTGGTCGACGTCGCCGAGCCGCTTGCCGGCGCGGGCGGTGGCCCGGTCGTTGACGGTGACCCCCGACTGGGCGCTGAAGTGCTCGGCCTCCTTGCTCTTGGGTTGCAGCTGCACCCGGGTCGAGCCGGTCAACGCCGGAGCGCCGGCCGCGCCGCCGTCGGTGTACTGCGCGGTGATCAGGGTGTAGAGGTTCTGCCCCGGTCCGTGCCCGTCACCGGCGTCCGCCTCGGTGGCGAGCAGCCCCGAGCAGCCGGTGTAGACGTCCAGCGGGTGGGCGTGCTGGTCGTGGCCGAGCTGCGTCTGCACCGTCACCCTGGCGCAGTCGATGGTGCCGTCCTCCGGGTCGGTGACCGTCACCGTGTACGGGATCTTGTCGCCGAAGTCGAAGAAGCCGCCGTCGGGCACGTTGATGGTCACCGTGGGCCGGGTGTTGCCGACCACCACGTCGGTGACCGTCGTCGCGGTCAGCCCGTTGCCGCTGTTGCGGACGGTCAGTCGGGCCGTGTGTTTGCCGGCGGCGGTGTAGGTGAAGCTCGGGTTGGCGGCTGTGGAGTCGGTGCTGCCGTCGTTGGTGAAGTCCCAGGCGTAGCTGAGCGCCGTGCCGTCGCCCGCCGCCGTGCCGGCCGAGGAGAAGGTGACGGTGAGGGGCGCGCGTCCGCTGTCCGGGGTGGCGGCGATCTTCGCGGTCGGTGGCCGGCCGTTGGCCACGTAGTCGATCCGGTAGATGCCGGCGCCGGCGTTGCTGCCGCCCCGGCCACTGCCGGTGCCCTCGCCGAAGTCGATGACGTAGAGCGAGCCGTCCGGGCCGAACTCCGCCTCGAAGGGCTGGATCCAGCTCATGCTGTCGAAGATGCCGTTGATCGACTGGAGGTCGCCGACGGCGGTCGGGCCGAAGCGCGTGTTGCGGAACGTCTGCGCCGTCTTGTGGATGGAGAGCGTCTTGAACCACCTGCGGGTCAGTTCGTAGGTGATCCACTTGCCCTCGAAGTACTCCGGGAACTTCGTGGTGCGGGTGTTGGCCGGGTCGTAGTCGTACACCGGCCCGCTCATCGGCCCGCCACCACCGGTGCCCAGCTCCGGGAACTGGCTGGAGGCGGAGTACGCGTACCACACCAGCGCCGACCTCGCCGCCGGCAGGGTGGTCAGGCCGGTGTTGTTCGGCGAGTTGTTGACGGGCGCGGCGCAGGTGAACTTCGCCCCCGAGGTGTTGGTGGCGAAGTTGTAGTCGTTGAACGGGATGTTGTTGCCCACGCAGTACGGCCATCCGTAGTTGCCGGCCGTGGTGATCCGGTTGAACTCGACGGTCCCCTCCGGGCCGCGGTTCGGATCGGCGGCGCGGGCGTCCGGGCCGTAGTCGGCCACGAGTACGGCGTTGGTCTGCGGTTCGATGGTGATCCGGAACGGGTTGCGCATGCCCATCGCGTAGATCTCCGGACGGGTCCGCGCGGTGCCGGCCGGGAAGAGGTTGCCGCTCGGCACCGTGTACGTGCCGTCGGCCTGCGGGGTGATCCGCAGGATCTTGCCGCGCAGGTCGTTGGTGTTGCCGGCGGTGCCCTGGGCGTCCCAGGCGGCGCGGCCGGAGCGCTCGTCGATCGGGGTGTAGCCGCTGGAGGCGAACGGATCGGTGTTGTCGCCGATCGCCGCGTAGAGGCGGCCGGCCCCGTCCATGGCCAGGGAGCCGCCCATGTGCGAGTTGGCCCGGCCCTCACCCCGGTAGGTGGGGATGGCCAGCAGACGCTTCTCCGAGGAGAGCGCGACGCTGTTGTTGGCGACGGTGAACCGGGACAGGTTGAGCTGTTTGAGTGTCTTGTCCGACCACAGGAGATAGATCCAGCCGTTGCTGGCGAAGTTCCGGTCCAGGGTCATCCCCAGCAGCCCGTCGGACTGGTCGGTCATTGCCGAGGTGTACGCGAAGTCCAGCAGCGTGGTCACCTGGAGCGTGTCCTGGTTGACCACCTTCAACGCGCCGGTGCGCTGGATGTAGTAGACCTTGCGGTCCGGGGCGACGGCCAGCTCGAAGGGGTCCGCCAGGTTCTCGGTGACCAGGCCGACCCGTTCGAAGTTGCCGGTCTTGGTGGCCGAGCAGTCGCCGGCGACGGCGCCGGCCGCCCACTCGATGCCGTAGCGCAGGTGCTCCAGGAACGTCGCGTCGCTGAACTGGGAGCTGGCGTGCCCGCCGGCGGTGAACCAGGACCGGCCGCCGTCGTAGCGCTGACACCAGGAGTACGCGTGGTCGACGCCCTCGTCCAGGCCGTTGATCCCGTCGCGCACCTTGATCTGCGCGAGGGTGTGCACCTTGCCGGTCGGGTTGGTCCGCCAGTTGTACCACTCCTCGCTCTGCTCCCACAGCTCGGGCAGGTTGCGGGTGGAGGGGTGCGCCCGGTCGAGGACCTTCACCCGACCGGGGTAGGTGCCGCCGGTCGACGAGAAGTCCGGGTGGTAGTCGAAGATCGTGCCGACCAGGCCCTCGTACCACGTCCAGTCGCGTTCACTGGCCGAGGCGGCGTGCAGGCCGGCCCAACCGCCGCCGTTGCGGATGAACGTCTGCATCGCCGCCCGCTGGCTGGCGTTGAGCAGGTCGCCGGAGGTCGGCAGTGAGTTGGTGTTGTTGAAGACCAGCGCGTCGAAGGTGGCGAGGTTGGCGTCGGTGAACGCGCCCGCGTCGGTGGTGGCGACGACCTCGAAGTTGTGCGCCGCGCCGAGTTGCTGGATGGCGGCGATGCCGGCCGGGATGGAGTCGTGGTAGTAGTTGGTGATCTTGGAGAAGACCAGCACCCGGAAACGGGGCGCCGCCTCGGCGGGCAGGGCGGTGGTGGTGCTCACCACGGCGGCGATGGCGAGCAGGATGAGGCCGAACGTGCGGAGGTGTCGGGGCATGGGGGCGCTCCCTGTCGGACGGTGAGGGTCGGAAAGCGCTTTCTCGCTGCCCGCATCACGGTACTGACAGCCAGTGACGAGCGTCAATAGCGCTCCGGTAAGCGTTTTCCCGCCGCCACCGACAAAATCCGGCGACATCGGTGGCCATCCACGCGAGGCTGACCCCCATGGACGAGGTTGAGATCGTCGTCGCGCACCGTCAGCGCGCGACGCTGCGGGTCGGCGACGTGTTCCTCAAGGTCGACGCTGATCCGGCGCACGCCGACGTCGAGGTGCGGGCGATGGCGATGGCGCCGGTACCCACCCCGGCGGTCCTCTGGCACCGGCCGCCCGTACTCGCTGTCGCCGCCGTGCCCGGCACGGCGCTCGGTGTCCTCGGCGAACCGTCGCCCGCGTCGCCGGCCTCGTGGGCCGCCGCGGGCGCCGTCGTCCGGCGGCTGCACGACGCGCCGCTGCCACAGTGGCCGGGGCGCCGGCTCGACGACGTGGCGGCGGAACTCGACAGCGAGTGCGCGTGGCTGCTCGCCAACGCCGTGCTGCCCGCCGAGGTGATCCGGCGCAACCGGGAGATCGCCGGGGCCGCGCTCCGACAGTGGCAACCGGTGTTCATCCACGGCGACCTGCAGATCACCCACGTGTTCGTCGACGACGACCAGGTCACCGGGGTCATCGACTGGTCCGAGGCCGCCCCCGGCGACGCCATGTTCGACCTCGCCATCCTGACGCTCGGCCACGAGGAGCGCCTGGACGACCTGCTCGCCGGCTACGGCACCGACGTGGACCGGACCGTGATCCGCGCCTGGTGGTCGCTGCGCAGCCTGGTGGCGGCGCGCTGGCTGATCGAGCACGGCTTCGACCCGGACGCGCCGGGGTGCGAGTTCGACGTGCTCAGAGCCCGGATGCGGGAACCCTGGACGAGAAGCCCATGACCTGACCCTGTGGCCGGAGTTCGGATCGGACGGAGGGGTTGCGGTCGCGGGGGATCGGCGGCGCACCAGGACGTTCGGTGGGGCGTCTGACGGTTCCGCGGGTCCCGCGCACCGGCCGCTCTGCTCAACCCAGCGGCAGGTGGGCTGGCCGGTCGCCCTGACCGTTGGGTCCGACGCCCTCGGGCGCGGGAATGACCCGGCGGGGCAGCACCGGGGCGTCCCGGCCGGTGCCGCGCCGGCCGTCGCCGCCGGACGACTGCTCGTGGTAGTCCCGCTCCACGTTCACCGACCAGACGTCGTGCGTGCTGCCGGTGGCGATGTTCTCCGCTGTCAGCATCGCGGTCAGCATCGAGTGGTCCTGGTTGTTGTAGCGGTGCATGCCGTTGCGGCCCACCGGGTGCACGTTCGGCACCGCCTCGGCCAGCCACGCCCGGATGGTGTCCACGTTGTGCTGGTAGCGCTCGTCGTACACCGGGTAGGCCTTGGGCATGCGCACGACGTAGCCGGCCTCCACGACACCGGGGCGGACCAACCCCAGCCGCTCCAGCTCCGCGGTGGCCAGCGCCACCAGGTCGGCGTCCGGGGTACGCCACATCTCGTCGTCCTCGAACACGAAGTACTCCAGGCCCAGGCACGTGCGGCCGTCCTTGACCAGGTAGGGCGACCAGGAGCCGAAGTTCTGGATGCGTCCCACCCGAACCCCGGGGTCGTGCACGTAGATCCAGTTGTCCGGGAACGAGAACTCCGCCGGCACCACCAGGGCGACGGTCAGGAAGTCGCGGTAGCGCAGGTCGGCGGCGCAGTCCAACACCTGCGGGGGCGCCGGCGGGTGCAGCGCGGCCACCAGCTCCGAGATCGGCATCGACGAGATCACGTGGTCGGCGGCCGTGGTCCTTCGCCCGCCCACCCCGTCGACCGTCACGCTGATCGCCCGCCGTCGTGCCGGGTCGTGGTGCACGGCGGTCACCCAGCTACCTGTCCACACCTGCCCGCCCCGCTCGCGGACCCGCTCGGCGCAGCGTTCCCACATCATCCCCGGGCCGTACTTCGGGTACTGGAACTCCTCGATCAGGCTCGTCACGTCGGTGCGGCGACGCCGGGGGAGCAGCGCGTTGCGGATCGCCGTCGCCAGCGACAGGTTCTTGATCCGCTGGGCGGCCCAGTCGGCCCGCATCCGGTCCGCGGGCATCCCCCAGACCTTCTCGGTGTACGTCTTGAAGAAGATCGAGTACAGCCGCCAGCCGAAGCGGGCCGACACCCAACCCTCGAAGTGCGACTGGTCCCGTGGTGGCCGTAGGCGGGCCCGTGCGTACGAGCCGAGACAGCGGGCGGCCTCCGCCAGGCCGAGGTTGCGCAGCGCGTTCACGGCGTTGAGCGGGTAGTTGTACAGCGCTCCCCGGTAGAAGATCCGGCTCATCCGGGGTCGGGTCAGGAAGTCCTCGTCCGGCAGGATCTCGTGCCAGAACGCCTCCACCCGGGGCACCTTGGTGAAGAACCGGTGCCCGCCGATGTCGAATCGCCACCCGTCGCGTTCGACGGTCCGGCTGATCCCGCCGACCACCTCGTCGGCCTCGAACACCTGGACCGACAGGCCGTGCCGGAGCAACTCGTACGCGGCGGTGAGCCCCGCCGGACCCGCGCCGATGATCACGGTGCCGTGTCGCTCGTTCATGGTGCCCGCGCTCCCTGCTCACGCCCTGGTCGAGGCGCGGCGTATACCCATTAAGCGCAGAATGTCATACTTGGAGGCGGATGGTTCGCGCTTCGCGATCGTGGCGGCGGACGACGACGGCGACGACACCCCGGGGGTCGGGGAGCGGGGCGGGGGTTGATGCACCGGTGGCGAAGCGGCGCGGTGGAGCTGGCCGCCTCCGGCCGCCGCGTGGCTCGTCGGGTGCCGGCACCCTGGGCGTACGCCCTCGGGCTGTTCCTCGGCGCGAAGGTGCTGCTGACGCTGCTCGGGCTGCTGGTCCTGCACGCCTGGGACGGCGTCCCCGGTGCGCCGCCGGCCGACGAGGCGTTGATGTGGGCGCAGCAGCGGGACATCTCCGGGCACCGGTGGATCTCCCTCTGGTTCGCCTGGGACTCGATGCTCTACCTGCGGTTGAGCCAACTTCCGCTGACCGGGCCGTGGCACGACTTCGGATTCCCGCTGCTCTATCCGTTCCTGGCCCGGCCGGTCGGCGCGCTGCTCGGCGGGAACAACGCCCTCGCCCTGCTGCTGATCAGCAACGTCGCGTTCCTGGTGGCCCTCTCCTACGGCTACCGCCTGGCCGAACTGCTGCTCGGCGACGCGTCGGCGGCCCGCCGGTTCACCAGGTACCTGGTGCTGCTGCCGACGGCATTCCTCTTCCAGGCGGCGCTGACCGAGTCGCTCTTCGTCTGTCTCGCGCTGGCCGCCTTTTACCACGCCGAGCGAGGCCGGTGGGTGCTTGTCGGTGTGCTCGGCTACTTCCTGGCGATGAGCCGGTCGGTCGGTCTGCTCGTCGCGCTGCCGCTGGCCCTGGTGCTGCTCCGGCAGCACGAGTGGCGGCTGGGTCCACGCGCTCTGCTCGGCTACCTACGGATCGGCTGGCCGTTGCTGCTGCTACCCGCCGGTTGGCTCACCTTCATGGCGTACTGCCGGTGGCGCGGCGGGGACTGGTTCGCCTACCAGCACGCCCAGCGGACCGGATGGGGGATCGAGGTGCAGAACCCGGTGCCGGTGCTCCTCGACGGGTTGGCCGGTGCGCCCCTCGACGCCGCGCGGGTGTGGTTCGCGGTGGTCGTGCTGGTCGTCCTGGCCGCCGGCTTCCGCCGCCGGGAACTGCCCTACCTGGTGTACGGCGTCCTCATGGTGCTCGCGCCCGCGTCCATCGGCCCACCTGTCTACAAGAGCCTGCTGCGCTATCTGCTTGCCGCTTTCCCGGTGGCGCTGGTGCTGGCCCGCTGGGCCCGGCACGCCAGCGTGGACGTGTGGCTCACCGCGGCGCTCGCCCTGGTGCAGGGGGTGCTGTTCACCCTCTGGCTCAGTTACTGGACGCACACGATCATCTGATTGGCCCGGCCGTCGGCGGGGCAGATTAGCCGGATGACCGAGCCACGGGTACGCCTCGACGACCTGGGCGCCTGGCTGCTCAAGGGCAACGCCGACGCCGTCGACCTGGCCGGCCGGTTCGCCCGGGACCCGCTGGTCTTCCGCCAGCCGCAGGCGGCCAACCCCTCGTACCTGACGGTGGTCCAGTTCGCCGCCCTGCGTACCCATCTGTCGGTCTGAACCTGGTCCCGGCGCGGCACGGGCGGACGGCCCTGTGCGAGCCTGCTACCGACGTTCGTCCCTGACTGTCGTGGAGGCCCGGTGTTCGCCCTGCCGCTGACCGAGGATGTCGAGCTGCGCCCGCTGGAGCCGTGGCGGGCCGAGGAGTTCCTCGCCCACATGGAGCGGGCCCGCGAGCACATCACGCCCTGGGTGTCGTCGTCCTTCGCGGCCACCGACCTGCCGTCGGCACGCGCGGTGTTGCAGCGCTACGCCGACAAGTGGGCCAGCGACAGCGGCGGCATCTGGGGTCTGTGGTGGCGGGGCACGCTGGTCGGCGGGGTCATCTTCGTGTCGTTCGACGCGACCACCGGCGTCTGCGAGGTCGGCTGCTGGGTGGAGCCGGCCGCGCAGGGCCGGGGGATGGTCGCACCGGCGGTCCGCCGCATCGTCGACTGGGCGGTACGCGAGCGCGGCATCCAGCGGGTGGAGTGGCGGACCAACGCCGACAACACCCGCAGCAAGGCCCTCGCCCAGCGGCTCGGTCTGCGCCTCGACGGCACACTCCGCCAGCTCCGGCCCGGCCCGCACGGTCGGATCAACCTCGAGGTCTGGTCGGTGCTGGCCGACGAGTGGCTGGCGGCGCCGGGCGAGTGAACACGTACCGTCCACTGACGACGGCGCATTGTTGTCGTACCCGCGCGGCACCATGCATTCATGGCCGTCCCCGCGCTCACCCCTCGCCCCGACCCGCCGCGTTCCGTGCCGCTGCGTGAGGCGCGCACCCGCTTCAGCCAGCTCGTCGCGCTGGCCGAGCTGACCGACGCCGTCACCGTCGTCACCCGCGACGGCGACCCCCGCCCGGTCGCCGCGATCGTCCCCGCCGCTGCCGCCCGCAGCGCCGCGCAGGCCCGCGCCGACGCCGACCGGCTCGCCACTGTCACCGCCGGCTGGGCCCGTCGCCTGGAGGAGCAGCACCGGCGCGGCGCCCAGCGGCACGCCGCCGAGCTGGCCGCGATCCGCGCCGCGCTGGCCGAGGTGTGGGCCGAGGTGGATCGGCGGGTCGCTCCCGGCAGCGATCCGTCGTTGGCGCGGTTGCGCGCCGCCCACGCTGACCTGCTCGCCGGCTGACCGGTCGCGCGGCGCGCCCGGTGCGCTCGTCGACGTCGCCGTGCCGCAGGTGTCGCCGGGTCAGCCGGTCGCGGGATAGGCGTGCGTCTCGGTGGCCTTGACCGCCACCCAGACCCGTTGGCCGGGGATCAGCCGCAACTGGGCCGCGGCGGCCGGCGTGACGTCGGCGGCCACGCCGACCGGCCCGTCCACCTGCACCCGCACGTTGTCGCCGTGGCGTTGCACACCGGCCACGGTGCCCTCCCAGGCGTTGCGCGGGCTGCCCTCCGGTCGGGTCGGGTGCAGCGCCACCGCCGCTGGACGGAACGCCACGAACGCCTCACCGGCCAACCCGTCGGCGACGGTGAGGGTCAGCTCCGGCGCGACCCGTACGAGGTGCCCCTCCGCCCGCCCCCGGTAGAGGTTCAACCCGACCAGCCGGGCGACGTAGTCCGTGCGCGGCCGGGCGGTGACACTCGGCCCGTCCCCCTCCTGCACCACCCGACCGCCCTCCACGATGACCAGCCGGTCGGCGAGCGCGAGGGCGTCCAGCGGGTCATGGGTGACCAGCACCGTCGCACCCGGGTGCGACGACAGGTGCCGGTGCAGTTCCGCGCGGGTGTCCAGTCGGGTACGGGCGTCCAGCGCGGCGAGAGGCTCGTCCAGCAGCAACAGCGCCGGGGCGACGGCCAGCGCGCGGGCCAGCGCCACCCGCTGCGCCTGACCACCGGACAACTGCCGCGGCCGGCGCCGCGCCTGCCCGTCGAGCCCCACCCGGGCCAGCCAGTCCCGGGCGGTGGCCGTCGCCGTCCACCGGTCGACGCCGTGCCGGCGCGGTCCGAAGGCCACGTTGTCCAGGGCGCTGAGGTGGGGAAAGAGCAGGTAGTCCTGGAAGACCACGCCGATCGACCGACGTTCGGTGGGCACCCAGCTCCGGGTCGCCGGGCGGTCCAGGTCGACGCCGTCGAGGGTGACGTGCCCGTCGCTGAGCGGGTGCAGCCCGGCCAGCGCGCGCAGCGCCGTCGTCTTGCCGGCGCCGTTCGGGCCGAGCACCGCGACCACCTCGCCCGGCGCGACCCGCAACGGCACGTCGAGCCGGAAGGCGCCCCGGTCGACGACGAGTCGGGCGTCCAGCAGCGCGGCGGTCACGATGTCGTCATCCAGCGGTCCCGCAGGGCGACCAGGATGCCCACCGACACGACGAGCAGCACCAGGCTCAGCACGATCGCCGCCTCCAGGTCGGTCTCCAGGGCCAGGTAGACGGCGAGCGGCATGGTCTGGGTCCGGCCGGGGTAGTTGCCGGCGAAGGTGATGGTGGCCCCGAACTCGCCGAGCGCCCGAGCCCAGCAGAGCACCGCGCCGGCGGCCAGGCCGGGCGCCACCATCGGCAGCGTGACGCGGGTGAAGGTGGTCCACCGGCTCGCGCCCAGCGTCGCGGCGGCCTCCTCGTAGCGGTGGTCGGCCGCGCGCAGCGCGCCCTCCACGGCGATGACCAGGAACGGCATGGCGACGAACGACTCGGCGAGCACGACGCCCGCGGTGGTGAACGGCAGCGTGACACCGAACGTGGCGTCGAGCCAGCCGCCGAGCAGCCCGCGCCGGCCGAACACCAGCAACAGCGCCACCCCGCCGACCACCGGCGGCAGCACCAGCGGCACGGTGACCAGCGCGCGTACCAGTCGGCGGCCGGGGAACTCGACGCGGGCCAGCAGCCAGGCGAGCGGCACCCCGAGCAGCAGGCAGAGCACCGTGGCCGCCGTCGCGGTCTGCACCGACAGGCGCAGCGCGGTCAGCGCGCCCGGCGTGGTGAGCCGCTCCGGCAACGTCGACCACGGTGCGCGGACCACCAGCCCGGCCAGCGGCAACACCAGGAACAGCAGCCCCAGACCGGCGGGGATCAGGAGCGCCGCCGGCACCCGCCCCCGCCGCCGCGCCGGCGCGCGGTCGCGCGTCCGGCTCACGGCGCCTGGAACCCGGCCTCGGCGAGGACCGCCTGCGCCGGCGCCGAGCGGACGTACGCGACGAAGGCCCGCGCGCCCGCCGGGTTCGGCGCGCCCTTCACCGCGACGATCGGGTAGTCGTTGACCGCCCGCGCGGACTCGGGAAACTCCACGCCGGACACGTCGGCGCTCGCCGCCCGCGCGTCGGAGCGGTAGACCAGCGCCGCGTCGACCTCGCCGAGCTTGACCTTGGCGAGCGCCGCCTTCACGTCCTGTTCGAGGGTGACCGGGGTCAGCGCGACGCCGGCCGCATCGAGCGCCGTGCGGGCCGCCGCCCCGCACGGCACCTGGTTGGCGCAGAGCGCCACCTTCACGCCGGGCCGGGCCAGGTCGGCCAGCCCGGCCACCCCGGCCGGATTACCCCGGGGTACGGCGATCACCAGCTGGTTGCGGGCGAACGTGCTCGGCGCGCCGTCGGCGTTGCCGGCGTCGGTGACGGTGACCATCGGCGCGGGGGCGGCCGAGGCGAACACGTCCGCCGGCGCGCCCTGGTTGATCTGATTGGCCAGGGCAGAGCTGCCGGCGAAGCTGAGGACAATCGTGCTGCCGGGGGTGGCGGCCTCGAAGGCCCGAGCGATCCGGGTGAACGACTCGGTCAGCGAGGCGGCGGCGAAGACCGTGACCCGGCCGCCTCCGGCGTCGCCCCGCGTCGGCTCCCCGTCCGCCCCGCAGCCGGCGAACGCCAACCCGGCCACCGCGACCAGGACAGCCGCCACGGTACGCCGCACCCGCGTGCTCATCCGCCCGGCCTTGCCCGGCCGGGGGTGGGCGTGGCCCGCTCCACCACCACGGTGGTCGACTTGATCACCGCGACGGCCACCGACCCGGCCCGCAGGTCGAGCTCGTCGACCGCCTCCCGGCTCATCAGCGACACCACCCGGAACGGGCCGGCCTGGATGTCGACCTGAGCCATCACGGTGTCCTTGCGGACGTCGACCACGATGCCCCGCAGCCGGTTGCGGGCCGAGGAGAACTCCGCGCCCGCGTCCGGGCCGGCGGCCTGGGCGCGCGCGAACGCCGCCAGGTCCACACCGTCGACGAACCGGTGACCGTGCTCGTCACGCCCCGCCGCCAGCCGGCCGGCGTCGACCCAGCGACGGACCGTGTCGGCGCTGACCCCGAGCAGGTCGGCTGCCTCCCCGATCCGGAACCTCGTCACCGGCTCAGGGTAGACCCCGCACATGCGAGGGCAAAAGTCGGCGGCTGTTGGCATTCGCGCTAGGCGGCGGGCTTCGGAGGATCGCAGGTGCGTTCGCCTTGGGCGCGGCTCGCGGCACGCCAGGTGTGCCCCTGCCGTCCGCCGCCCGTCCCGTCCCGCCCGTCCCGCACCCGCCCCGTCGGCCGCTTCCGCCCGCCAAGATCGTGCTGTTTCCAGGATCGAGTGGTATCGGGCGACGTGGTGGCCACTGTTTCCATGTCAACGCCGTTGCGTTTGGCGATCGGGGCTTGAGTCAAGGCTTTGAAGACGCGAACGGGACTTCTGATAGATCAGCTTGTGTCGAGCAAGGTGATCGTTGTCAGGAGTCCCGTTGCAGGAGAAGTCTGTCATCAGCCGGTCGTTCGGGGTGGCCGGGGGTGTGTACGCGCCCGGTCATCTGGGTGAGTTGACGCAGATCATCGATTTTGACCTGGTAGACGCGGTGTTGGAGGAGACCGGGACACGGGAGAAGCGGCTGCGGCTGCTGCCGTCTCGGGTCGTGGTGTATTTCGTCCTCGCGCTCGCTCTGTTCGAGCGCTGTTCCTATCTGGCGACCTGGGGGAAGCTGACCGCCGCACTGACGGACCTGCGCCTGACGCGCCCGAGCGTCTCCTCACTTGCCCGCGCCCGCCGCCGGATCGGAGCGGCGCCGCTACGGCGGCTGTTCGAGACGTTGGCTGGTGTCGTCGGCCTGCCCAGCCAGCCCGGCGTGTTCTACCGGGGCCTGCGCACCGTAGCCATCGACGGCACTCACCTGCACGTGCCCGACCGGGAACAGGTCACCTGGCGCTACCGCAAACGGGTAGGAGACCGGCGGGAGTTCGGCTACCCGCTGCTGCGACTGCTCGTGGTGATCGAGTGCGGGACCCGCGCCCTGCTCGCCGCGGACTTCGGCCCCGATGCAGGAGGCGAACTGCCCTATGCCCACCGCCTGGTAGGCGCACTGGACCGCGCGATGCTGCTGCTGGCCGACGCCGGCTTCGACGCCGCGCGATTCCTGCACGACGTGGCCGCCACCGGCGCGCAGTTCCTCGTCCGCTCCACCGCCTGCCGCCGCCCGACCATCGCGCAACGCCTGCCCGATGGCTCCTACCTGACCCGCATCGGCTACGGCACCCTACCCGCCCTCATCCTGATACGAGTCATCGAAGCGCAGGTCACCATCACCCTGGCCGACGGCACGGTGCGCCGCGAGCAGTGGCGCCTGATCACCAGCCTGACCGATCACGCCCGCTACCCCGCCCGAGAACTCATCAACCTCTACCACGAACGCTGGCAGGCCGAGACCACCTACTACTCGATCAAAGCGACCATGCTCAACGGCCGCGTCCTGCGCTCTCACAGCATCCCCGGCATCGAGCAAGAGGTATATGCCCTCCTCACCACCTACCAAGCCCTCATCCGCGCCGCCGCAGACGCCGCGTCAACCCAACCGGGCCTGGACATGGACCGGCTCAGCTTCACCATCCTCATCGACACCGCCGTCAACACGATCACCACCGCCAGCGCGATCCACCCCGACGGCCCCGCCGATCTCCTCGGCGCGATAGGCCAGGCCGCGCTGGCCAACCTCCTACCCACACAGCGCCGCCCCCGCGTCAAAGCCCGCACCCGCAAGAACCCGACCAGCAAGTACGGCCCGAACACGCGACAACACCCCCCAACCGCACAGACCTACAGCTTCCACGCCGACATCACAGTCTTCGAGAAAGGACTTGCCTCCCGCTCACAGCGCTAAACGCAACGGCGTTGGTTTCCATGTTTGAGCACGATCTTCGCGGTTTCGGCACGATCGGAGCCCGAGGTGAGACGTGCCGACAGCCGGGGCGCCCGCCGGGATTCCGCGCAGTGCGGGGAAGAGTGCTGCCCCGGGGCGCTGAGGCAGCACTCTTCCCGTCGGTGGGCGGCAAGCGGGCGGGCGTCCCGGATCAGCAGTTACGCAGTTCGGGGGACTGGTTGAGCAGTTGGCCGCGGGTCGACACGAACCGGCGGTACCGCTCACCGTCGACCGCCGACGGACGGAACGCGGCCACGCGGTGGCAGTTCTGGAAGGCCAGCCGTACGCCGAAGTGCCGCTCCAGGCCGCCGCGGATGGCGTCGCTCGCCAGCGCCCGCAGCAGTTGTCCCCGATCGTCGTCGGTGGGGGGCGGGACGACGTTGTCGGCCAGCTCGGCATCGCCGGCCTCCAGCTCGGCCACCACCCGACTCACTGTGGCCCAGGCGTACGGGAGTGATTCACGGACGCAGGCGATGAACGCCTCGTCGTCGACCGGACCGCGTTCGGCGGCGTCGAGCAGGGCGGGTGGGACGGTGAGCGACATGGTTCTCCTCCGCATCAGCTAACGATTACCGTTTCCAATAACGGCGTCGACTGAGCAGACCACGTCCCGGGAACGACGTCAACGATGTCCCGGCGCGCCGCGCCGGAAGCCGCGCCACCGCGCCGGAAGCCGCGGTCCCGCGCCACCGCGCCGGTCAGTGGCGGCGGGGGTGACCCTTGAGGTGTCGGCCGAGTTCGCGGGCGATCTCCCGGTTGGCGTCCCGCTCGGCCATCGCCTGCCGCTTGTCGTAGGAGCGCTTGCCCTTCGCCAGGGCCAACTCGACCTTGGCGTACCCGTTCTCGAAGTACATCGAGAGCGGGACCATGGTGACCCCGCCCTCGCGTACCCTGTCCAGGATCCGGTCGATCTCGGCCCGGTGCAGCAGCAGCTTGCGGTTGCGGCGCGGGGCGTGGTTGGTCCACGTGCCGTAGGCGTACTCGGCGATGTGCAGGCCGTACAGCATGATCTCGCCGTCGCGCTCGTGGGCGAACGCGTCCACCAGCGACGCCCGGCCCTCGCGCAGCGACTTCACCTCGGTGCCGACCAGCACGATGCCCGCCTCGTAGGTGCGCAGCACCGTGTACTCGTGCCGGGCCCTCTTGTTCGAGGCGATCAACCGGCGCTCGGGCTGCTTGGACGGGCTCACCCGACGACGATATCCGCCGGGCACGAGGACCGGTCGAGGCGACCCGGCACGGCTCAGCGGCCCGCCCGGAGCCGCACGATCAGGTCCCGCTCGGCCTCGGTGAACGCCTGCTGCGACTCGCACGGCCAGTGCGCGAGGATCGGTGGCGGCACGCTGTCCCAGGGCGGGGCCACCACGTCCTCCGGGTCCCTGAGCCGGCGATCCACCAGCGCCGCCGGCCCGGTCAGGGTCTGCGCCTCCCCGGGCCGATGCGCGGCGAAGATCCAGCCGCCGATCGGGTCGGTGTCCCGCCACAGGTTGAGCCACCGCCAGCCGACCCGCTCGCCGACCTCGCGCAGCGCCGGGTCGTCGGTGTACGCGGGGAACAGCCGCGAGTACAACCGTCCCAGCGGCGATCCGTAGGTCAGCAGGGCGACCCGGTCGGTGATCCGGGCGGGCAGTTGCAGCACCGTCGCCGCGAGCAGCACCGAGCCGTGGCTGTGTCCGGCGAGCAGCACGCCGTGCCCCTGGTCGACCAGGTAGCTGATCCGTTTGGCCAACTCGGGCACGGCCCGCTCCGCGTAGCAGGGTGGGGCGAAGGGGTGCGCGGCCCGCGGCCAGAAGGTGCCCAGGTCCCACAGCACACCCACGTACCGGCGGAACCCGGCCGTGCGGTACGCGAAGAGGCCGCCGATCACCAGCCCGAGCACGACGGCGGCGATGAGGTAGCTGCCGACGCCGATCAGGAAGTCGACAAGGCCCTGGGGCACCCCGAGGTAGCGCTGCGCCACGACGCCGGGGAGCAGTTGGAGCAGGCCGAGCAGGCTGGTGGACAGGCTGATCGCGGCCAGGCAGGCGTACACCACGGAGAGCGGTTCCAGCCGCTCGGTGAAGCGCGCCCGGGCCACCGCGTGCTCGACCCGGCGCATCCGGTCCGCCGTCGTCGGCGGCGCGTCCGGAAAGTCGGCGGACACGATCGCCCGCGCGGCCCGTCGCCGTCCGCGTCTGGTCAGCCTGGTGACCACGGCGGCGACCAGCAGCGCGGTCACCATCGCCAGGAGAAACCCGAAGATCGCCCATTTGTACGCCAGGGGCGGGCTGGTCTCCAGACTGTCCGCCGTCGTTCCGCCCCGGTCCAGCAGGTCGGAGACCCGGTAGACCAGCTCGGCGGAGAAGGCCACTGCCAACTCGGCGGCAAGCGTGATGAAGACCGGCGCCCCCAGGGCGCGCAGCGGTGATCGCCGCCTACCCCCGCGGCGTCGCAGCACCAGCGCGCCGAGGCCGGCGACCAGCACGGTCTGACTGACGAACAGCCAGGCCACGATCGCGCTGTAACCGGGCAGCACGTCGACCTGCGGCCAGGGCGCCGGGCTGATGACGATGTGCACGATCACCAGGACGGTCAGGCCGCAGGCGAGGGTGCGCACGGCGCGGAAGACAGCGTCCACCCGGGGCGACGGGTCGGACCGGTCGATGCTCGGGACCACGGTGATCAAAGTCAGGCAGGTCACCAGCACCGCCACGGTGGCCACCAGCAGGATGACCATCGTCCCGGAGGAGTGCTGGCTGGCCCGTGCCGCCAGCAGAGTGCCGTCCAGGGTGGCGAACGCGGCGGCGACGTGGACCGAGCGCAGCCGGCCCACCAGTGGGGCGCCGTCCCACTGGCCGACGGCGCTCAACCGGTGCTTCGACGCTGCGGTGGACGGGGTCCGGAACGCGTCGAACGAGTGGCTCTGGCGGGCGCTCAGCCACCAGAGGAGGCCGATGGCGGCGACCGGCACCAGCGCCAGGAGACCGAGGCGCAGCCCGGGCGGACGCCCGCCGAGCCAGGACAGCCAGGTCCGGCCGGCCAGGCACGACGGTTCGCCCATGCAGCGCCAGGCGAGCAGGTCCAACGTCGAGCCGACGATGGAGAGCACGTACAGCATGGTGAGCGTGAGGGCGAGCACCCGGCACAGCGCCATGAAGCCCTTTTTCGAGGCGGGGTTGGTCGGCACCATCCAGAGCGCCACGTTGCAGAGCATGAACGGCAACAGGAACACCAGCGACAGCGTCCGCACGGCGGTGCCGGACGGCAGGTCGCCCCAGCGGTACGCCTCCAGCGTCACCCCGTCGGTCCCGGCCGAGTCCGGGTAGCCGGGACGTGGGCGGTAGAAGCCGCCGCTGCGGTCCCCGGCGACCTGGCGCACGTGCGGGCAGTCCAGCACCTGGTCCGCCCCGGCGCCGGAGACACCGTGCACCCGCAGCTCCACGATGCCGTCCGGCCTGGTCGCTCCGTCCGCCATGGGCCCCCCGAGGTGTACGCGGCAGCCGGGCGGGTCGTCCAGGTCCGGCCACCCACGCGGCTTCCCGGCTTACCCACCCGGAGCCCGGTCAACCGTGCGGCGGAACTCACGCGCCGGTGCGGTCGACCCACATCAGGTGGTTTCATGGCGCCATGGCGAACCCGGTGATCCTGACCGTCGACGACGATCCCGTGGTGTCCCGGGCGGTGGCCCGCGACATCCGGCGCCGCTACGGCGACCGCTACCGGGTGCTGCGGGCGTCCTCCGGGCCGGAGGCGCTGGACGCGCTGCGGGAGGTCAAGCTGCGCGGCGAACAGGTGGCGTTGCTGCTGGCCGACCACCGGATGCCGGAGATGACAGGTGTCGAGTTCCTCGAGGCGGCGATGGACATCTTCCCGGCCGCCCGTCGGGTGCTGCTGACCGCGTACGCCGACACCGACGCCGCGATCGAGGCCATCAACGTTGTCGACCTGGACCACTACCTGCTCAAGCCGTGGCATCCGCCGGAGGAGAAGCTGTACCCGGTGGTGGACGGGCTGCTGGAGGCGTGGGCGGCCACCCCTGACGCCGCCAGCGTCGAGATCCGGGTGGTCGGGCACCGCTGGTCGGCCCCGTCGTTCAAGGTCCGTGACTTCCTGGCCCGCAACCTGGTGCCGTACCGCTGGTTGTTGACCGACGACCCGGAGGGTGCCCGGCTGCTCGACGCGGCCGGCGCGACCGAGGCGGACGTACCCCTGGTGGTGACGCCCGAGGGCAAGGCGCTGGTCGCCCCCAGCGAGGCCGAGCTGGCCGCGCTCGCCGGGTTGACGGTGGCGCCGGCATGCGACTTCTACGACCTGGTGGTGATCGGCGGTGGGCCCGCCGGGCTCGGCTCGGCGGTGTACGGCGCGTCGGAGGGGCTGCGGACCGTGCTCGTCGAACGACGGGCGACCGGCGGTCAGGCCGGGCAGAGCAGCCGGATCGAGAACTACCTGGGCTTTCCGGACGGCGTCTCCGGCGCGCAGCTGACCGATCGGGCGCGGCGGCAGGCGGTCAAGTTCGGCGCGGAGCTGCTCAGCGCCCGGGAGGTGGTCGGTCTCAGCGAGGCCGGTGGGGCCCGGCTGCTGCGCTTCGGCGACGGCAGCGAGATCGCCGCGCACACGGTGGTGCTGGCCACCGGCGTGTCGTACCGGGTGCTGGACGCCCCCGGGCTGGCCGATTTCACCGGTCGGGGGGTGTTCTACGGCGCCGCCGCGACCGAGGCGCCGAGCTGCGTCGAGCAGGACGTCTACATCGTCGGCGGGGCCAACTCCGCCGGTCAGGCGGCGGTGCACTTCTCCCGGTACGCGTCGCGGGTGCACCTGCTGATCCGGGGCGCGGACCTGACCGCCTCGATGTCGCGGTACCTGATCGACCAGCTGGAGCGGATCGACCGGATCACCGTGCACCCGCACACCGCCGTGGTCGGCGCGGCGGGGGAGGGCCACCTGCAACGGCTCACCCTCTGTGACACCCGCACCGGGGAGTCCCGCTCGGTCGACACCTCCTGGCTGTTCATCTTCATCGGCGCGGAGCCGCGTACCGACTGGCTGGACGGGGTGCTGGTCCGCGACCGGCGCGGCTTTATCGTCACCGGCCCGGACCTGCTCGCCGGTGGGCGGCGGCCGGCCGGGTGGTCGCTGCCGCGCGACCCGTACCACCTGGAGACCAGCCTGCCGGGGGTCTTCGCCGCCGGGGACGTCCGGGCCGAGTCGGTCAAACGGGTCGCCTCGGCCGTCGGCGAGGGCGCGATGGCCGTCTCGCTCGTGCACCGCTACCTGGAGGCGCAATGACCACGTCGTCGGATCGGCTGACGCCGGCACAACTTCGGGACCTGTTCCTGTTCGAGGCGCTCGACGACGCGCAGCTCGACTGGCTGGCCGCGCGTGGCCGGGTGGAGCAGCGCGCCGGGGGCACGCTGGTGTACGCCGAGGGGGAGCCGGCCACCTGTTTCTTCGTGCTGCTGCGCGGGACGGTGGCGTTGAGCCGCCTGGTGCACGGCGACGACGTCGAGGTCAGCCGGACCGAGCAGCGGGGCGTGTACGGCGGGGCCACCCAGGCGTACCTGGGGGAGCAGGTCGACCAGATCTACCGCAACAGCCTGCGCGCGGTGACCGACGCGGACTTCTTCGTGCTGCCGGCGGAGGACTTCGCGTACGCCCTGCGGTCGTGGTTCCCGATGCCCATGCACCTGTTGGAGGGCCTGTTCTTCGGCATGCGGGACAGCCAGGCCATCGTCGGTGAGCGGGAGCGGCTGCTGGCGCTGGGCTCGCTCTCGGCGGGGCTGACCCACGAGCTGAACAATCCGGCAGCCGCGGCGGTGCGGGCGACATCGGTGCTGCGGGACCGGGTCGCCGGGATGCGGCACAAACTCGCCATGATCGCCGACGGCCGGCTCGACGGACGCGCCCTGCACGGCCTCGTCGCGTTGCAGGAGGAGGCCGTGGCCACCGTCGCCACCGCGCCCAAGCTGACGCCGCTGGAGACCGCCGACGCCGAGGACGCCCTCACCGACTGGCTGGAGGAGCACGGGGTCTCCGGGGCGTGGGACCTGGCGCCGATCCTGGTCGGCGGTGGTCTCGACGCGGCCTGGCTGGCGCGGGTGAAGGCGGCGGTCGGCGCGGCCGACCTGGAGGCGGCGGTGCGCTGGCTGACCTACACCGTCGACACCGAGCTGCTGATGAAGGAGATCGACGACGCGGTCACCCGGATCTCCGGGCTGGTGGGCGCGGCCAAGCAGTACTCGCAGCTGGACCGCGCGCCGCACCGGGTGGTGGACGTGCACGACCTGCTCGACGCCACGCTGGTGATGTTCAAGGGGAAGATCCCCGCCGAGGTCAAGATGGTCCGCGAGTACGACCGGAGCCTGCCGCCGGTGCCTGCGTACGCGGCCGAGTTGAACCAGGTGTGGACCAACCTGATCGACAACGCGTTGGGCGCGATGGGCGAGAAGGGTGTGCTGACGGTCCGCACCACCCGCGTCGACGACCTGCTGGCGGTGGAGATCACCGACACCGGTCCCGGTATCCCGCCGGAGGTGCGCCCGCGCATCTTCGAGCCGTTCTTCACCACCAAGCCGGTGGGCGCGGGCACCGGGTTGGGGCTGGACATCTCGTACCGGATCGTGGTGCACAAGCACCACGGCGACATCCGGGTGGAGACCGCGCCCGGCCGGACCACCTTCCGGGTCCTGCTACCGATCGCGGAGGCGGCGCCGGGCGACGCGCCGGCTACCTAGAGACAGTGGGTGGTCGCCGCCAGTAGTCTCGGGCAGCGTCGGTGAATCCCGTCCCGAGGAGGGTCCGTGGAGTCGATGGCCCGCCAGCGCACCCCCGCCGAGGACGACGACCAACCGGGCGATCCGCCGACCGGCACGATGCTGCCGGAGCTGGAGGACCCCGACTGGCTGCACCACGCGCACGAGTTCGCCCACACCGGCTTCTGGGCGGTGGCCCGCCGGCTGCCCCGGTTGGTCCGCGAGGCGGTCGGCCTGGCCTGGAGCACCAGTCGTCGGGACACCGTCGCCTCGGTCGGCCTGAACGTCGCCGCCGGCGTGATGACCACGTTCGGCCTGCTGGCCACGACCAGCGTGCTGAGCGAGTTGTTCGCCGCCGGTCCCACCCCGGACCGGGTCCGAGCGGCCCTGCCGGCGCTGGTCGTCGCGGCGGTGGCGGTCTCGGCACGCGGCGGCCTGGCGATCGCGGCCGGCTGGGCGCAGGCCCGGCTCACCCCGCAGATCAACTACCAGGTGGAGTTGCGGCTGTTCGAGGCGACCACAGCCGTGGAGTTGGCCGCGTTCGACGACGCCGGCTTCGCCGAGGAGATGGACCGGGCCCGGGACCGGGGGATAACCGAGGCCGCGTACATCGTCGACCACACGGTCAACCTGGTCACCGGTGTGGTCGGCATGCTGGCCACCGCGGTGGCGGTGACCGTCATCCAGCCGCTGCTGCTGCCGTGTCTGCTGCTCGCCGCGGTGCCCGAGGCGGTCACCGCGGTGCGGATGGCCCGCCGTGAGTACCTGGCGATGCTGGCCCGGATCACCCGTCAGCGTCGGATGTGGATGCTGGCCCACCTGATGGCCAACCGGCACACCGCCGCCGAGGTGCGCGCGTACCAGATGCGCGACTTCCTGCTCAGCGAGTACCGCGGCGTGATGGCCGTCGAGACCCGCGCCCAACTGCGGTTGGTCCGCGCGCAGACCGGCACGCGGGTCGCCGGCGCGACCGTCGCGGGCCTGGCCACCTTCGGGGTGTACGCGGTGCTCGGCGGCCTGTTGCTGGCCGGGATGGTGGCCCTCGCCGCCGCGGCCACCGCCCTGCTCGCCCTGCAGTCGGCGCGCAACAGCCTCGGCGTGGCGGTCGTCGCCACGAACTCGCTCTACGAGGACGCCCTCTACTACCAGGACTACCGGGACTTCCTGGCCCGCGCCCACGCCCGGGTGCCGATCGGCGGCGACCGCCTCGTCGACGCCGTCGGGGTGATCGAGCTGGACGAGGTGAGCCTTCGGTACCCGGACACCGACAGGCCGGCCGTGGACCGGGTGAGCCTGACCGTCCGCCGGGGAGAGGTGATCGCACTGGTCGGCGAGAACGGCTCCGGCAAGACCACCCTGGCCAAGCTGATCGCCGGGCTGTACCGGCCGACCGGAGGGACGATCCGCTGGGACGGCGTCGACGCCGTCGAGCTGGACCCGCGCGCCCTCGGCGGCCAGGTGGCCGTGCTGACCCAGGAGTACTGGAAGTTCCCGTTCACCGCCGGGCAGAACATCCGGGTGGGACGGCACGACCGCGCCCCGGACCGGATCGGGCCGAGCGTGCAGGAGGCGGCCGGCGCCGCCGCCGCGCACGACATGATCAGCGGCCTGCCGAACGGCTACGACACGCTGCTCGACCGCGAGTTCAAGGACGGTCACGAGTTGTCCGGCGGGCAGTGGCAACGGTTGGTCGCCGCCCGTGGCCTGTACCGGGACGCCGCCCTGCTGATCTGCGACGAACCCTCGGCGGCCCTGGACGCCCGCGCCGAACACGCGCTGTTCCAACACCTACGCCGCAGCCCCGACCGGGCGGTCGTCCTGATCACCCATCGACTGGCCAACGTCCGGCACGCCGATCGGATCTTCGTGCTGGAGCGGGGCCGGCTCGTTCAGCACGGTAACCACGACGAGCTGATGGCCGCCGGCGGCCTCTACCGGGAGCTGTTCGACCTGCAGGCCAGCGGCTACCTGACCGGCACCGACGACGCCCTGCCCCGCTGACTCCGCGCCCCGCCCTCCTGCACCCGCGCCCCGCGCCCGCGCCCCGCGCCCGCGCCCCGCGCCCGCGCCCCGCGCCCGCGCCCCGCGCCCGCGCCCCGCGCCCGCGCCCCGCGCCCGCGCCCCGCGCCCGCGCCCCGCGCCCGCGCCCCGCGCCCGCGCCCCGCGCCCGCGCCCCGCGCCCGCGCCCCGCGCCCGCGCCCCGCGCCCGCGCCCCGCGCCCGCGCCCCGCGCCCGCGCCCCGCGCCCGCGCCCCGCGCCCGCGCCCCGCGCCCGCGCCCCGCGCCCGCGCCCCGCGCCCCGCAAGATCGTGCTCGAACCGGGAAGTAGTGGCCTCGCCATCTCGCGAGGCCACTACAACATGGATCGAGCACGATCTTGCTGGTCGGGCGGGGGCGGGCTCAACCAGGGCCCAGGGCGGACGGGCCGAGGGGGCGGTTGGAGGGCGGGCTCCGGGGACGGCGAGGTGCTGTCCGAGGGTCAGGCGGGGCGGTGGTGGGTGAGGAAATCGGCCAGCACCCGGGTGTGGGTGGAGAAGGCCAGCTCGACCGGGTCGGTGAGCACCAGCCACTCGGTCGCCTCCTCGGTGGGCGCCGACGGCGGCAGGTCCTCGGCCGCCCGCTCGGGCAGCACCCCGAAGACCATCATCGTGCCGCCGGCCGGTGCGCCGTGCACCGCGAACAGCCGGGCGTCCTCGGCCGCCGCGATCAGGCCGGTCTCCTCCCGCAGCTCACGGACGAGCGCGTCGGACCACTCCTCGCCGTACTCGATGAAGCCGCCGGGCAGCGCGAGCAGGCCGCGGGCCGGCTCGATGTCCCGGCGGACGACCACCACGCCCACGCCCCCGCCGGTGCGGACCGGCAGCACCGCGACCGCCACGGGCAGCGGGTTGCGCCACACGGTCTCGCCGCACACGGCACAGAATCGGGGCCAGCCGGCGGCCGGCGGGTAGGCCGCGCCGCAGTAGGAGCAGTGCGCGTACGGCGTGCGGGTCATGCCGCAGCACGTTACCCCGCCGGCCGGCGGGGCGGCTCAGGCCTCCGGGGCGCCGGTGTAGAAGGCGGTCGTCCGCTCGGCGGCGGCCTTCGCCTCGTCGGCGTCGGTGCCGGCGGCGATGCTCGCCTCGCACCACAGCTGGCTGCTCAGCTCGATGGCCCGTCGTCCCTGCTCGGAGGCGGTCCACTCGGCGGCCTGGTCCGGGGTGATGCCGCTGCCGTCGCTGGCCAGGTGGGCGGCGAGGCCGAGCAGCCCCAGGTCCCAGCCGACGCCGACCGCGCCCGGCCCGAACTGGGCCCACCGGTCCTGGTCGACGTGCGCGATGTGGTCCAGGTCGAGGCGGCTGTGCTCGTCGTCGACAGGGGTGACGGTCACCTCGATCCAGCTCACCTCGTCGCCGAACTCCCAGGTGGCGGTGAATCGGCGCGGCGGCTCGCACGTCTCGACGGTGCCGTGCGCGTTGCCCTCGAGCTGGTACGTGCCGTGCAGCCGCAGGTCGCCGGAGATCGGCAGGAACCAGCGCGGGATGCGCTCGGCGTTGGTGCAGGCGTCCCACAGGTCCTCGGCCGTCGCCCGGTAGGTCTGGCTGACCGTGCTCACCCGGGCCTCGCCGGCCTCCAGGGTGCGGCTGCCGACCCGGCGCTGCACGGCGTTGATCTGCTCGGTGGCGTCGAACATCAGGTGTTCCTCTCATCGGTGACATCGGAGGGCCCCTGGAGTCGACGCTCGCGTCGGCCCCGGGCCAGTTCGGTGGCGAGTGCCGCCAGGGGTGGAGTCCAGAACCGGCGAAAGTGGTCCAGCCAGCCGTCGACCTCGCGCAGCGGGCGGGGGTCGACCGCGTACAGCCGCCGGGTGCCCTCCGGCCGCACTGTGGCGAAACCGTTGTCGCGCAACACTTTCAGGTGTTGGGACACGGCGGGCTGGGAGATGCCGAACTCGTCGCGGATGACCGCGCTGAGCGCACCGGCGGTCTGCTCGCCACTGGCGAGCAGCTCCAGGATGCGGCGCCGGACCGGATCGCCCAGCACGTCGAAGGCGTGCACGGCGACAGTTGTATCACTGTCGGCTTATTTAAGCAAAGCCGGAAACTCCGATGAGCTTGTCCAAGCGGATCGGTAGCTCGCGGACCCGTACGCCGGTGGCGTGGTGCACCGCGTTGGCCACCGCTGCGGCGGCGCCGACGATGCCGATCTCGCCGATGCCCTTCACCCCCGCCGGGTTCAGCTCGTCGTCGTGCTCGTCCAACCAGTACGCCTCGATGGACTCCACGTCCGCGCAGCCGGTGATGTGGTACGTGGCGAGGTCGTGGTTGACCCAGTCGCCGTAGCGCTCGTCGAGCAGACCCTCCTCGTGCAGCGCCATCGACAACCCCATCGTCATGCCACCGATGAGCTGGCTGCGTGCCGTCGTCGGGTTCACCACACGCCCCGCCGCGAACACCCCGAGCATCCGGTTCAGGCGTACCTCGCCGGTGTCCGCGTCCACCCGCACCTCGACGAACTGCGCCCCGTACGCGTACCGGGGTCGGGTGGGTTGGTTGCCCACCTCGTCGGTGGTGTCCGCCTCCGCGGTCACCTCGCCGGGGTTGTCGCGCCGCTTCTCCCGCAACGCCTGGCAGGCCCGGATCACCGCCCAGCTCCAGCTCGCGGTGCCCATCGACCCGCCGGCCAGCGGCGCGGTCGGCAGGTCGCTGTCGCCGACGCGGATCTCCACCCGCTCCGGCGGCACCCCGAGGGCGTCGGCGGCCACCTGCCAGATCGCGGTCCGGGCGCCGGTGCCGATGTCGGTGGCGTTGACCTGCACCAGGAAGCTTCCGTCGGGCCGGGCCGTAGCCCTCGCCGAGGAGGGCCGTGCCCGGGCCGGGTAGCTCGACCCGGCCACACCCGTCCCGATCAGCCAACGCCCGTCCCGCCGGGATCGGGGTGACGGGTCACGTCCGGCCCAGCCGAACCGCTGCGCGCCCTCGCGCAGGCAGGCCACCAGGTTCCGGCTGGTGAACGGGTGCCCCTGGTCGGGGTCGACCGAGGTGTCGTTGCGGATGCGCAGCTCCACCGGGTCGACGCCGGCGGCGATGGCCAGCTCGTCCACCGCCGACTCCAGGGCGTACGCGCCGGGGCACTCGCCGGGGGCGCGCATCCAGAACGGCGTGGGCACGTCGAGGCGGACCAGCCGGTGGGTGGTGCGGCGGTGCGGCGCGGCGTACATGCTGCGGGTGTAGACGGCGGTCTGCTCGGCGAACTCCCGGACGGTGGAGGTCTGGCTGATCGCGTCGTGGCAGATCGCGGTGAGCCGCCCGTCGGTGTCGGCGGCGAGCCGGACCCGCTGGATGGTGGGGGTGCGGTAACCGACCGGCCCGAACAGTTGCTGACGGGTCAGCGCCAGCTTGACCGGGCGGTCCACGTGCCGGGCGGCGAGAACGGCCAGCACCACCGAGGCTTTTGCGTACCCCTTGCTGCCGAAGCCGCCGCCGACGTGCTCGGCGACGACCCGGACCGACTCCGGCGGCAGCGCGAACATCTGCGCCAGGGTGGCGCGCACCGACGACGTGCCCTGGGTGGAGTCGTGCACCAGCAGCCGCCCGTCCCGCCAGTGCGCCGTGGTGGCGTGCGGCTCCATCGGGTTGTTGTGGTACGCCGGCGTCCGGTAGGTGGCGTCCACCCGCACCGGCGCGGCGGCGTACCCGGCGTCGAAGTCGCCCTCGGCGGTGTCGGTCGGATAGCTGGGGTTGACGTGGTCGGGCCGGTACAGACCCGGGTGGTCGTCGGTCAGCACCGTGCTGTGTGGGCCTGCGTCGTAGTCGATCCGGACCAGGCGGGCGCCCTCGCGGGCCGCCTCCAGGCTGGTGGCCACCACCACCGCGACGTACTGCCCCCGGTAGTGCACCGCCGGCTCCTGCAACAGCCACAGCTCCGGCTGGTCGCCGGGCGTGAGCCGGGGCGCGTTGCCGTGGTGCACCACGGCCAGCACGCCGGGCGACGCCAGCGCCTCCGCCGTGTCGATCCGGGTGATCCGGCCGCGCACCACCGCCGACGGCACCGCCCAGCCGTAGGTGACCCCGTCCACCGGGTACTCCACCGCGTACCGGGCCGCGCCGGTGACCTTCTCCGGTCCCTCCAGCCGGCTGTGCGCCCGCCCGACCGCCCCGGTGCTCACGACGACGCCAGGTCGGTGAGCGCCCGCACGGTGATGGCCCGGGTCAGCGGCAGCTTGAAGCCGTTGTGCCGCAGCGGGCGCGCCTCGGCCAGCTCCGCGTCGGCGGCCCGGGCCACCAGCTCGGGGCTGAACCGTTGGCCGCGCAGCTCCTCCTCGGCCCGGTACGCCCGCCACGGCCGGTGCGCCACCGCCCCGTACGCCAACCGCACGTCGCGGACCACGTCGCCGTCGAGGTCGAGCACCGCCGCCACCGAACCGGCGGCGAAGGCGAACGAGGCCCGGTCGCGCACCTTGAGGTACGTCGAGCGGCGCGCGGCCGGCAGTGGCGGCAGCCGGACGGCGGTGATCAGGGTGCCCCGGGCGAGGGTGGTCTCCCGTTCCGGGTGGGTGCCGGGGGAGCGGTAGAGGTCGGCGATCGGGACGTCGCGCGGGCCGTCCGCCCCGTGCACCTCCACCACGGTGTCCAGGGCGGCCAGCGCGACGGCCAGGTCGGACGGGTGGGTGGCGACGCACTGCTCGGACCAGTCCAGCACCGCCAGGTCGCGGTTGTGGCCGTGCCGGGCGGCGCAACCGCTGCCCGGGTCCCGCTTGTTGCACGCCGTGCCGGTGTCCTGGAAGTAGACGCAGCGGGTGCGCTGCAACAGGTTGCCGCCGGTGGTGGCCATGTTGCGCAATTGTCCGGAGGCGGCGGCGAGCAGCGCTCGGGCCAGCACCGGGTAGACGCGGCGCACCACCGGGTGGGCGGCGAGGTCGCTGTTGCGGACTGTCGCGCCGATCCGCAGGCCGCCGTCGGGCAGCTCCTCCACGGTGTCCAGCGGGAGCCGGGTCACGTCCACCAGCACCTCGGGGCGTTGCACCCCGAGCTTCATGAGGTCCACCAGGTTGGTGCCGCCACCCAGGTAGGCGGCCTGCGGCTCGGCCGCCAGCACGGCGACCGCGTCGGCCACGTCGGCGGGCCGGTGGTAGCGGAAGGCCCTCACCGCGCCACCGCCGTCGCACCGGCGTTCGCCGTCTCCCGCACGGCCGCGACGATGTGCGGGTACGCGGCGCAGCGGCACAGGTTGCCGGCCATCCGCTCGCGGATCTCCGCGTCGGTCAGCTCGGCGGGCGCGTCGAGGTCGTCGGTGACCGCGCTGGGCCAGCCCTTCGCGACCTCGTCGAGCATCCCCCGGGCGGAGCAGAGCTGCCCGGGGGTGCAGTAGCCGCACTGGAAAGCGTCGTGCGCGATGAAGGCGGCCTGCAACGGGGACAGCTCGTCGGACCCGGCCAGCCCTTCGACGGTCACCACCGACCGACCGTCCACCGTGACCGCGAGGACCAGGCAGCTCTTCACCCGGCGGCCGTCGAGCAGCACCGTGCAGGAGCCGCACTGGCCGTGGTCGCAGCCCTTCTTCGCCCCGGTCAGGTCGAGGTGCTCGCGCAGCGCGTCGAGCAACGTGGTGCGGTTGTCCAGGGTGAGCGCCCGGGACGCGCCGTTGACCTCGAATGCCACCCGGGACGAGTGCGCCGCATCGGTGGTCGTCACGTTCTCTGGTCCGCCCTGCACCGGCCCAGAGTAGCTTTGTCGGTATATTCCGGGGCGAATAACGCGAACCTGTCGTACGGGGGTGACGCCGGTGGTCGCCGGGCTGCTGCTGGCCGCCGGCGCGGGACGGCGCTTCGGCCGACCGAAGGCGCTCGTCGAGCTGGACGGCGAACCGCTGGTCCGGCGCGGCGTCCGGCTGCTCGGCGACGGCGGCTGCGACCCGGTGCACGTGGTGCTCGGCGCGGGCGCCGACGAGTCACCCGACCTGCCCGGCGCGGTGCCGGTGTTCCACGACCGTTGGGCCGACGGGTTGGGCTCGTCGTTGCTGCGCGGGCTGGCCTCGCTGCCGGCCGACACCCCGGCCGCGCTCGTGGTCCTCGTCGACCAGCCGCTGCTCAGCCCGGTCGCGGTGCGCCGGGTGCGCCTGGCGTACACCGGCGGGGCGGTGGTCGCGGTGGCCACCTACGCCGGTCGGCGCGGGCACCCGATGGTGCTCGGCCGGCCGACCTGGCCGCTGCTGAACGAGTACGCCGTCGGCGAGCGGGGCGCCCGCGACCTGCTGCGCGACCGGCCGGACCTGGTCGTCGAGGTGCCCTGCGACGACGTCGGCGCCCCGGTCGACGTGGACACCCCTGCCGACCTGCTCCGGCTGCGCGGAGCCGTAGCGCCGTGGCCCCCCGCTCGGCCGGTCAGCGGCGGGTGAGCCACCCGTGCAGTCCCTGGCTGGTCACCGCGTGATAGGTGATCATCACGATGACGGCGATCAGGCCCAGCAGCGGGTTGACGAACCAGCCGAGCAGGCCGCCGAGACCGTACAGCACGATGCCGGTGATCGGTCGCAGCCGCTGTGCCCGCACGTACCCCGGGCTGACCCGGTTCTCCAGCAACGCCGGGTGCCGGCGCAGGTAGGCGAAGAACACCAGCCAGGGCGCCGACATGAGGGCCGCGGAGAGGGCGTACAGGGCGACCGCGGCGCGCTGGTCGTTGGTGTCGCCCCGGGTGAACGCCGACGCCAGCACCGCGGTGGGGAACGGGATGATCACCGTGCCGAAGAGGATGCCGAGGTTGATCCAGCTCAGCGCCAGGGTGGTCCGGCGGATCAGCCGCAGCAGCGCGTGGTGGTTGAGCCAGAGCACCCCGACGTAGACGAAGGACACCACGAAGGCGAGGTACGAGGGGCCCTCGTCGAGCAGACCGGTCAGCAGCTCGCCCTCGTGGTACTCCGGCACCCGCAGGTCGATGACGAGCAGCGTGATGACGATGGCGAAGACACCATCGCTGAAGGCCGTCATCCGGTCGGTGCCGGACACCCGCCCGGTGGGCTCGGGCTGCTCGACCTCGTCGGGTGCTGCGGACATTGCCGCAGGCTAGCCACTCGGCGAGCCCTCTGGTGGCGGTTTCGTCCGACCCGGACGCGAAACGGCCGCCCGGGGTCACCCCCGAGCGGCCGTCGCGTACCGCCCGCCTGTCAGGCCACCGGCGTGGCCGTGTCGACCGCACGGCCGGCCCGCCGGTGGGCGCGGATCAGCTCGGCGTAGCGCAGCCCGCTCGCCTTCATCGTCCGCCGCTGGGTGGCGTAGTCGACGTGCACCAGCCCGAAGCGCTTGTCGTAGCCGTACGCCCACTCGAAGTTGTCCAGCAGCGACCAGACGAAGTAACCGTCCAGCGGCACGCCCCGGGCCACCGCCGCCGCGCACGCCGCAAGGTGCTGCTCCAGGTAGTCGGTGCGCTCCTTGTCCTCCACCGTGCCGTCCGCGGTGACCTCGTCCGGCCAGGCCGAGCCGCTCTCGGTGACGATGATCCGACCCGGCCGGTACTCCTCGTGCACGTCGACGAGCAGCCGCTCCAGGCCCGCCGGGTACATCTCCCAGCCCATCGCGGTCTCCACCGAGCCGGGCACCGGCACCTGCTTCGCGTACGGCGCCGGCCCGGTCGGGTCGTCGACCACCAGTTGCCGGAAGTAGTAGTTCACCCCGAGGAAGTCGGTGGGCGTGGCGATCACCGCCAGGTCGTCGCCGCGCACCGGCGGCTCGACCCCGTAGGTGTCGATCATGTCGGCCGGGTAGCCGCGCCCGTGGACCGGGTCCAGCCACCACCTGTTGACGTGCCCGTCCGCCCGGCGGGCCGCCGCGACGTCCTCGGGCCGGTCGGTCGCCGCCTCGATCGGGCTGAGGTTGACGACCAGGCCCACCGAGGCGGGCCGGGCGGCGTTGGCCCGGATCGCCTGGGTGGCCAGGCCGTGCCCGAGCAGCACGTGGTGCGAGGCGTGCACCGCGCGGGTGAGATCCCGCTCGCCGGGGGCCATGTTGCCCTCCAGGTGCCCGATCCAGCACACGCAGAGCGGCTCGTTGACGGTGTTCCAGTCGGCGACCCGGTCACCGAGGCGGGCGGCGACCACCGCCGCGTAGTCGGCGAACGCCTCGGCGGTGGCCCGCTCCGGCCAGCCGCCGGCGTCCTGGAGCACCTGCGGCAGATCCCAGTGGTAAAGGGTGGTGAACGGCCGGATGCCCTCGGCGAGCAGCGCGTCGACCAGCCGGTCGTAGAAGTCCAACCCGGCGGCGTTGACAGCCCCGGTCCCCTCCGGCATCACCCGGGGCCAGGCCACCGAGAAGCGGTACGCGTCCACGCCGAGCCGGCGCAGCAGCGCCACGTCCTCCGGCCAGCGGTGGTAGTGGTCGCAGGCCACCGCGCCGGTGTCGCCGTTGTCGACGGCGCCGGGAGTCGCCGAGAAGGTGTCCCAGATGGACGGCGCCCGGCCGTCGACGTCGACGGCCCCCTCGATCTGGTACGCCGCCGTGGCGACACCCCAGAGGAAGTCGGGTGGCAGCTTGGACAGGTCGGGCACGGGATGGTTCTCCTCTGGGATCGGGTGACTCACTTGACCGCGCCGGCGGTGAGGCCGGCGACGAAGTAGCGCTGCAACGCCAGGAACCCGACGACGACCGGAACGCTGACCACCAGCGAGGCGGCCATGATCTGGTTCCAGTAGACGTTGAACTGCGTGGAGTAGCCCTGGAGGCCGACCGCCAGGGTGCGGCTGCCCTCGTCGGTCATCACCGACGCGAACAGCACCTCACCCCAGGCGGTCATGAACGCGTACACGGTGACCGCGACGACCCCGGGCACGGCGGCCGGCAGGATGACCTGGAACAGGGTGCGCAGCGCGCCGGCACCGTCGACCTGCGCCGCCTCGTCCAGGCCCCGGGGGATCGAGTCGAAGTAGCCGACCAGCATCCAGATCGAGAACGGCAGCGAGAAGGTCAGGTACGTGATCACCAGGCCGGTACGACTGGCGTACAGCTCGATGCCGGTGGCGTTGCCCAGGTTGACGTAGATGAGGAACAGCGGCAGCAGGAACAGGATGCCGGGGAACATCTGCGTGGACAGCACCGTCACCGAGAAGACGCCCCGGCCCCGGAACCGGTAGCGACTGACCGCGAACGCGGCGAAGATCGCCACGGCCACCGAGCAGACCGCCGCGATGCTCGACACCACCAGGCTGTTCACCAGGTACCGGGCCAGCGGGACGGTGCTCCACATGTCGACGAACGGTTGCAGGGTGGGCCGGCTGGGCCACCAGGTGAAGCCGTTCTGCACGTCCTGCAACGGCTTCGCCGCCGAGGTGACCATGACGTAGAGCGGGACGAGGACGAAGAGGGCGAGGAAGGTCAGCACGATGCGCCGACCCCAGCGCTCACCGGCGGTCTCACGCATTCTCGCTCCTCCGACGGTTGGTGATCAGCAGGTACAGGGCCGAGACGACCAGCAGGAACAGCAGCAGCGCCACGGACATCGCCGAGCCCGAGCCGAAGTCCCAGGTCTTGAAGGAGCTGCGGTAGATGTGGATGGAGATCAGGTCCGCCTGCGCCGGCGCGGAACCGCCGAAGAGCACATACGGGGTGTTGAAGTCGTTGAACGTCCAGAGGAACAGCACCAGCAGCAGCACCAGGTTGACCGGCCGCAGCATCGGCAGGGTGACCGAGCGCAGCCGACGCCAGAACCCGGCGCCGTCGATGGCGGCGGCCTCGTACAGCTCCCCGGGCACGTTCTGCAACCCGGCCATCAGGCAGAGGAACGCGAACGGCCAGTTGCGCCAGACCGACACCACCAGCAGCGACCAGAAGCTGTTGTCGCCGATCAGCCAGAACGGCCGCTCGCCGAGCAGGCCGAGCTGGTCGACGAGCACGTGGTTGACCAGGCCGGTGTCGCGTTGCAGCAGGAAGCTCCAGGTGATCACGGCGGCGTAGACCGGCAGCGCGTACGGGGTGAGGAACAGCGCCCGCAGGATCGCCCGGCCCCGGAACGGCCGTTGCAGGACGACCGCCGCCGAGATGCCCAGCAGCCAGGCGAACCCGACCGAGAGCAGGCTGTAGGCCAGGGTGATCCAGAACGAGTGCAGCAGTTCCTTGCCGGCGGCGCTGTTCAGGTCGAGCGTCGCCCGGTAGTTCTCCAGCCCGACGAACGGGGCGGTGGACCAGTCACGGATGTGGAACTGGGTCAGCTCCAGCAGGCTCATCCACACCCCGACCACCATGGGGATCACGTGGATGGCGAGTTCCAGCACGACGGCCGGTACGAGCAGCAGGTACGGCAGGAGCGAGCGGCGCGGGCCGCGGGGCCGGCGGACCGGCCCCCGGGCCGGCGACCCCGCCCGGGGTTCGCGCCGGTCGGCGTCCGGCGCGGTGGTGCTGGTTGCCATCGGGGTCCTCTCGGAGGCGGTGGCCGTGGCCGGGCTCAGCGCCCGACCACGGCCACCGGTGACGCCTGGGTCAGCGCATCTTCTGCTGCGCGTCGGTCAGCTTGGCCTTCACCGACTCCTCGGTGACCGGCTTGCCGCTCGCCGCGTCGGCGAACAACTCCTTCATCGCGGTGCCGACCAGGGTCTCGAAGGTGCTCTCCTCGGGCACCTGCGGAAGCGGGGCCGCGGTGCTGACCAGGGTCTCCTGGATGGTCTTCTGCTCCGGGGCGCTGAACGCCGGGTCGGTGGCGGCGGTCTTCACCGCCGGCAGCGACCCGTACGTCTTGTTGAGGATCGTCTGCTCCTCGTCGCTGGTCATGAACTTGACGAAGCTCAGCGCGCCGTCCTTGTTCTTGGTGTGCTTGAAGACCGCCATGTTGATGCCGGCGACCATGCTGTTGACCTTCTTGCCGCCGGCCGGCGGGTTGGCCAGGAACGGCACCGGCGCGACCCCGTACGCGTCGGCAGCCATGTTCTGCGTCTTCAGGTTCGAGCCGGCGGACTGCCAGAGCAGCATGGCGGCCTTGCCGTTGGCGAAGTCGGACACCGACTGGTTCTGCGCGTACTCGGCGTTGCTCGGGTTGGTGATCTTGTCGGCGGCCATGAAGTCGACGTACCGCTTGATCGCCGAGACGTTCTGCGGGGTGTCGAAGGTCGGCTTGCCGGCCGAGTCGAACCACTCGCCGCCGTACTGCTGGCTGAAGGTGAAGGCGTGGTGGGCGTTCTCCGACGGGTTGGCCCCCTCGATCGCCAGGCCCCACCTGCCGCCGGTGCTCAGCTTCTTGCCGTACTCGACGACCTGCTCCCAGGTGGTCGGCGGCGCGGTGATGCCGGCGTCGGCGAACATCTTCTTGTTGTAGTAGAGGCTGTACGCCATGGAGTAGAGCGGCACGGCGGCCGGCGGCTTGCCGGGCGCGCCGGCGGCGGCGAGCGCGGCGGGCACGATCCGGTCCTTGCCGCCGACGGCCTGCAGGGTGGCGTCGTCGAACTCGACCAGCGCGCCGGTGGCCTGCAACGACGCCGACCAGGTGTTGCCGATGTTCACCACGTCCGGGCCCTTGCCCGAGGTGGCGGCGGCCAGCAGCCGGTTGAGCAGGTCCGACCAGGGGACCACCTCGACGGTGACCTTGATCCCGGTCTGCTTCTCGAACTTGTCCAGCTCCGGCTGGAGGATCGTCTTGTCGGCCTCCAGGCTGGCGCCCTGGTTGCTGGCCCAGTAGGTGAGCGTCTTCGGCGATGCGGCGGAGTCGTCGCCGGAGCCGCCACAGGCCGTCAACGAGGCGGCGGCCAGTACGGCGGCGGTGAATATCCCGAGGTGTCGTCTCGACACGGTCAGCCCTTCCGGTGCGTGGTGGGGGTCCTCCGGCCTCCGTCACCGATAGGGGTCGGGGCGACGGAGGCCGGCTGCGGACAGGGTTCGGGGGTGCGCCGTCGGGGTCCGTCGGCGTTTCCCGGGAGTTACATCACGGCTTAATTTATGTCGTCATTAAAGTTGTTGGCTGGTGGGTCGTCAAGCACGGGGCGGTTACAGTCGCCACGGACGGCCGACGGGAACGAGGTGACGAGTGGAGCTGGCGCGTGCCACCAACCGCAGCGTGCGGCTGCGCAACAGGTCCGCCCTGCTGACCAAGCTCTTCCTCGACGGCCCGCTCACCCGGCAGGACCTGGTCCGCAGCACGGGGCTCAGCCAGCCCGCGGTGAGCAACGTGGTGGCCGACCTGATCGACGAGGGGCTGGTCGCCGAGGCCGGCGCCGCCGAGTCCGACGGCGGTCGGCCCAGCATGCTGCTGCGGATCGCGCCGCGCTTCGCCTTCCTGGTCGGCGTGGACGTCGGCGAGACCCGGGTGCGGGTGGAGCTGTTCGACTTCGCGATGACACTGCTGGCCAGCGTCGAGTACCCGCTCGACCCGGCCCGCACCGAGCCGGACCTGGTGGCCGGGCACGTGCTGGCCGGCATCGACGCGGTGACCACCTCGGCCGGGGTGGCCGCCGCCGACGTGCTCGGCGTCGGCATCGGCGTCTCCGGCGTGGTCGAGCAGGGCGCCGAGGCGGTCGTGCACGCCCAGGCCCTCGGCTGGGACCGGGTGCCGTTGGAGCGCCTGATCGGCTCCCGCACCGACCTGCCGCTGCACATCGACAACGGCGCGAAGACCCTCGGCCAGGCCGAGATGTGGTTCGGCGCCGGTCGAGGGGCCCGGCACGCCGTCTTCGCGCTGGTCGGCTCCGGCGTCGGCGCGTCGGTGGTCACCAACGGCGCCACCTACCGGGGCGCGTCCAGCAGCGCGGGGGAGTGGGGGCACACCACCCTGGTGTACGGCGGGCGGCCCTGCCGGTGCGGCGCGCGCGGCTGCCTGGAGGCGTACGTCGGGGCGGAGGCGATCATCGACCGCTACCGGGAGGCGCGCCGAGGTCGACCGGTGCCCGGCGAGGACGAGGAGTCCCAGCTCGCGGCCCTGGTCGCCGCCGCCGACACCTCGGCCACCGCCCGTCGGGTGCTGGACGACACCGCCGGCTACCTCGGCGCCGGGGTGGCCAACCTGATCAACCTGTTCAACCCGGAGCGGGTGGTGCTCGGCGGCTGGGCCGCGATGGCGCTGGGCGACCTGCTGCCGGCGGTCCGGGACGCGGCCGGCCGGCAGGCGCTGCGCCAGCCGTACGACCAGGCGTCCATCGAGCTGTGCCGCCTCGGTGTGGACGCGGTGGCGCTCGGCGCGGCCACCCTTCCGATCGCGCGCTTCCTCACCGACGGCGGCGTCCGCCGCTGACCGCGGCGACCCTCGCGGTGGGCTCAGCGACCGTCCCGAGCGACGGCGAATTACACAAAAACTGATTCTCAGGATAAATAACGGTGTTATAGATCGATGTCTTGACGCCGCCGCAATCTCGCCGCAACACTCCTACGAGAGCGCTCTCCATCCCGTTGGCGTCGCCTCGGCGGCACCACCCCCGACGTCACGGGCGCGCCGTCCCCCCATCCGTTCGGCAGTCCGTAACCCCCTATCGACAGGCGATGTCATGACATCTCGTGCTACATCCGTACGCCCGCGTCCCCGGGTCGTGCGGCATCTGCTGGTCGGGCTCACCGTGGCGCTGGTCGCGACGCTCACCCCGACCGGAGCCACGCCCTCCGCGCAGGCCGCCCCCGTCCTGCTGTCCCAGGGCCGCACCGCCACCGCCTCGTCCAGCGAGAACGGTGGCACCCCGGCCGCCGCCGCCGTCGACGGCAACACCGGCACCCGCTGGTCCAGCGCGTTCAGCGACCCGCAGTGGCTCCAGGTCGACCTGGGCGCCCGCGCCACCATCACCCAGGTCAACCTGCTCTGGGAGGCCGCCTACGGCCGGGCCTTCCAGCTCCAGACCTCCGACAACGGGTCCACCTGGACCACGATCTACTCCACCACCACCGGCACCGGCGGCACCCAGAACCTCACCGTCTCCGGCGCCGGCCGCTACGTCCGGATGTACGGCACCGCCCGGGGCACCGGCTACGGCTACTCGCTCTGGGAGTTCCAGGTCTACGGCGAGACCGACGGCGGCACCAACCAGCCCCCGGTCACGCCCACCGACCCGTACAACCCCAACCTCGGGCCGAACACGTTCGTCTTCGACCCGAGCACGCCCACGTCGACGATCCAGAGTCGACTCAACACCCTGTTCACGCAGCAGGAGACCAACCAGTTCGGCCCGCAGCGCTACGCCGTGCTGTTCAAGCCCGGCACCTACACCGCCGACGTCAACCTCGGCTTCTTCACCCAGGTCGCCGGTCTCGGCATGAGCCCCGACGACGTCAACCTCAACGGTCACGTCCGCACCGAGGCGTTCTGGTTCGGCGGCAACGCCACCCAGAACTTCTGGCGGGCCGCCGAGAACCTCTCGGTCACCCTGCCGGCCGGCCAGACGGTGGAGCGGTGGGCGGTGTCCCAGGCCGCGCCGTACCGGCGGATGCACCTGCGCGGCGCGCAGAACCAGATCCAGCTCTGGAACGGTGGCGACGGCTGGTCCAGCGGCGGCCTGCTGGCCGACACCCGCATCGACGGGCTGGTGGTCTCCGGCTCGCAGCAGCAGTGGTACTCCCGCAACAGCGAGTTCGGCAACGGCTGGACCGGCTCGGTGTGGAACATGGTCTTCCAGGGCGTCGTCGGCGCGCCGGCGCCGAGCTTCCCCAACCCGTCGCACACCGTCATCGCCCAGACCCCGCAGGTCCGGGAGAAGCCGTTCCTGTACGTGACGAGCAGCGGCGAGTACCGGGTCTTCGTGCCCGCGCTGCGCGCCAACTCGACCGGCACCAGCTGGTACAACAAGACCCCGGCCGGCTCGTCACTGTCGCTGTCGCAGTTCTTCGTCGTCCAGCCCGGCACCAGCGCCGCCACCATCAACGCGGCTCTCGCCCAGGGCAAGCACCTGCTCTTCACCCCGGGCGTGCACCGGATCACCGAGCCGATCCAGGTCAACCGGGCCGACACGGTGATCCTCGGGCTGGGCCTGGCCACCATCCAGGCCGACAACGGCACGGTGGGCATGCGGGTGGCCGACGTGGACGGCGTCAAGGTCGCCGGCATCATGTTCGAGGCCGGCACCACCAACTCGCCGGTGCTGATGGAGGTCGGGCCGTCCGGCTCGTCCGCGAGCCACGCCTCGAACCCGACCTCGCTGCACGACGTGTTCTTCCGCATCGGCGGTCCACACGTCGGCAAGGCCACCAACACGTTGACAGTCAACAGCGACAACGTGATCGGTGACCACATGTGGCTGTGGCGGGCCGACCACGCCGCCAGCGGCGTGCCGACCGGGTGGACGCTGAACACCGCCGACACCGGGCTCACCGTCAACGGCGACAACGTCACCATGTACGGCCTCTTCGTCGAGCACTACCAGAAGTACCAGACCATCTGGAACGGCAACGGTGGGCGGACCTACTTCTACCAGAACGAGCTGCCGTACGACCCGCCGAACCAGGCGGCCTGGATGAACGGGTCGACCCGGGGCTACGCCGCGTACAAGGTGGCCGACTCGGTGACCAGTCACCAGGCGTTCGGGCTGGGTAGCTACAGCTACTTCAACGTGAACCCCTCGGTCGTCGAGGAGCGCTCCTTCGAGGTGCCGGTCAACCCGAACGTGCGCTTCACCAACATGGTCACCGTCTCCCTCGGTGGCGTCGGCACCATCAACCGGGTGATCAACAATGCCGGTGGCACCGCGAACGCGGCCAACCAGACGGTGTACCTGACCACCTACCCCTGACCCGGGCGTCCGCGCCGGGCCGGTCGTTCGCCGACCGGACCGGCCGGGTCGCACCGTGGGCCGAGCCGGCCCGGTCCCGCCGAGACCGGGCCGGCCTCGGTCGTGCGCCCTCCGCCCCGGCCGTGGCTCCGGGTCGCAAGCAGGTCTTCCTCCGCCACGAACCGAAGCCATCTCCATCCTTTGCTCTGCACCCCCGGAGGCACCACCCTGAATCCGCGGCGAAGCACGCGCGGTCCTCATGTTCGCGGGTTGCGGTTCGGGCGGGCACGCTCGCAATTCGGGCATACGCACCTGTCGCATCCGTGGGTGCAGAGCAAAGGGACACGACAGCGTTGGGTCCGCCTGGACGAGGCGGCAGTGGAACAGCGCGGCGAGAATTTCCCTCCGGACCGTCGATCCGGATGGTCGCCGATCGTGTGGAGGGGGAGAGGCCGGTAACGCGCCGGCCACCGCCGCGAGGAGGAACGATGACGCAGTACCTGCTCAGCATCCAGCATCCGCCGCAGGGCGGGCCGCCGCCGGCGCCGGACTTCCTCGCCGACGTGATGCGCCAACTCGGCGAGCTGCGCGACGAGCTGGCGTCCACCGGCTCGTGGGTCTTCGGTCAGGGGCTGCACGGCCCGGAGACCGCGACCGTGCTGCGCGTCCGCGACGGCGAGGTGCTGGTCACCGACGGCCCGTTCGCCGAGGGCAAGGAGTACCTGGGCGGCATCACCATCATCGACGTGCCGGACCTGGACGCCGCCCTGGACTGGGGCCGCCGCTACGCGCTGGCCACCACGTTGCCGATCGAGGTCCGCCCCTTCCACGACGGGTCCGGGGACTGATAGTGCCGGACGTGGAGGCGGTGTTCCGCGCGGAGTACGGGCGCGCGGTCGCCGTCCTGGTCCGCCTCCTCGGCGACATCGACCTCGCCGAGGAGGCCGTCCAGGATGCCTTCGCCGTCGCGGTGCAACGGTGGCCGAGGACGGGCCCACCGCCCAGCCCGGCCGGCTGGATCATCACCACGGCCCGGAACCGGGCGATCGACAATGCGCGCCGCGACGCTTCCCGGGCCGACCGGCACGCCCAGGCGGCGCTCCTGTACGCCACCGACGGACCCGTCGAGGAGGGACCGGTGCGCGACGACCGACTTCGGCTCATCTTCACCTGCTGTCACCCGGCGCTCGCCCCGACCGCGCGGGTCGCTCTCACCCTGCGCCTGCTCGGCGGACTGACCACCGCCGAGATCGCCCGCGCCTTTCTGGTGTCCGAGCCGACGATGGCGCAACGGCTGGTCCGGGCCAAGTCGAAGATCCGGCACGCCCGCATCCCGTACCGGATTCCGCGCGACGCCGACCTGCCCGACCGGCTGCACGCCGTGCTCGCGGTGCTCTACCTGATCTTCAACGAGGGGTACACGGCCAGCAGCGGCACCCGCCTGGCCCGCGCCGACCTGTGCGCCGAGTCGATTCGGCTGACCCGGCTCCTGGTCGACCTGATGCCGGACGAGGCCGAGGCGCTCGGTCTGCTCGCGCTGATGCTGCTGACCGACTCCCGGCGCGCCGCGCGAACCACCGGCGACGGTGACCTCGTTCCGCTGCCCCGGCAGGACCGGAGCCGCTGGGACGCCGCGCTGATCGTCGAGGGACAGGCGCTGGTCCGCCGCTGCCTGCGCCGCGACCGGCCCGGTCCGTACCAGATCCAGGCCGCGATCGCCGCCGTGCACAGCGCCGCCCGGCGCCCCGCCGACACCGACTGGGCGCAGATCCTCCAGCTGTACGACCACCTGACGGCGCTCGCTCCCAGCCCGGTGGTCGCGGTGAACCGGGCTGTCGCGCTCGCCGAGGTGGCCGGACCGGCGGTCGCGCTCGCCGAGGTGGACCGGCTCGACCTGGACGGCTACCACCCGCACCACGTGGTCCGCGCCGACCTGCTGGCACGACTCGGACGCACCCCTGAGGCCGTCGACGCGTACCGCAGCGCCGTCGCCCTGACGGACAACGCTGCCGAACGGGCCTTCCTCAGCGCCCGCGCGGCGGAGGTCGCGGCGGGTTGACCCGCCGGGGCGGTTACAGGTCGGTGACGGCGGACCGCCGAATCGGCTGGCCGGGGACGGCCGGTGCGTCGGCGAGGATGCCCCGCATCACGTCCTCCACGTTGGGCACCTGGGCCAGCTCGCCCAGACCCTCGACGTAGCGCAACAGCCGTAGCTGCATGGCCTCCAGCTCGGCACGGCACTGCGCGTCGTCCGGCCAGGACGACTCGGGCTCGTCCGGGTGCGCCTGCTCCCACGCCCGCAGACGCGGGTGCCAGCGGGAGAGGAACGGTCGAAGCTCGTTGTTGAGCATGGCGATGCCGAGGTGCTCCACCGTGGGACGTCCGGTGGTCCGGATCGTCGGCGCGGCCTGGCTCAGCACCTCACGGGTGATCCCGAAGAGCTGGTACAGCGAGGTCAGGGCCTCCCGGACCAGGCCGGTGCCGGTCCCCAGCGGCTGCCCGGACACCCGGGTGACCGCCTCCACGAACAGCCGCCACGCGGTCTGCTTGTTGTCCCGGGTGACGACGAACCGCAGCTCGCTGAACTGCGGAACCGCGACGGTCACCTCCGCCAACTGGAAGAACCGCGAGTACGCCGACACCACCAGCGCCGCCACGCCGCCCGCCGTCGTGCCGCAGAGCGCGAAGAGGGCCGGCCCGGTCAGCCGGCTCGCCAGGTAGACCGCCAGCCCCGCGGCGGCGCCGGCCACCAGACCCAGGGTGATGTGGAGCCACCGCGAACCGCGCCAACGCATCAGCATTCCTGCATGGTCCCAGACAACCTCCACTGGGGAGCCGCGCAGCCCCGCGACACGTCGGCCGTGCGGCGTCGATCGTCCGTCATCGGACACCGCGTCCCGTTCCGGGCGGGGCGTTTGCCCCGGGACGAGCCGGGAACCCGAACCGCCGCGGCACGGGTCCATCCGTGGTCGCGGCGGTGGACGGAGGTGGCCATGGCGTACCGTCCGGCGGTGGCCACGGCCACCGCGCCCGACCTGTCCCTCCTCACGCTCGGCGTGGAGGAGGAGTTCCTGCTGCTCGACCCGGACACCGGGCGGAACCTGCCGGTCGCCGACGAGGTGCTGGCCGCGCTCCGCGGCGCCGCGCGGAACCAGAGCCGCCAGGAGTTCCGGCACAGCATGGTGGAGATGGTCACGCCGGTCTGCGCCGACCTCGCCGAGCTGCGCGCCCACCTGGTGGCGCTGCGCCGCTCCGCCGCCGGGGCCGCGACGGCGGCCGGGGCCCGACTGGTGGCGGTCGGCGCCACGCCGCTGGCCGAACCGCACCGGACGGTGCCCGACGAGCCGCGCTACCACGCCATGTCGCGCCGGTACGGGCCGGTGGCGCACGACCCGGCGGTGTGCGGTTGCCACGTGCACGTCGGACTGCCCGACCGGGAGCTGGCCGTGCAGGTCTGCAACCACCTGCGGGCGTGGCTGCCGGTGGTGCAGGCGGTCACCACCAACTCACCGTTGCACGACGGGCGGGACACCGGGCACGCCAGTTGGCGGTCGATGCAGCTGGAACGCTGGCCGAGCATCGGTCCGACCCCGTACTTCGACTCGGTGGCCGACTACGACCGGACCGTGGACGAGCTGATCGCCGCCGGCATCATGCTCGACGCGGCGATGGTCTACTGGTACGCCCGGCCGTCGTCGGCGTACCCGACGGTGGAGATCCGGGTGGGTGACGTCTGCCCGGAGGTGGACGACGCGGTGCTCGTCGCCGCGCTGGCCCGCTCGCTCGTGGCCACCCTCGCCGAGGACGTGCGGGCCGGGGTGACCGCCCCGCCCCTGCGGGACTGTCTGGTCGCCGCCGCGCACTGGCGGGCCGCCCACGACGGTCTCGACGGTGAGTTGATCGACCTGCGCGCCGGCGGCACCCGGGACGCCTGGTCGCTCGTCGACGAGCTGGTGGCGCTGATCGCCCCGGCCCTGCTGCGCCACGGCGACCTGGGGTACGTGGTGGCGCAACTGGCCCGGCTGCGGCGCGACGGCACCGGCGCGACCCGGCAGCGGCGGGTCCTGCAGCGCACGGGTGACCTGCGCGCCGTCATCGACGACCTGGTCGCCCGCACCAGCGCGGCCTGACCGTCGGGGCGCTCACCGGATGTCGTGCGTCTGGAGCCACAGCTCCAGCAGGCCGAGCTGCCACAGTTTGTTGCTGCCGGCCGCCGCCTCGGCCCGGTCCGGCTCGGCGAGCAGGCGGGCCACGTACTCCGGGCGGAACAGCTCGCGCTCGCGGGCGGGCGGCGCCTGCAACGCCTCGGCGACCAGCTCCCGCACCGGGCCGTCGACGTTGCGCAGCGCCGGCACCGGGAAGTAGCCCTTGGGTCGGTCGATCACCTCGGCAGGCAGCACCTCCCGGGCCACCTCCTTGAGCACGCCCTTGCCGCCCTGGGCGACCTTGTGCTCGGGCGGGCAGTGCGCGGCGAGGGTGACCAGGTCCTGGTCGAGGAAGGGGGTGCGCACCTCCAGGCCCCACGCCATGCTCATGCTGTCCACCCGCTTGACCGGATCGTCGGGCAGCATCAGGTGGGTGTCCAGGCGCAGCACGGCGTCCAGCGCGGTCTGCGCCCCGGGGGCGGCGAGATGGTCGGTGAGCAGGTCCCGGCTGGCGTCGTGCCCCAGCGCGTACGCCGGGCCGACCAGGTCGCGCAGCTCGTCGTGGTCGCGGTCGAAGAACGCGGCGGCGAACGTCTCGGTGGCGCCGTGTCGGGGCGCCTCGATGAGCGGCTGGTGGTAGCCGTAGCCGGCGAACACCTCGTCGGCGCCCTGCCCGGACTGGGCCACCTTCACGTGCCGGGCCACCTGTTGCGAGAGCAGGTGGAAGGCGACCACGTCGTGACTGCCCATCGGCTCGGTCATCGCCCCTACGGCGTCGCGCACCGCCGGCACCAGGTCGTCGTCGGCCAGCCGGATCCGCTGGTGGTCGGTGTCGTACGCGCGGGCCACCAGGTCGGAGTAGTGGAACTCGTCGCCGGTCTCGCCGCCCCGGCTGTCGAAACCGATGCTGAACGTACGCAGGTGCTGCTGGCCCGCCTCGGCGAGCAGCGCCACGATGAGGCTGGAGTCCAGTCCACCGGAGAGCAGCACCCCGACCGGCACGTCGGCGACCAGCCGTCGGCGTACCGCCGTGCGCAGCGCGTCACCGACGGCGGCCCGCCAGTCGGCGGCGTCCATCCCCGCGTCGGCAGGCTCCCGTACGTAGTCGGGCCGCCAGTAGACCTCCTCGCGGCTGCGCCCGTCCGCCTCGATCACCCGCAGCGTCGCCGGTGGCAGCTTGCGCACGCCGCGCAGCACGGTGCGCGGCGCGGGCACGATGGAGTGCCAGGACAGGTAGTGGTGCAGCGCCACCGGGTCGATGGCGGTGTCGACGTCGCCGGCGGCCAGCAGCGCGGGCAGGGTGGAGGCGAACCGGAGCCGCCCGGGTGTCTCGGCGAGGTAGAGCGGTTTGATGCCGAGCCGGTCGCGGGCCAGCACCAGCCGCCGCCGGACCCGGTCGACCAGCCCGATCGCGAACATGCCGACCAAATGGTCGACGAAACGCTCACCCCAGTGCGCGTACGCCACCAGGATCACCTCGGTGTCGCTGGTGGAGGCGAACGCGTACCCGGCGTTGCGCAGCTCCTCGCGCAGCTCCGGATAGTTGTAGACGCAGCCGTTGAAGACCAGCGCCAGCCCCAGGTCGTCGCGGACCATCGGCTGCCCGCCGGCGTCGGACAGGTCGATGATGGTCAGCCGGCGGTGCCCGAGGGTCACCCAGCCGTCGGTGCACAGGCCCTCGCCGTCCGGGCCGCGTGAGCGCATCGCCTCGGTCATCCGGGTGACCGCCGCGGCGTCGGGCGGCCGGCCGTCGAAGCGCGCCTCCCCGCTGATGCCACACATCAGCGGGGGCGGTGGTTGCGGTGTGACACCAGCGGCACGAGCGTCTCCTGTCGCCTCACCCCGGGACGGGGCCGCTGGCTACCCGGGGGCGGCGCGGGCAAACCCCGCCGGTCAGCCGCGCAGGGTACGCAATATCCGGGCCAGCTCGGCGCGGTCGCCGTCGCCGAGGTGACCGAAGAAGCGGTCGGCCTCGGCCCGCCGGGCGGTCCGGATGGCGGCGGCGAGCCGTTCGCCCTCGGCGGTCAGCGCGACCAGTGTCGCGCGGCGGTCGGTCGGGTCTGCCCGGCGCTCGACCAGCCCGCGGGTCTGTAGGTCGTCGATCACCTCGGTCGCCGAGCGGGGCGCGATGCGTAGGTGCTCGGCCAGGGTGCCGGGGCGTACCTCGCCGTGCCGGGCCAGCACGCCGAGGGCCCGGGACTGGCTCGGGGTGATCTCCCACGGGGCCAGGGCGTCGCGGGTCTGCCGGCGCAACCGGGACGCGACGGCCCAGAACGTCTCGGCCAGGCTCTCGTCGTCGGCGCCCTCGGCGGTGTGCGCGATCACCGGAATACCGTAGCAGCAAACGTGGTTGCTCCCTCATGATGAGGTAACCTCAGCATTGTTTCCGACGAGAGGCAGCAACCCTTGGAATCCACCCCGACGGGCCGCGACCGCGGCCACCGCACCGTCAGCGCCGAAGAGAAGGCCCAGGCCCGGCAGGTGTCGCTGCGCCGCATCGGCCGCCTGTTCACCCCGCACCGGCCCGCGCTGGCCACCGTCACCGCGATCATCGTGCTCTCCTCGATCATCGCGATGGCCTCACCGTTCCTGCTCCGCGCGGTGATCGACACGGCCCTGCCGCAGGGTGACGTGACCCTGTTGGTCTGGCTGGTCCTCGGCATGGTCGCCGTCGCGGCGGTGACCTCCGCGCTCGGCGTCGTGCAGACCTGGCTCTCCACCCAGGTCGGCCAGCGGGTCATGCACCAGCTGCGCACCGACGTGTTCCGCCATCTCCAGCGCCAGTCGCTCGGCTTCTTCACCCGCACCCGCACCGGCGAGGTGCAGTCCCGGATCACCAACGACATCGGCGGCATGCAGTCGGTGGTCACCTCCACCGCCACCGCCGTCGCGGCCAACCTCACCACAGTCGTCGCCACGGCGGTCGCGATGGTCGCGCTCTCCTGGCAACTCTCCCTGGTCTCGCTCGTGGTGCTGCCGCCGGCGATCTGGCTGACCCGCCGGGTGGCCCGGATGCGCCGCGAGATCACCGCCCAGCGGCAACGCGAACTCGCCGACCTCAACGTCACCGTCGAGGAGGGCCTGTCGGTCAGCGGCGTGCAACTGGCCAAGACCCTCGGCACCGGCCCCGCGCTGATCGACAGGTTCACCGCCTCCTCCGAGCGCCTGGTCGACCTGGAGCTGCGCAGCGAGCTGGCCGGCCGCTGGCGGATGGCCTCGATGAGCATCATCTTCGCCGCCGTACCGGCGGTCATCTACCTCGCCGCCGGGCTGCCCGGAACGGCCGGCACGCTGAGCATCGGCACCCTGGTCGCCTTCACCGCCCTGCAGGGCGGCCTGTTCCGGCCGCTGATGGGGCTGCTCAACGTGGGCGTCTCGCTCACCTCGTCGCTGGCGCTGTTCGCCCGGATCTTCGAGTACCTCGACCTGCCCGTCGACGTGGCGGACCCCGCCGAACCGGTCCACCTCGACCCGGCCCGGGTCCGGGGCCACCTGCGCCTGGAGGACGTCACCTTCGGCTACCCGGGCAGCGACACCGCGGCCCTCGCCGGGATCACGCTGGACGTGCCCGCCGGCACCAGCCTCGCCCTGGTCGGCGAGACCGGCTCGGGCAAGAGCACCCTCGCCGGGCTGGTCAGCCGACTGCACGACCCGACCGCCGGCCGGGTCACCATCGACGGCGTCGACCTGCGCGACCTGCGCCTGGCCGACCTGGCGGCGATCGTCGGCGTGGTCAGCCAGGAAACCTACCTGCTGCACACCACCGTCCGGGAGAACCTGCGCTACGCCCGGCCGGGGGCCACCGACGCCGAGATCGAGGCCGCCGCCCGCGCCGCGCAGATCCACGACCTGATCGCCGGGCTGCCCGACGGGTACGACACCGTCGTCGGCTCCCGTGGCCACCGGTTCTCCGGCGGCGAGAAGCAGCGCCTCGCCATCGCCCGTACGCTGCTGCGCGACCCGCGCATCCTGGTCCTCGACGAGGCCACCAGCGCGCTGGACACCGAGACCGAACGGGCCGTGCAGCGGGCGTTCGACGTGCTCGCCCGGGGCCGCACGACGATCACCATCGCGCACCGGCTCTCCACCGTCCGCGACGCCGACCAGATCGCGGTGCTCGACCACGGCCGGATCGTCGAGGCCGGCACCCACCACAGCCTGCTGGACCGCAACGGCCGCTACGCCACGCTCGCCGCCTGACTGCGGATCAAAACCGTCGCGGAACTGTCGCAGAACTATCTCGTTACGGCGTGCCCAGGTGGCGGTAGACGGTCGCCCGGGAGACGCCCAGGGCGGCGGCGATGGCGTCCACCGAATGGGTGCCCGCCGCGTGCATCCGCCGGGCCGCCTCGATTTGATCGCTGCCCAACGCCCGGGGTCGTCCCGGCCGCCGCCGGCCCGCGCCGCTCAGGGCCGACTCCGTCGGGGTCCCGCGCAGCGCCGGGCCCGCCGTGGCCGCGCCCGGCGCCGCCGCCGCGCCGGTGCCCGGCGGCGACCCGGCGGGTGCGCCCGTGCCTGAGGACGCCCCGGCCGGGGCCAGCAGCCGACGTACGCCGTCGAGCATGTCCTCGCGCAGCACCTCGTCGGGCACGTCGGTGAAGAAGACCACCGCGTCGCTGCACGCGGCGACCGCCTGCAGCGCGCGTACCCGTTCCCGACGACCGGCGTCCGGCCCGGCGATCAGATCGTTGGCCCGCATCGCGATCTGCATCAGGCGGTGGTACGTGTCGCCCCGCCCGATCAACGCGATGTCGTGGAACAGCATGCCGAGCGGTCGACGGTGGGCGAGCATGACGTCGACCCAGCCCTCCAGCACGGTCCACCGGGCCACCTCGGTGGGCTGCGTCCGGGCCGAGTCGAGCAGCGCCTCGAGGTCGGCGACGAACGGCTCGACCAGGGCGGCGAGCAGGTGTTCCTTGGCTGGGAAGTGATAGAGGACCGCGGTCTTGGTCAGCCGCAGACGTTCACCGATCTGCCGCAGCGAGGTGCGCTGGTAGCCGTGTTCGGCGAAGAGGTCGAGGGCGGCGCGCAGGATCCGGGTGCGGGTGTCGTCCGCGGGATCGGCGGTCATGCCGGCCAGCCTAGCCACGTCCTGACCAGTGGGCACAATCACCGTTGATTGTGCTGACCAGCGGTCAGTACAGTGAGGTCGGTCGACACCGTCAACGCAGGAGGGGCCATGCCCGTCATCTCCATCGACAACCTGGTCAAGACGTTCGGGACGATCCGCGCCCTCGACGGGCTCGATCTGCGCGTGGACCAGGGGGAGGTGCACGGCTTCCTCGGTCCCAACGGCTCCGGCAAGTCCACCACCATCCGGGTCCTGCTCGGCCTGCTCCGCCGCGACTCGGGCGACGTCGACCTGCTCGGCGCCGACCCGTGGCGTGACGCCGTCCGCCTGCACCGCCGCCTGGCGTACGTGCCGGGTGACGTCAACCTCTGGCCCAACCTCACCGGCGGAGAGGCCATCGACCTGCTCGGCCAGCTGCGCGGCGGCCTCGACCCGAAGCGTCGCGACGAGCTGCTGCGCCGCTTCGACCTGGACCCGACCCGCCGCTGCCGCACCTACTCCAAGGGCAACCGGCAGAAGGTCGCCATCGTCGCCGCGTTCGCCTCCCCGGTCGAGCTGTACGTGCTCGACGAGCCGACCTCCGGCCTCGACCCGCTGATGGAGGCGGTGTTCCAGGACGAGGTCCGGCGGATCAAGCAGGCCGGCGCCACGGTGCTGCTCTCCAGCCACGTGCTCGCCGAGGTCGAGGCGCTCTGCGACCGGGTCAGCATCATCCGCGAGGGCCGCACCGTCGAGACCGGCACCCTCGCCGAGCTGCGCCACCTCACCCGCACGGCGGTGACCGTCGAAACCGTCCGGCCGGTCGCCGGGCTGGAAACGCTGCCCGGGGTGCACGACGTGCACGCGGCCGACGGGCGCACCCACCTGGAGGTCGAGCCCGCCCACCTCGACGAGCTGCTCGGGCAGCTCGTCCGCTTCGGCGTGCGCGCGCTGACCAGCACGCCACCCACCCTGGAGCAGCTCTTCCTGCGTCACTACGGCGACGACCCCGCCGCCCCGAGCGCGCGGAGCCCGCGGGCGGGCGTCCGATGAGCGCCCTCACCGGCGCGCCCCGGCTCGCCCGGCTGGTGCTGCGCCGCGACCGGGTCCGCCTCGCGATCTGGATTCTCGGCACGCCACTGCTCGGCTACGCCCTCGCCGGCAGCGTCACCGGCGTCTACCCCGACCAGGCGGCCCGCCAGGTGTACGCCACCACGTCGGCGTCCAGCCTGGTCGCCCGGGCGTTCAACGGCCCGATCGCCGGCACCGACCTCGGCGCGGTGGTGGTCGCCGAGACGTACGTGACGCTGGCGCTGATCGTCGCGCTGCTGAGCACCTTCGCTGTGGTCCGGCACACCCGGCAGAACGAGGAGACCGGCCGGGCCGAACTGCTCGGTGCCTCCGTCGTCGGCCGGTACGCGCCGCTGACCGCCGCGCTGACCGTCATCGTCGCGGCGAACGTGTTGGCCGCCGCGCTGCTCGCGCTCGCCCTGATCGGCGCCGACCTGCCGGTCGCCGGGTCGGTGGCGGCAGCCGCCGCGATCGGTGGCGTCGGCATCTCCTGCACGGCGGTCGCCGCGGTCACCGCCCAGCTCTCCGTCACCGCGCGTGGCGCCAACGCGCTCGCCGCCGCCGCCGTCGGGCTCTTCTTCGCCCTGCGCGCCGCCGGGGACGTGCTCGGTGAGCAGAGCGCCGACGGGACCCGGGTCCGCAGCGCCTGGCCGTCCTGGCTCTCCCCGCTCGGCTGGGGCAACCAGGTGCACGCCTACGCCGGCGACCGCTGGTGGGTGCTCGCCCTCCCCGTCGCGCTGCTGCTCGTCGGGGTGGCCGTGGCGTACGCCCTCGCCGAGCGACGCGACCTCGGCGCCGGGCTGATCGCCCCCCGGCGCGGGCCGGCGACCGGGACGCCACGGCTGCTCAGCCCCGCCGGGCTGGCCTGGCGTACGCAACGCGGCACGCTGCTCGGCTGGGCCGTCGGGGTGGCGGTGTTCGGCCTCTGCATGGGCGTCGCCGGTGACGAGTTCAACGCGATGATCGACCAGAACCCGGCCGCCGCCGAGGCGATCAACGCGATGGGTGGCGGTGGCGAGCTGATCGACGCCTACCTCTCCGCGATGCTCGGCCTCTTCGCGCTGACCCTCGGCGCGTACGTGGTGCAGGCCCTGCTGCGCGTCCGCGCCGACGAGGCCGACGGGGTGCTGGAGGCCGCCCTGGCCACCGCCGTGAGTCGTACCCGTTGGCTCGGCACCCAGGTGCTCGCCGCGATCCTCGGCGCTGCCGCCCTGCTGCTGCTCGCCGGCCTGACCACCGGGCTCGGGTACGGCCTGGTCACCGGCGACCCGCTCGGCCAGACCGTCGCGCTGGGCGGCGCCGCGCTGCTGCGCCTGCCCGCCCTGCTGGTGGTGGCCGGGGTGGTCACCGCCCTGTTCGGACTGCTGCCCCGCCTCTCGGTGGTGCTGTCCTGGACGGCTCTGCTGGTCTTCCTCCTGCTCGGGCAACTCGGCGCTGTGCTGGAGCTGCCGCAGGCCGCGCTGGACCTGTCGCCGTACACCCATGTGCCCGCGGTGCCCGCGACGGACCCGGCGGCGCTGCCGGTGGTCGTGCTGACCACTGTGGCCGCGCTGCTGCTGGCCGCCGGCGCGGTGGCGTTCCGCCGCCGCGACGTGCCGAGCTGAGGCTCCCGCAGCCGACTCGCCGATCGGTGGCAGCTGAGCAGCGCAGACGTCGGCGTGTCGAACTGCTCAGTTGCCACCGATCGGAGCGCATACCAGGAAGCACAGCGCGGCGGGCGTCATCCACAGCGCGGCTGTTGTCCACAGGAGCTCGCGCAGCTGCTTGCGAGGGCTCGGGTGGGACGCCATGGTTCCCGGTGTGAACGCGGTGCTCGGGAAACTGGTGGCGCTCGGCGGAGGGCTGGTGACCCTCCCGACGGCCACGCAGGTCGTGCCGTCGTGGACGCTTCAGCAGGCCTGCCGTACGGGTGAGCTGCTACGGGTTCTGCCCGAGGTGTTCGTGGCGGCGCACCTGGTCGGTGAGCGGCCGGGTGCTCCGGTGATCAGTCGACTGGACCCGGCGCTGGGCCACCGAGCCGCGCTCACCTGGGCGGACGGCGGCGGCGCGCTCAGCCACCTCAGTGCGCTGCACGCGTGGGGACTGCGCGCGCAGAGTAGCGGTGACCTGCTGCACCTGAGCACACCGGCGAGCACGGGTCTGCGTTCGCGACCTGGGCTGGTCGTGCATCGCCGCCGCAACCTGCTCATCGAACCACCGCACGTCGTCGTCCGGCGAGGGCTCAGGATCAGCCGCCTGGAGCAAGCACTTGTCGATTCATGGCCGGCGTTGCCACCCGCCGAGCGACGCGTTCCCGTGATCCGGGCCGTCAACGAGCGGCTGACAACCGTCGAGTGACTGACCGAGGCCGTGGAGAAGGTGCCCAAGCTGACGGACCGCGCCGCTCTGCGAACGCTGCTGAGCCGGCTCGCCGACGGCTGCCGCAGCCCTCTGGAAATTTGGGGGCACGAGCACGTCTTCGTCGGTGCCGGAATGCCGAGGTTTCGTCGGCAGGTGCCGATCTCCGTCGGGCGTCGAACGGTTTACCTCGACATGTTCGCCGAGCGCGAGCGGGTCAACATCGAACTCGACGGCGCCACCACCCACGGCGACCCACGTCGGCGCGAGATCGACCTGCGGCGGGACGCCCTGCTCGCGACCATGGGAATCGTTGTAGTTCGCTTCGCCCACCGGCGCCTGACGCACGAGGCTGACGAGGTACGCCGCGAAACCCTGGCCATTCTCGCCGCCCGCCGGACCTGACGCGGTGCCGGCGCACGCCGCTGCGAGCTGGGCCACCGCGATCGGCCGATGTGTTGACCGGGGGCGCGACACTGGGCTTTCGCGACCGGGGAGGCGACTCGTGCCGTTCGTCAGAGCGCACACCAGGAGGAACGGCGCGCGGGTGCGGGCGCACTACCGCAGGCGGCGCTCCGGACGCGTGCGCCGTAGGTCGACGGTCCGCCGGGTGTCCGCAGGCGGCAGCTCGGCCAACGGCTGGTTGCTGGCGCTGGGCGCGGTCATCGGCTTCGTGCTCCTGCGCACGGTCGTCGACGTCGTGCGGCGGCATCCCTACTGGTCCAGTTTCGTGGTGCTCCTCGTCGTCGGCGGGGCGGTCACGGTGGCGATCCTCGTGTCGCGGCAGCGCGCCCGCGAGCGGTTCGACCAGGTCCAACGGGACAGGTTGATCGCGGTCACCGACACGATGAGCGGGGCCGAGTTCGAGCAGTGGTTCGCACGCATCCTCATCGGGTCCGGCTTCCGCGACGTCACTGTGTGCGGGGGCGCCCGGGACCGGGGAGCGGACGTTCTGGCAGTGGCTCCCGACGGTCGACGCGTCGTGGTGCAGTGCAAGCGGCAGAGCATCGGCAACCGGGTGGGCAGCGCCGCGATCCAGCGGTTCGCCGGCACCTGCCGGGACATCCATCGTGGCGAGATCTGCCTGCTCGTGACGAACAGCTCCTTCACCGCTGGCGACGGCGTGCGGTTGGCGCGGCAACTCGGCATCACGCTCGTGGACCGGGAGGCGTTGGAGATGTGGGCGTCGACGGGGCAGCCGCCGGCGCTGGGCGTCAGAAGCGGCGTCACGCGCTGAGTCGTCCTTGGCGTCGCTTGCCCGGTGCTGGCAATCTCGGCGGCGTGGGGACCCTTCTGACGCAGCTTCCGGCACTCCTCGGCGTGTTGCTCGGCACCCTGGGCACCATCCTCGCCACATCCCTCGCCGACCGCGCCCGGTGGCGGCGCGGCCAGAACGTCCGCTGGGACGAGCGGCGGCTCGACGCGTACGTCGACTACGCGCACGCCCTGAAGGAGAGCCACGCGGTGGCGTTACGGATGACGGCCGACCTGCGACCGGGATCGCACAGCCACCCCATCGACCACGACGAGGGGCTGACCCGGCTGGCCGAGGCGGACGCCCGCCGCACCATCGCCTGGGAGAACCTGCTGCTGCTCGGCGACGAGGCGACGGTCGCCGCCGCCGCAGCCTGGCGCGACGGGGTCTGGCAGGTGGAACGGCTCGCCCGACGGGTGGTGCCCGCGCCGCCGGACATCGCCGAGGTGTTGATGCGGGTCAACGAGGCCCGCGACGGCTACTACCGGGCGGCCCGGCAGAGTCTCGGCGTGCGGGGCGGGTCGGTGGAGCAGTCAGCGGTGTTGCGGCAGGCGCTGCTCGACCGTCCCGCCTCCGCGCCGGGCAGCCGGTGAACGGGGAACGGCACCCCGGGCGGCGCGTCCCGGTGAGCACGCGCGGTCACCAGTGGCCGGCATTTCGGTCCTGCTCCTGCGCCGACGAGCACCGGCGCGCGTGCATGGTCTGCCAGTCGCGCAGCGCCCGTCGAATCCGATCGTTCTCCTGGCTGAGCAGCCGTACCGTCTCGTTGAGCATGGCCAGCTCGTCGGCCACCCGGGCCTGGAAGTCGCGTACCTCATCGAGGTCGACGCCGCGCCGTCGCGCGGCGAACTCGCGGGTCCGCACCTCGTGCGGCGTCAACCGCGCCGGATAGCCGGCGGGACGGGGCTGACCACCTCGATACACCTGAGCCACGACGATCCCTCCCGGGCTGGGTCAGAGGAGTGCGAGTGGGTCGGGACGGGCACACGCGCCCGCCCCGACCAGGGGATGAGCCGAACTCGTTGCCACGCGAGCAGCAGCTCCGGTTCAACATCGGCACTGTCCAACTGGCCTATGTCCGACTCGAAGCGCTGCGGGTGATTCGGCGGCAGCAGGGCAAGGGTGTCTTCGTGACCGACCCGAAGACCTGGATGCGGGAGCCGTAGCCGGCGCGGGCCCCTTACCACAACCGACGCCGGCCTGGGTGGGTGTCCACAGGTGCGTTCACTGTCCACAGCGCCCCGCGCCCCAGCGGCGATCGGGGGCACTGTGGGCTGGTGGACGCGCGCCTGCGAGCCCTGCTCGATCGACGTGGTGGCCTGGCCACCCGGCACGAGGTGCTCAGCGTGGCGCCGCCCTGGACGCTCCAGGGTGCCTGCCGAACCGGTCGGCTGGCCCGGGTCCTGCCGGAGGTGTACGTCGACACCGCGCTCCTTCGGGGCACCCCACCCGAACTGCCGGTTCTCGCGCGGATGGAGCCGGAACTGGCTCGCCGAGCCGCGCTGGCGTACGGAGGTGACCGTGCCGCGCTCAGCCGCCTGACCGCGCTCGACGTGTGGGGCCTGCGGCGTCAACCACCCGGTGAGCCGGTCCATCTCGACCTGCCCGCCAACTCGGGCCGGCGTGCCTGGCCGCATCTCGTCGTGCGGCACCGAGCCGGCTTCGTGGCCGAGGCTCCACACGTCGTGATCCGAGGCGGGTCACGTGTCACTCGACTCGATCGGACTCTGGTGGACTGTTGGCCGCTGCTGCCGATGGGCGACCGGCCGAGCGTGCTCATCCGCGCGGTCAACGATCGGCGTACCACCCCGCAGCGGTTGGTCGCCGCTCTCCACGAGGTGCCCAGGTTGCCCGACCGCTGGGCGCTACGCCGGCTGGTGGCTCGACTTGCGGCTGGCTGCCGCAGCCCTCTGGAGATCTGGGGCCACGATCACGTCTTCACCGGTCCGGGCATGCCGATCTTCGCCCGGCAGGCGCGGGTACGCGTCGGCACCCGGACCATCTACCTCGACATGTTCGCCGAGGCGGAACGCGTCAACATCGAGTTGGACGGCGCGACCAGCCACGGTGACCCGGCCGAACGCGAGATCGATCTCCGCCGCGACGCGCTGCTCGCCACCGCCGGCATCGTCGTCGTGCGCTTCAGCCATCGCCGTCTCATCGCCGATCCGGCCCAGGTCCGCCAGGAGACCCTGACCATCCTCGCCAGTCGCCGCCAACGCCCATGATCACTTGATGCTCTGTAGCTGTCTGTGGGCGTTGATCGCTACTCACCATCAAGTGATCTCGAGGGGCGGGGTGCGGGGCGGGGGGACGGCGCGGGCGGGGGAGTGGGTGGGGGGTTGGCGGCGGAGTTGCCGTGGCGGTGGAGGAGGTCGGTGATCCAGCGGGTGGCTTCCTTCTGCGCCGTCAGGAGTTGGTCGCGGGCGTCGGCTATCTCCTGGTCGTCGGCGTCGTCGCCGAGCAGGGCCACCCAGCGTCGGCACAGCTCCTCGGCGTACCGGGCTCTGCGGATCTGCTCCTCGAACTGGTATTCGAGCTGCACCAGCCGGTCGACGTGCGGTTGCAGGGCCGGCATGATCCGCTCGTCGAGGCGTACGGCGGCGTCGGGGCGGCAGGTGAGGGTGACCTCGCCCCGCTGGTAGTGCCACATTGGGTCCTCGGCCAGCGCCTGCTGCAACGCCACCTCCAGGTCCCCGGCCCGGTGCGGCGGCAGGTTGCGGGCGGCGTCGGCCGCGAGGCGGGTCAGTCGTTGGACGGCGTTGGCCTGGAAGTACTGCACGTACCAGCTCAGCACCTCGGATCGGAGGCTCGCCGGCGACGACCAGGCGAAGGTGGCGCGGATGTAGAACGAGTACACGTAACCCCGGGCGGGGACGGCGATCAGTCGGGGCGCGTCGCGTTGTTCGACGAGCGGACCGGACGGCGACGGCGCGGCACCGGCGCCGACCGGCGCCTCGTCCTGCAGCGCGGCGACCAGCCGATCCCAGCTGCGCGCCCACCACCGCCAGCCGCGGACACTCACCTCCCAGGCGACGGTCAGCCCGCGGATGCCCCGGTGCCGCCACTGGTCCGCGGGTGTCGGCCTCCCGTCGGGGGCGTCCGTCATGGCACCCTCCACGGTCACGGATCGGCGTCCCACGCTAACAACCAGTGCCCGATATGCCCGTAGCCACGCCGTCGCCGAAGCGGATCATCCGGGGTTAACCGAGCATTGTGGAGCAGTTGAGGTGCCGAGGGGTGTCGCCGCCGGGCCGCAGCGGTGAGACTGGGTCCGATCCGACAACGATTCGGATCGATGGATCGGATGGTCTGGAGGCAGCCTGTGTCCACCCTCGTGTCCCCGCTGGCCACGCTCGGCGCGATCCGCCGGCGTACCACCACCCTCGCCCTGCTCGTCGCCATGGTCGCCGCCGCGCTGGTCGGCCCGTCCGTGGTGGCTCCCCGGTTGACCGACCCGGCGTCGGCGGCGGTCTACGGCTCGTGCACCATCAGCCGCTGTGCCGACGCGCGTACCGCCCGCTCGGGATGGTCCGCCAAGGGCTTCCCGACCAGCCGCGGGTGGTATTCCTGGAGCGGCGGCCTGTCCAACTTCGCCGGCGGCCGGTTCTACAACTACGAGGGTCAACTGCCCGCCAACGCCACCTACTATGAGTACGACGTCTACCCGCGCACCCAGGGGGCGGCCCGCGACGCGTACCGGATCGTGGTGAACCGCAGCACCGGGGTCACCTGGTTCTCACCCAACCACTACACCGACTTCTACCGGCTCTGAACGACGGGTGGCCGGCCGGCCCGGGAGGCACATGATGGTCGATGACGCGGGTGGGACCGGCGCGGTGGTGCTGGCCGGGGCGACGACCCGGACCCGGGCCGCGCTGTTCGCCGCGTTGACCGAGGCGTTGGCGCTGCCGGAATACCTGGGCGGCACCTGGGACGCCCTCGCCGACGTGCTCCGGGACCGGCTGGACGCCGGCCCGCTCACAGTGCTGGTCAGCGACGCCGGGCAGCTGCTCGCCGACGAGCCGGCCGACCAGCGGGCTCTGCTGCGCGCCCTGCTCGACGATCTCGCCGCCACCGCCCCGCACCCGTTGCGCGTGGTCTCGCGCGACACTCCGCCGTCCTGAACCCGTCCCGCCGAAGGCGGCAGACCAGGCTGTACGCGCTGGAGGCGTTGAAGGCGTTCGCCGAGGCGGTACGGCGCTTCGGGCTGTTCCGCACCGACCTGGGCGGTGGACCGGCCCGCCCTCCCCGCGCGGACCGGCCCACCACCCCACCCCCAACCCCTCCCTGGGCCCCTTTGCTCTGCACCCACGGAGGCGACAGTCACCGTCGGTGGCCGGTGCCTCCGCAGGTGCAGAGCAAAGGGGGGTGGGTGCCTCTGTCGGGCCTCGCCGGATCAGACCGTCGCGGGCGGGATGCTCTGCTCGTACTGGAAGACGTTGCGCGGGTCGTACCTCGCCTTGATCCTGCGCAGTCGTGGGACACTGCGTCCCCGGTAGGCGGTCTCCCACTCGGCCGTGCCGATGTTCGGCACGTTGCGGAAGGCCGAGCCACCGAACGGCTCCTGTTGTTGCGCGCCCCTGCCGAACGCCTGGGTGAAGAAGTTGCTGTCGGGCGAGGGGGCCTTCTCCATGAACCCGCGGACGATGCTGACCGCCTTCGCCAGGAACGGCTCGCGGGTGAACTGGGAGAAGAACTTCCAGTTCGCGGGCTCGTCCTCGTTCGGGATCTGGAAACCGGCGTAGACGTCGCCCCAAGCGCACAGAGCAGGTCCGGGTGGTCCCACTGGTCCACCTCGAGCACCTTCGCGCCGTCGGCGCCCGCCGCGACGACGATCCCCGCGCCGATCAGATTGTCGCAGGCCATCCCGAGGTAGCGGGTGAAGAAGCCGAAGCCACCGCCGAGGGTCGCCCCGGACAGGCCCGCCGTGCCATCCGAGTCCTCTCGATTGGTGGGGCGCCCTGAAAATGAACCAAGAAGGGGACTCGGATCTCATTTGGCGCAAACCCACCGTAAGTGCCCGATATGTGACGCGAATCCGAGAACCTGTCACGGAACCCGGTCGGGTGATCCGGGGGACGGGTCAGTTCGGGGCGGGCACGTCCAGGATGGCGCTGAAGCGCTCCTCGGCGAGGTCGAGCTGGCCGAAGATGTGCCGCTTCACCTCCGCCGACAGCGGAGTGTCCGGCCGGCCGACCAACTCCCGGAACAGCGGCACCAGCGGTCGGTACTTGCGGGCCGACGAGACGACCTTCGAACCGACCGTGTGGATCACGCCCACGCCGTTGTCGGTGAAGTCCGACACCTTGATCACCCGCGCCCAGGGCTCCCGCTCCAGGCTGACCGCCAGGTGCTCCCGGTACTGCTCGTTGCGGTCGCGCCGCGGGTCGTACACCGGATTGGTGACGGCCGCGACGAGCCTGGCGACGCGCGGCCCGAACCGCGCCGCCAGCACGGCGAGCGCGGCGTCGGTGCGATCGCCGTCGGTGTCGCCGGCCAACTCGGCGGGGTGGTCCTCGACCGCGTCGTGCAGCAGGCCGGCGACGACCACGTCCACGTCCCGCACCTGATAGTGGTGCATCAGCCGGATCGCGACCCGCAGCAGGTGGTTGAGGTACGGCTCGCGAACCCGCCGATCGTCGCGGTGCAGCTCGGCGGCGAGATCGAGCGCGGCGGTCAACCGGGCCCGCGCCTCGTCGTCGAACCGCTGGACCTCCAGCCGGAAGCGTTCCAGCAGCCCCGGCTCACCGTGGATCTCGGTGATCGCGTGCATCGGCATGCTGCCCAGGTGCGGTGGGAAGTCCATGCGTCACTTATAGCCGATCTTCCCCGCATCGATGAGCCTTAGCGTCGCCGACCCGACGGCGAGTTTCGGTCACCTCGGCGCGGTAGGCGGCGACCGCCCACGGCACCGCCAGCTCGCTCGGCAGCGCGACCCGCTCGGCCGCCCGACGCAGCACGTCGACGACCCCCCGCAGGTGACGGACCCGTTCCCCGCCCGTGCCCACGGCGGTCACCAGGTCGCCGTCGATCAGCCGGGGCTCCGGCGCGTAGCGCAGCGCGTCCAGTAGCGCGGTGAACGGCGCGGTCCGGGCCAGCGGCGCGAGCAACGGCACGCCGCCCGGGTCCTGCCGGTGGGCGAGCAGGTTCTCGAGCAGTCCCTGCCGCCCCGGGACCCGGCGGGTCACCACGTCCCCGGGCAGCCGCAGCCGGTCGGTCGGGTACTCCAGCACCGCCTGCCCGGTCGTCCCGGTCACCACGACCTCACCGGCGACGAACTCCTCGGCGGCGAGGGTCACCGCCACCAGCACTGGCGGGCCGGCCCGGAAGCGGACCCGCAGCACCGCCGTGTCCTCCACCTCGATCGGCCGGACCCGGTAGCGCTCGACGTCGATCGACACCGGCCAGGGCGGCGCGCCGCCCAGCGCCTCGACGACGGCCAGGCACTGCATCACCGCGTGCGCGAGCGGGTTGGCCAGTGCCCCGTCCAGCACCGGCCGGCCGTGCAGACTCCGTCGCCCCGCCCAGGGGGAGCGGGCGTAGTAGGCGTCCGGCCGCTGCCAGGCGGCCACTGTGGTGATCGCGGTGACGGTGCCGAGCCGGCCCGCGGCCAGCGCGTCGGTCAGCGCGGTGAGCGCCGCCGAACCGAGCGCCTGGAAGCCGACCTGGGCCACCCGGCCGGCGGCGGCCAGCGCCCAGGTCAGCTCCTCGTGTTCGGCCAGCGACAGCACCGGCGGCTTCTCCAGCAGCAGGTCGGCGCCGGTGGCCAGGGCGTCGCGGGCGATCGTCAGGTGGGTGTGCGGCGGCGTGCAGATCACCACCACGTCCGGGCGGGTGGCGGCGAGCATCGCCCGGTGGTCGGTGAACACCTCGACGCCGGGCGGCACCGGCGCGGCCGGGTCGTCCTCCACCGGGCGTACGTCGACCAGGGCGACCAGTCGCACCCGGCCGGCGGCGTGCAGCGGCGCGATCACCCGCCGGTGCCAGCGACCGTGCCCGTTCGCGCCGATCACCGCCACCCGCGGCGGCGCGGTCGCCCCGGTCACCGCAGGCCGGCCGCTGTCGACCCGCTCACCGGGCACCGGCCAACGTGGCCTCGACGCCGTGCCGTTGCAGCGCCGTCAACCAGGCGACGACGTCGGCCCGGACCTCCTCGTCCTCGGCCACCTCCGCCGGGATGATCTCGCGTAGCGCGAACACCGCGTCGACCGCGCCGGCCGGGGTCTGCGCGCCCTGCTCCAGCGCGGCCCGGATCGGCCCGGCGAGGGGGTCCTGCAACGGCAACGGCCGGCCGTCGTCGGCGTACCCCAGCGCGAAGCGCAACCAGGACGCCACGACCAGCGCGCCCCAGCGCGCGGACCGGCCGCCCGCGCGCAGGTCGGTGATGGTGTGCAGCACCCGCTGGGGCAACTTCTGCGAACCGTCCAACGCCACCTGGAGGGTACGGTGGCGCATCGCCGGGTTGCCGAACCGGGCGAGCGCCTGCTCGCCGTAGTCGACCACCCGCACCCCGTCCGGCGGGGTGAAGCTGGCTGCCACGTCCTCGGCGATCAGGCGGCGCAGCACGGTCGCCAGGTGCGGGATCTCCAGCGCGTCGGCGATGGTGTCCCGGCCGGCCAACGCCCCCAGGTACGCGATGGCCGAGTGCACCCCGTTGAGGGTGCGCAGCTTCAACCGCTCCCACGGGCCGGCGTCGTCGGTGAGCACCGCCCCGGCGTGTTCCCAGCCCGGCCGGCCGCCGGGGAAGTCGTCCTCGATCACCCACTGGGCGTACGGTTCGGCGGCCACCGCGGCCAGGTCGGTCACCCCGAGCGCCCGGCGGGCCGCCTCGATCGTCTCCGGGGTGCTGGCCGGCACGATCCGGTCCACCATGGTCCCCGGGCAGGTGACGTTGGCGGCCACCCAGTCGACGAGCCCGGCGGGCACCTGACCGGCCCGGCCGACCGCCTGGTCCAGCATGCCGCGCAGCCGACGGCCGTTCGCCGGCAGGTTGTCGCAGCTCACCACCGCCACCGGGCCGGCGTCCGCGGCGGCCCGCGCGGCCAGCCCGCGCAGCAGCAACCCCGGCACCGTGCGCGGTGGCGCGCCGCCGGCCAGGTCCGCGGCGAGCGCCGCGTCCGGGGACAGCTCGCCGGTCACCGGGTCGAGCTGGTACGCCTTCTCGGTGACGGTCAGGGTCACCACCCGCACGGCCGGATCGGCGAGCAGCGCCACCACGGCGTCCGGGTCGCGCGGGGCGTGCCGGACGCCGCTCAGCGCCCCCACCACCCGGGTGGCGCTGCCGTCGGCGCAGAGCGTGCTGACGCTGAACAGGTTGTCCTGCGCGGCGAGCGCGTCGACGACGGCGGTGCTGCGCGGGGCGACGCCGACGATGCCCCAGTCACCGCCGGCCGCGCCGACCGCCGCCTCGGTGTAGACGGCCTGGTGGGCCCGGTGGAAGGCGCCCAACCCGAGGTGTACGACGCCGGTCGGCACGGTGCCCGGCCGGATCAGCGGACGGGCGTCGGCGGGCAGCCGGCGCAGCATGCCCAGGCCGAGCCGGGAGGCGGCGCTCACGGTCACCGCCATGCCGGGCCGTCCGGGAACCGGTACTCGGCGATCGACGCCGACCTCATCGTGGCGCTGTAGCCGGGCCGCTCGGGCAGCAGGTAGCGGCCGTCGCGGGTGCGCACCGGGTCGACGAAGTGCTCGTGCAGATGGTCGACGTATTCGATCATCCGGCCGTCCAGGCTCGTGCCGACCCGCAGGTAGTCGAAGATCGCCAGGTGCTGGACGTACTCGCAGAGACCGACGCCGCCGGCGTGTGGGCAGACCGGCACCCCGAACTTCGCCGCCAGCAGCAGCTCGGCGAGAACCTCGTTGACGCCGCCGACCCGGCACGCGTCGATCTGCATCACCCCGATCGCCTCGGCCTGCAACAACTGCTTGAAGATGACCCGGTTGGCGGCCACCTCACCGGTGGCCACCCGGCACCGGCCGCCGGTCACCCCGGCCACCGCGCGCGCGATCCGGGCGTGCCCGAGGATGTCGTCGGCGTGCGTGGGCTCCTCGATCCAGTACGGGTCGACCTCGGCCAACACGGTCATCGCGGTGATCGCCTCGTCGACGTCCCAGACCTGGTTGGCGTCCATCATCAGCAGCGCGTCCGGGCCGATCTCGGACCGGATGATCCGGGCCCGGCGCAGGTCGTCGTCGAGCGGGCCGCCGACCTTCATCTTCATCGCCCGCCACCCGTCGGCGTACGCCTGGCGGGTCAGCGCCCGCACCTTGTCGTCGGGGTAGCCGAGCCACCCGACCGAGGTGGTGTACGACGGGAAGCCGTCGCGCTCGAGCGTCGCCAACCGGTCGGTCAGGCCGTCACGTCCCTTGTCGAGGATGGTCACCGCCTCGTCCGGCGTGAGCGCGTCGCGGATGTGCCGGAAGTCGACGCTGGCGACCAGCTCGGCGCTGGGCAGCTCGGCGAGGAAGCGCCACATCGGCTTGCCGGCGAGGGTGGCCCGCAGGTCCCACACCGCGTTGACCAGCGCGCCGGTCGCCATGTGGATGACGCCCTTCTCCGGGCCCAGCCAGCGCAGCTGTGCGTCGGCGCTGAGCGAGCGCCAGAACGCCACCGGCTCGGCCACGATCTCCTCGATCGTCCGTCCCCGCACGTGGTGGGCCAGCGCCCGGACCGCCGCGCAGGTGATCTCGTTGCCCCGGCCGTTGGTGAAGGTGAACCCCGCGCCGACCGGCCCGGCGTCGGTGCCCAGCTCGACGTACGTCGCCGAGTAGTCGCCGCGGTTGATCGCGTCGGAGCCGTCGCCCCGCGCCGCGGTCGGGAACCGTACGTCGTGCACCTCGACCGAGGTGATGGTGACGCTCACTGGTTGTCGCCTCCGAACTTGAAGACCCGCTTGGGCAGCCGGTACGCCAGGTCGACGATGGTCTCGGCGGCCTCGTCCAGGGGCAGCCGGTGCTCGGCGACCAACCGGGCCAGGAAGCCGGCGTCCACCCGGCGGGCCACGTCGTGGCGGACCGGGATCGAGCAGAACGCCCGGGTGTCGTCGACGAACCCGGCGGTGTTGTAGAAGCCGGCGCTCTCGGTGACGGTCTCCCGGAAGCGGCGCAGCACCTCCGGGGAGTCCAGGAACCACCAGGGCGCGCCGAGCAGCAGCGCGGCGTACCCGCCCGCGAGGGGCGCCAGCTCGCGGGTGAAGGTGTCCTCGTCGAGTGTGTAGAGCACGACGGTCAGCCGACTGTCGTTGCCGTAGCGCTCCAGCAGCGGGGCGAGCGCGTGCACGTACTCGGTGGCCTGCGGGACGTCGCCGCCGACGTCGCGGCCGTGCCGGGTGTGCAGCCAGCGGTTGTGGTTGCGCACCGCGCCCGCGTGCAGCTGCATCACCAGGCCGTCGTCGAGCGACATCCGGGCGAACTCCACGAGCATGTGCGCCCGGAACGCCTCCGCGTCGGCGGGGTCGGCCACGCCGCGCCGGCCCCTGTCGTACAGCCGCCCGGCCTCCGCCGGGCTGAGGTCGAGCGTGCGCGCGGTGGGATGGCCGTGGTCGGAGGAGGTGGCCCCGGCGGCGACGAACGCCGCCCTCCGCGCCCGCAGGGCGGCCAGATAACCGGTGTACGTGCTGGTGTCCTCGCCGGCCCGCTCGCCGAGCCGGTCCAGGTTCGTCGACCAGCCCTCGAACTCCATGTCCACCACGTCGTCCGGGCGGAACGTGGTGACCACCCGGCCGCCCGGTCCGCCCCACCCGTCGGCGGCGAGCTTGGCGTGCCGGCCGAGGTCGTCCAGCGGTGACTCGGTGGTGGCGAGCACCTCGATGCCGAACCGCTCGAACAGCGCCCGGGGCCGGAACTCCGGCTCGGCGAGCCGGGCCGCGATCTCGTCGTACACGGCGTCGGCGGTGGCCGGGCCGAACGGTGTGCGCACCCCGAACACGGTGCGGAAGGTCTGCTCCAGCCAGAGTCGCGACGGGGTGCCCCGGAACAGGTGCCAGTGCGCGGCGAAGCGCCGCCAGATCACCCGCCCGTCGGTCTCCACCGGGCTGCCGTCGCGGGTGGGCACCCCCAGATCCGCCGGGGGTACGCCCTGACTGAGCAGCATCCGGGTCAGGTAGTGGTCGGGGACGATGAGCAGCCGCGCCGGGTCCGGGAAGGGGTTGTCCTCGGCGAGCAGGGCCGGGTCGACGTGCCCGTGCGGCGAGATGATGGGTTGCGCCGCCGCGAGGGCGTACAGCTCCCGGGCCAGCGCGCGCTGTCCCGGTTCGGCAGGCAGGAGAAGGTCGGACTGGTCGGGCGTCGGCACGGGGTGGGGCTCCTCGTCTGCGGTGTCAGCGGGGGGTGAGCAGGTCGGCGACGCGGACGGGCTGACCGGTCGCGAAGGACCGGTTCGCGGCCAGGCCGGTGAGCAGGGCCGACGCGCCGTCGTCGGCGGTCGCGGCGCGGCCCAACGGGTCCGGTTGCCCGCCGAGGAGCACGGCTGTCATCCGGGCGTCCGCGCCGCCGTGCCCGTGCCGGCTGCGACCCTCGACGGGGATCTGCCGGGGTGGGGCCCAGAACGGGCGCACGGTGAGCGTCGCGCCGCCACCCTCGTCCGGGGCCTCGGCGCCGTGCAGGGCGGCGCCCTTGACCGCGCCGGCGGCGCCCCGGTCGACGAAGTCGTTCTCGGTGACCTCCAACTCCAGCCGGCCCCGGCTGCCGTTGACCATCACCCGGTAACCCTCCCAGGGGGCGTACGCGGTGAGGTGGTAGGTCATCGTCGCGCCGGTGGAGTAGCGGGCGAGCACCGCCATGTCGTCCTCGATGCTCACGCCGGGCGCGAAGACGTTGCGGTCGCGCTGGTAGCCGTCCTCGGCCTCGGCGTCGAGATACAGCTCCCGCAGCCGGGGGTGCGCGTCGAGCCGCAGGGCGAACGGGTCGTCGGCGGCGGCGGGGGCGCCGTGTGCCCGGTCGTAGTCGCGGGCGTACCCGTGCCGGCGGCCGTTCTCCGCGCCGTAGAAGAAGAGCCGCCCGGCCGCGTACACCTCGATCGGGGTGGCGTCCAGCCACCAGTTGACCAGGTCGAAGTGGTGGCTGGCCTTGTGCACCATGAGCCCGCCGGAGGTGGCCTTGTCGCGGTGCCAGCGGCGGAAGTAGTCGGCGCCGTGCCGGACGTCGAGCAGCCACTCGAAGTGCACCGAGCCGATCTCGCCGACCGCGCCCTCGGCGAGCAGCCGGCGGACCTGTTCGTGCAGCGGGTTGTAGCGGTAGTTGAAGGCCACCGTCACCCGGCCGCCGGTCTCCGCCACCGCGTCCAGGATCCGCCGGCAGCGGGGCGCGTCGACCGTCATCGGCTTCTCGGTGACCACCTCCCGGCCGGCGCGCAGCGCGGCCACCACGTACTCGTCGTGGGTGACGTCCACGCTGGTGACCAGGACGACGTCGACGTGTTCCTTGTCGAGCATCGCGGTGAAGTCGCCGGCCGGGTAGGTGGGCACCGGGCGGTGACCCAACTCGACCAGCCAGCGGTTGTGCGCGTCCATCCGAGCCTGGTTGACGTCGGCGAAGGCGACCAGCTCGGCGGTGTCGGGGTGGTCGCGCACCAGCGCCCGGACGAACATCTCCGCCCGCGCGCCGGTGCCCACGACGGCGTAGCGGGCCCGGCCGGTGGCTCTCGGTGCCATGCGGTCGCCTCCCGTGCTCCTGCAAAGGTTTGCAATGAAGTAATCACGATCGATGTGTTTACGTCAACGACGACGACACAAGCGGCGGTGAATGTCCGTCTTTGTCGGGCCTCCGATCACCAGGGGAAGTCTGTCGGACACAAGGCTGTAGCCATTGACCGTTGACACTGGCGCAACCGTTTGCATTAATGGGCCACACCCGCGTGACCGCCGCCACATCGGACGAAGGGGCCGCCGTGCCAGTCACCATCCGGGACGTCGCCCGGGCGTCCGGTGTGCACATCTCGACCGTGTCCCGCACCTTCTCCGCCCCGCACCTGGTCAACCCGGAGACCCGGGTACGGGTGCTGGCCTGCGCGGAGGACCTGGGCTACCGCCCGAACCGCGCCGCGCGGGCTCTGATCACCGGGCGGACGCACAACATCGGGCTGATCATCGCGGACATCGCGAACCCGTTCTTCCCGCCCCTGATCAAGGCGGCGGAGAGCCAGGCGCGGCACCGCGACTACCACGTCTTCGTGGCCGACACCAACGAGGACCCGACCGCCGAGGAAGAACTGGTCCACGCGCTGGCCAAGCAGGTCGACGGGGTGCTGCTGTGCAGCCCCCGGATGAGCAACAGCCTGATCGAGCAGCTCAGCCGCGAGGTGCCGCTGGTGGTGGTGAACCGCCAGGTGACCGGGCTGCCCTGCGTGCTGATGGACGTCGGGCAGGGCGCCCGGTCGGCCGTCGAGCACCTGGTCGGCCTGGGTCACCGCCGCATCGCGTTGCTCGGTGGCCCGCGCGCCTCGTGGACCAACCGGGAGATGCGCCGGGCCGCCGGCGCCGCCGCCCGTGCCGCGGCGGCGGAGTTGACGGTGCTCGGGCCGAACGCGCCCACCGAGATCGGCGGCTCCGCCGTCGCCGAGCAGGTGCGGCGCAGCGGGGTGTCGGCGGTGCTCGCCTACAACGACCTGATGGCGATCGGCCTCATCGAGGGGCTGGACGCGCTCGGGGTCCGGGTGCCGGGGGAGGTGAGCGTCGTCGGGGTCGACGACATCACCCTGAGCCGGCTCACCCGCCCCAAACTGACGACGGTGGCCACGCCCACCGGGGCCGCCGGCCGGACGGCCGTCGACATGCTGCTGCAACAGGACATCGAGTCACCGCGCGGCGCGCGGGGGCCCGGTGCCGGCACGGCGCTCGGCATCCGTCGTACCACAGCACAGGTAATGCTCCAGACCGACCTGGTCATCCGCGACTCGACCGGCCCGGGCCCGTACGCCCGTCCGGCACGTCCCCCGGCCGCACCGCCTGGCCCGGACCCGCACTGCCCTGCGGGCCCGGGCGACCCGACCACGGCCACCGGTGACGCCGTCGCCTCCTAATGCCGAGGAGTGAGCGCACATGCACCCCGCAACGCCCCCCACCGCCGCCGCGCCCGTCGGGCGCGCCCACCGTACCCCGCTGCCCCGGCGACGCCTGCTGCGCGGCCTGCTCGCCGTGACGGTCGCCGCGCCGCTGCTGTTCGGCGCCGCCGCCTGCGGCGACGACGAGGGCAGCGGCTCCGCCGACCCGAACGCCCCGGTCAAGCTCTCCGTCTTCTGGTGGGGCGGCGACGCCCGGGCCAAGCTGACCGAGGACGCGCTGGCCCTCTACACGAAGAAACACCCGAACGTGACCTTCGAGAAGACCTGGCAGGCCAACCAGGGCTACTTCGACAAGCTGGCCACCCTCACCGCCGGCGGCAACCCGCCGGACCTGTTCCAGATCGACGACAACTACCTGGCCGAGTACGCGGCCCGCAACACCACACTGGACCTGGGCTCCTACCAGAAGTCCGGCGACCTGGACACCTCCAAGTTCCCGGAGAGCCTGTGGCAGTACGGCGTGGTCGACGGCAAGCTCGCCGGCATCGCCGCCGGGGAGAACACCCAGGGCCTGGTCTACAACAAGACGCTGCTGACCAAGCACAACCTGCCCGAGCCGACCACCGGGATGAGCTGGGAGCAGCACATCGCCTGGGCCGAGGAGGTGTCGAAGAAGACCGGCGTGCCCGGCACCCAGGACCCGAGCGCCGACTACAAGGCGTTCTGGGTCTGGTTGCGCCAGCAGGGCAAGGACCTCTACAAGGGTACGGAGCTGGGCTTCGCCGCCGAGGACGTGACAGCGTGGTTCGAGCTGTGGAAGGGCGCCCGGGACCGCAAGGCCACGCCGACCGCCGACGTCATCCACGAGGGCAACTCCAGCGACGTCACCAAGCAGTTGGTGGTCACCGGCAAGTCGGCGACCTCCTGGGTCTGGGCCAACCAGATGCCCGACCTGAAGAAGAACACCAAGGACGAGCTGGGTGTGGTCGCCTACCCCGGTGACCCCAGCGCCCAGTGGGCCCGCGCGTCGATGTACTGGTCGGTCTTCCGGGGCAGCAAGAACCGGGACGTCGCGGTCGACGTGATCAACTTCCTGACCAACGACCGGGAGGCGGTCACGCTGCTCGGCACCGACCGGGGGCTGCCGTCCAACCTGGACCTGCGCCGGGTGGTCAGCGACGACACCACCGACCCGGCGATGAAGCAGTCCATCGCCGTGGAGGCGGAGCTGACCCAGAGGTTCGGCCCGTCGCCGCAGGTGCCGATCAAGGGGCACAGCAAGGTCAAGTCCGAGCTGATCAAGGCCGCCGAGAACGCGCAGTACGGCCGCGCCACCCCCGCCGAGGCCGCCGCCCAGTTCGTCGAGGCGTGCCGGTCGGCCATCGCCTGACCTGTCCGACCGGCGAGGAGAGGAGCCGCTCGTGGCACTGACCACGGCGCCCGACCCGACCCGACGCGGCCCCGTCCGGGCCCGTGCCGAGCGGCGCGGTCCCGGACGGATCCGGCACCGCGAGGGTCTGGCGGGGTACGTCTTCCTGTCGCCGTGGCTCATCGGCCTGATGGGCGTCACGGCGGTCCCGATGCTGCTGTCGCTCTACCTGAGCTTCACCAACTACGACGTCCTCACCCCCTTCTCCGAGGTGGAGTGGGTGGGGCTGGCCAACTACGAGCGGATGCTCACCGCCGACCCGTCGTACTGGCACGCGGTGCGGGTGACGCTGACCTTCGCGCTCGTCGCCGTACCGTTGAAGCTGGCCGCCGCCCTCGGGGTGGCGATGCTGCTCAACCGCGCGTGGCGCGGCGTCGGGCTGTTCCGTGGGCTGTTCTATCTGCCGTCGCTGCTCGGCGGCAGCGTCGCGCTGGCCATCGTCTGGGTCAACATGTTCAACCGCGACGGCGCGTTCAACTCGCTGCTGAGCCTCTTCGGCATCGAGGGCAGGCCGTGGGTCAACGACCCGGACTGGGCCCTGCAGACGCTCATGGTGCTGGCGATCTGGCAGTTCGGCGCGCCCATGGTGATCTTCCTGGCCGGGCTCAAGCAGGTGCCCACCGAGCTGTACGAGGCCGCCTCGGTGGACGGGGCCGGCCGGTTCCGGCAGTTCCGCGACGTCACCCTGCCGATGCTCTCCCCGGTCATCTTCTTCAACCTGGTGCTGGAGACGATCAACGGGTTCCAGGGCTTCACCGCCGCGTTCGTGCTCAGCAACGGCACCGGCGGCCCGGTCGACTCCACCCTGATGTACACGCTCAACCTCTACATCACCGGCTTCACCGACCTGGAGATGGGCTACGCGTCGGCGATGGCCTGGGTGTTCCTGCTCGCCATCGCGGTCATCACCGCGATTCTCTTCAGCACCGGGCGGTTCTGGGTGCACTATTCCGACGGGGAGGACCGGTGACCTCGACGGCCGCCATGCCGACCGCACGCCGACGCCCCGGTGGCCGGTCCGTGCTGCGGCTGCTGATCCTGCTGGTCATCGTGGCCGTGGTGCTCTATCCGCTGGTCTGGATGGTCGGGACGTCGGTGAAGTCCCCGGAGGAGATCGTCAACAACGTCGGGCTGCTGCCCGAGCGGTTCACCCCGGGCAACTACACCGCCGGATGGTCCAACTTCGACGTCGGCTTCGGCCGGTTCTTCCTGAACAGCGCCCTGGTCAGCCTGCTCACCGTCGTCGGCAACGCGCTGTCCTGCCTGCTGGCCGCGTACGCCTTCGCCCGGCTGCGGTTCCGGCTGCGCGGGATGTGGTTCGCCGTCATGATCGGCACGCTGCTGCTGCCGTCGCACGTGCTGATCGTGCCGCAGTACATCCTGTTCCGGACGCTGGGCCTGGTCGGTGGGGACTGGCCCTACCTGCCGCTGCTCATCCCGCAGTTCCTCGCCACCGAGGCGTTCTTCGTCTTCCTGATGGTGCAGTTCATGCGGGGCGTCCCACGCGAGCTGGACGAGGCGGCGCGGATCGACGGGGCGGGCCCGTACGGCATCTTCCGGCACATCATCCTGCCGCTGAGCCGTCCCGCGCTGGTCACCACCGCCATCTTCTCGTTCATCTGGACCTGGAACGACTTCTTCCGGCAGTTGGTCTTCCTGTCCCAACTGGAGGACTACACGGTGCCGGTGGCGCTGACCCTGTTCATCGACTCGACCGGCCAGAGCGCCGTCGGGCCGATGTTCGCCATGTCGGTGCTGTCGCTGCTGCCGGTCTTCCTGTTCTTCGTCGCGTTCCAGCGCATGCTCGTCGAGGGGATCAACACCAGTGGCATCAAGGGCTGACCCGATCGACGTCGGCGGGCGACGGGACTGGCGCGACGTCGCCCGCGACGCCGCCGACCTGGCGCTGCTCGGCATCCTGCTGACCCTCGCGGCGGCGCCGCTGCTCACCGCCGCCGCCGCGCTCGGCACGGCCAGCGCGGCGGTGCACGACCGGACGCGGACCGGCAGTTGGCCGTCGGCGCGGACGACGGCGCGCCGGTTCGGTCGTGGGGCGCTGCCCGGCGTACCGGTCAGCCTGCTCGCGTTCACCGTGGCCGGGCTGCTCGCCGCCGACCTGGCGGCGCTGGCCACCGGCCGGGTGCCGGGTGGCCCGGTGGGGCTGCTGGTGACCGGCCTGGTCGCCGCCGGCCTGGCCGGGTACGCCGGGCTGGTCGTCGTCGAGGTGGGCGGCACCGGGGGAGCGCGCTGGCGGGCGGCGGCCCGTCGCGCCGCCCGTGGCGGCCTGGACACGCCCGCCCGCTGGGCCGCGCCCACCGGCGTCGTCGCGCTGGCCGGCGTGCTCGCCGTGCTGGTCACCCCGGTCGCGGTGCCGATCCTCGCCGGCTACACGGTGGCCGCCCTGCACGCCGTCACCCACCGCCGCCCGGCCGGTGCTGCCGGGCCGGGGCCGGTGTCGGCCGGTGCTGCCGGCTCGCTGTCGCTCTCGGCCGGTGCCCGGTCGACCGCTGTCCGTCCGGAGGTGTCGTGAGCAGCGGGGAGCACGCTGCGCTGCTGGTCGGCGCGACCGAGGTGGCCCGGTACGAGGTGGACCCGGCGGTGGACGCGCGGCACGGGCCCCGGCCGTACCTGCACCCGGTGCGCACCCTCGGCGGCACCGTGGTCACCGACGCGTTCCCCGCCGACCACGTGTGGCACCTCGGCGTCTCGCTCGCCGTGCAGGACGTCAACGGCGTCAACCTCTGGGGCGGGCGCACCTACGTACGCGACGTCGGCTACACCTGGCGCGACGACCACGGCGTCATCGCGCACACCGGCGCGGTCGAACGGTCCCCGGGCCGGTACGTCCACGACCTCCAGTGGCGTTCTCCGGCCGGCGAGGTGCTGCTGGGCGAACGGCGCTGGCTCGCCGCGGCGATGCTCGCGCCGGACGCCTGGCGGCTCGACCTGGAATCCGTCCTCGTGGCCCCGAACGACCGGGAGGTGCGCCTGGGCAGCCCGGCCACCAACGGCCGTCCCGGGGGCGCCGGCTACGGCGGGTTCTTCTGGCGGGCCGTCGCCGACGGTGAGCCGGTGGTGTTCACCGCCGACGCCGACGGGGAGGAGACGGTCAACGGCAGCGCCGCGCCGTGGCTCGCGCTGAGCGGCGTCGGGTCGGGCGGTGGGGCGTACACCCTGGTCTTCACGGGCCTCGGCCGGGACGACAGGTGGTTCGTGCGGACCGGGATGTATCCGGGGGTCGGTGTCGCGTTCGCGTTCGAACGCCCGGCGGTGGTGCCGGCCGGCGGGAGCCGGCACGGCCGCTACCGGGTGGTGGTGGCCGACGGGGCCCTCGACAGGTCCCAGGCGGCCACCCTCGCCGCCACCGGTTGATCATGAGGTTGTGGTCACGACACGCCGGGTGGTTTCTAGGCTTCAGTGCAACTGATCTTGGTTGGGCTGGGGGTGCTGGTGGCGAGGCCGGGTGTGGTGACGTTTGGGCATCGGCAGGTGTTGGAGCATCTGTGGGGGGCAGGGCGGACGATTTCGCAGATCGCGGGTGTGCTCGGGGTGTCGGTGAGCACGGTCTCGCGGGAGGTGGGCCGGTATCACAGTGCCCGGCATGGGACGAAGAACCCGTTGGGGCGGTCGTTGCCGTCGGGGCGGGCTCGGGCGCCGTATCGGTGGGGGTATCAGGCGCAGTGGGCGCAGCGGCGTGCTGACGCGGCGCGGCGTCGGCCGAAGGCGACGAAGTTGGGGGCCGGGACGCGGCTGCGGCAGGTGGTGCGGGGCAGACTGGCGCGTAGGTGGTCTCCGACGCAGATCGCCGCGTGGCTGCGGGCCATGTTCGCTGACCGGCCGGAGTTGCAGGTGTCTCACGAGACGATCTACCAGGCGATCTACGTTCAGTCGCGGGGCAGCCTGCGGGAGGAGTTGACTCGGCAGGTCGCTCTGCGCTCGGGACGCGCCGACCGGCGTGCCCAGTCGCGGCTGGCGGCAGCGGATCGGGGCCGCCGCCCCTGGATCGGGGACCTGCACATCAGTAACCGGCCCGCCGAGGCCACCGACCGGGCCGTGCCGGGTCACTGGGAAGGTGATCTGGTCATCGGCAAGGGCGGCCGCTCGGCGATCGTGACACTGGTCGAACGCGCCACCCGCTACGTGATGCTCGGCGCGCTGCCGCACGGGCGTGACACCGAAGCCGTCATCGGCGTGCTCACCGACCTCACCGCCCGACTACCGACGCACCTACGCCGCTCACTGACCTGGGACCAAGGCAGCGAGATGGCCGCCCACGCGGTCTTCACCGTCGCCACCGGCTGCCCGGTCTACTTCTGCGACCCCCACAGCCCCTGGCAACGCGGCAGCAACGAGAACACCAACGGCCTGCTACGCCAGTACTTCCCCAAAGGCAGCTACGACTTCCGCAGCATCAACCAGAGCGGCCTCGACGAGATCGCCCACGAACTGAACACCCGCCCCCGCCAAACACTCGACTGGGCAACCCCAGCCGAACGCCTAGACCACCTCATCGCCGCCTAACGATTGCACTCACCCCTTGACCCCAAGCCGGGCGCCACGGCAACAACTTCATGATCAACAAGGCGTCAGCGGGGGCTGCGGCGGGTGGTGGGGAGGGTGGCGGTTACGCGGACGGCCTTGACTATCGCGGGGATCGAGCCGACCAGCAGGACCAGCCCCCAGATGATCGCGATCACCGCGAAGAGCAGCGCCGCGATCTCGTCGACGATGCTGACCAGGATCACCGGCACCAGGTTGTGCAGGAACTCCAGCACGACGGTGCACAGCAGCGTGGTGAGGATCAGCAGGACCAGGCCCTTGTTCTGCAGGAAGCGGGGCTGGGCCAGCACCAGCAGCCCCGCCCACACGAGCTTGAGCAGCAGCACCAGCCCGAGCAGCACGGCTGCCTCGCCGACCGGGAAGAAACCCCACAGGGCCAGGTACGCCAGCGTGCCGAACGGGACGGCCAGGAACAGCGACACCATGATCATCAGCTCCACGAACGCCACGACGAGCGCCACCAGCCCGACGATGAGCAGGATGATCGAGAAGATCAGGCTGGCGACGCCCTGGACCCGGCCCTGCACGCGTTCGGGCAGCAGCAGCCCCAGGCAGAACAGCCCTGTGCTCCAGACCGCCACCGCGTCGATCAACGCCAGGTAGCCGGTGCCCCGTCCGGACGGCTCGCTGACCCCGGACACGTCGTCGATCTCCACGTCGAGCGCCCCGGCGCTGTCCGCGAGGGCCGCGCCGGCGTCGGCGCCGCCCAGCAGCAGCCCGGCGCCCAGCTCCACACCGATCGCCAGGACGATCGCCAGCATGGCCAGCAGCAGGAACGGCTTGCGCAGATCCCCCACGGCGGCACCTTCCTCTCGGTCCCCGTCGATTCAGGAGGTGGCCACGACGACCGTGCAGCCGCCCAGGCCGGGGCAGGTGAGGCCGACTTCGGTGGCCTGGTCCACGGCGACCTTCGCCACCGCGCCGGTGCCGTCCTCGGCCGGCTCGACCTCGTCGCGGATGGTGAGGTCGGCGTCGCCGGGCGCCGGGGCGACGACGGTGAACCGGGCCGCGCTGCGCAGCACCAGGGTGCGCAACCCGCCGGGGTCCGCGACCCGCAGCACGCAGGTGCCGCTGAACTCCAGCCGGCCCGTCTCGTCGGCGCAGTCGGCGCTGACCGTCGCCGGGTCCACCGCCGAGCGTTCCCCGCCGAGCGCGCCCAACCTGTCGACGAACCCGTGCCGGGCACCCGGGTCGCCCCGGTCGTCGCGGCCCGCGCCGACCGCGACCACGAAGAGCCCCACCAGCAGGACGGCGAGGAGCCCCAGCAGCGCCTTCTGCCGACCACTCATCGCGCCACGGCCTGCGCCACGAGCTCGGTGAACCGGATCTCGTCGACACCGGCGAAGTAGCGGTTCGTGCCCTGCGTCTTGCCGACCACCAGCAACGCCACCTGGTGTGGGCCCTTGGTCAGCTGAACCGTGCCGACATCCAGGAACTCCGTCTTGCGCACCGTCGGCGTGAAGCCGAGGAACGTGCCGCCGACCTGGACGCCGTCGATGGTGAAGACGGTGTTGGCGTAGTCGAGGGAGGTGGTGCGTACCGCCGCGAAACGCCAGGTGCCGTCGGCCGGGATCTGCACCGTCACGGTGACCCTGTCGCCGATGGCCAACCCCTGGAAGAACAGCTGCTTCCCCCCGGACCAGGTCACCCCGCAGCAGTCGGGTTGCTCCTCCACCTTCGCCGCGCTCTTGCGCGGAGACTCCACCACCGCGCCCGGCACCAGACTCTCCGCCTCGACGGTGACCACCCGCGGCTCGCCGGGGCCCGGGTCGCCGTCGCGGGTCAGCAACACCACCCCCACGGCGACCACCACGAGCACCAGCGCCGCCGCGGCGGCGATCCACAACCATGGGGTACGCCGTGGCGGCGCCACCGCCCGCACCTCGTAGGTGACCCGGCCGCTGGAGCGGGAACTCTCCTCCGGCGCGGTGTTCGCCGAGTACGCGAACCCCGTCATGTCGTACCGGCGGGGCGCGGTGCCCGCCGGCACGGCGAGCTTGACCAGGAACGACACCGAGCCCTGGCCGGGGACCACCCGCTGCGGCTCGGCGACGCTGAACCAGGCCCGCTGGGAGCCGTCGCCGGGGGCGACGTCGAACACCACGGTGTCCGGCGCGTTGCCCGGGTTGGAGACGGTGAAGGTCAACTCGCCGCTGTTGCGCGGATCGAGGGTGAACTGCTCGGCGGCGGCGACGACCGCCCACTCGGTGGTCATGACGACTCCTCCTGAAGGACGATCTCGGCGGTGGTCGAGGCCGGTTTCTCCGCCTCGACGATGCGGGTGATCACGGCGAGCTGGTCGGCGACGGCGACCGGCACCCGCACCACGACGTGAAAGGGCTGCTCGGCGGGTTCGTCGATGGTGAAGCCCGGCGTCCCGGTGGCCAGTTCCAGCGCGGTGCGCAGGCCGTACGGGGTGCCGCGCCAGCGGGCCAGCAGCGCGGCGTTGGCGACCAGGTCCCGCAACCGCCCGACCGGCAGGGGCAGCGGGGCGTCCGGTCGGGGCGAGGCCACCACGTGGTCCATCGCCACCCAGCGGGTCAGCCGCACCACCAGCCCGTCCGGCGCGCGGTACGGGTCGAACAGGGCGTCCACCTCGGCCAGCACCGCCTCGTCGGGGGCGTGCAGCCCCTCCATGACGTCCAGCAGCGCCCAGAGCACGCTGCCCGGGACGCAGGCCCGCTGGTACGCGGCGGGCAACAGCCGTTCAATCGCCGAGCGCCGCATCCTGGCGCACCACCTCGATGTCGTGCTCGCCGGAGCAGAGCAGCCAGGTGTCCGGGACTGTCACGACGTCGGCGGTGGCCTGATTCGCGCTCGGCGTCCAGTCGACGGCGTCGACGCTGCGGTGCACGCCGCGTTCGCCGCCGGCCAGGACCAGCCGCTCCGCCGCGCCGGAACCCGCCGCGCCCGCGCCGGCCGCCGGAGCGCTGACCGCTATCGCGTCGACGGGCACGAACCGGGTCCGGTCCCGCAGCGGCAACCCGCAGTTGACCGACACCGGCTGCCACTGCGGTTGGGTGGCCAGGGTGTCCAGCCGCAGCACCCCGCCGCTCTGCGTGGCCGCCAGCGCCTGCTGGCCGGAGAACGCCAGCCCTCGGCAGGTGCCGCCGATCCACCCGGCCTGCACCGACTGCCACTTCACGTCGGACTCGAACAGCCGGGTGCGGTGGCAGCCCTGGCCGGGCTTCTTCGGGTCGGGCTCGCCGGCGCCGCTCCACAGCAGGGTGGCCGGGCCGTCGTACTGCACGGCGAGCACCCGGTTGTCCACGTTGGCCAGCCCGACGTGGGTGAACGTGCCGGGCCGGCCACCGGCCGTCGACAGGTACACCCCGAACCCGGCCTGCGCGGCCACCGCCACCCCCGGCGCGCCCCGCTCGTTGACGAAGGCGCGCACCGCGTAGAAGCCCCGGTCGGCGTCGGACGGGTCCACCAGGATCGGCAGCGGCACCGCCCCGGCCAGCAGCGACACCTCGTACAGGCCGGTGTCGGTGGCGACCAGCAGCGCGCCCGCGCCGTCGCGGTCCAGCCACGCCACGTCGGAGATCCGAGAGTCCAGGTCGGTGAGCAGCGACCACGTCTCGCCCAGGTCGGTGCTGAGGTGCACCCGTGAGCCGCCGGAGGCGCGCAGGGTGACCACCGCCACCGAGCCGGGACGTGCCACGATGCCGGGTCGTGCCGGCGCGGGCGCGGGCGCCACCCGCAGCACCGTCTCGTCGTCGAAACGTCCGGCCGGCTCCCAGCCCGCGCCGCCGTTGCTGGACCGGAACACCACCGGCCCGCGTCCGGCGTACCAGGTGCGCGGCTGGTACTGGTCGACGGCGAGCGCGCGGACGTCGGCGTCGGGCGCCTCGTCGACGACGAACCGCACCGACTCGACGTAGCGCACCCCCGGTTCGGCGTGTTCCAGCAGCCGGTACACGTTCGACGCCCGCAGCGGCTCGCCGAACGGCCAGCCGGTCGGGTTGAGCGCGGTGGGCAGCGGGCTCAACGTCTGGTGCAGCCGGTCGTGGATCCGGCGGCGGACCGCGTCCACGTCCTCCTCGCGCCGTACCACCACCCGGGCGCGTACCGACACCGCCTTGAACCGGGCCCAGGTGGCCCGCGACCGGGTGCCGACCATCCGACGTTCCGCCAGGTCCGCCTCGACCCGTCGGCGCGCCTCGGGCACCTCGTGTTCACGGAGCACCGCCACCGGCAGCCGGCCGCCCGGTCGGGCCGACTCTGGCACGTACGGCACCAGCACCACCTCGACCTCGCCCGGACGGGCGAAGCTGTACACCGCGGCGCGGGTGAACGCGCGGGCTCTCGCCACCGCGCCGGAGCTGGTCGCGAGGACCTCGAAGTCGCGGGCGGTGACCGCCCGCTGCTGGGCGAAGAACTCGTACGGGCCGCGCAGCAGCACCGACTCCAGCGCCTCCATGTCCCGGCCCCCGGCCGCCGGGGCGGGGTTGTCGACGCGGACCCCGGGCAGCGGGTCGCGCAGGCTGGTCAGGGTGCCCGCCGCCACGTTGCCGGCCGGCCCGCCACCGGTGCGGTACCAGAGCCGGATCTGCCGCCCGGCCGGAGGCACTGCCGCCACGGTCACCGGCCCCGGCCCGCTCGCCGGGGCTCCGTCCAGTGCGCCTGCTCCGTCCAGTGCGCCCGCTCCGTCCGGCGCGGTGGGGGAGCGCAGGTCCAGGGCCGGGGCGAACGTGACGGTGCCCGAGCAGCGGTCGACGAGGTACGCCTTGGCCTGCGGGCCGAGCCTGGCGAAGCTGCGCACCGGCTGCCAGATCTCGAACGTGCGGCCGTCGTGCTCCCGGGCCGCCGCTCCCAACTCGACGGTGCCGGCCGGCACCTCCACCCCGAGCATCAGGTCCAGCGCCTCGGCGGTGTGCGTCAGCGGCGCGTGGGCGGCCCGCAGCACCTGCCCCGGTTGGCCGGTGCCGACACCGAGCAGCTCCGCCTCGACCGGTTCGCAGTGGTGCAGGCGTACCGTCACCGACGTCTCGTCGGCGGGCAGCGACGCCGGCTCGGTGGTGACGAAGACGACCGGCCGGGGATCCGCGCCCCGGGCCGCCGCGACCCGCAGCCCGGCCGGGATCCGGATCGCCGCCCGGTCGGCGCCGGTGCGGGTGAACCGGACGTCCGCCCAGGCCGCGGTGGGGGCGTGCCGGGTCGCGCCGAGCAGGTTCAGGAACGAGACGTACGCCTTGTCCGGCAACTGGTTCAACCGGTAGATCATCACCTCGGTCAGGTGCGCGAACGTCTCCACCAACGCCATCCCGGGGTCGTGCGCCGACAGGTCGGTCCACGCCGGGCAGGACAGCCTGATCCGCTCCCGGGCCTCGGTGACCAGGTCGAGAAAGCCGCGGTCGTCCAGATGCGGCACGGGCAGGGTCATGACTGTCCCTCCTCGGCGGGCTCGTCGGCGGGGAGCAGGTCCACGGAGAAGACCAACTGCCCGGGGGTCAGGCTGGCCCGGACCCGGTAGTCCAGGCGGATCACCAACCGCCACGCGTCGTCCGGGTCCGGCCCGGCGTCCACGTCGATCACCTCGACCCGGGGCTCCCACCGGGCGATGGCCTGCCGGACGTAGTGGATGGCCAGGCCGGCGGTGGTGTCGTCGTTGGGCGCGAAGACCAGCCGGTGCAGCCGGGAGCCGTAGCCGGGTCGCATCAGCCGCTCGCCCGGGGTGGTGGACAACAGCAGAAACAGCGCCTGCCGTACGCTCTCGTCGCCCTCGGTCATCGCCAGGCCGCCGGCCGCTGTCAACGCCAACCCGCCGGTACGCCCGGCGTCGAAACCGGCCCCGACGAAGCGGAACGCCCTCACCGGTCCGCCCCCAGGAACTCCTGCCCCGGGTCGCGCACGAGGTGCTTCACCAGGCCCGGTGGGGTGCCGTTGGTGAACCCCTCCAGGTGCGACAGCACCACCCGGCGCCCGTCGACGCGGACCCAGTCGCTGTAGCCCACCCGCACGGTCAGCGTCTTCGTGCACGGCTTGATGGTCGGGCCGTAGTTCGGGCAGGCCACGATGGAGCGGCCCTGCGGGTCGTCGTCGACGAGCACCGGCACCCCGGTGACTGTCACCCACCGCTGCCCGGGTCGGTTCTCCACCCGGCCGTCGTGGTCGCAGGTGATCACGGAGTCACGATGGATCCAGCGCATCAGCCGCCTCCCTGGTGCGCGGCGCGGGCGAGCGAACCCGCCTGCCGCGCCGCTGTCGTCGGATCTTCGGTCGCCTCGGCGTGCAGGAAGTCCACGCTGCGGGCGCGGACCACGAGGGCCCGGCCGGGCGCGGAGAGCACCAGGTCGGACGCCGCGTGCAGGGTGGCCAGGTCGGGGGTCAACTCCAGGAAGCTGCCACCCTCGGTGGCCAACCGCAGGCTGCGCCGCGCGTCGTCGACGACTATCGACTGCCCGCCGGAGGTGCGCATGGTCCAGCGGCGCGCCCGGCCGTCGTCGATGCCCGCGTCGTACGGCTCGACAGCGCCGAACAGCGAGCCGAGCACGACGCCCGCCGCCGGTTCGCCGCCGGGCAGCGCCACCAGCACGGTGTCGTCCGGGTCGGGCAGCGCCACCAGGCCCTTGCCCCGCCCCGCGCCGGGGCAGAGCACGGCGAGCCAACCGGCGTCCAGGTCCCCGTACGCGGGCAGGGTCAGCCGGACCCGGCCCAGCCCGTCCGGGTCGGCGACGTCGGTGACGGTGCCCAGGGTGACCACCGCGCCGGCGGTCGCCGGGGGCGGGGTGGGCGGCGGCACCGTGGAGAAGCGGGTCAGGTGCCCGTCACCGTCCACTGTGTGCACGACCTCGGTCAACACGTACGCCCCGGAGACCGGGTCGGGCACGCCGCCCAGGTCGATCCGCCGGCCCGGCCGCAGCGCCGGGTCGCCCTCGGCCACCCCCTCGGCGGTGACCAGCGCCGCCGCCCGGGTGTCCAGCCGCGCCTGGGCCAACGCCGCCAACTCGTCGTCGCTGCGGCCGGGCTGGTCCACCGCGGTGCGCACCCCGTCGGCGCCCACGTCGGCCGGGTCCGGGCGGTCACCGGCCGGCCGGCCGCAACGCGCCTCGTCAGCCCGCTGACTGATCACCTCGGCCCGCTGCGGGTGCCAGCCCAACGCCGCGCTCGCCCCGCTGGCCCGGTCGGTGTTCGTGGACAGCCGCAGGCTGTGCACATCCGCGCCGAGGGTCAGCCCGACCGGCTCCCCGTACCCGGCGAGGGTGACCAGCCGCACCCCGGCGCCGTCGGCGGCCATGTGCAGCCCGGCCCGGCCGGCCACCTCGCGCAGCAGCTCCAGGTCGCTGTGCCGGTGCTGCGACAGCCGCTCGATCCGGGGACCGTCCACCTCCGCCGTCACCGCCAGCCCCACCGCGTCGCACAGCTCCCGGGCCAGCTCGGCGGTCGTCACCGACGTGAAGACCCGGAGCCCCTGCCGCTTGCGCAACCGGTGCAGCAGGTCGTACGCCCGCAGCCGCAGGACCGCCGCGCCGTCGGCGGCGTACTCCACCTCCACGCAGGTGACCTCACCGGTGAACAGGGCCTCCGCGTGATCGGTGAGCGCGATGTCGAGCGTGGCGCCGGGGCGTACCGCCGGGTCCAGCGCGCCGGGACCGGCGGCGGTGGCGAGCACCAGCTCGGCCTGGGTGGGCTGGTCGAGGCGCGCCGCCACCCGCAGCGACCTGATCCGTGCCCGTGCCGCGCCGTCCAGCTCGACGCCGTCGAGCTGGACCAGCAGCGCCCGGGGCGCGACGCCGGTCACGGCGTACCGGCCGGGTCGCCGGCTCCGGTCGGGTTCGCGGCGACGGCGCTCCACACCCCGCCGACGGCCGATGTCGACGCGCTCACCGCGCCGGCCACCGCCCGCGCCGCTCCGGCGACCGTCGGACCGGCGGCGGGTGGGACCGCGAGGGTGGTGCCCGCCGGCACCGCCAGGGGATCGGTGATCCGGTTGTGTTCGGCCAGCAGCCGCCAGCGCAGCGGCGAACCGAGCGCGTCGTTGGCCAGCAGGTCGAAGCGCACACCGGACCGGCCCGGCTCGGCCGCGCCGTCCCCGGCGGCGACCACCGCGCTGCCCGGCGCGGCGGTCGGGGTGTTCGCCGCCGCCAGCTCCTCGGCGAAGCCGGCCTCCGCCTGGTCGGCCGTCTCGGCGACGCGGACCAGTTTGAGCCGCAGCCAGGACCGCCGGGGTGACCCGGTGCCGGTGAACGCGTCGAACCGTTCCGCCACCGCGACGATCACGCCGGGCACGTTCCAGGTCTTGCCCCAGACCAGCCGGACCAGTGGCGGGCGCAGCCAACCGTGTTCGGCCGTCGAGTTCTCCGCCAGCATCCACAGCGGACGGGTCAGCACCCGGACGTCGGCCGGTCGGATCTGCGCCTCCACGAAGTCGACGTCGAAGAGCAGGTCGAGGACCAGTTCGGTGCGGCCGCCGCCGGTGAAGACCAGCGGGTCGTCGGCCAGCCCGGCCCCGGTGAGCTGACCGCCGGCGGCACCCCGCTGGCGTACGCCGGCCAGCCGGGTCACCTGCACCGTCTCCGGGTTGAGCAGGCAGTCCACCCGCACGCCGGAAGTGTCGATGAGGAAGGCGACGCGTTCCATCAGCCGGCCGCCTGTTCCTCGTCCAGCCGGCTCGACCGGGCGGCGTCCGGGACGCTGCCCGGCGTCGTCCAGAGGATGGCGTCGTCGGGCAGCGCCGGCCACCTGTCCACGGCCCGTGCCTCGGCCGCCGGTGGCGTGTCGCCGTGCCACCACCCGTGCTCGGCCGCGCCGGCCGCGCCGGCCCGCCGCCCGGTCGCCGCCGGTTCGTCGGCCAGGGCCGGCCAGGGTCCGGCCGGGTGGCGTGTCAGCTCACCCCGGCCGGTGGTCGGTCCGGCCCGCAGAGCCGCCAGCGGGTCGGCCCCGTCCGGGTACGGAGCGCCGCGCCGGTCGGGCGGCCGTTTGCGCTGCCGACCGGCGGTGTCGCCGGGATCGTGCGGACGGGCCGCTGCCCGCTCCGGGCCGTCGCGGAACCCGTGCCGCCCGCCGGGAACCGGGTCGACGGTGGGCCCGGAGCGGGCCGGACCGCCGTCGACCACCAGCTCACCGGAGTACGACGTCCGGGACCGGGACTGGTCGGCCCGGACGGCGTACGGCGCGAAGACCATCGCGCGGACCACGGGCCGGTCCGGCGCGCCCTCGACGGCGGCGTCACCGGTATCCGGTCGCGACGTCGCCGAGCCGCTCGGGCGCGGGGGCTCGTGCGGCGCGCTGAAAGGGCCCGGCCGGCGTGTGGCATCCGTACCGGAGGACGGGTTCGGATGGTGTGATCCGTCCGGATCGGACGGCGGCCGTGGCCGGGGCGAGCCGGCCGAACCGGAAGGGGCGGGCCGCCTCGGGTCGTCCGGGCCGGTGGGCGTGGCTCTCGCGCCGGTGCTGTCGAACCGGCGGCCCCGCGGTCGCGTGGGCCGAGCGACCGGCGGCCGGCTCACCCCGGGGGAGCGGCCCGGCCCGGCCGCCCCCTCGGGCGCGCCGACGTGCCGGCCGGCGTCGGCGGCGTGCGATCCGCTGGCGGTGGGCGCGCCGACCTGGTCGCGGGCGTCGACCGGGTGCCGCGGTGTGCGGCCCGCACCCGCCGACCCGTCCCCAGCCGGGTCTGTCGGCCCGACTGCGTCACCGGGCGCCGGCCGGTGACCGCCCGGGTCCGCCGGCCCGCCCGGGTCCGGCCAGCCGTGCGGGTCCGCCGCGTCGGCCGCCGCCTGGTCGAGGCGCAGGTCGCGGAGCAGACCGGGCGCGTGGGCGGCGACCAGGTCCAGCCAGTGCTGTGGCGGCTCCCCGAAGCGCCGTGGTCTGCCGGGGGGCGGGTCGGTCGGCGCTGGCAGGGGGTGGTCGGCGGGTTCGACCCGCCCGGCGAGGCGCTGCACCGCCGCGGCCGCCGAGCGTAGCCGGCCGGCCAGCCAGCTACGCGGGTGCCGGCGCGGCGGCACCGCCGGTCTCCAGCTCCAGGCCCTCGTAGCGCAGGGTCAACGACGCGATGGCGATCTCGTGGCTGAGGGTGTTGAGGTGCGCGCCGCGCCACCGGGTCGGCCACGCGTCGATCAGGTTCCAGCGCAGCACCTCGGCGGTTCCCACCGAGTCGAGCAGCACCACCGAGACGTTGCGCCGGTTGAGGGTGCCGCGGGCGGTGGCGTTCACCCAGTCCCACACCTCGCGGGACGCGGTGAGGCCGAAGTGCAGGGTCACCGGCTCGTACTCGGCCTGGCCGGGGACGATCCGCGTCGGTCCGGGGCCGTGCTCCCGGTACAGCTGCCCGGGGATGTTCACCTCCAACCCGGTCATCTCGGTGAAGTGGCCGTTGGTGACGCCGTTGATCAGCAGCCGGAAGTTGTACGCCCGGTACGGGTCGACCGGTGCGCCGGGCTGCTGCGGGGTGGCTGGGGATGTCATGTCAGCCTCCGATCGTCTCGGTCTCGGTGCCGCCGGCCCACTGGCTGAGCTTGAACACCACGAACTCGGCGGGCTTGACGACGGCGATGCCGATGTGGGCGATCACCATGCCCGCGTCGCGGACGTCGGGCGGGTTGGTCTCCTCGTCGCACTTGACGAAGAACGCCTCCTCCGGGCTGCGCCCGAGCAGCGCCCCGTCGCGCCACACCCGGGTCAGGAACGCCCCGATGTCACGCCGGATCGAGCGCCAGAGGGTGAAGTCGTTGGGCTCGAAGACCATCCACCGGGTGCCGTTGGCGATGGCCTGCTCGATGGCGATGCTCAGCCGCCGGACGTTGAGGTAGCGCCACTCGCTGGCCTCGGCGGCGAGCGTACGGGCGCCCCAGACCCGGATGCCCTCGCCGGCGAAGTAGCGGATCACGTTGACGCCCTTGGGGTTGAGCACGTCGTGCTCCGGGCGGGTGACCAGGTAGCCGAGGTCGACGGCGCCGCGCACGGGCTCGTTGGCCGGCGCCTTGTGCACGCCCCGCAGGGCGTCGGTGCGGGCCCAGATGCCGGCCAGGTGCCCGCTCGGCGGGGTCAGCTCCAACTCGCCGCTGATCGGGTCGCGGACCCGTAGCCAGGGGTAGTAGAACGCGCCGAACTCGGACTGCCGCGGCCGGTACGCGGCCCCCTCGTGTCCGCCGGAGCCGCCCGGCTGCCCGGAACCGCCGCCCGTACCCTCGGCGGGTTTGGGGGGTTTGCCGGAGGACGGGGTGGCGACCCGGGTCAACGCGGAGATGTCGTCGATGTCCGGCGCCGGGTCGCAGATCGCGACCATGGTGCGGGTGCGCTCGGCCATGCTGAGCAGCGCCTCGTGCGACACCGGGTCGTGGAAGCCGGGGGCGGCGAGGATGGAGATCTCGTCCACCGCCTCCAGCAGTTGCAGGCCGCCGCGGCGCTGCCCGGTGCCGGTGATCGCGCCGCCCTCGCCGACGTTCACCACCCAGCAGCGCGCGCCTCCGTTGTCCAGGAAGCCGAACACCGCCCGGGCCAGCGGGGTGCTCTCCACCCGTTCGCCGTCGGCGAAGAGCCGCAGGAACTCCGTCCAGTTGTTGACCGGCACCGCCCTGCCCAGGTGGGCGCCGCGGTTCGGCGCGACGCCGACGAAGGCGGCGATGCTGGTGCTCACCGGGCCGATCGGTCGGGCGCCGCTGGGGACCTCCTCGACATAGATGCCGGGGGAGAAGTAGCTGGGCATCGGGCCTCCTGTGCCTGTGGGTGTCAGTGGTTCGGGGGCGCGCAGACGATGACGATGTCGGGCTCGGCGGGGTCGACGTCGGCGGTGAGGACGAGCCCGCGCCCGGTCAGCCGCAGCCGCACCGGGCCCGGGTGCTCGGGGTCGTCCGGGACGCCGGCGATCCGGAACCGGCCCTGCGGGTCGGTGCGGGTGGCGGCGCCGGTGGCGGGAAGCTCGACCCGCATCGCGGCGAGGGGCTGCTCCTCGGGGCCGACCACCCGGCCACTCAGGCTGCGGACGGTGAGGTGCCGCAGCCGCAGCGGTCGCAGCACCGGCGGCGCGGCCGGGGTCGGGTGGTCCACCTGCGCGGGCACGTCGATCAGCAGCGCCGGTCGGGGCGTCGCGCCGAAGGCCGTCCACAGCGGTGGGTCGCCCGCGTCCAGGGTGACCGGGTAGACGCCCTCGCGGGTCGCGGCGGTGAGTACCCGGTCCAGCCGGGCCAGTCCGGCCGGTCCGGTCACGCAGAGCAGGTAGCGGATGGTGAACCGGTACGGTTCGCGGACCGCCCCGCTGGAGCGGGTCTGTCGGGTCGGGCGCAGCTCCATCGGCCAGAGGGTGAGTCCGCCCGTGTCGTCGCATGCCCGGGGCGGACCGATCGGGACGGCTTCCCCCGCCGCGCCGGTCAACCAGGCGACCAGCTCGGTCGTTGCCGTCTCGATCGGTCCGCTGTCGGGGTGGGTCATCGCGGCGGCGTTCCCTGGATCCGGTACGCGATGGCCTCGTTCCACACGTGCGGGTACACCCCGATCTCGAAGTACCTGGTGAAGCGGTTGATCGGGGCGTTGGTGTGGTCGTGGTAGAGCAGCCACACCGGGGCGATGGTGAACAGCACGTAGTTCGCCAGCACCAGCGGGATGTAGAGCGGGCCGAGCAGGCGACCCTGGAAGATGTGCACGTCCTCGTGCCGCTGGATGCCCGAGCTGGCGCCGGCGCAGACGGTGCCGATGGTGGTGGCGTAGCGGGGCGAGACCCCCTCCACCACGCAGACCCGGCCGCTGCCCAGCGAGGTGGGCCGGTCCAGCGAGTGCCCGAAGACGAGGTGCACGGTCAGGTAGACCGCGCCGGCCACCGTGTTGAGCAGGCTCCAGGTGTGGTCGACGACGAACAGGAAGACGCCGCGGGCGTCCGGGGCGTACACCCCGGCGGACGCCACCGACCAGCCGAAGACCGCGCCGACGACCAGGCCCACGGCGGCGCCGATCAGCAGGCCGACCGGGCCGCCGACGAGGAAGCCGAGCAGGGCGCCGAGGCCGACCTGGACCGCCGCGCTGAGGATTCCGAAGACCATGACGGCACCCCCCTCAGACCCAGGAGCGGAAGATGCGGGGCTCGCGCCCCTGGGCGACCTGCGTCGGCGACGGCTGGGTCGCCTGCCGGTTGCCGGGCGGGAACTGGTTGACGCCGAGCGCGGCGGAGAAGATGACGAGCGCGTTGAAGAACGCGATGACCCACTTCTCGCCGCCGGCGTCGTCGGCGAACGCCGCCGTCCCGTAGGACAGCAGCAGCGCGATGGCGATGGCGATCCACTTGCGGAGCTTGTCGCCGCTCGGGCCGATCAGCCCGCCGATGACGTTGGTGGCCAGCAGGGTCGCGGCGCTCGCGCCGGCGATGGTCCCCAGGGCGGCCCAGGTGAAGAGATCGTTCACGGCGATCCCCCTTCTGCGATGGTGCGACCGGGATGTGGTGGTGAGGTGCGGCGCTCCCGACGGGGAGCACCGGTGCCGGTCGCCGTCGTCTCGGGGGCGGCCGGGGCCGGGCGTGGCCGGCCGCGCCGGCCACCGGGTGGATCAGCCGGGCCCCGGGGCGCCGGCGGGTGGGCCCGGCGCGGTCGGGCCGGGCGGGGTCGCGCCGGGCGCGGCCGGCGCCGCCGGGTGTCGGCGACGCACCAGGAGTACGCCCACAGCGGCGAGCAGCAGCAGGAGGAGCACACCGCCGACAACGAGCAGCCAGGGGAACCCGCCCGCGTCGTCGGTGGCGGCGGCCGGCGGGGCGGAGGGCCGGGGTGGCGCCTCGGCCACGGCGCGCAACTCGGCCGGCTTGTCCTGGTTGGCGTCGACCTTCCAGCTGACCGACCGGCCGTTGACGGTGCCGTTGCTGTCGATCACCCGGCCGGGAAATGTCACCGAGATCTCGAACGACATCAACTTGAGGAAATTCTGCTGGTTCTGCGGATTCTGTTCGGCGACCTTTCCGCCGTATTTCTTCGGGTCCAGAGGCAGGGTGAACCGGTAGAGGTCGCCGTCCCGGACGAGTTTCACGCTGTCCGTGTCGAAACCGGCGAGCGGCGCCTTCCGGTAACTGATCTGGGAACCGTAGTAGGTGTCGTCCTGATAAAGGGTCTCCTCGCCGGCGGGCAGCGCCGGGATGTTCTGCCGCAGCTCCGCGAAGGCCACCGGGACGGTCTTCTTCTGCGACGTCAGCACGGACTTCTGGGCGGTCAGCAGCAGCTGTCCGTCGACAGTGTCGTCGGCGTTGACGGTGAGGCCCATGTTGAGTTGCATGCAGCCGCTCAGCGCGGCGAGAAGGACGAGGCACACCGCGACGCGGAGGGCCGTACCGCGGTTGACTCTCCTGTTCATGCGCTCAGTGTGTGTGATCCATTTCACCATCGGCAGTCAGCGATCGGTCACAACGAAGTCGCCGATTGTACCGACGGGCTGTCCCCTCTGCTCACTGTCGGTGGGACCCAAATGAGTAGGCTGGAATATTGCCGCCACGCTGGTTCTGCCCGGGTCGTAGGCTGACCGGATGGAGATGATCGCGTGCGTGGTGCTGGTGGATCCCGAGGGCCGGTTGCTGCTGCAACTGCGTGACGCGCAGGCGACGTACCACCCGAACATGTGGGGGCTGCCGGGCGGTCACGGCGAGCCGGGGGAGACGCCGGAGCAGGCCGCCGAGCGGGAGCTGTGGGAGGAGACCGGCCTGCGCCCCGACGGCCCGCTGCGTCCGCTCGCCGTGCAGGAGTTGCCCGAGGTGGCCCGGGTGAAGCACTACTTCCTCGGCACCACCCGGGCACGGCAGGAGGACGTGGTGCTCGGTGAGGGCGCGGCGATGGTCTTCGTCAGCGGCGCCGAGGTGCTCGACGGCCGTCCGTGGACGCCGGGCACCGTGGAGGTGCTGACCAGTTTCCTCGCCTCGCCTGACTATCCGGCGTCGATGCGCCGGGCGGCCGGCGGGCCGACTCAGCCCGCCGGGGGGCTCCAGTCCGCGTAGCGGGCCATGCCGCGCAGGGTGGCCCGGCCCGGGGTGAGCCGCAGCGCGATGTCGCGCAGAGCGAGGGCGACCGGGTTGCGCAACTGCTGTCCGAACCGCCCGGCGGTGAAGGAGGCCCGGGCGACGGACTGGCTCCGCGGTCGGCGCTGCGCGTCGTACGCGGCCAGCGCGCCGGGCACGTCGGCGGCGCCGCCGGCGCAGACCGCCCCGAGCACCACCGCGTCCTCGATCGCCTGCCCGGCGCCCTGCCCGAGGTTGGGTGTCATCGGGTGCGCGGCGTCGCCGAGCAGCGCCACCCGTCCCCGCACGTACGAGGGCAGCGGCTCGGCCAGGTGGTAGATGTCGTGGCGGAGCACGACCTCCGGTGGGGTGGCCGTGAGCAGCGCCGGGATCGGGTCGTGCCAGTCGCCGAAGCGCTCGCGCACGGCCGCCAGCTCGTCCGGGGCGTGCCCGCCGGGCGGGGTGTTCACCGCGGCGTACCAGTAGAGCTGGCCGGCGCCGATCGGCACCATGCCGAACTCGGCCCCCGGTCCCCAGGTGATGGCGGCCGGGACCGGGTCGGGAAACGCGATGGCCGCCCGCCACGTCGTCGAGCCCGCGTACACCGGGTCGGGGTGTCGCGGCCAGAGCTGGGCGCGGACCCGGCTGCGCAGGCCGTCGGCGCCGACCACCAGGTCGGCGGCGAGGGTGTGGCCCCCGTCGGTCCCCCGGTAGCGCACCTCGGCCCGGTCCGGGCCGGGCTCGACGTGCTCGACGGTGGCGTCGGTGTGCACCGACGAGGCGGGCAGGGCCTCGCGCAGCGTGCGGTGCAGGGTGGCCCGGTGCACGCCGAGCGCCGTGGTGCCGAGCTGCCGGACCATGTCGGCGGCGTCCACCCGGGACAGCCACCGCCCGTGCCGGTCGCGGATCCCGCCGGGCGCCTCGCCGTGCCCGCCGTCGCGCAGGGCCGGGCCGAGGCCGAGGGCGTCAAGGGCGCGCACCGCGTTGGCCATCAGGCTCAGCCCCGCCCCCACCTCGCGCAGCTCGGCGGCGCGCTCCAGCACGGTGACCCGCCACCCGTGCCGGTGCAGAGCGAGCGCCGCGCTCAGCCCACCGATGCCGCCGCCCACCACGACCGCGTGTGAGTCGTTCATCTCCATCCACCCTTCTACACCTGTAGAAGCGGGATACTACCTGCGGACCAGGAGCAAGGAGAAGCACTGTGACGGCCCGCACCAACCGGATCGCGTTGCTCACCGACGCGGCCATCGAGCTGATCGCCGACGGCGGCATGCGGGCGTTGACCCACCGCGCGGTCGACAGCCGCGCCGGGATGCCACCCGGCACCACCTCGGCCTACCTGCGGACGCGACAGGCGCTGATCGAGGCGGTGGTGGGGCGGCTGGCCGAGCGGGACCGGGCCGATCTGGAGGCGTACGACCTGCCCACCGAACCGCCGCCCCCGACGCCGGGACCCCGGCTCGACAGCGCCGCCCTCGACGCGCTCGCGGCCGGCGTGGCCGAGGTGCTCGACCGGTGGCTGACCGTCGGCCGGAGCCGGACCCTGGCCCGGTACGCGTGCCTGCTGGAGGCGGTGCACCGGCCCGAGCTGCGGGGCATCCTGCACCACGGCACCGGCCAGCGGGAGCAGGCGCGGGACCTGCTGAGCCGGGCCGGCGCCACCGACCCCGAGCGGCAGGGCGACCAGTTCGTCGCGTTCGTGGACGGCCTGCTCTTCGACCGGCTGGTCGGCGCGGGCGCGCTCACCGCCCCCGAGCCCGGCAGCGCGGCCAGCCGCGCCGACCTGGGCGCCGCCGTCCGTACCCTGCTGCGCGCCCTGAGCGGGACATGAGCCGGATGCCGCGGAGGATCGGCACGGCCCGGTTCGGGGGCCTGCGCACGGCCGCCGGGCGGCTGCGGCACGGTTGGCGGCCGGTGCTGGAGGCGACCGGCGCGGCGACAGCGGCGTGGCTGCTGGCCACCCGGCTGCTCGGGCATCCCCAGCCGTTCTTCGCGCCGGCCGCCGCGCTGATCGTCCTCGGTCAGGCGCGGGGGCAGCGGGTCCACCGCGCCGTCGAGGTCATCCTGGGCGTCGCCGCCGGGGTGCTCGTCGCGGACCTGGTGGTGCAGGCCCTCGGACCGGGCAGCACCTGGACCGTGGGCACCGTCATCCTGCTCACCGTCCTGCTCGCTGTGGCGTTCGGCGCCACCGGCGTGACGCTGGTGCAGGCCGCGGTCTCCGCGCTCTACCTGGTCGTGGTCGCGCCGCCGGACGGGTCGCTGGTGCCGTTCCGGTTCGTCGACGCGCTGGTCGGCGGCGCTGTCGCGCTGGCGGTCAGCCTGCTCGTCGACGCCCGGCACCCGCTCGCCCCGCTGGTCGCCGAGGTGCGCCGCACGTTCGACGAGTTGGCCGGGTTGCTGGGAAGCATCGCCGCAGCCCTGGACCAGGGTGACGAGGCGGCCGCGCTCGCCGCGTTGCGGCAGGCCCGGGGGATGGACGCCCGGGTGGACGGGCTGCGCGACGGCGTGCTCGCCGCCGGTGAGGCGCTGCGCCTGCACGTGCGCCGACGCCGGCACATCGGCCGGCTGCGGTCGGTGGACGAGTCGATCCGCCAGATCGACTACGCGGTGCGCAACGTGCGCGTGCTGGCCCGCGCGGGCGTCACCCTCAGCCGGCTGCACACGTCGACACCGCCCGAGCTGGGCGTCGCGCTGCGCTGCCTGGCCGAGGCCGTCCGGCAGGCCGGCGCCGCCCTCGCCGCCGACCTCGACGGTCACGACGAGACCGCCGACGAGCACGCCCGCCGGGCCGACGAGTCGGCGCTGGCCGCCGTGCACACCGCCGGGCAGCTCTTCGGCGCCACCCAGGCCCTGCCGCTGGCGATGATCATCGGTCAGGTCCGGGCCACCGCCATCGACCTGCTGCGCGGCGTCAACCCCGAGGACGACGTCGCCGTCCTCGCCCGCGTCGACGACGCCCTCGGCCTGCCCCCGCTCTGATCCCGCGCGGCGCGGCGGGCGGCGGGCGTGCGGCGGGCGCGCGGTTCGCGTCGTCGCGCCCACGACGACGCACGCCCGGCGGTGGACGGCGGGCTGCCGGTCGCCCCCGCCTCAGGCGCTGGCCCTCGCCACCAGCGTGGACGGGAAGAGCGTCACCCGGGCGGCCGGACGCCCGTCGAGCAGCGCGCTGGCCGCGGCCATGGCGATCCGCCCCACCGGGTGACTGGCCGTGGTCAGCGCCGGGGTGGTCAACCCCGCCAACGGGATGTCGTCGAAGCCGGCCACCGCGACATCCCCGGGCACCCGCGCGCCGGCGTCCCGCAGGCCCGCTATCACCCCCAGCGCCGTGTCGTCGCTGATCGCGTAGATCGCGTCGAGGTCCGGCCAGCGGAGCAGCGCCTCGCCGGCCGCGACCCGGCCACGGGCCGCGGTGAAGTCGCCGGTCAGCACCCGCTCCGGCAGGCCGGCCTCGCTCATCAACCGGCGGAACGCCCGCACCGGCCGCTGCGCGCAGGGCAGCCACCGGGGGCCGGTCACCATGGCGATGCGGCGGCGACCCGTCGCGTACAGGTGCCGCAGCACCGCCTCCGCGCCGGCGGCGTTGTCCACGTCGAACGACGGCACGCTCGCCGAGCCGACGCCGATCGACACCACCCGGCCGGTCAGCGACCTCGGCACTGCCGCCAGCAGCTCCTCGGTGGTGTTGACCAGGATCACCCCGCACACGCTGCGGTCCCCGTCGAGCTGGTGGAGGGCACGCGGGTCGCCGAACGGCAGCCAGTGCAGCGCCACCCCGACGCCGGCCGGCGTGCAGACCCGGGCGGCCGACCCGACCACCTGGTGCACGTACGGGTCGTCCAGCACCGCCTCGCTGGTGCCCAGGACGGCCACCACCAGGCGTACGCCGTTGCCCCGGACCAGCGCCCGGGCGGCCGGGTTGGGCACGTAGCCGAGTTGGTCGACAGCGGCCGTGACCTGTTGCCGCGCGGCCGGCGAGGCGAAACCGGTGCCGGCGATCACCCGCGACGCCGTGGACCGGGACACCCCGGCGACCCGCGCCACGTCCTCGAGGGTGGCCGGCCGGTGTGCCGCTGCCGTCATCGTCGCCTCCTGCCGCGGCCCGTCCGGTCGGACAAAACGCTGCGCCCATCATGCCCCGCCCGGACCAGCGCCGGTGAGGGGCGGTCGCGGGTTGTGGTGGTAGCGCTCTCAGGTGTGCGATCGTGCCAGGAGATCACCCCGAGAAAGAGGAACACCCCAGTGAGCGCCCCCACCACCCGGCCCGAAGCCCCGCACGGCGAATCGCCGTCCCCGCGCGCGGTTCGGCTGGCCCGCAACGCCGTCGCCGTCACCTTCACCCTCAACGGGCTCGCCGTCGGCAGCTGGTTCTCCCGGGTCCCGGCGGTCCGCGACGCGTTGAACCTCACCGCCGGCCAGCTCGGGCTGCTCCTGCTGGCGATGAGCGTCGGCGCGCTGCTCGCCATGCCCACCTCCGGTCTGCTCGCGCAACGACTCGGCGCGGCCCGCACCGTCACTGTGGCGACCATCCTGGTGGCGCTCGGCCTGACCGTGGCCGGGGTGGGCGCGACCCAGACTGGGTCGTTCGCCGTCGTCGCCCTGGGCCTGGTCACCTTCGGGTACGGCTCCGGCGCGTGCGACGTGGCCATGAACGTCGAGGCGGCGGCCGTGGAGCGGCGGCTGGGCCGGACGATCATGCCCCGCTTCCACGCCGGGTGGAGCCTCGGCTCGGTCGCCGGAGCGGGACTCGGCGCCGGCGCGGCACGGCTCGACGTGCCGGTCGGCGGTCACCTCGTCGCGGTGGCGGTGGTCGTGCTCGCCGGCACGGTCCTCGCCGCCCGGACGTACCTGCCACAGGGGAGCGACCACACCGGCGACCCGGCAGACGCCACCCCGGCGGCCCGCCGCCGCGCCCAGCTCGCCGCCTGGCGCGAGCCCCGTACCCTGCTGATCGGTCTGTTCGTGCTGGTGGCGGCGTTCACCGAGGGCGCGGCGAACGACTGGCTGGCCGTCGCGTTCGTGGACGGCCGGGAGATGAGCGAGGCAGCCGGCGCGGCGGTCTTCGGTGTCTTCGTCGTGGGCATGACCCTCGGGCGCACGGTCGGCACCGTCGCGCTGGACCGGTGGGGCCGGGTGCCGGTGCTGAGCGCCACCATCGGGCTCGCCGTGGTCGGCGCCGGCCTGGCCGTGCTCGCCGGGTCCGGGCCGGTGGCCATCGTCGGCGTGGCGCTGTGGGGGCTCGGCGCGTCGCTGGGCTTCCCCGTCGGGATGAGCGCGGCCGCCGACGAGGAGGCGCACGCGGCGGTGCGGGTGAGCGTCGTCGCGGTCATCGGCTATACCGCGTTCCTGGGCGGCCCGCCGCTGCTGGGTCTGCTCGGCGACCAGGTCGGCACTCTGCGCGCCCTGCTGGTCGTGCCGGTCCTGCTGCTGCCGACCCTGCTGCTGGTGCCGGTGCTGCGCCCGGTGGCGTCTACGGAGAAAAACTAACCCATACCGGTGCCGAGCGGTATCGGGCGCGCGGCCGACTGCGCCGCGCACCAGGGCTCGTTACCGTCGCCCGATGCCAACCGACGAGATCACCGCCGCCGCGGCGGGCACCTGGACCCTGGGCGACCGCACCGTGCGCCGGATGGGCTTCGGGTCCATGCGGATCACCGCGAACCCGGACCGCGACCGGGCCGTCGCGGTGCTGCGGCGCGCCGTCGAGCTGGGCGTCAACCACATCGACACCGCCGCGTTCTACGTCTCGCCCGGCGGCACCCTGAGAGTGGGCACCGGCCCGGCCCGCTACGCCACCGAGCTGATCCGCGCGGCGCTCAGGCCGTACCCGGAGGATCTGGTGATCGCCACCAAGGTCGGTTTCGGGTACGACCGACAGCAGGGCTTCACCGAGGCACGCACCCCCGCGCAACTACGGGCCCAGGTCGAGGAGAACCTGCGCCGGCTCGGCCGCGACCACCTCGACGTGGTGAACCTGCGCCTCGGCCGGGAAGCGGGCGCGGCGCCGCTCGTCGACCGGTTCGGCGCGCTCGCCGAGCTGCGCGACGCCGGCCTCATCCGGCACCTCGGCCTCTCCAATGTCCGCGCCGAGCACCTGGACGAGGTGGCGGCCGTCGCGCCGGTGGTCTGCGTGCAGAACAACTACGGCGTGGACGCCTACCGGGAGCAGCAGGATGCCGTCGTCCGGCTCTGCGGCGCGCGGGGCATCGCGTACGTGCCGTTCTTCGCGCTGGCCGGCACCGCCCGCGAGGCGGGCGCGGGCGCCGCGCGGAACGCGGCGGTCGAGGCGGTCGCCCGCGCCCACGACGCCACCCCGCAGCAGGTACGCCTGGCCTGGACCCTGCACCAGGGCCCGCACGTGTTGGCCATCCCCGGCACCGGCGACCCGGCCCACCTCACCGAGAACATCGCCGCCGCCTCCCTCCGCCTGACCCCCAAAGACCTGACGACCCTCAGCTAACCCCCCCGCCCCCCGCCCCCACCCCCGGCCCTGTCCCGCGCCTGTCCCTGTCCCTGTCCCTGTCCCTGTCCCTGTCCCTGTCCCCGGTTGATCATGAAGTTGTTGCCACGGACGTCGGCGTGTCGCGGCGATAACTTCATGATCAACGGTGGGCGCGGGGGACGCGGGCAGGGTGGCGAGGTCGGGGTGGGGGGTTATGGGGCGTAGGTCAGGTTTATGGTGTCGGTGTGGCCGGACCAGCGTAGGTTCAGGCGCCAGCAGCCGGCTTCGGGTAGGTCGATGATCGAGGGGCCGGGGCCGCCGGCCACCTCCCGGGTCACCGTGGTGTCGGTGCCGTCCCGCGTCGCCGTGATCACCAGGGTCGCCGGTGCCGCCGGGTCGGACGACGCCGTGGTGGCGCGGGCCACCCACAGGATCTTGTTGTTCGACCCGTCCGTGCGGGTCACCCGCAGCGGATGGGCGAACAGCACCGCCACGATGTCACCCTTCGCCCCGAAGACGTGCGGCGGGCGGGTGTCCCCGTGGAACCCGGCGTCCGCCCAGTCCGGCAGCGCGCCGGTCTCCACCCGGGTCGCGCAGCCCGCCGGGCTGGCGGTAGCGCCCGACGACGGCGTCGCGGCGTCGCTGTTCGCGGTGGTGCAGCCCGCGATCAGGACCGCCGTGGACGCGGCCAGCGCCCTGCTCCACAAACCCATCTCACCCCTCCGGTACGTGTCGACGAATCTGCTCTGTCGACACCGCCCGGGGCGGCCGGGTTCCCGCTCACCGCAGCGATTGGGCGATCTCGATCGCCCCGGCCTTGGTCAGGGCGCCCTCCAGCCGGTAGCTGACGTCGTCGTCCTGCCAGATCAGCGTCGAGCCGGCCAGCCGGGCGGTCTCCCGGCGGACGTCACCCGCCCGGTCCACGTAGGAGAGCACGTGCGGGCCGTCGACCCAGATGGCGAAGTCGCCGTGGACCTGGGTCCAGTCCACCCCCGGTGGCGACACCTTCTTGTGGAAGGACAGGTCGAGACGCCCGTCGAACGCGTCGACGCGTACCGCGCCCCGGTCGTAGAGCAGCGTCGCCACCCGGTAGCGGCCGTCGGCGTCCGGGTCGGCGACCAGCACCCGCTCGGGCGGGCCCAGCACCGCCGGCACCCGGATCGGGAACCGCACCATCCGTCGCGCCTCGTCCAGGGTGACGGCCCGTTGCCCGGGTAGCGGCGACGGGGTGGCGTCGGGTGGCGTCGGGGCGGGCCCGACGGCGACGCGCACGCCGGCGAAGCGCAGCAGCCCGGTGACGGCGTCGGCGACGGCCGCCCGGGTCGGCGGCGTCACGGCCACCACCAGGGCGACGACCGCCGCCGCTGCCACCGGACGCCACCGCCGCCGGGGCGCCGGCTTCCCGAGGCGTACGCGGACCCGGGCCCGCACGTCGGGCGGATCGGGCGTGTCCAGCCAGCCGGCCAGCTCGCGCAGCTCCCGTTCGAGCTCACCCATGCCGGATCCCCTCCCGGTCGAGCAGGCCGCGGAGTTTCGTCAGCGCCCGGGAGGTGCGCGACTTCACGGTGCCCCGGGGCCAGCCGAGCATCCGCGCTGTCTCCTCCTCGGTGAGGTCGAGGAAGAACCGGCAGACGATCACCTCGCGGTCGCGTACCGGCAGTTGTCGCAGGGCCTCCACCAGCGCGGCCCGGCGCTCCCCGGCCAGGACGGCGTCGAAGGCCCCGTCCCCGGCGACATCGGCGTCCGGGCGCGCCGCCGCGGCCCGTAGGACGAGCCCGTCGCGCCGGCCACGGGAGCGGTGCAGGTTGCGGGTCTCGTTGGCGACGATCGCGAGCAGCCAGGACCGGAAGGACCCGTCGCCGCGATACCGGGCCAGCGTGCGGTACGCCTTCACGAACGCCTCCTGGACGACGTCCTCGGAGTCCGCGCCGGCACCGAGCAGCACCGCCGTCCGGTACGCGGACGCGGTGTGCCGAGCGACCAGGAGGTCGTAGGCCTCCAGGTCACCGGCCTGAGCGCGGGTGACGAGCGCGTCGTCGTCCAGGGCGACCTCCGTTCGCAGCACCCTCATGACACCGGTCACCCGCCGGTGGTTCCATCCGCCGTGGGTCAGCCTGCTCCCATCCGGCACGCAGCGTATTGCCAGGTTGCGGTGCTGAACTGGAGGGCGTCGAGGAGAGGGGCGGGTCATGGGCTGGTTCAGTCGCCGGTCACGGGGCGTCGAGGCGACCCCGACGAAGCTGGATCGGGAGGCGACCCGCGACGACCTCGCGGCGCTGGAGACGTTCGTCACCACCCGGCGTGGGGTGGAGTTCTACCTGGAGCCGGAGACGACGGCCACGGACACCACCGTGGTGGCGATCGCCCACGACGGCGAGTGGATCCGTCGCCGGACCGGCACGCCGCGCGCGGCGGGGAGCATCGCCCGAAAGCACGCGGTGCCGCTGTACGAGGCGGCGCGCACCGGCTATCCGGAGCGGATGCGGGTGTGGAACCGCGCGCACCCGGAGCGGCGCGCCCGCTGAGACCGGACGGCCCGGGGGTGGCCTGGACGGCTGACCGGGACCGGCGGGCTCTGCCCAGCGTCGATCATCACACTGCCCGGTCCGTCGGTGACCATGGCGAGCCGGTCGGAACCGCCTCCCGGCCCGGGTCGCCCGGACAGCGTCGGACCCGACCGGCGAGGTGCCGGATTCGCACGGCGACGATGATGATCGACCTCCGGGATCGACGGCGGACGGTGGCCCGGCCCGCGCCGATCCGAGGTGACCGGGCCGTCGCGCGCCCGCCCGGCGGGATCGTCGGCGCAGGCCAGAAGGGGCGCTCGCGCGGCCCCGAACAGCCATGCGCGTCCTTTGCTCTGCTTATCCCGACGCACCGGTGACGGTCGGTCACCGGTGCGTCCGGGTAGGCAGAGCAAAGGGCGTGGGGGATCGATCCGGGGCGCTGCGTGGCAGGCGTCGACGCGCAGGCCGATCGACAACTGGCGATGGTTGGCGCCCGCCTGGCAGGGCCCGGGCCGGCGTTGACCGGCGGCGCGCGGGTGTGGCAGCATTCGCGGCCTGACGGCAGTGAAGGAAGTCGGTGCGATTCCGACGCGGTCCCGCCACTGTCACCGGGGAGTGATCCCCCCTCGTGAGTCACGACCGTGTGTCTGCGGTTGGAAGGCCGGGGGAGAGCGTCGATCCGGAAGCCAGGATACTTCGGCCGTCGGGATGTGCCCCAGGGCGTGGACACCCGAGGAGGACCGGATGACGCACAGCGTCTCATTCATCGACGAACATCGTCGTCATCAGCGCAGCCGCCGCTCCGGCGGACCCGAGGACGCGCGCGCCCGGCAGCGGTAATCCGCCACCCTCCCGGCTCGTCGCACCCACCCGCATCGTCCCTGTCGCCCGCGTGGCGGCCGGGTCGTCACCCTCCGGAGCCCACCGTGCGCGTCCTGCTACTGTCCACCGCCGACACCGACCTGCTCGCCGCCCGCGCCAGCGGCGCGGACTACCGGCTGGCCAACCCCGCCCGGGTCGCCGCCGAGGAGGTGCCCGCCCTGCTCGACGGGGTCGCCCTCGTCGTCGTACGCCTGCTCGGCGGTCGGCAGGCGTGGCCGGACGGCCTCGACGCGGTGCTCGCCAGCGGCCTGCCGACGGTGGTGCTCGGCGGCGAGGCGCTGCCCGACGCGGAGCTGATGGCCATCTCCACGGTGCCGTCCGGAGTGGTCACGCAGGCGCTGGCGTACCTCGTCGAGGGCGGACCGGACAACCTCCGGCAACTCGCCCGGTTCCTGTCCGACACGGTGCTGCTCACCGGCGAGGGGTTCACCCCGCCCACGCCGACCCCGGCGTACGGCGTGCACGGCGACCACCCGAGCGACCCGGAGCGGCCCACGGTGGGCATCGTCTTCTACCGGGCGCACGCCCTGGCCGGCAACACCGCCTTCGTCGACGTGCTCGCCGACGCGGTACGCGCGGCCGGCGGCAACCCGCTGCCGATCTTCTGCGGATCGCTGCGCGGGCTCACCGCCGGGGCCGGCCCGCTCGGGCTCTTCGCCCGCTGCGACGCGCTGCTGGTCACCGTCCTGGCCGCCGGCGGCGCGGTCGCCGCGGACGCCTCCGGCGGCGGCGACGAGGACGCCTGGGACGTCGGCGCCCTGGCCGCCCTGGACGTGCCTGTCATCCAGGCGCTCTGCCTGACCAGCACCCACGCGCAGTGGGCCGGCAGCGACGCCGGCCTGTCCCCACTGGACGCGGCGATGCAGGTGGCGATCCCCGAGTTCGACGGCCGGATCGTCACCGTGCCGTTCTCGTTCAAGCAGATCGACCCGGACGGTCTCTCGGTGTACGCCGCCGACACCGAGCGGGCCGCCCGGGTCGCCGGGATCGCGGTGCGCCACGCCCGGCTGCGGTACGTGCCCAACGCCGACAAGCGGGTCGCCGTGGTGCTCAGCTCGTACCCCACCAAGCACTCCCGGGTCGGCAACGCGGTCGGGCTGGACACCCCGGTCTCGGCGGTCCGGCTGTTCGCCGCGCTCGCCGAGGCCGGCTACGACCTGGGCGACGCGCCGCCACCGGCGGACGGCGACGCGCTGATCCACGCGCTGATCGCCGCCGGTGGTCACGACGTGGAGTGGCTCACCCCGGAGCAACTGGCCGCCGCCGAGGCCCGGATACCGGGTCCGACGTACCGGCGCTGGTTCGAGCAGGTCCCGGCCGAGCTGCGCGAGCGGATGCGGGAGCACTGGGGTGACCCGCCGGGCGAGCTGTACACCGACGACGGGGACATCGTGCTCGCCGGGCTGCGCTTCGGCAACGTGGCGCTGCTGATCCAACCGCCGCGTGGATTCGGGGAGAACCCGATCGCGATCTACCACGACCCGGACCTGCCGCCCAGTCACCACTACCTGGCCGCGTACCGCTGGCTGGCCGCCCCGGTCGCCGACGGCGGCTTCGGCGCGGACGCCGTGGTGCACCTGGGCAAGCACGGCACCCTGGAGTGGCTGCCCGGCAAGGGGCTCGGCCTGGCCGCCGACTGCGCGCCCGACGCGGTCCTGGCCGACCTGCCGCTGGTCTACCCGTTCATCGTCAACGACCCCGGCGAGGGCACCCAGGCCAAGCGCCGGGCGCACGCCGTGGTGATCGACCACCTGGTGCCACCGATGGCCCGCGCCGAGACCTACGGCGACCTGGCCAAACTGGAGCAACTGCTGGACGAGTACGCGACAGTGCAGGCCCTCGACCCGGCGAAGGTGCCGACCGTGCGGGCGCAGATCTGGGACCTGGTGCGCGCCGCCGAGCTGCACCACGACCTGCACGCCGAGGCGATGCCCGACGCCGACGACTTCGACGACTTCGTGCTGCACCTCGACGGCTACCTCTGCGAGGTCAAGGACGTGCAGATCCGCGACGGGCTGCACATCCTCGCCGACGCGCCCACCGGCGAGCCGCGCGTCAACCTGGTCCTCGCGGTGCTGCGCGCCCCACAGATCTGGGGTGGGACCCGCGCCCTGCCCGGCCTGCGGCAGGCCCTCGCCGCCGCGTACGCCCTCGACGAGCAGGAACTGCTGGCGTCCCCGGGGCAGCGGCTCGCGCTGCCCGCCGCGTTGACCGACGTGGTGGACGGGCCGGCCGGCACCGCCGCCGACGCGATCGACCTGATCGAGGCCGTCGCCCGGCGGCTGGTGGTCGGCATGGAGACCCTCAACTGGGCGGTGGACGCGGTCGACGCCGTGGTGCTCGAGGTGACCGGCCGCCCGATCCCGGACGCCGCAGCGGTGCTGCGCTTCGCCGCCACCGAACTGGTGCCCCGACTGGACCGGACCACCGACGAGCTGCGCCACACCCTCGGCGCGCTGGACGGGCGGTTCGTGCCGCCCGGCCCGTCCGGCTCACCCACCCGTGGCCTGGTCAACGTGCTGCCCACCGGGCGCAACTTCTACTCCGTCGACCCGAAGGCCATCCCCAGCCGCAACGCGTGGGACGTCGGGGTGGCCCTGGCCGACTCGCTGCTGGCCCGGCACCTCGCCGACACCGGGGCGTACCCCCGCTCGGTGGGGTTGACCGTGTGGGGCACCAGCGCGATGCGGACCCAGGGCGACGACATCGCCGAGGTGCTGGCGCTGCTCGGCTGCCGGCCGGTCTGGGACGACCGGTCCCGCCGGGTCACCGGCATCGAGGTGGTGCCCACCGCCGAGCTGGGCCGGCCCCGGGTCGACGTCACGGTACGCATCTCCGGCTTCTTCCGCGACGCGTTCCCGCACGTGGTGGCGCTGCTCGACGACGCCGTCCGGCGGGTCGCCGCGCTCGACGAGCCGGACGAGCGGAACTACCTGCGCGCGCACGTCGCCGCCGACCTCGCCGAGCACGGCGACGAGCGGCGGGCCACCGCCCGGATCTTCGGCTCCAAGCCCGGGGCGTACGGCGCGGGCCTGCTGCCGCTGATCGACGCCCGGACCTGGCGCAGCGATGCCGACCTCGCCGAGGTGTACGCGGTGTGGGGCGGCTACGCCTACGGCCGGGGCCTGGACGGGCGGGAGGCGCGCGCCGACATGGAACGCTCCTTCGCCCGGATCGCGGTGGCGGTGAAGAACCAGGACACCCGCGAGCACGACATCGTCGACTCCGACGACTACTTCCAGTACCACGGTGGAATGGTGGCGATGGTCCGTCACCTCACCGGCACGTCACCGGCGGCGTACGTGGGCGACTCGGCGATGCCGCACGACGTGCGGACCCGCACGCTGGGCGAGGAGACCCGGCGGGTGTTCCGCGCCCGGGTGGTCAACCCCAAGTGGATCGCCGCGATGCGCCGGCACGGTTACAAGGGCGCGTTCGAGCTGGCGGCCACCGTGGACTACCTGTTCGGCTACGACGCCACCGCCGGTGTCGTGGACGACTGGATGTACGAGCACCTGGCCGCCGCGTACCTCTTCGACGACACCACCCGGGAGTTCCTGGAGCAGTCCAACCCGTGGGCGCTGCGCGGCATCACCGAACGGCTGTTGGAGGCCGCCGACCGAGGGCTGTGGGCCAAACCCGAGCCGGCCACCCTGGACCGGTTGCGCGACACGTACCTGGCCAGCGAGGGCGACCTGGAGGACCGGGTGTGAGCGCGAGGAGTGAGCCGGTCTTGCGAGCCCCGCAGTCGCGAACGAAAGAGGGCCCAGTGACGTACCCCTTCAGCGCGGTGCTCGGCATGGCCGACATGCGGTTGGCGCTGCTGCTCAACGCGGTCTCGCCGGCGATCGGCGGGGTGCTGGTCCGGGGCGAGAAGGGCACCGCCAAGTCCACCGCCGTGCGGGCGCTCGCCGCGCTGCTGCCACCGGTGCGCCGGGTGGTCGACTGCCGCTTCGGCTGTGACCCGGCCGAGCCCGACCCGGCCTGCCCGGACGGCCCTCATCCCGCCGGGGCGACCGCCGAGACCCGCCCGGCGCGGCTGGTGGAGCTGCCGGTCGGCGCCGCCGAGGACCGGGTGGTCGGCGCGCTGGACCTGGAGAAGGCGATTGGCGAGGGGGTACGCGCCTTCGAACCGGGCCTGCTCGCCGCCGCGCACCGGGGCGTGCTCTACGTCGACGAGGTCAACCTGCTGCACGACCACCTCGTCGACCTGCTGCTCGACGCCGCGGCGATGGGTCGCAGCCACGTCGAGCGTGAGGGCGTCTCGGTCAGCCACGCGGCCCGGTTCCTGCTGGTCGGCACGATGAACCCGGAGGAGGGGGAGCTGCGCCCGCAGCTGCTCGACCGGTTCGGGTTGACAGTCGAGGTGAACGCCAGCCGGGACCCGGAGATCCGGGTCGAGGTGGTCCGGCGCCGGCTCGCCGCCGACGCCGATCCGGTCGGCTTCGCCGCCCGCTGGGCGGACGCCGACGCGGAGATCGCCGCCCAGGTGGCCGCCGCCCGCGAGCGGCTGCCCGGGGTACGGCTCCCGGACGCCGCGCTGCGGCAGATCGCGGAGGTGTGCGCGGCGTTCGACGTGGACGGGATGCGCGCCGACATCGTCACCGCCCGTACCGCCCTCGCGCACGCGGCCTGGCACGGCCGGGACCGCGTCACCGTCGACGACGTCCGGGTGGCCGCTCGGCTGGCCCTGCCGCACCGTCGCCGTCGTGACCCGTTCGACACCCCCGGGTTGGACGAGAAGCGCCTCGACGAGGCGTTGCGACGCGCCGAGGACGCCCACCCCGACGACCCGGACGACGGCGGCCCGGACGACAGTGGCCCCGACGGCGGTGGTCCGACCGGTGGCGGCCCGACCGGTGGTGGCCCGATCCGTGACGACGGCCCGGTCGGCGGTCCGCGGGGCGGCGATGGTGGTGACAGCCTGGACCAGGGTGAATCCGGGACGGGCGAACACTCGACGACGCCCGACGGCCCGGCCGCAGCCGACAACCGTCCGCAGCGTCCGGTGGACGACCGGGGCGACGGGCGGGACGCGGGCACGGCAGGTGGCCAGGCGGACGGCGCCGACGACCAGGTCCGGGGCGGGGAGTCGCAGCCGGTGGCCGTACCCCGGGGTGGGTTGCGGGCGCGGACGCTGACCGCGCCCGGCCTGGGTGACGGGGTGCCCGGCCGGCGCTCGCGGGCCCGGACCGGGCGGGGCCGCACCACCGGAGCGCGGCTGCCGGCGGGGCGGGTCGACGCGCTGCACCTGCCGGCGACGGTGCGCGCCGCCGCGCCGCACCAGGTGACCCGGGGTCGGCTCGCCGGCCCGCTGTGGCTGCGCCCGGAGGACCTCCGGGAGGCGGTGCGGGAGGGGCGCGAGGGCAACCTGGTGCTGTTCGTGGTGGACGCCAGCGGCTCGATGGGCGCCCGGCAGCGGATGGTCACCGTGAAGGACGCCGTGCTCGCCCTGCTCACCGACGCGTACCAGCGGCGGGACAAGGTCGCGGTGATCGCGTTCCGGGGCGCCGACGCGCGGACGCTGCTGCCGGCCACCTCGTCCGTGCTGGCCGCCTCGACCCGGCTGGCCGAACTGCCCACCGGCGGGCGTACGCCGCTGGCCGAGGGTTTGCTCGCCGCCGTCGACCTGCTGCGGGTGGAGCGGCTGCGCGACCCGAAGCGCCGCCCCCTGGTGCTGATCGTCACCGACGGTAGGGCCACCGCCGGCCCCCGCCCCCTGGATCGGGCGGCGGCAGCGGCACAGGTCCTGGCCGCGACGAGCGCGGCCTGCGTGGTCGTCGACTGCGAGACCGGACCGGTCCGCCTGAACCTGGCAAACCGCCTGGCGACCCAGCTGAACGCCCCGGTACACCCCCTGACCACCCTCACCCACCCGACCCCCCACCCAAACCCCCGCGATCTTGCAGTTTCTGTCCCGGCATAAAGGACGTGAGAGCACAAATGAGCAACAGGAACCGCAAGATCGCGGGAGGCGTGGGCGCGGGAGGCGTAGGTGTGGGTGGGACCGGGGCGGGGGAGGGCTGATGCCGCAGGGACAGCCGAGCCACGTGCCCGCCGACGGGTTGACCACCCGGCAGCGGCGGCACCGGCCACTGCTGATGGTCCACACCGGACAGATGAAGGGCAAGTCGACGGCGGCCTTCGGCCTGGCGCTGCGGGCCTGGACGGCCGGCCTGCCGGTCGGTGTGTTCCAGTTCGTCAAGAGCGCCAAGTGGCGGGTGGGCGAGGAGAACGCCTTCCGGGCGCTCGGCGAGGTGCACGAGCGCACCGGGCAGGGCGCGCCGGTGGCCTGGCACAAGATGGGCGAGGGCTGGTCCTGGATCCAGCGCGGCGGCCAGGCCGACCACGCCGCCGACGCCCTGGAGGGTTGGCGGCAGATCCAGCGCGACCTGGCCGCCGAGCGCTACGGCCTGTACGTGTTGGACGAGTTCACCTACCCGATGAAGTGGGGCTGGGTGGACGTCGACGAGGTGGTCGCCACGCTCGCCGACCGGCCCGGCTTCCAGCACGTCGTGATCACCGGCCGGGACGCCGACCCGCGCCTGGTCGCCGCCGCCGACCTGGTCGCCGAGCTGACCAAGGTCAAGCACCCGATGGACGCCGGCCAGAAGGGCCAGAAGGGCATCGAGTGGTGAGCGCCGCGCCGTGGGCGCTGCCCCGGGCGGCAGCCGAGCCCGCCGCGCCGTGGGCGCTGCCCCGGGTGGTGGTCGCCGCGCCGGCCAGCGGGCACGGCAAGACGACGGTGGCCACCGGGCTGCTCGCCGCGCTGCGTCGCCGGGGCCTGACGGTCAGCCCGCACAAGGTCGGGCCGGACTACATCGATCCCGGCTACCACGCCCTCGCCGCCGGGCGACCCGGGCGCAACCTCGACCCGTTCCTGGTCGGCGCGGACCGGATCGCCGCCCTGCTGCGGCACGGCGCGAGCGTTCCCACGCCCGCCGACATCGCCGTGGTGGAGGGCGTCATGGGCCTGCACGACGGCGCGGTGGGCCGGCGCGACTTCGCCTCCACCGCGCACGTCGCCCGGCTCGTCGGGGCGCCCGTGCTGCTGGTGCTGGACACCACCGCGCAGGGCCGCTCCGCCGCCGCGCTGACGATGGGTATGGCCGCGTTCGACCCGGCGGTGCGTGTCGGCGGGGTGATCCTCAACCGGGTCGGCTCGGCCCGACACGAGACGCTGCTGCGTGACGCCCTCGCCGAGGTGGGCGTGCCGGTGCTCGGGGCGGTCACCCGCGCCGCCGAGGTGGCCGCGCCGTCCCGGCACCTCGGGCTGGTGCCGGTCGCCGAACGGGCGCCCGAGTCCCTGGCCATCGTCACCGCCCTCGCCGAACTGGTCGAGGCCACCGTGGATCTCGACGCCGTGCTCGACCTGGCCCGCACCGCCGGACCGCTGACCACCCCCGCGTGGGACCCGGTCGCGGCCGTCGGCGGGCCGGCCGGCGTCGGGCGACCGCGCGTCGCGCTCACCGGTGGTCCGGCCTTCACCTTCTCGTACGCCGAGACCGCCGAACTGCTCACCGCCGCCGGCGCGGACGTCGTCACCGTCGACCCGCTGCGCGACCCGACGCTGCCCGCCGACGCCCGCGCGCTGGTGATCGGCGGCGGCTTCCCCGAGGCGTACGCGCAGGCGCTCGCCGACAACGCCACGCTGCGCGCCGAGGTGGCCGACTTCGACGGACCGATCGTCGCCGAGTGCGCCGGGCTGCTCTATCTCGGGCGGTCCCTGGACGGCGTGCCGATGTGCGGCCGGCTGGCCTCGACCGCCCGGATGACCGACCGGCTCACCCTCGGCTACCGGGAGGCGGTGGCCGTCACCGGCTCACCGGTGGCCCACGCCGGTGAGGCGGTACGCGGCCACGAGTTCCACCGCACCAGCACCGACCCCGGGCACGGCGACGCGCCGGCGTGGCGCTGGAACGACACCGCGCACGGCTTCGTCGCCGGCCGGGTGCACGCCTCCTACCTGCACACCCACTGGGCCGGGCACCCCGACGCGGCCCGCCGCCTGGTCGAGGCGTGCCGATGACCGCCACGCTCACCGGGATCGGGGTCGGCCCCGGCGACCCGGAACTGCTCACCGTCAAGGCGGTGCGGCTGCTGCGCGAGGCCGACCTGGTCTTCGTACCCGTGATGGCGGACCGGCCCGAACCCCCGGCGACCGCCGGTCCGACGCCGCCGGGCGCGGACGCCGGGCGGGCCGAGGCGACGGTACGCGCGCACGTCCCGGCGGACCGGCTGCGCCGGCTGCCGTTCGCCCTGGACGACAGGGGTGGGGTGACCGCCCGACGCACGGCGGCCTGGGACGACGCGGCCCGGGTGGTCGTCGAGTCGGTCGACGCGGGCGCGCGGTCCCTGGCGTTCGCCACCATCGGCGACCCGAACGTCTACTCCACCTTCGGCTACCTGGCGCAGAGCGTGCGGGCGCTGCGCCCGGCGGTACGGGTGGCGACGGTGCCCGGCGTCACCGCGATGCAGGAGCTGGCGGCGCGCAGCGGCACCCCGCTCTGCGAGGGACGCGAGCCGCTCACCCTGCTGCCCGCCACCGCCGGCCCGGCCCTGTTCGCCGACGCGCTCGCCGGGCCGGGCACCGTCGTCGTCTACAAGGGGTGGCGGCGGCACCCGGAGCTGCTGGCCGAGCTGCGCCGGCAGGGTCGGATCTCCGACGCGGTCCTCGGACGCGCCCTGGGGTTGCCCGGCGAACACATCGGCCCGGTCGACGACACCGGAGCCGACCTGCCGTACCTGTCGACGCTGCTGGTCCCGGCCCGCCGCGAACACCGAGGAGGAAAGCTGTGACCAGCGACGGCAAGGTGTGGTTCGTCGGGGCCGGCCCGGGAGCGGCGGACCTGCTGACCCTGCGGGCCGCCAGGGTGATCGCCGACGCGGACATCGTGATCTGGGCGGCCAGCCTGGTGCACGAAGACGTGCTCGGCCACGCCCGCCCGGACGCGGAGGTCGTCGACTCGTCGCAACTGCCCATCGAGGGGGTGCTCCCGCTCTACCGGCGGGCCGCCGCCCGGGGCCTGACGGTGGCCCGGATCCACTCCGGCGACCCGGCGCTGTGGGGCGCGGTGCAGGAGCAACTGGACCTGTGCCGGGCGCTCGGCCTGGCCGTCGAGATCGTGCCCGGGGTCTCCTCGTTCACCGCCGTCGCGGCGATCGTCGGACGGGAGCTGACGGTGCCCGAGGTGGCCCAGTCGGTGATCCTCACCCGCCTGGAGGGCGGCAAGACCCCGATGCCGCCCGGCGAGCGGGTCCGCGACTTCGCCCGGCACGGCACCACGATGGCGCTGTTCCTCTCCGCCGCCCGCTCCGGGCAGGTGCAGGCCGAGCTGCTGGCCGGGGGCTACCCCGAGGACACCCCGGCCGTGGTGGCGTACCAGGCGACCTGGCCGGACGAGCTGGTGGCGCGCTGCACGGTCGGCACCCTGGAGGCCACCGTCAAGCAGCACAAACTGTGGAAGCACACCCTGTTCCTGGTCGGGCCGGCTCTCGCCGCCGAGGGCACCCGCTCGCACCTCTACCACCCCGGGCACTTCCACACGTTCCGCCGGGCCGAGCCGGCCGCCCGCGCCGAGCTGCGCCGCCAGACCGGCGCCCGCACCGGGGGGACCGCCACACCGGGGCACACACCATGACGTACCCCGAGCCACCGCTGCGCGAGCCGGACCTGCCACGGACCGCGAAGGTCCGGCCCACCGCGCTGCGTACCGGCTGGACCACCGGCGCGTGCGCGACGGCGGCGGCGAAGGCCGCCGTCACCGCGCTGGTCACCGGGGAAACCCAGCCGGAGGTGGAGATCGGACTGCCCGCCGGACGGCGGGTCCGTTTCCCCGTCGAACGCTGCGAGGTGACCGGCACCCCACCGAGCCGCGCCGAGGCGGTGGTGGTCAAGGACGCCGGGGACGACCCGGACGTCACCCACGGCGCCGAGCTGACCGCCACGGTGGACTGGACCGACACCCCCGGGCTGCGGCTGGCCGGCGGCGCCGGCGTCGGCACCGTCACCAAACCCGGCCTCGGGCTCGCCGTCGGCGGGCCGGCGATCAACGACACCCCGCGTCGGATGATCGGCGAGGCGGTGGCCGAGGTGGTCGACCTCGGCGAGGTCGGCGTCCGCGTCGTGATCAGCGTGCCTCGGGGCGAGATCATGGCCCGCAAGACCACCAACCGCCGGCTCGGCATCCTCGGCGGCATCTCGATCCTCGGCACCACAGGGATCGTCCGACCGTTCTCCACCGCCTCCTGGCGGGCCAGCGTGGTGCAGGCCGTGCACGTCATGGCCGCCCAGGGCGAGCGGACGGTGGTGCTGTGCACCGGTGGGCGTACCGAGCGGGCCGCCCGCGCGCTGCTGCCCGAGCTGCCCGAGGTGTGCTTCGTCGAGGTCGGCGACTTCACCGGCGCGGCGGTCACCGCCGCCGTCGAGGACGCGATGACCGGTGTGGTCTTCGTCGGCATGGCCGGCAAGCTGGCGAAACTCGCCGCCGGCATCCTGATGACCCACTACACCCGTTCGAAGGTGGACCTGTCCCTGCTCGGCGCGGTGACCGCCGAGGCCGGCGGTGACCCGGCGCTCGTCGCCGCCGTGACCGAGGCGAACACCGGGCGGCACGCGTACGAGCTGTGGGAGGCCGCCGGGCTGCTCGCCCCGGCCGGCGACCTGCTCTGCCGGCGGGTCCGCCAGGTGTTGCGCCGCTTCGCCGGGCCGACCGTCACCGTGGACGTGGCGATGGTCGACTTCGCCGGCTCCCAGGTGGTCGCCTCGTCCGGCCGGTGGTCCGGGTGACCGGGGCCGAGCTGGTGACGGTGGTCGGCCTGGACGCGGCAGGCGCGCCGCCGCACCCCGCGCTCGCCCCGGTGCTGGCCGCCGCCGGGCTGGTGGTGGGTGCGGCCCGGCACCTGAACGCGGTCGCGGTGCCGGCGGGCGCGGACACCGTCGCGCTCGGGCCGCTCGCCCCCGCCCTGCGCCGGCTGACCGAGGCCGTCGCCGCCGGAGTGCCGGCCGTGGTGCTGGCCAGCGGGGACCCCGGCCTGTTCGGCATCGTCCGGCGGCTGCGCGCGGCCGGGCTGCCGCTGCGGGTGGTGCCGGCGGTGTCCAGTGTGGCCGCCGCGTTCGCCCGCGCCGGTCTGCCCTGGGACGGCGCCGCGGTGGTCACCGCGCACGGGCGCGACCCGCGCCCGGCGGTGAACGCCTGCCGGGCGCTGCCGCTGGTCGCGGTGCTCACCGCGCCCGGGGTGGGCGCCGCCGAGCTGGGGGCCGGCCTGGTCGGCTGGCCCCGCCGCCTCGTGGTCGCCGAGCACCTGGGCACCGAGGCCGAGCGGGTCCGGGAGGTGACAGCCGCGCAGGCCGCCGCCGCGACCTGGGCCGACCCGCACGTCGTGCTCAGCGTCGCGGACGCCGGGCCCACGGAGGCCGGGTCCGCCGGGGCGGTGTCCAACGACGCCGCGCCCGATCGGGTCGCGCCCGGCGGAATGCGCGCGGACAACCAGCCCGCCGCCGCGCCGGCTGGCGGCTGGGCGCTGGCGGAGGACCGGTACGTCCACCGCGACTCCATGATCACCAAGTCGGAGGTGCGCGCCCTCGTCGTCGCCCGGCTGCGCCCCCGGCTGGGCCGGCTGGTCTGGGACGTCGGCGCGGGCAGCGGGTCGGTCGGCATCGAGTGCGCGCTGCTCGGCGCGGCGGTGCTCGCCGTCGACCACGACCCGGCGGCCGGCGCGACCATCCGCGCCAACGCCGCCGCGCACGCGGTCACCGTCCGGCTCGTCGTCGGGCGCGCCCCGGCGGCGCTGGCCGACCTGCCCGAGCCGGACGCGGTCTTCGTCGGCGGGGGTGGGCCCGACGTCCTGGCCGCCGTGCTGGCCCGCCGGCCCGAGCGGGTGGTGCTCACCCTGGCCGCGCTGGACCGGGTCGCGCCGGCCGTGGGGCTGCTGCGCGCCGCCGGCTACACCGTCGAGGGCAGCCAACTCTCCGCCGCGCGCCTCGCCGACCTGCCCGGCGGTTCCATTCGCCTCGCGGCCACCAACCCGGTGGTCGTCCTGACCGGGGAGCGCCAGTGCCCGACCTGACCCCGACCCGCATCGGCCTGGTGGCGGCCACCGCCGCCGGCCGGCGGCACGCCGACACGGTGGCCAGCGCCTGGCCGCACGCCCGCCTGGTCGAGGCGGACACCGCCGCCGACGCGCTGCGCGCCGCCTGGGCGCGCTGCGACGCGGTGATCGCGTTCCTGGCCACCGGCGCTGTGGTACGCGTCCTCGCGCCGCTGCTCGACGACAAGCGCACCGATCCGGCGGTGGTGGTGGTCGACGAGGCGGCCCGGCACGCGGTGGCGCTGCTCGGCGGGCACGCCGGCGGCGGCAACGACCTCGCCGAGCGGGTCGGCGCCCTGCTGGACGCCCGGCCGGTGATCACCACCGCCACCGACGCCGTGGGCCTGCCGGGTCTGGACACCCTCGGCTGGCCGGTGCGGGGCGCGGTCGCCGCGGTCTCCCGCGCCATCCTCGACGGCGAGCCGGTCGAGCTGGTCGCGGACGCCGACTGGCCGCTGCCGGCCCTGCCACCGAACGTCCGACCCGCAACGCCCGCCGGGTCCGGTGGTGGGTACCGGCTGCTGGTCACCGACCGGGTGGTGCCGCTCGACGGGCGGACCGCGGTGCTGCGCCCGCCGTCGCTGGTGGCCGGGGTGGGCGCGAGTCGGGGCGTACCCGCCGAGGAGGTGGCCGGGCTGCTGCACCGGGTGCTCGCCGAGGCCGGCCTCGACCCGGCGAGCCTGCGCTGCCTGGCCAGCGCCGACATCAAGGCCGACGAGGAGGGCATCCGCGACACCGCCGACGCGCTCGGCGTACCCCTGGTGACCTGGCCGGCGACGCGGCTGGCGGCGGTCGACGTGCCGCATCCCAGCGAGGTGGTCCGCGCCGCGGTCGGCACGCCGAGCGTGGCGGAGGCCGCGGCGCTGCTCGGCCCGGACGGCCGGTCGGGCGACGCGACGCTGCTGGTGGGCAAGACCGCGACGGCCATGGCCACGGTGGCCGTGGCCCGGCACGCGCCGCGCGGCCGGCTGGCCGTGGTCGGCCTCGGCCCGGGAGCCCCCGACCTGCGCGCCCCCCGCGCGGTGGCCGAGCTGCGCCGCGCCGCAGTGGTGGTCGGCCTGGACCAGTACCTCGACCAGGTGCGCGACGTGCTGCGCCCCGGCACCCGGGTGCTCGCCAGCGGACTGGGCGCGGAGGAGGCGCGGGCCCGCGCCGCCGTCGCCGAGGCCACCGCCGGCCGGGCGGTCGCGCTGATCGGCTCCGGTGACGCCGGGGTGTACGCGATGGCCAGCCCCGCCCTGGAGTACGCCGACGACCGGATCGACGTGGTGGGCGTGCCCGGGGTGACCGCCGCCCTCGCGGCCGGGGCGCTGCTCGGCGCGCCGCTCGGGCACGACCACGCCTACGTCAGCCTGTCCGACCTGCACACCCCGTGGGAGGTCATCGAGCGGCGGGTGACCGCCGCCGCCGAGGGCGACTTCGTGACGCTGTTCTACAACCCGCGCAGCCGGGTCCGGGACTGGCAGCTCGGCAAGGCGCTCGGCATCCTCGGCGCGTACCGGCCGCCGGACACCCCGGTCGGGGTGGTGCGCAACGCCAGCCGCCCCGGCGAGCGGGTGCACCTGGCGACACTGGCCACCCTCGACCCGGCGGTGGTCGACATGTACAGCGTCGTGGTGGTCGGCAACAGCGACACCCGGTTGGTCGCCGGCCGGATGGTGACACCCCGGGGGTACCGGTGGCGCTCGTGAGGATCGACGCCTGCCAGGGCTGCGGCGCCTGCCTGCGGACCTGCCCCACGCACGCCATCCGGCCGGTCGCCGGGGGCCTGACCGTGCGCGCCGACCGCTGCACCGGCTGCCTGGAGTGCCTGGAGATCTGCCCGGTCGACGCGATCCGCGTGCTCGACCCCGTCGACGTCGACAGTGGAGGAAACCGATGAGCCGGGTGGCGCACCCGATCGAGGTCGAGTCGTACCGCATCCTGCGCGAGCGGGTCGACCTGTCGCACCTGCCGCCGCTGAGCCGGGCGGTGACCGAGCGGGTGGTGCACGCCAGCGCCGACCTCGCGTACGTCGACGAGCTCGTCTGCGACGAGGCCGCCCTGGAGTCGGGGCTGGCCGCGCTGCGCGCCGGCGCGCCGGTGGTCACCGACGTGGCGATGGTGGCCGCCGGCATCACCCGCGCCGGCCTGGAACTGGTCTGCCCGGTCGCCGAGCCGGCCGCGGCCGAGCTGGGCCGCTCGGCCGGCATCACCCGCTCGGCGGCGGCCGTGCGGATCGCCCTGGACCGGGTCGGTCCCGGCGCGGTCTGGGTCGTCGGCTGCGCCCCGACCGCGCTCGTCGAACTGCTCACGCTCGACGCCGCGCCGGCGCTCGTCGTCGGTCTGCCGGTCGGTTTCGTCGGCGCGGCCGAGTCGAAGGCGGCGCTACGGGCCAGCGGCCTGCCCGCCGTGTCCAACGTAGGGGAGAAGGGTGGCTCGGCGGTCGCCGCCGCCGCCCTCAACGCCCTGCTCTACGTCGAGGAGAAGTCATGACCGCGTTGGTCATCGTCGGGCACGGCACGCGCAGCGCGGCCGGGGTCGACCAGTTCGCCGCCCTCGTCGACCGGGTACGCCGCCGCGCGGACGTCGGCGACGTCGAGGGCGGCTTCATCGAGCTGTCCCGTCCGCCGCTGACCGACGCGGTCGGCGCGCTCGTCGGACGCGGACACCGGGCGCTGGTGGCGTTGCCGCTGGTGCTCACCGGCGCCGGGCACGGCAAGGGCGACATCCCCGCCGCGATGGCTCGGGAGCAGCAGCGCCACCCCGGGCTGACCTACCGCTACGGCCGCCCGCTCGGCCCGCACCCGCTGCTGCACACGGCCCTGGAGGAGCGCATCGACGCCGCCCTGGCCGGCGCCGACCGGGCCGGCACGGAGCTGGCGGACGCCGACCGAGCCGGCACGGAGCTGGCGGACGCCGGCCGGGCCGGCACGTGGGTCGCGTTGATCGGGCGGGGGTCCACCGACCCGGACGCCAACGCCGAGGTCGCCAAGGTCGCCCGGCTGCTCTGGGAGGGACGCGGCTACGCCGGCGTCGAGCCGGGGTTCATCTCGCTCGCCGAACCGTCGGTCCCGGCGGTGCTGGAGCGGTTGCGCCGCCTCGGCGCGCGACGCATCGTGGTCGCGCCGTACTTCCTGTTCGCCGGCGTGCTGCCGGACCGCATCGCGGCCCAGTCGGCCGAGTACGCCGCCGCCCACCCCGAGCTGGACGTCCGCGTCGCCGAGGTGATCGGCGACTGCGACGCCCTCGCCGACCTGGTGCGCGAGCGCTACGCCGAGGCGCTGGGCGGGGACATCCGGATGAACTGCGACACCTGCGCGTACCGGGTGCTGATGCCGGGCTTCGCCGACAAGGTCGGCCGCCCGCAACAACCACACGACCACCCCGACGACCCGGTCGGCCACCACCACCATCACCACCACGGGCACGACCATCACCACCACGGGTCCGAGCCCGGTTCGGTGGCGGTGGTCGGTGGCGGGCCGGGGCCCGACGACCTGATCACGGTACGCGCGAGGGCGCTCCTCGACGCCGCGGACGTGGTGGTGGTCGACCGGCTCGCCCCGCAGGGACTGCTCGCCGATCTACGGCCCGACGTGCTGGTGGTCGACGCCGCCAAGGTGCCCCGTGGCCCGTCGATGGCCCAGGAGGCGATCAACGCGGCCCTGGTCTCGCACGCCAAGGCGGGCCGCCGGGTGGTCCGGCTCAAGGGTGGCGACCCGTACGTCTTCGGACGCGGCCACGAGGAGGTGCAGGCGTGCCGGGCGGCCGGTGTGCCGGTCACCGTGGTGCCCGGGGTGAGCAGCGCGATCGCCGCGCCGGCCCTGGCCGGCGTCCCGGTGACCCACCGGGGGGTGGCGCACGACGTCACGGTGGTCTCCGGGCACCTGCCGCCCGGGCACCCCGACTCGCTCGTCGACTGGGCGGCGCTGGCCCGGGCCCGGGGCACCGTCGTCCTGCTGATGGCCGTCGACACCATCGCCAAGATCGCCGCGGCGCTGATCGAGCACGGCCGCGCGCCGGAGACCCCGGTGCTCGCCGTGCAGGACGCCGGGCTGCCCGACCAACGCGCGGTGCCCGCCCGGCTGGACGAGATCGGCGCGCTCGCCGCCCGGGAGGGCATCGGTCCGCCGGCGGTGTTCGTCCTCGGCCCGGTGGTCGCCCTCGCCACCACCGGGCCGGCGGACTGAACCACTACTCGCTGCGGGCCGTCTCCGGACCGGTGACGCGTTCCAGCAGCGGCAGCGTCGAGGCGATGACGCCGAGGCAGGTGACCAACCCCAGGACGACGATCACGTAGAAACGTGGCTCGGGAGCGTCGAGCGTGTAATCCATCTGGGCCCGCAGGAACAGGTGCGCGGCGAGCAGACCCATCCCGATGGCGACGGCGGCGACGGTGAGCATCGGTACGGCGCTCTCCAACGCCACCACCCGACGCAGGACCCGCACCGGCGCGCCGCTGAGGCGCAGCAGGCTGAACGGGCGTCGGCGTTCGGTGAGGCCGCCGATCACGCTCACCGCCAGGCTGCATCCGCCGAGCGCCAGGCTGGCGATGATGACGACGTTGGCGAGTTGTTCCCAGCCGCGCAGCGTGTCGGCGAAGTCCGACTCGAAGTCGCCGGGCACGTTCGGCCCCACCCAGAAGGTCGGGTACGCGATCTCCAGCACGGTTCGGGTGCGCTCGATGGCGGCGGCGGAGCCGTCCGTGCCGACGACGATCGACACCACCGGCAGCCGGTGGAGCTCGTCGAGGGTGAGTGCCGAGGCGGGCCAGACCGTCTGCGACGACGCGGACTCCCGCCAGCGGCTGAGGCCGAGCGGCACCTCGACGACGCTCGCGCCGTCGGCGCACCTGCCGTACGCGTCGGGAAGCTCGACGCACGCGATCACCCCGACCTCTCCCGACGCGGTGACGTGCGGGTTCTCCCGGATCGCGGTCGCGGACCGGACGCCGCTGACGGCGCGCAGGTCGGCGAAGAGCGTCTCCGGCACCGAGGCCGCCTTCTCGTCGAAGACGGTGGTCACCGTGCCCGCGTCGGTCGACCCGACCGGCGCCGGGCCGCGGTTCGCCACGATCGTGGTGATCACCCCGACGGCGACGCTCGTCACGAAGAGCGCGAGCATGATCCCGCTGATCGCCCGGAAGCCGGCCTTCGGGTTGTCGGCCAGGCGGCGCGCGGCGATGAGCGTGGCCGGGCGACTGGCGTACCGGGCCATGACCCGGGCGCCGACCATCGTCAACCACGGGCCGGCGTAGACCAGACCGGCCATGACGAGCAGCAGGGCGGGCAGGAACACCGCCGTCTGCCCGTCCGACGTCTGTGGCCGGAAGCCGATCGCGAGGAACAGCACCGCCACGCCGAGCGCCATCGGGACCAGCCGGTACGCCCGTGGCGGGCGGGGCGTGACCCGCCGGGTGACGCCCAGCGGCGAGATCCGCACGCGGCGCAGCGATACCTGGGCGGCCACCGCCGCGCCGGCCGGAACGCCGAGGGCGACGAGCAGGACGTCCAGGACACCCAGCGACATGTCGCCGGGGAAGAACGGCATGCCGGTGAACGGGATGCCGGCCAGCGGATCGCGGAAGGCGTAGAAGAGGCCGAAGCCGACGGCGACCCCGGCGACGGCGGCGGCGGTCGCCTCCACCGCGGCGACCACCGCGATCTGCCTCGGTGTCGCGCCGACCAGCCGCAGCGCGGCGAACCGCTGCTCCCGGCGGGCGGCGCTGAGCCGGGTGGCGGTGCCGATGAAGATCAGCAGCGGGAAGAGCAGCCCACCGGCGACCACGCCCAGGATGAGGTTCACCGTGGTCTCGGGGAGGGCGGGGGTGTCGCCGACGGTGGTGACCTGCTTCGCGGCGGGGAGCTCGGCTACCTGGTCGGGGGAGCCGCCCGCGATGACGAGCAGGGTGTCCGGTGAGGTCAGCGCGGCTGGGCCGACGGTGCCGAGGTCCCGCCCCGGGTAGCGGTCACCCAGTTGGTCGGCCGGGTGGCCGGCCAGCAGGTCCCGCAACGCGGGCGAGGCGTAGTACTCGCCCGGGCCCGGAATGGCCGGGACACCGACCGGGGTGGGCGCGCTCGGACCGGTCGCGGCGACGTCGATCCGGATGATCTGCCTACCCTGGAAGTAGTCCTGCCGGGTCGACCACCACAGCGGGTCGGCGTCACCGGTCGAGGCGTTGGGATACATCGACGCGTACCGGGTGAGCTGCGCGTTCGTGGCGTTGACGCCGGCCAGGGTGGTCAGCAGCACCCCGCTGCCGACCGCCACGGCGGCGGCGATGACGACCAGGCGGGTGAGGGCCTCCCGGCCGCCGGCCACCGCGAGGCGGAGCCCGAAGCGGATCACGAGGGAATCCGTTCCGGCGCGTTGACGCGCCCGTCGCGGACCATGACCTCGCGATCGGCGTACGCGGCGATCCGGGCCTCGTGGGTGACCAGGATGACTGTCGTGCCCTGCTCGCGGGCGGCGCCCACCAACAGGTCCATGACCTGCTCACCGGTGAGCGAGTCGAGCGCGCCGGTCGGCTCGTCGGCGAAGAGGACCCGTGGCTCGGCGACCAGGCCGCGGGCCAGCGCGACGCGCTGCGCCTGCCCGCCGGACAGCTCACCCGAGCGGCGCTGCTCCAACCCGTCGAGGCCGAGGCGCGCGAACCAGCCCCGCGCCCTCGGCAGCGCCTGCTTGCGGTGTACGCCGCTGAGCAGCAGCGGTAGGGCCACGTTCTCCACGGCGGTCAGCTCGGGGACGAGTTGCCCGAACTGGAACACGAAGCCGAAGCGGTCCCGGCGCAGGCTGCTGCGCTGGGTCTCGGCCATGGTGTCGATCCGCGCCCCGTCGAAGAGGACCTGACCGGAGTCGGGCACCAGGATGCCGGCCAGGCAGTGCAACAGGGTGGACTTGCCCGAGCCGCTCGGGCCCATGATGGCGAGGATCTCGCCCGCCTCCACGGCGACGCTGGCGCCGCGCAGGGCGGGGGTCTGGCCGAAGGCGAACGCCACGTCGCGGGCCTCGATCACGACGCTCATGGCCGCACCTCCTTCCGGAGGGCGTCCAGCCGGGCACCGGTCATCTCGATCCAGCGGAGGTCCGCCTCCAGGTGGTACAGCCCGTGGTCGGCGAGCAGCGCGTCGACCAGGCTGCCGGCGCGCTTGATCTCGGTGAGTTCCCGCATCCGCCGCAGGTGCGCGGCGCGCTGGCTGTCGAGGTAGTCGGCCGCCGGACGGTCCAGCATCAGCGCGAGCACCACCTTGGCGAAGAGCACCGTCTGCAGGTGCGGCTCCGGTTCGACCGGCTGGGTCAACCACTGCTCCACCTCGGTCGCGCCGACGTCGGTGATGACGTAGCGCTTGCGGTCCGGGCCGGCGCCGGGCGCGACGTCGCTGATCACCACCTTGCCGTCCCGGGCCAGCCGGCTGAGGGTGGAGTAGACCTGGCCGAACGGCAGCGGCTTGCCCCGCCCGAAGAAGGTGTCGTAGTCGCGCTTGAGGTCGTACCCGTGGCTGGGCTCCCGCTCGAGGAGGCCGAGGAGGGTCAGTGGAACGCTCATGTGGACGAGGCTACACCGGGTGTATACCTCGCGTATATACGCTCGGTGTGTTCGCTGCCGCCGGATGGCTCCGGAACCTTCCGAGGGGTGGTAGCGCGCGGACGCGGTCAGCCGGGGAGGACGCGGGCCAGGGCGTACCCGGCGGTGGCCGCGGCGAGCCCGGCGGCCACGCTGACCAGCACGTTGGCCAGCGCGAGGAGCCGATGGCCGCCCCGCGTCAACCGCAGCGTCTCGTAGCTGAAGGTGGAGTAGGTGGTCAGCGCGCCGCAGAACCCGGTGCCCAGCAGCGCGCTGACCGCCGGGCCGACCGGCCACCCGACGAGGAAACCGAGCAGCAGTGACCCGAGCACGTTGACGGTGAGCGTGCCGAACGGGAACGCCGAGTCGTGTCGGGACTGCACGGCCCGGTCGGTGAGGTAGCGCAGCGGCGCGCCGACGGCCGCGCCCAGGGCGATGAGCAGGACGGTCACCGGGTCGCCCGCCGCAACAGCCCGGCGGTGACCGCGTCGCCCAGCCCGACCGCGACGAGCGCCCCGAGCACCGTGGCGGCCAGACCGGCCAGCGCGGTGCCCGGCGCGCCGTTGACGAGAGCCTGCTGGATGTCGACCGCGTAGGTGGAGAAGGTGGTGAAGCCGCCGAGCACTCCGACCCCGAGGAACGGGCGGACCAGCGGGTGCCCGCCGCCGAGGTGCCCGAGAGTCGCCATCAGCACGCCGATCAGCAGGCAGCCGGACAGGTTGACGCCGAACGTCGCCCACGGGAAGTCGGTGGGCCCGTGCGGTGCGACGTGTTGCAGGCCGGCGCGGGCCAGCGCGCCGACCACCCCGCCGGCCGCGATCGCGGCGAGCAGTGTCGCCGGACGCGCGGTCAGCTCCCGGCGGTCGGCGGGGACGCGCAGGTCGACGTCGGGATCGGTACGCGGCTCGAACGGCTCTGGCACGGCTTCCGAGCGTAGTGCCGTCGACGGCGGCGGCGTCCGCGCCCGGCGACGGCCCCGGCGTTGACGCGCTGTCGGTGACGGTGGCGTCAGCGCACCGCCGCGACCGCGGCGTCGGGGCCACCTCGCCAGATCGTGCCGACCTCGCTGAAGCCGGCCGCGGTGAGCGTGGCCAGGTGCCAGGAGACCGGCGGGTTCCACTCGGGGCTGTGCCCGGTGGGGTAGATGGCGTGCCGCTCGGCGACGAACGGGGCGAGCGCGGGGTCGGACCCGGCCCGCTCCCACCAGTCCGACCAGGACAGCACCGAGCCGGTGGCGTACCGGGCGTCGCGCCGCTCGCGCGCCCGGTCCATCAGTCGTTTGGTCAGCTCCGGCACCGTGTCGTCGGGCATGTGGTCGGCGTTGACGAACACCCCGCCCGGGCGGAGCACGTCGCGCAGTTCGGCGTAGAGCCGCGTGAGCCGGTCGGCCGGCAGCCAGTGCAGGGCGGTGGCGGTGAGCACCGCGTCGTACTCCCGGTGGGGGAGCGTCGCGAGCCAGTCGGGGGTGTTGAGGTCGGCCGTGACGATGGTGGCCCGGCCGGCCAGCGAGGCGCCGGCGATGGCGAGCAGCGCCGGGTCGAGGTCGACGAGTGTCGCCTCGGCGTCGGGGAAGCGCGCCAGCGCGCGCAGGGAGATGGTGCCGGTGCCGCCGGCCAGATCGAGCACGCGTGGCGGTCGACCGTCGAGGACCGCGTCGACGGTGTCGAGCATGGCGGCGAACCGGTGCTCCCGGTCCGGGAGGTAGGCCTCCTGCTGGCGGTCCCAGCTCTCCTGCCAGGCCCACGGATCCGCGATGTAAGGACTCATAGCAGTCAGGCTAGTTACGTCGGCGGTGGGCTGTCCAGAACCTGTTGCACATAATTTGCAATTGCGAGAAGATGGCAGGGCGATGATCAGGGTGACGCCGGGGTCGGGCTCCCGCCCGGCCCGGCGTCCTCGTCCGGTGCCGATCGTGGGCTGGCGTCGAGTCCCCGCGACATCACCCCGGGGGCGTTGACCCGGTTGCTCACCGACGGCCGTCTCCGCGCCGCCGCCGCGCAGGTCAGCCGGGAGATCGCCGAGATGCCGCCACCGGCCGACCTCGTCCCGCGGCTGACGGCGCTGGTCTGAACGCTCCCCGCGTGGCCGCACCGTGGCGACGCTCGGCTGCGGCAGGATGACCCGATGCGACACGTCGTGCTGTTCCACTCCGTGTACGGCCTGCGGCCCGCCGTGCGCGCCGCCGCCGACCGGCTCCGCGCCGCCGGGCACCGGGTCAGCACCCCCGACCTGTACGGTGTCCCGCCCACCGACACCGTCGAGGACGGCTTCGCGGTGCTCGACAAGATCGGCCAGGAGGTGGTGCTGGACCGGGCCCGCGCCGCCCTGCGTGACCTGCCGCCCGAGACGGTGCTGGCCGGCTTCTCGATGGGCGCCGGCGTGGCCGGGGCGCTGCTGGCCGAGCGCCCCGACACCGCCGGCCTGCTCCTGCTGCACGGCACCGGTGGGTCGCCGGACGCGGTCCGCCAGGGGTTGCCCGTGCAACTGCACCTCGCCGACCCCGACCCGTACGACGCGCCGGACGAGGTCGACGAGTGGCGGCAGGCGATGACCGACGCCGGGGCCGACCTGACGGTCCACCGCTACCCCGGCGTGGGCCACCTGTTCACCGATCCGGACCTGGCCGAACACTCCCCGGAGGCCAGCGCGGCGGCCTGGCCCCGCGTGCTGGCGTTCCTGGCCGCCCGCTGACCAACCCCTCGACGCGTCGCCTGGAGCAGCATGACCGGGCCAATCCTGCTCACCGCGGCGCCGCTGGCCCCGGCGTCCAGGCGACGACGCGGGGGAGCGGGACACGGTCGGCCGTCCGCGACCCGGCCGGCGTCGCACGGGCCACCGCCGCCGACCGGTTGGCGTCCGTCGACCAGCGACCGCCCGAGTTGGGGTACGGCAGAGCCTGGCCCGGCGGCACGTCGGCGGCGGCCCGGTGCCGGCGGGAGTGGTTGGTTCCGGCCGCCGTGCCGCCGGTGGGATCGGCGGCGTCCGGGCGCGTGCCGTCGGCCGCCCGCCGGTTGAAGACGGCCCGCAGCGTGCGGGGCAGCCGTTCGGTGGCGACCTGTCGCAACGCGGGCGCGGCGAACGCGTACCCGTCGTTGCGGTGGGGGAGCAGCAACCCGGCGGCCACCAGGCCACGCAGGGCCGGCGCGGACCGGCCGGGCGCCCAGCCGAGGGCCCGGTCCACGGACGGGCCGGAGAAGACAGCGCCGAGGGTGCCGGCGGCCATCAGCACCGCCCGCCGCTCTCCGTCGAGGTGGTCCAGTTCCGCGCCGACCGCCCGGCGGACGGCCTCGGGCAGGACGAGCGTGGCCGCGTCGGCGCCGTCCGCGACCGACGTGACGTAGGCCGCCGCGTGCCCGGGACGGCCGCCCACCAGGGGCAGCAGCCGGTCGACGAGGGTCACCGGCTGCCCGGCGCGGCGCAGCATCTGGCGGAGCAGTCGCCCCGACTGCACCGCGGTCAGCGGTCGCACCGGCACCTGCCGGGTCGTCCGGGGTGCGCTGTCGGCCCACCGCGGCTGGTGCGCGGTGAGCACGGCCAGGGGTAGCCCGCGCTCCGCCGCCGCGCCGAGCAGCGCGTGCAGGAACCGGCCCACGGCCGGCGCGGCCCGGTCCACGTCGTCGACGGCGACGACCAGCGGCCGCTCGGCGGCCAGCCGCAGCAGGAACTCCCGGCAGAGGGCCGCGCCCGCCAGCGCCGGGGCCGAGCCGTCCGGGGTGGCCAGCATCCGCGCGAGCGTCGGCACGGCGGTGGCGACCCGGGCCGGCGGGAGCAGCGGCGTCAGCGCGTCGACGAGCCGACTGTGGATCGCCGCCGGGCCGTCGCCGTGCCGAATCCCGGCGACGTCGCGCAGCAGCGCGGCGACCGGCGCCACCACCTGATCGGGGTACGGCTGGCAGGCCGCCGCGCACCAGCGGACCGGCTCTCCATCCACAGTGGTCAGCGCGTCGGACGCCTCGTGCAGCAGTCGGCTGCGGCCACTGCCGCTGGGGCCGACCAGGGAGACCCAGCCGGGCCTGCGCTCCCGCACGGCCGCGCCGAGCTGGTCGCGGATGGTGGCCAGCTCGCGGCGGCGACCGATCAGCCGGCCGTCGTGCCGGTCGGCGTCCCGGCGTACCGGACCGATGGCGTGCCAGACCGGCGCCGCGTCGGCGGCCGGCGGCGGTGTCAGCCGACGCCGGGTGATCAGGCCGGTGGTGGCGTGCGCGGTGACCGCGCAGAGCGCCACGGCGCCGGGCGACGCGTACTCCTGCAGGCGGGCCGCTGTGGTGATGACCGCGCCGCTGGCCAGGCCGTGCCCGCCGTCGACGGCGTCACCCAGGTCGACGACGACCTCGCCGGTGGCGACGCCGACGCGCACCCGCAGTCGGGTGTCACCGAGCACCGGCCGGTCGTCCAGCGCGGCCTGGATCTCCAGGCCGGCGCGCACCGCCCGGTACGCGTCGAAGCCGTCGGAGTGGCGGGCGCCGAACAACGCCATCACGGCGTCGCCGATGTACTTCTCCACCACCCCCTGCCAGCGGTGCAGCACACCGGCCACGGTCTCGAAGTAGGCCCGCTGCAACGCCCGGACCTCCTCCGGGTCCAGCCGGTTCACCAGGGCTGTGGAGCCGACGATGTCCGCGAAGAGGACGGTGACGGTGCGTCTCTCCAACGGTATCGGCCAGTGCGGGTTCGTGGTGGGCTGCGTGTCGACGCCGATGGTGTCGGTCATGGGTCTCGCACCGGCCTTCCTCCCCCGCTGATGCCAGCTGACCTCCGCAGACTGGCATTTCCCGGGTGCCGGGGGATCTGCCGAACGACGTATGTCCGCCACCGGCGACCCTTCAACCTTTAGTCGCGAAGTCGACGCGAGGAGTACCACAAGCGACCGATGGCCGTAGAACGGTGCGGGGACCTGTGATTAGGCTGCGTGGCATGGCCAGCGATGTGGACACCGCACCGCTCGTGGGCCGGGCCGAGCTGGTGCAGACGGTTCGGTCCGCGATGCTCGGTGACGCCGCGCACGGGCAGACCGCCGCGGTCTTCCTGACCGGCGAGAGTGGTGTGGGAAAGACCCGACTGTTGGGTGAGGTCGGCGACTGGCTACGGGAGCAGGGCGCCGTGGTGCTCACCGGCAGTTGCCTGGACATCGGTGACGCCTCCCCGCTGCACCCGCTCCTGCAGGCGTTACGCCGGTTCGACGCCGACGTGTCCGCCTCGCACGCCCGGACCGCGTCGGCGGTGCGCGGGCTGTTGCAGGTGTTCGCCGACGAGACCGCCGGCCCGGACGGCGCGGGCGCGCTGCTGGAGCGGGTCTCCCGCGGCCTGCACCTGATCGCCGAGGGCAGACCGCTGGTGCTGATCCTCGACGACCTGCAGTGGGTCGACCGGAGCACCCGGCAGCTCCTGCTCTATCTGCTGGCGGGGCTGGGCGACCTTCAGCTCTCGGTGCTGGCGGCGGTGCGTGCGGAGTCGTTGCAGGGCGCGCACCCGCTGCGCCGGGTGCTGACCGAGCTGCGTCGACTGCGGACGGTGCGGGTGCTGGACCTGGCGCCGCTGGGGCGGGCGGAGACGGAGGAGTTGGCCGCCGCCGTGGTCGGCCGCTCGCTGACCGCCGAGGCGGCCGAGCAGGTCTGGCAGCGCAGCGGCGGTAACCCGTTCGTCATCGAGGAACTGGCCCGCGATCTGCGCGAGGGCCGCGACGGCCTGTCCGAGACCCTCCGGGAGATCTTCCTCGACCGGGTCGACGCGTTGCCGCAGCACGCGCACGCGGTGGTGCACGCCGTCGCCGCCGGCGTCGAGCCGGTGCAGCACTGGCTGCTGGCCGAGGTGTTGCGGATGCCGGAGGACGAGCTGATCGCGGCGGCCCGCGCCGCGGTGGCGCACCGGCTGCTGGTCGGCGCCGACGACGGTTACCGGCTCCGGCACCGCCTGGTCGCCGAGGTGCTGGCGCACGAGCTGCTCCCCGCCGAGCGCTCCGGGCTGCACCGCCGCTACGCCGAGGCGCTGACCGCGGCGCCGGGCGAGCTGCACCAGGCCCGGTTGGCGCACCACTGGCGGCTGGCCGGCGAGCCGGCCCGCGCCCTGCCCGCGGCGGTGGCCGCCGCGCAGGAGGCCGAGCGGCTGCACGGTTACGCCGAGGCGCACCGGCACTGGTCGGCGGCGTTGCAACTGGCCGCCGACCCGGGGCCGCTGGCGGTGGACCGGGTCAAGCTGCTGGAGAGCGCCGCCGAGGCGGCACACCACTGCGGCGAGCACGCCCGGGCGCTGGCGTTGCTGGAGGAGCTCGCCGAGCTGCGCGGCGGCGAGCCGACCTGCGCGCTGCGCATCCGCCGGGCCCGCTACCTGGCCGCCGCCGGCCGGTCGGCGCTGGCCGAGGAGGAGTACCAGCGGGCGCTGACGGCGGCCGACTGCTCCGCCCGGGACCGGGCCACCGCCGCCGCGCGCCTGGCCGAGCTGCTGCTGCACCTGGGCCGGTACGCCGACGCGGGCCAGCGGGCCCGGGAGGCGCTGGCCCTGGCCGAGAACGTGGAGGGCTCGACCACCGAGGTCGTGCTGGCCAGCTCGGCGCTGGGGTTCAGCGACGCCTACCTGGAGGACCCGGACGCCGGCCTGGCGGTCATGCGCGACGCCCTGGACACCGCCGAGCGCGCCGGTCAGCCCGAGGACGTGGCCTGCGCGTACCTGCACCTGGCGGAGTTGCTGACCGGGCCGCTGAACATCCTCGAAGAGGGCGTGGTGGTCGCCCGGCGGGGCGCCGAGCGGGTGGCCGAGCTGGGGTTGGGTCGCACCTGGGGCACCCGGCTGCTGGCCATCGCCATCAACGGGCTGTTCCGGGTGGGCCAGTGGGCCGAGGCGGAGAAGGTCGTCGCCGTCGCCCTGCGGCACCGGCCGTCCGGCGCGGACGCCGTCGAGCTGCTGCTCGCCCGGTGCCGGCTCTCGGTGGGCTACGGCGACATCGAGGCCGCCGACCGGGACCTGGACGCGGTGGCGACCCTGCTCGCCGGCGGCGGGGCGCGGCACGTCATCCCGCTGCTCACCCTGCGCTCCGGACTGGCCATGTGGGAGGGCCGGCACGACGTGGCGCGGGCGGCGGTGCAGCGTGGTCTCACCGAGAGCCGCTCCGACGACGTGATGATCATCTCCGCGCTCGTCTGGCACGGGCTGCGCGCCGAGGCGGAGGCGCACGCCAGTCGCACCGTGGAGGTGGACCCGACGGCGGTACGCCGGCTGCGCGCCGCCGCCGATCGGGTGGCCCGCAAGAGCGCCGGCGCCGCTCGCCCGGTGCGCTCGGTGGTCGAGGGTTTCCTGGCCCTCTGCGCCGCCGAGGTGAGCCGTCTCGACGGCAGCGACCCGGAGCTGTGGGCCGCCTCGGCCGCCGAGTGGGACCGACGCCAGCACCCGTACCCGGCGGCGTACTCGCGGCTGCGGCAGGCCGAGGCGCTGCTGGCGCGGCGCAGCCGGGTGGCCACCGCCGGCAAGCTGTTGCGGGAGGCGTACCGGGTGGCGCAGGGCCTGGGTGCGGTGCCGTTGACCTCGGAGATCCGCGAGCTGGCCGGGCGCGCCCGGGTCTCGCTGGAGGAGCACGACGCCACCGCCGGCTCCCGGGGCGTGTCGGCCGCGACGTCCGACGACGAGTTGACAGCGCTCACCGCACGGGAGCGGGAGGTGCTCGCGCTGGTCGCGGAAGGGCTGACCAACCGGGAGATCGGGCAGCGGCTGTTCATCAGCGAGCGGACCATCGGCGTGCACGTGTCGCACATCTTCGACAAGCTCCAGGTCCGCACCCGCGTCCAGGCCAGTGCCATCCAGCTACGTAACCAGCGGTCCTGACCGACGACGTAGTCCGCAGTCAGGTATGCGTGCCGGGATACGTCGTTCTACTGATCCGGTGAGTGGGTGTCGGCTGAGAGGCTGACCCGCGTCGACGTCGGCACGGGGTGCCGGCGACCACCTGGAGGAGAGATGACCGAACCGGTCTGGGGGCCCGTGCACCGGGACATCGTCGACCTGCTCGCCGATCACCCCGCTGACGTGCCGGCCGTGGTCGATCATCTGACCAAGCTCCAGGACATGCTGGTCCGGCTGCCTCCGCTGGAGGCCAGTTGTCCCCTCGCCGACTTCAACAGGCTCTATCTGACCATCACCAGCAGCGTGCTCGACGGGCTGTACGACGACCGCTTCGTCGATCCGGTCTTCCTCTCCCGGCTCGACGTCGAGTTCGCCGCCCGGTACTTCGACGCGATGCGCCTGTGGACCGACTCCAGCCCGGGGACCCCGAAGGCGTGGTCGTGTCTCTTCCAGCGTATGCGCGGCCCGGACGCCCGCCCGCTGCCGTCGGCGGCGGCGGGGGTCAACGCGCACATCAACTTCGACCTGCCGTTCGCGTTGGTGACCACCTTCGACCACCTGGAGTCCGAGCCGGTCGACGGGAGCGACCAGCACCACGACTACCTGGAGATCAACAACATTTTCGCGGACAAGATCCCCTCCCTGCGCCGCGGCTACCTGGAGCGGTGGCAACTGCTCATCGACATGCTCAACGGGGACATCGACGACTGGTACCAGGGGGAGCTGGTCGAGTACACGCGCGACGTCGCCTGGCGTAACGCGCAGAAGATCTGGCGGTGCCGGCACGATCCGGACGCCCGAGAGTGTGAGCGTACGCGGTTGGACGACAACGCCGCGGCGCTCGGCCGGTTGCTGCTGTCGCCCCTCGGGGCGTTCCTGCAGTAGCCGGGACGGGGGGTCCCCGCGCTTCGCCCCGTGGGGGGACGCGGAGCGCGGGGACGCGTCCCACCAGTTCCGCCCCGTGCGGCCGACCGGGTTCGGTCGGCCCGTGGGGTACAGCCGGTCGGCTCCGGGGGGTATCGACCGTCTGCCACCGTCGGTCGGCCCGGGGGATGTCGGCCGGCGGTGGGAACAACCCCGGCAGCGCGTCGACGGCGCGAGGATCCAGGGGTGTCGGCTGCCCCGGATCGGGTACGCCCGCGCCATGACCGCCCTGGCCCGGCGCCGCCCCGCCGCCCGCCCACGACCCGCGCGGCCCGGCCCCCTGCGACCGGGCGACCCGGTCTCACGACCCGTCGCCCGGCCCGGCGCCCGATGACCGCTGGCCCGCCGCTATCCGCGCTCCGACCGTGCCCGGCGAGCGGGGCGACAGTCGCCGACCCGTCCGCGCCGGCCCGGCTACTCGCCGTCGTGGACCCGCCCTGACCAGGCCCTTCGGCTCCCCGGTTCGGCCGGCCGGACCCCGCCACAGCACCTACCGTCGGAGCAGGACCTGTGAGGGTGGGACGGGCGATGGCTGACGAGCACCGTGCGAAACCACGACGCTGGGGCGGACGCCGCCACGCGCCGACCGGGCCGGACCCCGCGCTGCGGGCGGCCCGCGATCCGGCCCGCCCGCACCCGGGTGGCCGGCCGGGCGTGGTGGTGCCCGACCACGTGCCGACCCCGGCCCGGTCGGCGCCCCCGACCAGCCCGCTGCGCCGCTGGCTCTTCCAGCACCGGGTGCAGCCGCCCGGCCCCGAGACGGCCGAGGGGCAGAACCGTCGGCACGCCTGGTGGCAGGTGATGTGCCTGACCGGGGTGGACTACTTTTCCACCCTGTCGTACCTGCCGGGCATCGCGGCGGTGGCGGCCGGCGTGCTCTCCCCGCTGGCGACCCTGCTGATCGTCGCGCTCACCCTGTTCGGGATGCTGCCGATGTACCGGCGGGTGGCCCAGGAGAGCCCGCACGGCCAGGGCTCGGTGGCGATCCTGGAGCGCCTGTTGCCGTTCTGGCGGGGCAAGATCTTCGTCCTGGTGCTGCTCGGCTTCGTGGCGACCTCCTGGATCATCACGATCACCCTCTCCTCGGCCGACGCCACAGTGCACCTGCTGGAGAACCCGTACCTGCCGGACGTCATGCATCACCGCATCGTTCCGGTGCTGGTCACCGTGGCGCTGCTGCTCGTCCTCGGCGGGGTGTTCCTGCTCGGCTTCCGGGAGGCGGTGATCGTGGCCATCCCGCTGGTCGCGGTGTTCCTGGTGCTCAACGCGGTGATCGTGGCGGACGCCGTGATCCGGATCGCCGGCGACCCGGGTGTCCTGTCGGGCTGGACCGCCGCCGTGACCAGCAGCGGCGGTGGGCCGGCGGACGTGCTGTTCACCGCCGTGCTGGCGTTCCCGCTGCTGGTGCTGGGGCTGTCCGGTTTCGAGACCGGGGTGAGCATGATGCCCCTGGTGGCCGCGGATGGGCCGGACCGGGAGGCCCGCCTCGCCGCCCGCATCCGCAACACCCGTCGACTGCTCACCACCGCGGCGTTGATCATGTCGGTCTACCTGGTCTCGACCACCTTCGTGACCACGGCGCTCATCCCGGAGGAGGAGTTCCGGCCCGGTGGCGCCGCGAACGGCCGGGCCCTGGCGTTCCTCGCGCACACCTACCTGGGCGAGGTGTTCGGCACCGTCTACGACCTCAGCAGTGTGCTCATCCTATGGTTCGCCGGGGCCTCAGCCATGGCCGGGCTGATCAACATCGTGCCGCGCTACCTGCCCTCGTACGGCATGGCCCCGGAGTGGGCCCGCGCGGTGCGCCCGGTGGTGATCGTCTACACGGTGGTCAGCGTCGCCATCACCATCGCCTTCCAGGCCGACGTCAACGCGCAGGCCGGGGCGTACGCCACCGGAATCCTGGCGATGATGGTCTCCGGCGCGGTGGCGGTGCTGATCACCGCGGCCCGGCACCGCCGGCGGGCGCCCGCGCTCGGCTTCACCGCGCTGACCCTGGTCCTGCTGTACGCGCTGCTGGAGAACGTCATCGAGCAACCGGACGGGATCACCATCTCGGCGCTGTTCATCCTCGGCATCATCGTGGTCTCCCTGGTCTCCCGGGTGACCCGGACGACCGAGCTGCGCGCCGAGCGGATCGAGTTCGACGAGCCGGCCCGCCGGTTCATCGCCGAGTCGCTGGCGCACGACGGGCAGCTGCACCTGATCGCCAACAAGCGCCAGCGGGGGTCGGTCAAGGAGTACACGATCAAGGAGCGGGCGCAGCGCGGGATGAACCCGGTGCCCGGGGCCGCGGACGTGCTGTTCCTGGAGATCGAGGTGGTCGACCCGTCGGAGTTCAGTCAGGTGCTGCGCGTACACGGGATCGAGGTGGGCGGATTCCGGGTCCTGCGGGCCAACAGCGCGGCGGCCCCCAACGCGATCGCCGCGATCCTGCTCGCCCTGCGCGACGCCACCGGGGTACGACCGCACGCGCACTTCGAGTGGTCCGAGGGGAGTCCGATCGCGCACCTGGCGCGCTACCTCATCCTCGGTCGTGGCGACACGCCGCCGGTGGTACGCGAGATCATCCGCCGTACCGAGCCGGACCCGCTGCGGCGGCCCGGGATCCACGTCGGCGGATGACCGCGCCGTCCGCTCTGCCACTGGCAAAGATGAATCGAGGCACTATTCACGTTCACACCTTCCTGTCCGTATTGCGGACCTATCGTGACGTTTGGTGGTCGACAGCACGTCGCACCTCCCGCGCCCGAATCGGCGCGCGGACACGTCAGGCAGGCAGGAAGGTAGGCACCGTTGATGTCCACGAACCCAGCGGGAGACCGCGACATCCGACCCAGACGGCGGTCCCGATGGTTCTTAGCCAGCGGCCTGCTGGTGGGGAGTCTGGTCGTGGGAGCGGCCGGCGTGGCCGGCGTGGCCGCCGCCGCCGACCGCGCCCTCAGCCTTTCCGGGCTGGGCCGGCTCACCCCGACGGCCGGCAGTGACGACGACCGCCGTGCCGACGACCGTCGGCAGCGTGAGCCCCAGGACGCCGACCGGTCCCGGCCGGCCGCCCCGGGCACCGGCAAGAAGGGCGTGGTGTCGGTGCCGTGCGACGCCACGAAGCTGGTGGCGGCGCTGGTGACGGCCAACGCCGAGGGTGGGGCGGAGCTGCGCCTGGCGCCCCGGTGCCACTACACCCTCACCGAGGCGTTCCACGAGACCGACCAGTACGACGGCGGAATCCGCGACGCGCGGGAGGCGGCCGACGCCGCGGAGACTCCCGGCGACGCCGAGGCGCCGCAGCGCAACCCGGCCGACGACACCGCCGGCCTGCCGGTGATCTACCAGGCCATCACCATCGACGGCGCGGGCGCCACCATCGCCCGGGACGCCCAGGCCGCCCCGTTCCGGTTCTTCACCGTCCGCGACGGTGGTGAGCTGACCCTGCGGGACCTGGAACTGCGCAACGGCCGCTCCGCCGTCGAGGGCGGCAGCCTGCACGTGGTGCACGGCGCCACCGCCGTGGTGGAGCGGGTCACCGTCACGCAGAGCACGTCGCTGTCGCCCGAGGGCGGCGGTGGGGGATTCTTCAACGACGGCAACATGGTGGTCACCGACTCCACGTTCGTCGGCAACAGCGCCTCCGGCGCCGCGGGCAAGGGCGGGGGCCTGCTCAACGGCGGCGTGCTGACGCTGAAGCGCTCGGAGTTCCACCGCAACAGCGCCAACGCGTACGGCGGCGGGCTCGGCAACTACCGGGGCGCGGCCGACGTGGAGAGCGTCTCGTTCACCCACAACAGCGCCGGCCAGGGCGGCGGGCTGGCCAGCTTCTCGGCCCGGACGAAGGTCTCCGACACCGAGCTGCTGAACAACACCGCACAGGTCGGCGGCGGCGCCGCGAACTCCGACGCGGTGCTGGTGATGCGCACGATGACCATCCGCGGCAACACGTCCACCGTCAACGGTGGCGGCATCTCGACGGTGCAGGGCCTCACGCCGCTCGACGACAGCGTGGTCGAGGGCAACACCACCCACGGCCTGGGGGCCGGTGTCTACGCCGAGAAGGCCAACGTGCTGATCCGCGACAGCGACGTGACCCGCAACGAGGCGGTGGGCGCCGCGTCCAGGGGCGGTGGCATCTACGCCACGGCGGGCTCGGTGGCGCTCTACCGCAGCAAGGTGACCCGCAACGCGGCGACGGCGCAGCCCGGTGGCATCTTCGCCACGCACGCCCAGGTCAAGATCGACGACGAGAGCGTGGTCGTGGAGAACGAGCCGACCAACTGCGCGGGCAGCCAGGTGCCGGTGGCGCACTGCTTCCGCTGACCGGTCCGGGCAGCCATCCCGAGCGCTGCGGCGAGCCGCTCCGACGACCCGTCGGGGCGGCTCGCCGCGTACCCCCTGCGGTCGGTGGGCCGGCCCGGCGGCCTCGGCCAGCCCGGCGGCCCGGTCCGGGCGGGTCAGCCGGCCGCGCGCAGGCGGCCGGCGAGGTCGCCCGCGAAGAAGTCGAGGAAGCCGTCCGCCCGGACGACATCTCCGGCCGGTGCGCCCTGGTCGTCTACCACTCCTGAACCGCCGGTCTCCCGACTCACACGCAGCGGCCCGTGCCCCCTGGTCCCGGGGCACGGGCCGACGTTCGTCCGTCCTACTTGGACGGCTCGGGCAGCTTGCAGTCGATCTTCGGGTTGGCGCCGATGTAGTTCAACGGCCCGGCCACGATGGTCACCAGGATCGTGCCGGCCTCGGCGCAGTTGGTGTCGTCGCCGCTGTAGTAGCCGCGTTGCCCGGCGGCGATAGCGCCGATCAACAACCAGATCACGACGATGACTCCGAGAATCGAACTGCCGCGCATCGCTGCCTCCTGAGGTATGTGGTGGATCTGAGGTGCAGCCGTTGTACCCAATCGGGTCACGCCGCTAACGGTGCCGCGCCGCGGCCCCCGGGTCGTCCGTCCGGCCCATGCCGTCCGCCGTTGCGTACCGCCCGGACATCCGCCGCCCGCACGGGGTACCGGGGAGCGGCTATCGGATCGCCGACCGACCTCATCCTCGTACCGGTCGATGGACGTAGAACTGCCTCACGGCCCCCGCCGAGGAGGACTCATGGACGCCCCGACACCGCCCCTGTACATCGACCGCCCCGAGGACGTCGCGGTCGCGGCCCGCGCGTTGGCCGGCGGAGCGATCGTCGCGGCGGCGTTCGCCAACTTCTACGCCATCGTCGCGCGTCCCGACGCGGCCACCGTACGCCGGGTCAACCTCGCCAAGGGCCGACCGGCGCACCAGGTCGGCAGCGTCACCACGGTCATCGGCCGGATTCCGGGGATGTTCGACTGGACGCGGATCTCGCCACGGTTGCCGGTCGGTCGGGTGCGGGCCCTGATGGACGCCCTCTACGGCGCCGGTCCGTTCGGCTTCCGGGGGCCGGCGGCGGAGCGGCTACCCGCGCATCTCACCCAGGTCGACCAGGGGCTGCGGACCACCCAGGTGATCGCTCCGGGGCTGACCTGTCCGGCCAACGCCTTCTTCGAGCGGGCGCTCGCCGAGACCGGAACGGATCACCTCTACATCACCTCGGCGAACCGGTCCCGGCAGCACACCGGCGCGGCGGAGGAGCCGGCGCACTGGAAGGCGACGGGCCTCGTCGACGACTTCGCCCACCTCGACGACCTGGTGCTGCTGCTGCACCGCGACGAGGCGGCGGCGCGGGCCGCGTACCCGGGCTATCTGACCACCTCGGCGACCCTGCTGTCCTTCCACGCGCCGGTCGGTGACCTGGAGGAGCCGCCGGTGCTCACCGTGGACCGGCACGGCTCGCTGCACGTGGACGACGTCCGCCGGGCCGCCGCGCCGCTCGGCCTCCAGGTGCGGCTGGCCGGCGGCGCCGGGCAACGGCTGCGGGTCCGGGAGTACGCGCAAGCGCTGGTCGGCTAGTGCCTGTCGCCTCTCGGGTGGCGCTCGGCGTGCCGGCGCTCGCTTCAGTGCGGCGGCGAGGGCGCTTCCGGTGGCTTGCCGTGGCTGCGCCGGAAGTCGGCCAACGCCACGCCCGCCAGCACCAGCAGGGCCCCCAGCGAGGCGACTATCGGTGGCAGGGTGAACAGGAAGGGCGCGATGGTCAACAGCGCCAGCACGCCACCGGGTCGGGACCAGGACACCCGGCTGAACACCTCGTACTCGAAGGAGGCCCGGCCGGCCAGGAACAGCGCCGGACCGCCGAGGATCACCGCCAGCCAGGCCGGCGGGGTCCTCCCGCTCGGCTCGTGCAGCACCAGGTCGAAGCCGGACGCCGTGGTCACCACGCCGGAGATCATCAACAGATGGGTGTACGGCGCGCTGAACAGGAACTTGCTCGGTGACCGCGCCGCCTGGATGGCGGTCGGCAGCAGCTCGCCGGACTTGTGCACGTAGATCCGCCAGAGCAGCAGGGTGGTCAGGAACGCCACGGCGAACGCGCCGATGTTCTCGGCCTCGTTGTGCACCACGCTGAACATGGTGCCGATGGTCAGGATGGCGTCGCCCAGGGCGATGATGAAGAACTGCTGGTAGCGCTCGGACAGGTGCTCCGCCGTGACGTTGCGCTGCTGCTCCGGGACCACGCCGAGACCGGGCACCGGGTACGCGAGCCGAAAGCCGACGTAGTCGATGGCGAGCGCGACGGCCCAGCAGGCGAGCCGGGCGTCCCCGCCCACGAACGCGCCGGTCAGCCAGGGGACCGCCGACACCGTGAACCAGACGAAGATGCGGATCGCCCGGCGCTCGGTCTGCGGTTGACGGCGTACCGCGGGCATCAGGAACAGCCCGCGCCCCAGGTGGATCGCCACATAGGTGCCGGCGAAGACCAGCCCCCGGTCGTCGAAGGCCTCCGGGATGGCCGTGGTCATCAGCAGGGCGCCGAACATCACGGCGCTGATCAGCAGCTTGATCTCGGTGCGTTCCGGGTCGTACAGGTCGGTGACCAGTGTGGTGATCGCCCAGGTCCACCAGACGGCCGCCAACATGATGAGCGCCTCAGCGGCCCGGTGCCAGTCGAGACCATCGACCAGGTGACGGGAGATGAGCGCCAACGCGACCACGTAGACGAGGTCGAAGAAGAGTTCGAGCAGGGTCACCCGGCGGGGACCCTCCGGGTCGCGCACCGGCGTGTGGTTGGCTCGCGGCGAACCGGGTTCCGGCGCGGCGAGGTGCACGGGTTCCTCCCGCGGAACCGGTCGACGTCATGGACCCCTCCGGTCCACCCTCACCGACGGTAACGATCGGGCAGGCGCCGGTCAGAAAATCCGCCCCGCCGTCCCCCGACGGAGGCGCGCGCCTCAGCCGGTCCCGGCGGTGATCGCCTCGGCCGGTCCCGGCGGTGATCGCCTCGGGTTCCTTGACGTCGGGGTGTCCGAGCGAACCGGAGGCCCCGGTTTCCAGGAACGCGAGTCGATCACCGCCGGGCCCTCGGCGGGTGGCGTCAGGCCTGGTTGCCGGTCGGCAGCACGCCGGCCATCTCGTCGCCGGCCCCGGCGAGGACGCGGGCCTGCTGCGGCCAGCTGGCCAGCCCCGGCGCGGCGCGCAGGCCGGCGGCCCGGATCAGGTCGCGCAGCGCCGGCTCGTCCAGCTCGCCGAGCTGGCGGTACGTGCGCACGCCGGCCTCCTGCAGGGCGGCTGCCATCTTCGGCCCGATGCCCTGGATGCGGCGGAAGTCGTCGGCCGGGCCGGTCCCGTCGGCCTGGACGTCGGCGTCGCTGACCGCCGCGTCGGCCGGCCGGACCGGCGGGGTGGCGACCGCCGCCGACCGCTCCGGTGCCGCCTGGTCGGTTTCGGCCTGCTCGGCGTCGGTGGACTGCGCCGCCTGCGCCGGGTCGACCACAGTGGCCCCGGGCCGCGCGTCATCGGGCTCCGCGCCCGTCGTCCGTACGTCGTCCGCCGGTGCGTCGTCCGCCGGTGCGTCATCCGCCGGTGCGTCGGCATCGGTAACGACGGGGCTGTCGGCATCGGTAACGACGGGGCTGTCGACATCGGTCACGACAGGGCTGTCGGCCGGGGTGACGCCGACGGACGCCGGGTGCGGGAGGTCGTCCGCGGGCTGGCGGGGAGTGATGACGGCAGGCTCGGTGAGCCGCAGCTCGGCCGGGTCGGGCTGCTCGGCCGGTACCGGCGGCGGGGGCTCGGTCAGCGCCATGTCCGACGGGTCGACGGTGCTCGGGCCGTCCGCCGGTACGGGCACCGGGTCGGGGCCGTCGCGATCGGTCGTCGTCGCGGGCGCGCTGACCGTGTCGACAGGCGTCGGCTCGTCGGCGACCGCTGCCGGTGCCGGGTCGACGGCGGCGGCGCGCGGGGCCTCGTCGGTGGTGGCCGCCGGCGTCGGCATGCTGATGACGGCCAGGCCGGCGACCGGGTCGCCGTCCACTATCGACGAGCTGCCCTGTACGTCCCGCCGGCCGCGCAACAGCCACCCGGCGGCCAGGCCCAGCGCCAGCGCCAGCGCCAGTATCAGCGAGTGTCCGATAGACCACGCCACGGCGAACCTCCCTCTCACCTCGTTGGAAAAGTCACGAGAAAAACTCGCCGCAGCTTCGCACACGCGTGTCGGCGACGACAGAGAGGATCCGCCCATAGGGTCGCGGGTGGACCAATCACCGCATTCGGTGCCGATCCCGTGACCGAGCGTCGCGACGATGGTCGTTCCGGTGCCACGACGAGACCCGGGCCCGGCGGGGGGTCGCCGGGTCCGGGTCGGGTCGCCGCGGGTTCAGTCCCGGTCGCCCTCGTAGGTGTGGAAGTCGTCGACGAACCGGCGACGCAGACGCGGTACCCGACTGGTCACTCCGAAGTAGCCGCGCGCGCCGAGCAGCGCGAGTCGCCCCACCACCGGCCGGTACATCCGGTCGTCACCGTTGGTGCCGCTGCGGTTCAGTGACTCGGCGACCCGCGCGAAGCCGTACGGCGCCATCAACGCTTCATAGTCGGCGACCGCCTGGATCAGTGTCTTGTCGCCGGCGGCGGCGCGGCCGAGTTGTTCGCAGAGCAGCCGGGCGTCGCGCAGCGCGGTGTTCGCGCCCACGCCCCGACCCGGGGTCATGGTGTGGATGGCGTCGCCGAGCAGGGTGACCGTGCTGCTCTTCCAGGGCGGCACCGGCTCCGAGGTGGAGACCCTGATCGGCAGGGCGCTGGACGGGTCCGCGCGGCTCAGCAGTTCCCGCAGGTTCGGGTGCCAGTTCCGGGTGAGGTCCAGGGCGACCCCCACCAGGTCCTCGCCGCGGCGGTCCAGCACGTCGGCCGGGAACCGGCGGGCCGTGCTCCAGATGATCAGGTTGATGTTGTCGGTGGTGGTGTCGTGGGCCAGTCCGGGCCAGTTCCGCAGCACCGCGGCGTCGGCGTCGCTGACGCCCGGTTTGATCGCCCGCCTCGCGTCCCACTTGAACTCCATGACGTGCAGCACGCCCATCATCCCGCCGACCCCGAAGATCAACGAGATGCCCTGCTGGACCCGCTCCGGAATCAGGCCGCGGGTGTGCGCGGTCAGCGGTATCCGGGTGGCGATGTTGATGGTGCCGGCGTCGCGGGTGACCGCGTGCGGCAGGTACTGCCGGCGCACCGCCGAGTGCGTGCCGTCCGCCGCCACCAGCAGGTCGCCGGTGGCGCTGGTGCCGTCGGCGAAGTACGCGGTGACCGTGCCGTCGTCGCGCTGTTCGTACCGGGTGAAGGTCTTGTCGAAGTGCACCACCTCCTCCAGGCCGGTCAGCAGCACCTGGCGCAGCACCATCCGGGCCACCGAGTGTTCGGTGCGCACCGGGTCGGCGTTCGGCCGCAGCGCGAACGACGCGGTCTGCCGCAGCCCCTGGGTGACGACGTTGAAGTAGTGCGGCGGGCGGGCGCAGGTGGCCAGGAAGGTGGCGAACAGCTCCGGCGGCAGGCACTCGCGCAGCGCCCGGCTGCCGGTGGGGCCGATGCCGACCCGGTAGCCGAGCAGGCCCTCGGCGCGGTCCCGGTGCCGTTCGTAGACGGCGACGCTGATCCCGGCGCGGCGCAGACCGTGTGCCAGGCACAGGCCCCCCGTGCCGGCACCGATGATCAGGACGTGCGGTGGCGCGGCGGACATGTCAACCGGCCGGGTGCGCCGCGGGCGCCTCGCTGCCGGCCGCGCGCGCCGGAGGCACGTCGGCGCCGCCGGGCCGCGTCTCCGGCGGGTGGGTGGCATCCCACCGGTAGAAACAGCTCGCTATCGCGTCCCGGGGCGAGCGCCAGGTCGGCAGGTACGGCGACGTGTGCGCGGAGAGCCGCTCGTTGACCTGCTGGAAGAGCGGGTGGTTGCGGGCCGTCGCGAGCGCGTCCGGGTCCACGTCGGAGGTCTCCAGCAGGTGTACGCACAGGTCGTGCAGGCAGTACAGGGATCGGTGCGTGACACCGGTCAGGCCGGGCAGTTCGGTGGCGTCGGATTCGGCGAAGATCTGCGCGACGCGCCCCTCCGCTCCCGGGATGATCCGGCTGACGATCAGTAGACGACTCATGGGACCCCTTCCGCCGATGGCGTGCCCGACCCTCGGTGATCGGCGCCAGGTGCTCAGTGGGCCCACCGTGCCGTAGCGCCTGTCACGTCACCGTCACGTGTGCCGCCCGACCGGTGACGGGCGGTCGGTGACGGCATCCCGGCTGGCCCGGCGGATCGGCGCGAGCGTGTCGTCGAGCAGGGCGCTCATCGCCGGGCTCGGCTCCAGCCGCAGCTCCCGGCGCAGCAGGTCCCGGTAGACGTAGAAGGCGTGCACCGCCTCGAACGCGTTGCCCTCGGCCAGATGGATGCGGACCACCAGCCGGTGCGGCGTCTCCCGCAGCGGTTCGGCGGCCATCGCCTCCAGCGCGGCCTCAAGGGCCTCGCCGTGCCGTCCGGCGGCCAGGTGGTGCCCGGCGACCTCCTCGAGCATGTGCAGGCGGAGCTGGCGCAGCCGCTCCCGGTCCAGCAGCACCCAGTCGTCGTACCAGCCGGGGAGCAGGTCGTGCCGCCCGGCGGCGAGCGCCCCGGCGGCGGTGCGGGGGTCGTCGCCGTCGCGGACCCGGGCGGCGGTGCCGACCAGGTCGTCCACGTCGAGCCGGACGGTGGGGCTGAGCCGCACGGTGTCGCCGGCCACCGTCATCGGGCAGCACGGGTCCTGCCGGAGGCGCCACAGCGCGGTGCGCAGGGAGGAGAGCGCGCGTTCCTCCGACGCGTCGGGCCAGAGCAGCCCGGCGAGCTGGCTGCGGGTGGCGCCGGGACGCAGGCCGATCAGCGCGATCACCCGTTGCAGCCCCTTCGGCACCACCACCGGCACCGCCTCGCGCAGCAGCCGGAAGCCGCCGAGCAGGTGCAGGGAGACACCCTCGTCGGGCGGGTCCCCGGCGGTCGGCATGCACGGATCAGCGGCCACGGCGGCACCCCCTGCGGAACGCTCGTCCCGACTGTCTGCTGTGTCCCGGATCGGTTGCCCGTGACGCCACTGTCGACCCCACCGATCATGGCCCGGCCCGGCCCCTTCGGGCCGACCGGCCAGGGTGAAGATTATCAATCGTAGTCACTTTCAGTCAACGCTGCGGTGCGACGCCCGTTCTCGACAGTCAACCTGAACGCGGTTCTGAACTGCGAAAACAGTCTTAGGGGGAACGTGGGGAACGCATAGCTGATGCACAGGTTGCGTCAACGCAGCGTCACCATCCCGCGTCGCCGTACGCAGTGCCGCGGTGACGCCGCCGTGACGAGGAGCGGCGCATCGTGTCGGCAGTCGTCCAGTGCGTCCGGGGGCCACCCGTCGCCGGCCGGACGCCGTGGGGGGGAGGCCCGAAGTGGACCGATCGCTGATCATCGCGAAGGTGGACCCGACCGCCGAGGAGCGGGTCGCCGAGATATTCGCCGAGTCGGACGCGACGGAGTTGCCGCGCCTGGTCGGTGTCCAGCACCGCTCGCTGTACCGCCTGCACGACCTCTACGTCCACCTGCTCGAGACCGCGCAGCCGGCCCAGGGCGCGGTGGAGGCCGCTCGGAACCACCCCGAGTTCGTCCGGGTCAGTGACCGCCTGCGGCCGTACGTCTCGCCGTACCTGCCGACCTGGCGCTCGCCGCGCGACGCGATGGCGCGGTGCTTCTACCGGTTCGACGCCCCGCACACCGGGCGGCGGCCGTGACGGCGACCGCGCCGAGCGACGAGCAGCTCTGGTCCCGCTGCGGCGGCTGCGCCAGCCTGCTCTACCGCAAACGGTTACGCCGCAACCTCGACGTCTGCCCGGAGTGTGGCGAGCACGCCCGGCTCGGCGCGCCCGAGCGGCTGCGCCAACTCGTCGATCCCGGCTCGCTCTGCCCCCTGCCCGAGCGGCTGCCGGAGGCGGACCCGATCGACTTCGTCGACGTGCTGCCGTACCGGCACCGGCTCAGCGGCGCGCGGGCCAGCACCGGCCTGGCCGAGGCGGTCGTCTGCGCCACCGCCACCATCGGCGGGCACCCGGTCGTGCTGGCGGTGATGGACTTCCGGTTCCTCGGCGGCAGTCTGGGCTGCGCGGTGGGTGAGCTGATCACCAGCGCGGCCGAGCGGGCGCTCGACGACCGCCTCCCGCTGGTCCTGATCACCGCCTCCGGCGGGGCGCGGATGCAGGAGGGCGTGCTGTCGCTGATGCAGATGGCCACCGTCAGCCAGGCCATCGCCGCGTTGCGCGAGGCGGGGCTGCTCACCGTCAGCGTCCTCACCGACCCGACCTACGGCGGGGTGGCCGCGTCGTTCGCCACCAACACCGATCTGGTGCTCGCCGAGAGCGGCGCGCGGATGGGCTTCGCCGGCCCACGGGTGATCCGGCAGGTCACCGGCCGGGCCCTGCCGGAGGGGTTCCAGACCGCCGACTTCCTGCTGCGGCACGGTCAGGTCGACATGGTGGTGCAGCGCCGCGCGCTGCGCGCCCGACTGGTCGCGCTGCTCGCCGCGTGCCGCGCCGGCCGTTCGCCCCGTCCACCCGTACCCCGGCAGGAGACCGCCGGCGCGGCGCCGGACCGCCTGGCGGACCCGGTGGGTCCGGACGCCGCGGGCCGCGCGGCCGGCGACACCCCGGAGGTACGCGACGCGTGGGACACCGTGCGGCTGGCACGCCACCCCGGGCGTCCCACCACACTGGACTACCTCGACTCGGTCTTCGACGGGTTCGTGGAGCTGCACGGCGACCGGCTCGGCGGCGACTGCCCGGCGGTCGTGGGCGGGCTGGCGCGGCTGGCCGGCCGGCACGTCATGGTCATCGGTCACCAGAAGGGGCACACCACCGCCGAGCTGGTGGCCCGCAACTTCGGCATGGCCAGCCCGGCCGGGCACCGCAAGGCGCTGCGGTTGATGCGCCTCGCCGCGCGGCTCGGACTGCCGGTGGTCACCCTCGTGGACACCCCCGGCGCAGACCCCGGGGTGAGCGCCGAGGAGCAGGGCCAGGCGGCGGCCATCGCGGAGAACATCCTCGCCCTCACCGTGCTGCCCACCCCCGTGCTCGCCGTCGTCACCGGGGAGGGCGGCAGCGGCGGCGCGCTGGCGCTGGCGGTGGCCGACCGGGTGCTGATGCTGGAGAACGCCGTCTACTCGGTGATCAGCCCCGAGGGGTGCGCGGCGATCCTCTGGCCGGACCGGTCGGCGGCGCCGCAGGCCGCCCGCGCGCTGCGCCTGACCGCACCCGACCTGTGCCGGCTCGGCGTGGTCGACGAGCTCGTGCCGGAACCGTCGCCCGCCGCGCACGAGAATCCGGCGGAGACCGCCCACCGGTTGCGCGCCGCCCTGGTGGCCAACCTCCTGCCGCTGCTGGACGTGCCGCCGGCCATGCTGGTCCGGCTGCGTCGGCAACGCTTCCGGCGCTTCGGCGCGACCCGCGTCGGCGCACGGACGGGTCGGCGATGACCGCCGCCGACGTGTCGACGGTCGAGGCGTCCGACGGCCTGGTCGGCGTCGCGCCCGACGGTGTCGGGGTGCGCGACGGCGCGGCCGACGCCGGCGGGCGGAGCGACGGCGCGGCCGACGGCGACGGCGCGGGCGACGCGATGGGCGGCGAGGAGGCGCTGGCCGGGTTGCGCCGGCAGGCGCGGCACCTGATCGCCGAGCTGACCGGCCCGGTGCGCCGGATCCGCCTGCGCAGCGGCCCGGCGGTGCTGGAGGTCGAGTGGCACCCGGAGGACCTGCCCCGGCCGGCCGCACCGGCGACACCGGTCGAGGTGGCGCGGCCGGTCGTGCCGGCGCCCAACCCGCCGACGGCGGTGCTCCGGGCGCCGACCCCCGGGCGCGCCGCGGTGCGCGCGCCGATCGTCGGCACCTTCTACCGGTCGCCGGAACCCGGGGCCCGGCCGTTTGTCGCCGTGGGTGACCTGGTCCGGCCGGGCCAGCCGATCGCCATCGTCGAGGCGATGAAGCTGATGAACGAGGTGACCGCCGACCGCGCCGGTCGGGTGGTCGCGATCCTGGTCGAGGACGGCCAGCCGGTCGAGTACGACCAGCCGCTGGTCGAACTGGACCCGGCGTGACGCCGCGGGGTGGTGAAGCGTGTTCGAGACGGTGCTGATCGCCAACCGGGGTGAGATCGCGCTGCGGGTGCTACGCGCCTGCAAGGAACTGGGCGTCCGGACGGCGGTGGTCTACTCCGCCGCCGACGCCGACTCGGCGGTGGTCCGCCGCGCCGACCAGGCCGTCCGGATCGGGCCGGCGTCGAGTCGGCGCAGCTACCTCAACGCCGCCGCGATCGTGGAGGCGGCGCGGCAGGTCGGGGCGCAGGCGGTGCACCCCGGCTACGGCTTCCTCTCCGAGGACGCCGACTTCGCCGAGATCTGCGCCGACAACGGGCTGACGTTCATCGGGCCGCCGCCGGCGGTGATGGCGGCGTTGGCCGACAAGTCCTCAGCGCGGGCACTGATGAGCCGCGCCGGTCTGCCGCTGTCGCCGGGCAGTGTCGCCCCGGTGCCGACCGCCGCGGCGGCGGCCGAGATCGCCGAGACGGTCGGCTACCCGGTGATCGTGAAGGCCGCCGCCGGGGGTGGCGGCCGGGGGATGACTGTGGTGCGCACGCCGGGTGAGCTGCGCCGGGCGTACACCCGGACCCGGGCCGCCGCCCAGGCCGCCTTCGGCGACGACCGGGTGTACGTCGAGCGGTACCTCACCGAGGCGCGGCACGTCGAGGTGCAGGTGCTCTGCGACGCCCACGGCAACGGGGTGCACCTGGGCACCCGGGACTGCTCGGTGCAGCGCCGCCACCAGAAGCTCATCGAGGAGGCGCCCGCGCCGGCGCTGCCCGCCGCCGTTCTCGACACCATCGCGGACACCGCGCTGCGGGGCGCGCTCGCTGTCGGTTTCGTCGGCGCCGGCACGTTGGAGTTCCTGGTCGACGCCGAGGAGAACGTCCACTTCCTGGAGATCAACTGCCGGATCCAGGTGGAGCATCCGGTCACCGAGATGGTCACCGGGATCGACCTGGTGCACGAGCAGCTGCACATCGCGGCGGGGGTGCCGCTGCGCCTGCGACAGGAGGAGATCCACCTGCGCGGGGTCGCCGTGGAGTGCCGGGTCAACACCGAGGACCCGGCGCGCGGCTTCGCACCCACCCCCGGCCGGCTGGAGCGCTTCACCCCGCCGGGCGGTCCGTTCACCAGGGTGGACACCCACGCCAGCGCCGGCTACCTGGTCGGCCCCTGGTACGACTCGCTGCTGGCCAAGGTCGTCGTCTGGGCCCCGGACCGGGAGTTGGCGCTCAACCGGCTGGAACGCGCCCTGGACGAGTTCGACATCTCCGGCCCGGGGGTGCACACCACCATCCCGTTCGTCCGGCGGGTGCTCGACGACGCCGCGTTCCGCAAGGGCCGCTACACCACCGGCCTGGTCGACCGCCTGCTCGCCGCTCCCGCGCCGCGGCCGGCGGCCACCCCCACACCGCGCGCCGCGGCCGGCGCGGCGCCCGACGCAACCCCGAGGAGGAGCCGATGACCGTCACCGATGGTCGCCCGATGACCGCCGAGATCACCGACATCCTGGTGGCGCACTGCGGGCTGGACGCCGACGCCGCGGCGCGGGCGCCCGCCGCGTCACTTGAGGAGCTGGGTATGGACTCGCTCGCGCTGCTGGAACTCTCCGCCGTCGTCGCCGACCGGTGGCAGGTGAGCATCCCCGAGCAGGCCGGGCAGTTGAGCATCCCGGCGGTGGCCGACCTGGTCGCCCGCCGCGCCGACCCTCCCGGGCACACCGAGAACAGCGTGCTCATCGACGCGCCCCTGGGGCTGGTCTGGGACGTCACCAACGACGTGGCGAACTGGACCGAGCTGTTCACCGAGTACGCCGTGGTGGAGATCCTGCACCGCGAGGGGCACACGGTCCGGTTCCGGCTGACCATGTACCCGGACGAGAACGGGGTGAGCTGGAGCTGGGTGAGCGAACGCACCGCCGACCCGGTGAGCCGGCAGGTGCGGGCACACCGGGTGGAGACCGGCCCGTTCGAGTACATGCGCATCCACTGGCGCTACACCGAGGAGGCCGGCGGCACCCGGATGACCTGGACGCAGGACTTCGCGATGAAGCCGACCGCGCCCGTCGACAACGCCGGGATGACCGAGCGGATCAACACCAACAGCGTGATCCAACTCGCGGTGATCAAGGACCGGGTGGAGCGGATCGCCTGGCAGCGCGCCGACCAGGGCGCCGCGGCGACCGGCGACGGGTCGCGGGAGGCCGGCGATGAGTGACCTGAGCACGCGGCCGATCGCCGCCGGGGACGTACCCGCCGACCGGCGACGCGGCGGTGAGCTGCGGGTGCTGCTCGGCCCCCGCACCGTCGGCAGCACCTCCGGCTTCCTCGGGGTCGCCGCGCTCGCTCCGGGGGAGCGGATCGCCGAGCACTACCACCCGTACAGCGAGGAGTTCCTGTACGTGGTGCGGGGCGCGATCACCGTCGACCTGGACGACCAGCCGACCGCACTGGCCGCCGGCGAGGCCCTGTTCGTGCCGGTGAACGTGCGGCACCGCCTGCGCAACACCGGCGTCGAACCGGCCGAGGTGGTCTTCCACCTGGGCCCGCTGGCCCCCCGGCCCGAGCTGGGGCACGTCGACACCGAGCTTGTCGAACAGCGGGGAACACCGTGAGCGCGAGGAGTGAGCCGGGTTTGCGAGCCCCGCAGTCGCGAACAGAGGTGACACCATGACCGGGCGCCGCACGGTGGTGACCGGGGTGGGAGTGGTCGCCCCGGGCGGCGCCAGCCGGGACCGCTTCTGGAAGACCATCACCGAGGGGCGGACCGCCACCCGGCGGATCAGCTTCTTCGACCCGTCGGCGTTCCGCTCGCAGATCGCCGCCGAGTGCGACTTCGACCCGGTCGCCGCCGGGCTCACCGCTGCCGAACGACGCCGGGCCGACCGGTACGTGCAGTTCGCGCTGGCCTGCTCCGCGGAGGCGGTCGCCGACGCCCAGTTGGCGCTCACCGACGCGCAGCGGGACCGGGCCGGGGTGGTGCTGGGCACCGCCGTGGGCGGCACGATGGCGCTGGAGCAGGAGTACGTCACGGTCAGCGAGCACGGCCGGCGCTGGCTGGTCGACGCGGAGCGCGGCGGCCCGTACCTCTACCAGGCGTTGGTGCCCAGCAGCCTGGCCGCCGACGTGGCCTGCCGGCACGGTCTGCACGGCCCGGCGCAGGTGGTGTCCACCGGCTGCACCTCCGGCATCGACGCGATCGGGTACGCCCACCAGCTCATCGTGGACGGTGAGGCGGACGTGATGCTGGCCGGCGCGTCCGACTCGCCGATCTCACCGGTCACCGTGGCCTCGTTCGACGCGATCAAGGCGACCAGCCCGGACAACGACGACCCGGCGCACGCCTCCCGCCCCTTCGACGCCGACCGGCACGGGTTCGTGCTGGCCGAGGGCGCCGCGGTGCTCGTGCTGGAGGAGGCCGGGCACGCCCTGCGCCGGGGGGCGCACATCTACTGCGAGGTGGCCGGCTACGCCAGCCGGAGCAACGGCTACCACATGACCGGGCTGCGCCCAGACGGGCTGGAGATGAGTCTGGCCGTCACCGACGCCCTCACGCAGGGCCGGATCATGCCCGAGCAGGTTTCCTACATCAGCGCGCACGGCTCGGGCACCCGGCAGAACGACAGGCACGAGACGGCGGCGTTCAAACGGGCGCTCGGCCAGGCCGCGTACCGGGTGCCGATCAGCTCGATCAAGTCGATGGTCGGGCACTCGCTCGGTGCGATCGGGTCGATCGAGATGGCCGCCTGCGCGCTCGCCATCGAGTTCGGTGTGGTGCCGCCGACGGCGAACTGGAGTACCCGGGACCCGGAGTGCGACCTGGACTACGTGCCGAACGAGGCGCGTGAGGTCCCGGTGGACGTGGCCCTGTCGGTGGGCAGCGGATTCGGCGGTTTCCAGTCGGCGATGGTGTTCCGGCGGATGTCCGGGCCGGTGGCGGCGTGAGCGAGCGTAGCGAGCGAACTTTCGGGCACAGCAGCGTGGCGTCTCGCGCCGGCGCGGAGCGAAGCGGAGTGCCGGCGTGAGCGCGGGGGTGGCCCGTGCGGTGGTGACCGGCATCGGGGTGGTCGCGCCCAGCGGTGTCGGCGCGGACGCGCACTGGCGTACGGTGCTGGCCGGCACCCGCCGGACCGGGCCGATCACGCTGTTCGACCCGTCCGGTTACCCGACCCGCTTCGGCGGGGAGGTACCCGGCTTCGCCGCCGACTCCTACGCCGACAGTCGGCAGCTGGTGCAGACCGACAGGTGGACGCACCTCGGTTTCGCCGCGACCCGGCTGGCGCTGGCCGACGCCGGCCTGCCCGAGCGGGCCCCCGACCCGTACGGCTACGCGGTGACCCTGGCCAGCTCGTCCGGGGGCAACCTGTTCGGTCAGCGGGAGCTGCAACGGCTCTGGGGTGGGCCGTCGCGGACGGTCGGGGCGTACCAGTCGATCGCCTGGTTCTACGCGGCCAGCGTCGGGCAGCTCTCCATCCACCACCAGTTCAAGGGTCCGAGCGGGGTGCTGGTCGCCGAGTCGGCCGGCGGGTTGGACAGCCTGGCGCACGCGGCCCGCGCGGTACGCCGGGGCACCCCCGTGGTGATCGCCGGGGCGACCGAGTGCCCGCTGAGCCCGTACGCGCTGGCCTGCCAGTTGCGCTCGGGGCTGCTCAGCGACGTGGCCGACCCGGAGCGGGCGTACCGGCCGTTCGACGCCACCGCCAGCGGCTATCTGCCGGCCGAGGGGGGAGCGGTGTTCGTGGTGGAGGAGCGGGGGCACGCCCTGGCCCGGGGCGCCCGGATCTACGGCGAGGTGAGTGGCTGGGGGTCCACCCACGACGCCGCGCACACCACGACGGACGGCGCCGGCGACCCCGGCCAGTACGCGCGGGCGATGCGACTGGCCCTGGACCGGGCCGGGGTCACCGCCGACGGGATCGACGTGGTGCTGCCCGATGCGCTCGGGGTGCCCCGCTACGACCGCAGCGAGGCCGAGGCGCTGCGTGCCGTCTTCGCGGACCGGCCGCCCCCGGTGACCACGCAGAAGCCGTTGACCGGCCGGGCGTACCAGGGTGGTTCGGCGCTGGACGCGGCCACCGCGCTGCTCGCCTTCGCGCACGACACGCTGCCCGCGTCGGCCGGGCCGGACGAGGTGGCTCCGGGGTGCGAGTTGGACTTCCTGCGCGAGCACCGGCGACCCCGCGGCCGCCTCGCGTTGGTCTGCGCGCGGGGCTTCGACGGGTTCAACAGCGCGCTGGTCCTGCGGGGGGCCGCGCCGACGAGAGGAGAGCCGTGATGAGTGAGCAGCGGGCCCGGGTGGTGTTCCTGGTACGGGTGCCGGCGCCACGTACCGAGGCGTTCCTCGCCGCGTACGAGCAGGTGCGGCACCTGGTCGCCGAGGGTGTGCCGGGGCACCTGGTCGACCAGGTGTGCCGGTCGTCGACGGACCCGGAGCAGTGGCTGATCACCAGTGAGTGGGCCAGCCTGGCCGACTTCGAGGCGTGGGAGCGCAGCCCGGAGCACCGGGACCTGGTACGCCCGATGCGGGAGTGCTTCACCGACGCCCGCTCCCTGCGCTTCCACATCCACGCCCAGACCCCCGAGACTGTCATGACCATCGGGAGCGCTGTTGGCGTCGATTCCACCGCTGAAAGAGTCAGGAGCTCCTAGTCCAGTGACCAACTCGTCAGCTTCAGCGGATTGAGCATCAGCCACACGTTCGTGACACATTCAGCACTGACGTCAAAGGTGGCCATTCCATATCGACGTTCCCCGTTCCTGATTATGTATCCGAGACCGTCAGCCGTGTCTCGTCGCTCAAAACGGAGAGCGGGTTGCTTGCGCATCACTCCCATGAACCATCGCGCTACATGATCCGAACCACGGATAACCTGCGGTGCGGCATTGACGAATCCGCCGCCATCTACGCGCAGTTCGACATCTGGGGCCAATACGCGCAACAGGTCCTCAATATTCCCTCCCGTCGTTGCGTCGCGGAATGCCCGAACAACTTCGTCATGCTGTTGAGGATGAACTTGTGCTCGCCTTCCTCCTCGAACGTGCCGACGTGCGGACGTCGCCAATTGCCTTACGGCTCCTGGTGAACGGCCTACCACGCCGGCAATCTCAGCGAACGGCACGCCGAATACGTCATGCAGTACGAACGTTACTCGCTCCGCTGGGGTCATAGACTCGAGGACCGTCAACAAAGCCATGCTGACCGTGTCGTCGAGGGAAACGCGATCGAACGGATCGGCGGTGATATTACTGGAACCCGCTGGCTCCTTCGCTGCGTCCGCGAAGAGGTCAGATGGGACTGGCTCCGGTAGCCATTGTCCGACGTACGTCTCCCGTCGTGCCCGCGCGGAGCCCAGCATGTCGAGTGAGATGCGGCTAGCAACTCGCATCAACCACGCAGCGGGCGTGGCAATCGCTTCGCGTTCCTCGGCCTCAAGGCGGTACCATCTGACATACGTTTCTTGCACCACATCTTCAGCGTCGGCCAGGGTGCCCATCATGCGAAAGGCCAGCGACATCAAACGACGTCGTTCGGCCGCGACGGAATCGAGATTCCGCGATTCGTCATGCTCGGCTCCTCCGCACCCTGCGGATTCGACAGGAAAATCTTCCGACATTGGGCGCCCTTTCCGAACCAAGCGCGGCATCCCGCCACTGTCGTCTGGCAGTCGACCGTTCCATCGTCCTCCTATGCTGGTTTCAGGCGAGGGGGATTCCTGGAACGGGGTACCGAACAGTGCCTACCCGGTGGGCGCCACGTGGAACCATGGCATCAGGTGCCCCTTGCGCGTCCACGGTCACCACCTCGCGGTCGTCTCCGCGATCGGCCAGCGTGGCACGGAAGAGGTCATCGTGGTAGAAGCGGTCGGGTCCAGCGATCTCGATCTCGCTTCCCGGCTCCAATGTCGTGGCAGCCTCGGTGAGCAGTTCGATGACCTCATCCAACTCGACGGGCTGGATGAACGACCGGGGAGCGAGGACCTTGCCGTCCACGGTGTGCTGGTCGATGAGGATGGGAATGTAGCTCTGGAACTGAGTGGCTCGGATGATGGTTGCGGGGATCGAACCGGATCGTGCGGCCCTCTCCTGCGCCACCTTGCCGAGGTAGTACCCGATGTCGGACGCGTCTCCCTGTCCGACGCCGACGATGGAGAGCAGGACGTGACGACGCACACCTGCCCGCTCGCCCTCCGCGTTCAGATTGGTGGTCGATTCCTCGAAGAACGAAATCGCCCCCGCCGCGTCAAAACGGGGGGTGTTCAGGACGTTCACGATGGTGTCGACTCCGACGAGGGCCTCGGCGAGTCCTTCGCCAGAGAGCGCGTCGATCCCGTCATCAAGTCCTCCCGACGCCACCTCGATGCCCCTGGCCTCCAACTTGTCAGCAAGGGGGGAGCCGACGCGGCCGCGCCCACCAGCGATGAAAACCTTCACTTCCCACTCCGTTCCGGGGCCACCGGTCGCCGCCCTCACCACTATGACGACGCAGGCCAGGGATATGTGAGGCTTCGGGGCAGATCCTTTCTCGGAGCCCCTCAGTCGCCGCGATCGGCTGGGCAACTGGGGGCGGGCCGCGCCGACGACTGGCCCCGGCTGCCCGCGCCGAACACCGCGCGGCTCACCTCGTCGATGCTGCGTGCGCCCACCTCGACAGCGGCGACGTCACCGGAGCGGGGCGCGCGTTGGCCGACGCCCACGTCATCGCACCCGGCGAGATCCGTCTTCGCCCTGCCGCCCGTACCCTGATCGCCAAGATCGCCCATCGCGGCCCGGCGGCTGCGGGCGTGGCTCGGCTGGCCGACCTCATCGGCCTCTCCCGTGCCTGATCGACTCGGATTCCCGGAAACCGCGGTGTCTCATCGCGGGGGACAGCCCGGCTTCCAGGTAGCCGAGTCGATCATGGCCGGCAGGTGGGAACGAGCGGTCAGCGGCGGTATGTGGCAATCGGTCCGGGCGCTCAATTCGATCTAGCCATTTGCATCTAGCGATGCCGAGCGAGGCTGTCGTAGGGTTCCGGCAGCACCTCGAAAGATGCCAGGAATTGGCTCTTATGCCCTACTTTGCGCTGCGCGTCGAACGGTGGGGGCAATGAAGCATTTCGCCGAAAATTTTACGGTAGATGACCCGGTCTGGGTGGACGAAGTCCTGTTCGCGGGCCGTCCGACCGACGTGTGTCTCCGTCTGCCCGAGCCGGTCGACAGGGCCACGCTGCACCGGCTGGTCACCGCCGCGCAGGACCGGCTCACCGCCGCCGGACTGCGCCCCGGTGGCGCCGCCGCGCTGCGGTTGCCGCCGTCGCTGGCGTACGTGGTGAACCTGCTGGCCACCTGGCGGGCCGGGGGGCAGGCGATCCTGCTCGACCACCGGTTGACCGACCACGAGGTGGACCGGGCGCTGCGCCGGTTGACCCCGCAGGTGGTGGTCGCGCCGGTGCACGCCGGCGGCGGGGCGTTGAAGGTCTTCGTCGACGTCACCGAGACGGTCACCCCGTACGCCGACCGTCCGGCCGTCAGCGGCCACGCCGTGATCCAGCTCAGCTCCGGCTCCACCGGCCCGTCCAAGGTGATCGGCCGCACGGCCGCCGACCTGGTCGCCGAGGTGCGCCGCTACACGCTGATCGACGGGGTGGCGCTGCCCGGTGAGCGGATCATCCTGCTGCCCTCGATGGTGCACGTCCTCGGTCTGGTCGGCGGCCTGCTCTACGGCCTGCACGCCGGGGTCGAGCTGGTCCCACCACAGCGGCTCAGCGGCGACGCCGTGCTGGCCGCGATCGCCGCCGACACGACGCCGGCCACCGTGCTGGGCGTCCCGTTCCACATCGGACTGCTGGCCTCCACCCGGCCGGCCGGGCCGCTGCCCCAGCTACGCCGGATGACCACCGGTGGCGAGCTGGTGCCGGCCGCCGTCGCCCGGGCGTTCACCGACCGGTACGGGGTGCCGCTGGGCAACATGTACGGGATGACCGAGGTCGGGGTGATCGGCACCGACCTGCACGGGACGCACCGGCCGTCGATCGCCCCGGCGCCCGGCATCGAGGTCCGCGAGTCCGGCGGTGAGCTACATGTGTCCTGCCCGGCGTCGCCGTACGTCGGCCTGAGCGACCCGACGCGGTGGGCGGACGGCTGGCTGCACACCCGCGACGCCGGCACCGTCGATGCGGACACCGGCCTGGTCACCGTACGCGGCCGGCTCGACTCCCAGGTCTCGGTGGGCGGGATGAAGGTCGACCTGACCGAGGTGGAGACCACCGTCGCCGAGCTGCCCGGGGTGGCCGGCGCGGTGGTGGTGTGGGACGACGGCATCACCGCGTACATCCAGCCGGACGGCCCGCTGTCCGAGCAGACGGTGGACGCGCTGCTCGCCCAACGGCTGGCCGGCTACAAACGCCCCCGGGTGCTGCACCTGCTCGACCGGTTGCCGCGCACCACCACCGGCAAACTGGTCCGTTCGACCGACGCGCTGCGCTCGGCGGTCACGTCGTGACCGGGCCGTTGCGCCACCTCGACGTCGACCGGCCCGCCGGCCCGCGCCGCGACGGCCAGGACGAGCCCCGCGCCCAGCTCGGGATGGCCGACCCAGAGGCGCTCGACGCCGGGCACCCGGCGCGGCGGCATCCCCGGCGGCGGCATCTCCCGGAGCAGCCCACCGCCGCGCAGCCCCAGCCCGAGGGCCTTGCCGACCGCCTCCTTCGCCGTCCACAGTCGCAGGAAGTCGACGCCCCGGTCCGCCTCGGACCGCTCGGCCAGCCAGGCGCTCTCAGCGGGCGGGAACCAGCGGCGGGCCAACGCCAGCGCGGGCAGGTCGCGGACCAGCTCCACGTCCACACCGACCTCGCCGGTCCGGCGCGCGGCCACGACCACCCACCCGGCGGTACGGCTGACGCTGACGGACAGGGCCGCCACCCTCTCGTGGACGCGGACGCACGGTCGCCCCACGCCGTCGTGGCCGAGCGTCAGCTCGGCCTCGGCGCACCCGAGCAGCAGGGCGCCCGCCCGCCGCAGCAGAACAACGGCAGGGTCCGGCTGACCGCCGGTGTCCCGACCGACCCACACGTAGGCGGTGTCCCGACCGGGCACCGTCAGCTGGCCCACCCAGAGAGGGTATCCATGAGAGCCGAGGTCCGCGCCTTCGTCGTCGAGCAGCTCGCCGACATGAACTACGACGTCGAGGGGATCGACGACGACACCACGCTCGGCCCGTCCGGCGTCGACCTGGAGTCACTGGCCCTGGCCGACCTGTCGGTCCGGGTCGAGGACCGCTACGGCCTGACGTTCGCCGACGACGAGTCGGAGCAACTGGCGCTGATGACGGTCGGCGAGTTCACGACGATGGTCGCCAACCGGGTCGCCGAGGCGACGAGCGACCGGTCCTGATGGGCGCTCCGCCCGAACTGGGGCGAGCGGACCTGCTGGCCATGCTCGCCGAACTCACCGCGAAACCGACCGCCGAGGTGCCCGACCGGATCGGCTCGATGGAACTGGCCTGGCTGGTGCATCTCGTCGAACAGCGCTACCAGCACCAGCTCGACCTCACCGACGACGAGCTGGCGCGCATCCGTACCGTCGACGACGCCCTGGGGGTGTTCCGGGCGTCACTGACCGCCCGCGCGGATGGTTGACGCCCGGGTCGTCCAGCTCACCGGTGTCCACGCGGTCAGCGCCCTCGGTCGCGGCGCGTCGGCGCAGCTCGCCGGTGTGCTGGCCGGTGTGCCGGCGTTCGGCCCGGTCCGCCGGTTCGACACCACCGGCCGCCGGAGCACCGTGGCGGCCACCCTGCCCGACGTCGGGACGCTCGCCGACGAGCTGACCGACGCGATCGTGGAGGCCTGCGCGGCGGCCGGCCTGGACCGCGCCCGGCGTACCGGATGCGCCCTGCTGCTCGCCGTGCACGGCGGCCCGGCTCCCGGCGGCGGCCCGGCCGCTCTCGCCGGCCGGCTCGCCGCCCGGTGCGGGCTCTCCGGGCACACCCGGGTCTACACCAGCGCCTGCGTGTCGGCGAGCACGGCGGTGGCCGACGCCGCCGCCCTGATCAGCCGGGGCAGCGTCGACCGGGTCGTGGTCGCCGCCGGCTACCTGGTGGAACCGGACCAGTTCGCGCTCTTCGACGCCGGCCGCGCCCTCGCCGTCGACGGGGTGGTCCGCCCGTTCAGCGTCGGCCGCCGTGGGCTGCTGCTCGGCGACGGCGTCGCCGCCGTGGTGCTCGAGTCGCGCGACGAGCGCCCGCCAACCGGTGCCGACGCGGTGGCCACGGTGGCCGGTTGGGGGCGGGCCGGCGACGCGTTCCACCCCTGCCAGCCGGACCCGGCGGGCACCGGGCTGGCCCGCGCTGTCGGGGGCGCGCTGCGTCGGGCCGGGGTGTCGCCGGAGGCCGTCGGGTACGTCAACGCCAACGCCACCGGCACCGCGCAGAGCGACGCCGCCGAGGCCGCCGCGCTGCGCCGGGCCCTCGGCGGGTACGGCGTGCGGGTTCCGATCAGCTCCACGAAGGCGCTGCACGGGCACGCGTTGGAGGCGTCCGGCCTGCTCGAACTGGTGGTCACCGCGCTGGCGCTGCGCGACGGCACGCTGCCGGTCAACACCGGCTGGCTCGGCCCCGACGAGGCGTGCCCGCTGAACGTCATCCTCGACGGTCCTCGACGAACAACGACGCGCAACGCCCTGACCCTGAACGCCGCCTTCGGCGGTGCCAACACCGCCCTCCTGGTGGGCGCCCCATGACCCCAACCCCCACCCCCCACCCCACCCCGCACCCCACCCCCCACCCCACCCCCCACCCCTCCCCGCGATCTTGCACTTCCTGTCCCGACGAACTCGACAAAGCCCGCGAAACGGCGACCGAAAGTGCAAGATCGCCGGGGGACAGGGCGGGGGACGGGGCGGGGGAGAGGGCGCGGGCTTGTTGGCCTGAACGCGGGGACGGGCGGGCGGCGGGGGTGCCGGGGTTCGTGCACTCGGACTTCGCGCCGGTCGTGGTGGCCGTCGCCGAGCGGTGCCTGCGGCGCGGGTACGGGTCCGGCGGCGTGCCGGCGGGGGTGCGGACGGCGGTCGTGCTGGTCAGCGCCAGCGGCGACCTCGCCAGCGCCGAACACGTACGGGCGAGCGTCGCGGCCGGCGGGCGGGTCGGCCCGCTGTTCTTCTTCCAGTCCGTGCCCAACAGCGTCGCCGGACACGTCGCGGCCCGTTGGGGTCTTCTCGGCCCGGTGGTCTGCCTCAGCCCGACCGGTGACCCGTACGCCGACGGTCTGGCCGAGGCGGACCTGCTGCGCCACGACGGCGACGCCGACGAGGTGTTGCTGATCCTGATCGAACAGGCACCCGACGCGTCCTGCGCGGCGGTCGCGGTGCTGCTGGGGGGAGGAGCACGACAATGAGGACACCGGGACTACGCGGCACGCTGGCCGCCGACACCGAGGTGGGCGCGGGCAACGTCCTGGCCCGGGTGCTGGCGCACGGCGCCGACCCGGACGGGCCCGGCCTGACCTTCGACACCGCCGTCGACGGCCACCCCGCCGAGACGCCCCTCACCCTCGGACAGCTCGACGAGCGGGTCGCCGCCCGCGCCGCCTGGCTGCACGGACGCGGGGTACGCCCGCGCGACCCGGTCGCCGTCTGGTCCTCGGCCGCCGCCGACATGGTGCTCAGCTACCTGGCGCTGACCCGGCTCGGGGCGATCCCGGCGCTGATGAACGGTGCCCTGCGGCCGGAGATCGCCGCCGAGTACATCCGCCGCCTGCGGGGTGTGGGTGTGCTCGCCGACGACGCGCACGCCGCGTCGCTGGCCGGGCATGACCTGGGCGTACCACTGCTGGGCACGCCCGCGCGGGCGGGCACGGGCGACCCGGCGGCGGCCCCGGCGCACCACCGGCACCATCCGGACGACCCGATCGTGATCACCCACACCTCCGGGACGACGGGGGTTCCCAAGTCGGTGTTGCACTCGCACGCCAGCCTGTTCGCCGCCACCCGGCACCTGCTCGGCATGCCGCAGGCGCAGGGCACCAGCCGGATCCTCAACGCGTTGCCCGCCCCGCACACCGCCACCGTGCTGATGGTCAACCAGGCGTTGGGCAACCGGGCGCAGATGCTGCTGCTGTCCGAGCAGAGCGGCGAACGGGTCGTCGACGCCATCCAACGCTGGCGGCCCGACGGCGTGTTCGGGTTCTCGGTGACCTGGGCGGAGCTGGCCCGCCTCGACCTGTCCGCGTACGACCTCAACTCGGTGCGGCTGTGGTTCAACACCGGTGACGCCTCGCACGAGCCGCACATCCGTCGTCTGGTCGCCGTCGGTTGGCACGACACCGTCACCCGCGACGGGGTGGCCACGGTGCCCGGCTCGATCTTCATCGACGGGCTGGGTTCCAGCGAGATGGGGCACTCGATGTTCCACATCACCCACCGCGCCGACACCGACCGGTACGGCCGCTGCATCGGCCGCCCGTACCGGTTCGCCCGGGTCGCCGTGCTCGACGCCGACGGCGAGCCGGTACCCACCGGCGCTGTGGGTTTCCTGGGCATCGACTCGCCGTCGCTGTTCCGCGGCTACTGGAACGACTCGGTCACCACCTACCGGTTCCGCCAACGCGGCTGGTACCTCACCGGGGACCTGGTCCGCGTCGACGCCGACGGTCGGTACTACCACGTGGACCGGGCGGTGGACGCTGTCGACGCCGGGGACGGCCGGCGCTTCTACACCGCCCTGTCCGAGGAGCGCATCCTCGCCGCCTGCCCGGACGTCACCGACTGCACAGTGGTGATGGTCGGCGGGCCCGGCGGGGTGGTCACCGACGTGCTGCTGGAGGTGGCTCCCGCCGCCGACGAGAACGAGGACCGCACCGAGCGGATCCGCGCCGCGCTCGGCCCGGACGTCGGCGCGACGCTGCGCCGGGTCGTGCCGGTACGCCCCGACGACATCCCGGTCACCGTGACCGGCAAGGTCCGCAAGGTGGTCCTGCGCGAGCGCCACCTCAGCGAGGTGTCCTCGTGACCGCGCTGATCACCGGGATGGGCCTGTTCACCCCGGTCGGGCGGGGTGTGGAGGAGACCTTCGAGGCGTTGACCACCGGGCGGTCCGGGCTGACCCGCCCGCCCGAGGACCACCCGGCGCGGGCGTCGCTGGACGTCGCCGGCCTGCTGCCGGCCGTCGACCCACGGACCGTCGCGTCCGGGCCGGAGACCCGGGTGCTCGACCGCATCGTGGTGCTCGCCCTGCTCGCCGCCGCCGACGCGCTCGCCGACGCGGGCATCGAGGTGGGCCGCGACGTCGACAGCGACCGGATCGCCGTGATCGTCGGCGGTGTCGGCGGACTGGCCACCCTGGAGTCGCAGGTGCTGGCGCGGGCCGCCCGGGGACGGGCGGCGGTCAGCCCGTACCTGCTCACCGGCATCCTGCCGAACATGCCGGCGGCGCGGATCGCCATCGCGCACGGCATCCGGGGCTACAGCTCGTCGGTCGGCACGGCCTGCGCCTCCGGCGCGCAGGCGGTCGCCGACGCGGTCCGGCTGATCGCGACCGGGGACGCCGACGTGGTGCTCTGCGGGGCGAGCGAGGCGCCGCTCTTCCCGACCTTCGCCGACACCTTCGGCAACGCCCGGGCGCTGGCCCGCGCCGGCACCGACCCGGGCCGGGCGAGCCGGCCGTTCGACACCTCCCGCACCGGCTTCGTGCTGTCCGAGGGCGCGGCCCTGCTGGTGCTGGAACGCGCCGAACACGCCGCCGCGCGAGGTGTCGCCGCGTACGCCGAGGTGGCCGGGTACGGGGTGACGACCGACGCGTACCACCCGACGGCGCCCCGCCCGGACGGCGCCGGGGCGGCGGCCTGCCTGCGGCGGGCGCTGCGCAGCGCCGGTGTGCCGGCGGCGGTGGTCGGTTACGTCAACGCGCACGGCACCGGCACCAAACTCGGCGACATCGCGGAGGCCACCGCCCTCGCCGACGTGTTCGGCGTCGGCGGCGTGCCGGTCAGCTCCACCAAGGCGCTCACCGGCCACCTGCTGGGCGCCTCCGGGGCGCTGGAGGCGGCGGCCACCGCCCTGGCGCTCGGTCGGGGGCTGCTGCCGCCGACGTACCACCTCGACGACCCGGACCCGGCCTGCCCGGCGGACCACATCCGTGACGCGCCCCGCAAGGCCGACCCGGAGTACGCGGTCACCAACTCGTTCGGGTTCGGCGGACAGAACGTCAGCCTGCTGCTCGCGCGCGTCGCCGAGCCGAGGAGGTGATCGACGCGGCACCCCGGGCGGGCGCGCCCGGACGGCAAGCGGGGGAACCAGGTGCGAAGGGCTTACAGGGACATGGACATCCGTGGGATCGACCACATCGAACTCTACGTGGGGGACGCCCGGCAGGCGGCCCACTACTTCAGCACCGCCGTCGGCTTCGAGGTCTGCGGGCAGGGGGGCCCGGAGACCGGGCTGGCGGGGCAGCGCTCGCTGCTGCTGCGCCACGGCGACATCCGGCTGCTGCTCACCTCGGGGTTGACCGCCGAGCATCCGGCGGCCCGGTACGTGCGGCGCCACGGTGACGGCATCGCCGTCGTCGCCGTCGCCGTCGACGACGTCGTGGCCGCGTACACCGAGCTGGTGGGTCGGGGCGCGACCGGGGTGACGCCACCGACCAGCCGTGGCGGCGCGGACGACGTGGTGACCGCCGAGGTGGAGGGCTTCGCCGACGTGCGGCACCGGCTCGTGCAGCGCCGGGGCGACCGGGCCGACGTCCTGCCCGGCCTCATCGCGCCCACCGAACCGACCGGGCAGGCCCACCCGCCGGTGCTGGCCGAGATCGACCACCTGGCGGTCTGCGTGCCGCCGGGCCAGCTCGACGCGACGGCTCGGCACTTCGCGGGGTTGTTCGACTTCGCGCAGGTCTTCGAGGAGCACGTCGAGGTCGACGGGCAGGGCATGAACTCCACGGTGGTGCAGAGCCCGTCCGGGCGGGTCACGGTGGTGCTGCTGGAACCGGACCTGGGCCGGCGGCCGGGGCAGATCGACGCGTTCCTGGACCAGCACGCCGGTGGGGGAGTGCAGCACCTCGGCCTGCGCACCGACGACATCATCACCGCCGTGCAGACGCTCCGCGGTCGCGGGGTGCGTTTCGCCGGGACGCCGGCCAGCTACTACGACGGGTTGGAGGCGCGGGTGGGCCCGCTGGACGCACCCCTGGACCGGCTGCGCGAGCTGGGCGTGCTCGTCGACTCCGACCATGACGGCCAACTGTTGCAGATCTTCGCCGAGTCGGTGCACGTGCGTCGCACGCTCTTCCTCGAGCTGATCGAGCGGCGGGGCGCGCGGGGCTTCGGCAGCGGCAACATCAAGGCGCTCTACGAGGCGAAAGAGCGGGAGCTGGCCTCCCGGGCGGCCACACCAGAGGGGGTGGGCGCGTGATCGTGCGGAGTGAGCCGACGCTCACCGCCGCGGAGCGGGCGCTGCTGCCCTCCGACGACGACGTGCGGCACTACGCCGAGCACGGCTGGTACCTGTCGGGCAAGCTGTTCGCCGACGACGAGGTGGACGCGCTGGCCGCCGCCGCGCAGCGCTACTACGACGGCGAGCGCGACCGCCGGTTGCCGGTGCGGCCACCGAAGCTTGCCTACTGGGACCCGTCGAAGGGGCCGGTGCAGCGGCACAACGACTACGTCCACCACGAGCACGACGGACTGGGCGCGATCCTGCGCAAGCCGTTGCTCGGCGCGGTCGCCGCCCGGTTGGCCCAGGCCGACGAGATCCGGGTGTTCCAGTCCACGCTGATCTACAAGCCGCCGATCGACGGCGAGCCGAGCAACGTCGTGCCCTGGCACTTCGACAAGCACTACTGGGCGTCCTCGTCGTCGGAGAAGATGCTCACTGCGTTCATTCCCTTCCACGACTGCGGGGAGGAGATGGGCACCATCACCATGGTCGACGGCTCGCACCGGTGGACGGAGATCGGCGCCGACGACACCGTGGTGCGGCACTTCGCCGACCGCGACCGCGGCCAGTTGGAGGCGATGCTCGCCGAGAACGCCACGTACAACGGCGCGGAGATCCGCAAGATCCCCATGGTGATCCCGAAGGGGCACGTGAGCTTCCACCACTGCCGCACCTACCACGGCAGCGGCCCCAACGTCAGCGGACGCCCCCGGCAGGCGATCTCGCTGCACCTGCAGGACGGCGACAACGCCTGGCGGGAGTACCCGCTCTCCGACGGCACACTCGCCGCGTACAACCACGACGTGCTGGTCCGCCGCACCCCGGACGGACGGCCCGACTACGCCGACCCCGACTACTGCCCGGTCATCTGGCGCCACCGCGCCCCGCAGGGAGGCTGACATGTCACGCTACGACTGGGGACAGACACACCCCGGCATCGAACGGCTGGAGCGCGCGGTGACCGACCGGCGCGACGCCGTGGTCAAGCACCCGCTCTACGCCAACCTGGACACCCACCGGGCGCTGGTCACCTTCATGGAGCACCACGTCTTCGCGGTCTGGGACTTCATGTCCCTGCTGAAGTCGTTGCAGCGGCAGCTCACCTGCGTCGACGTTCCGTGGATCCCGACCGGTCCGACCGGCAGTCGCCGCCTCATCAACGACATCGTGATGGTGGAGGAGAGCGACGAGCTGGGTGGCGGCTACATCAGCCACTTCGAGCTGTACGTGCGGGGGATGACCGAGGCCGGGGCGGACACCACGGCCGTGAACGCCCTCGTCGCTCTGCTGCGCGCCGGCCGGCCGGTGCGCGACGCGCTCACCGAGGCGGGCGTCCCGGCGCCGTCCGCCAGGTTCGCCGCCACCACCTGGCAGATCATCGAGTCGTCCCCGGTGCACTGCCAGGCGGCGGCGTTCGCGTTCGGCCGGGAGGACCTCATCCCGGACATGTTCCTTCAGGTCGTCGCGGTCAACGAGCACAGCGACCGTCTGCACACCTTCGTCGACTACCTTCGGCGGCACATCGAGGTCGACGGCGAACAGCACACGCCGATGGCCATGCAGATGCTCGCCGACCTGTGCGGTGACGACGACGCCAGGTGGCAGGAGTGCGCGGACACCGTCAACCTCGCGCTGACCGCCCGTGCCCGGCTCTGGGACGACATCCTGACCGCCGTCAAGGGCCCGGCGTGACCGACGCCGACGGGGTGCGGCTCTACCGCACGGTCCGGCTGATCCGTCGGTTCGAGGAGCGGGCGGTGGAGCTGGTCCACTCCGGGCAGATCGTCGGCGGCATCCACCCGTACCTCGGTCAGGAGGGGATCGCCGCCGGAGTCTGCGCGGCGCTGGGCCCCGACGACGTGCTCGCCGGCACCCACCGCGGGCACGGGCACGTGCTGGCGCGCGGCGCCGACCCGGCCCGGATGCTCGCCGAGCTGTGCGGGCGGGTCACCGGCCTCAACGCCGGGCGCGGCGGCTCCATGCACGCCGCCGACCTGAGCCTCGGCGTCCTCGGCGCGAACGCCATCGTCGGCGCGTCCGGCGCGATCGTCACGGGCGCGGTCTGGGCGCACCGCCGCCGGGGCCGCGACACCGTCGGCGTGAGCTTCTTCGGCGACGGCGCCGTCAACGAGGGGATGCTGCTGGAGGCGTTCAACCTGGCCGCGCTCTGGCGGGTGCCGGTGCTGTTCGTCTGCGAGGACAACGGCTACGCCACCACCATGCCGGTCGACGGCGCGGTGGCCGGCAGCATCGCCGGCCGGGCCGCCGCCTTCGGCATCCCAGCCGTCCAGGTCGATGGACAGGACCCGGAGACGGTACGCGACGCCGCCCGCGCCGCCGTCGCGCGGATGCGCGCCGGCGGCGGCCCGGAGCTGGTCGAGGCCCGCACGTACCGATTCGACGTCCACCACACCTTCGAACACGCGGTACGCCTCGACTACCGCCCGCCGGACGAGGTGCGCCGGGGCCGGTCCCGCGACCCGGTGGACATCCAGGGGGCACGACTTGCCGACGTCGACCGGGCGGCGGTGGACGCCGAGGTCGAGGCGACGCTCGACGCCGCGGAGCGGTTCGCGGTCAACAGCCCGGAGCCCGACCCGGCCGACGCGCTGGTCCACCTGTACGCCAGCGGCCTGACCGGCCGCGCCGGAGGTGGCTGATGACCGTCCCCACCGGAGGTGGCTGATGACCGTTCCCACCGGAGGTGGCTGATGACCGTTCCCACCGGAGGTGGTTGAGGTGCCCCGACTGTCCTACCGCCGGGCGCTGACCCGGGCCCTCGCCGACGAACTCGCCCGCGACGAGGCGGTCTTCCTGCTCGGCGAGGACGTCCGGGTCGGCGCGTCGATGGTGACCACCGGCCTGGCCAAACGGTTCGGCGTGCAGCGGGTCCGCGACACCCCGCTGTCGGAACAGGCGTTCACCAGCTTCGCCACCGGGGCGGCGCTGGCCGGGCTGCGCCCGGTGATCGAGTTCCAGATCCCGTCGCTGCTGTTCCTGGTCTTCGAGCAGATCGTCAACCACGCGCACAAGTTCCCGCTGATGACCGGCGGGCAGTGCGCGGTGCCGGTCACCTACCTGGTGCCCGGCTCCGGCTCGCGGACCGGGTGGGCCGGACAGCACTCCGACCACCCGTACAGTCTCTTCGCCCACGTCGGCGTGGTCACCGTCGTGCCGGCCACCCCGGCCGACGCGTACGGGCTGCTGGTCACCGCGATCCGCCACGACGACCCGGTGGTGGTGTTCGCGCCGGCCGCCGCGATGGACGTGCGCGACGACGTCGACGACCTGACGCCGGTGCCGCTGGGACGGGGCCGGATCCACCGTTTCGGGGCCGACGTCACCGTGGTCGCGGTCGGGCACCTGGTGCACGACGCGCTCGCGGTGGCGCAGGAGCTGGACGACCAGGTGTCGGTGGAGGTGTTCGACCCGCGCACCCTGTACCCGTTCGACATCGATGGTCTCACCGAGTCGGTGCGTCGCACCGGCCGACTCGTGGTGCTCGACGACGCCAACCGGGCCTGCGGAATGGCCGCCGAGATCATCGCCTCGGTGGTGGGGCGGGTCCGGCTGCTCGCCCCACCCCGCCGGGTGACCCGACCGGACGGCGCGGTGCTGCCGTTCGCCCCGGCGCTGGACCGGGCCGTGCAACCCGGTCGGGACCAGCTCGCCGCCGCCATCCAGCTGACCATGAAGGACGGATCATGATCGACCCGAACTACCCGTGGCCGCCGCTGTCGGGGGCCTGGGCCGCACTGCCCGAGTCGGCCCGCGCCGCCATGGTGAACAGCGGCGCGGCGGCCTGGGAGCAGGTCTTCCACGGCCGGGCCACCTACAACAAACAGTGGCGGTTGGCCCGCCCCCCGGTCCTCGCCGCGGACGCCTGGCGGGAGCTCAACGAGGTGTGCGACCGGCTCGCCCAGCTCATTCTCGACGCCTGCCGACGCCGCGCGGACACCGCGGGCGCGCTGCGCCGGCTGCTCGGCGTGCCGGCGGGGGAGACCCGCCTGCTGGACGAGTCCGAGCCGCTGACCGAGGCGTTGCTGGCCGCGTACCGCCCGGACGTCATCTTCACCGACGGGGTGCCGAAGTTCGTCGAGTACAACATCGACAGCAGCCTCGGCGGCGGCTTCGACGCCGACACCGTCATCCAGCGGTTCGCCCGGCTCTACCAGGAGCGGGGCATCCTCGACGACCTGCCGGTCCGCGCCGCCGGGTCACTGCTGGACCAGCGGTTCGTGGCGATCCGCGAGGAACTGCGCCTGCCCGACGGGGCACGGGTGGCCCTGCTGATGGACTTCGACGCGGACTACCCCGGCCTGGACGACCCGGAGACGTTCATCCGGATCCTCGACCCGCTGGCCGTACGCGCCAGTGACTTCGGCATCGACCTGGTCATCGCCCCGGTGTCCACCGCCACCGTGGACGCCGAGAACCGCCTCGTCGTGGCCGGCGCGCCGGTCGACGCGCTGTTCCGGCTGTTCGTGCCCAACCGGGTCACCCCGACCGCCGGCCTGGACGCCGTGGCCCTGGCGCTCGCGGCCGGCACCCTGCCGATGTTCGTGTCGGCGGCGGCCTGGCTGCTCGGCAACAAGACCACGTTCGCCTGGCTGTGGGAGGACGTGGACACCCTCGCCGCCGCCGACCAGGCCCTCATCCGTCGGCACGTGCCGTACACGGTGCCGCTGACCGCCGCCGTGCTGGACCGGGCGATCACCGAGCAGGCCACGCTGGTGGCGAAGCCGGCGGACGGCTCGGCAGGGCACGGCGTGCTGCTCGGCCCGGAGCTGAGCCCGGCGGACTGGGCCGACGGCCTACGCGCCGCCGTCGAGCAGGGCGGCGCGATCCTGCAGGAGTACCTGCCCACCGACCGGGTGTCGATGGACTTCGTGCACATCGAAACCGGCGACACCGTCACCGCCGACGTCCCGTACTCGCTGGCCCCGTACCTCTTCGGCCGACGCTCCTCCGGCGCCCTGGCCCGGGTCGGCTACCCCGGCTGCGACGGAGTGCTCAACCTGGCCCACGGAGTCCTCCTCACCGGAGTCCTCCTAAAATCCTGACCCCCACCCCCACCCCCACCCCCACCCCCACCCCCACCCCCACCCCCACCCCGGCCCCGCCCACCCACCCCGGCCCGGCGGGGTTGATCATGAAGTTATGACCAGCCGCAGCGGCTTGGGGTCAAGGGGTGAGTGCAATCGTTAGGCGGCGATGAGGTGGTCTAGGCGTTCGGCTGGGGTTGCCCAGTCGAGTGTTTGGCGGGGGCGGGTGTTCAGTTCGTGGGCGATCTCGTCGAGGCCGCTCTGGTTGATGCTGCGGAAGTCGTAGCTGCCTTTGGGGAAGTACTGGCGTAGCAGGCCGTTGGTGTTCTCGTTGCTGCCGCGTTGCCAGGGGCTGTGGGGGTCGCAGAAGTAGACCGGGCAGCCGGTGGCGACGGTGAAGACCGCGTGGGCGGCCATCTCGCTGCCTTGGTCCCAGGTCAGTGAGCGGCGTAGGTGCGTCGGTAGTCGGGCGGCGAGGTCGGTGAGCACGCCGATGACGGCTTCGGTGTCACGCCCGTGCGGCAGCGCGCCGAGCATCACGTAGCGGGTGGCGCGTTCGACCAGTGTCACGATCGCCGAGCGGCCGCCCTTGCCGATGACCAGATCACCTTCCCAGTGACCCGGCACGGCCCGGTCGGTGGCCTCGGCGGGCCGGTTACTGATGTGCAGGTCCCCGATCCAGGGGCGGCGGCCCCGATCCGCTGCCGCCAGCCGCGACTGGGCACGCCGGTCGGCGCGTCCCGAGCGCAGAGCGACCTGCCGAGTCAACTCCTCCCGCAGGCTGCCCCGCGACTGAACGTAGATCGCCTGGTAGATCGTCTCGTGAGACACCTGCAACTCCGGCCGGTCAGCGAACATGGCCCGCAGCCACGCGGCGATCTGCGTCGGAGACCACCTACGCGCCAGTCTGCCCTGCACCACCTGCCGCAGCCGCGTCCCGGCCCCCAACTTCGTCGCCTTCGGCCGACGCCGCGCCGCGTCAGCACGCCGCTGCGCCCACTGCGCCTGATACCCCCACCGATACGGCGCCCGAGCCCGCCCCGACGGCAACGACCGCCCCAACGGGTTCTTCGTCCCATGCCGGGCACTGTGATACCGGCCCACCTCCCGCGAGACCGTGCTCACCGACACCCCGAGCACACCCGCGATCTGCGAAATCGTCCGCCCTGCCCCCCACAGATGCTCCAACACCTGCCGATGCCCAAACGTCACCACACCCGGCCTCGCCACCAGCACCCCCAGCCCAACCAAGATCAGTTGCACTGAAGCCTAGAAACCACCCGGCGTGTCATGTCGATAACTTCATGATCAACGGGGCCGGGCGGGGGTGGGGTGGGGCCAGGCCGGGGCCGGGGTGGGGTCCGGGGTGGGGGGTTAGGGTTTGTGGGGGGTTAGGGCTCTTAGGGTTTCGGCGGTGGCTATCGCGTCGCTGCGGGCGCTGCCGTGGCGGCCGTCGGTGCTGTAGAGGGTCGGGTCGGCGGTCAAAGGATGGTCGGTCAGGTGCACGTGGATCGTGCGCAGGCGTTCGGCCAGGCGCGCCGTGTGCGCGGACAGGCGACGCATCCGGTCCCGCAGGCCCTGTCGTAGCGCCTCGGGGACGGCCGGGCTGTGCGACACGTCGAACATGCCGACGGTGATCACGTCCGCCCCGGCTGCCCGTAAGGCGCTGATCATGGCGGTCAGCTCGACGTCCACCGCCTCGGCGTCGTACGCCGGGTGGAAGGCGTCGTTGCCGCCGCAGACGACGAGCGCGAGGTCGGGCGCGAACGCGAGGGCCGGGGCGAGCTGGGTGGCGCGTACCTGGTGCGCGCGTAGTCCACGTCGACCCAGATTCCGGTACGCCAGCTCGGGGCGTACGGCGGTCAGCTCGGCGGCGATCCGGTCGACCCACTGCACGTCCGGGTAGCCCGGCGACGGCTCGCACATGCCCTCGACCACGCTGTCGCCGAGCGCCACGAACCGCCGCCACGGGTGCCCGCGCAGCAGCTCCCCGGCCTCGCCGGGGCGCAGGCAGTACGGGTCGGTCGACTCGGTGAGCGTCGATGCCATGCCGGCAGATTAGTCGTTCGCTCTGGCGGTGGACAGCGCCTCGCCGCTGCTGCCGTGACGGTGCGCGACAGCAGCGGCGAGGCTCGGGCTCAGTTGCTGCCGACCGGTTGGTTGAACCATCCGTGCAGGGTGACGACCACGTGGACGGTGCCGCTGCTGACGTTCAGGATCCTGATCTCGCCGGGTTTGCTGACATTGGGGCGGTCGGTGACGATCCGGCCGACCTTTGTCACGACCATTGTCGTGCGGGCGTGCTGACCCGCCGTGACGTTCGACGCCGGGGGGTTCAGCACCACCGGGCCGTCCTCGGTGGCCGGGAAGAGCCCGGACGGTTCGACGGTGACGAAACCGCTCGCGGTGGGGCCGATCGTGGTGACCGAGATGAAGGCGCCGTCCATCGCGTTCAGTGGCAGGCCGTTGGCGCCGGTGAGCTTGACGATCAGCCCGCCCTTCGCCGCCAGCGGCGCCCCGCCGTTGGCCCGGGTGTCGGCGACCGTGAGGGGCTGCGTGGTGCGCAGGTCGGCGCCGCTGCTCGGGGAGGCCGTGACACAGCCCTGCTGGACCAGGACCAGGTGTACGGCCGGGCCACGGTTCACGAAGGTGACAGTGCCGGCCGAGGAGAGCGCGACGGCGATGCCCTGTGAGGTGGTCCCGCCGGCGTAGTCGACCACGCTGCTCGGATCGGCCGCGCCACCGGCCGGGTAGGCGCTGAGGTAACCGCCGGAGGCGGCGCCGACGACCGTCACGCCGAGCAGCGCGTTGCTCGCTCCGGCCGGAATGCCGCTCCCGGTGAGGGTGACGGTGCGACTGCCGTTGGTGGGGATCATGCCGGTGCCGTCGCGCGTGTCCACGACGCGCCCGTGCTCCACGGCGACGAGGCCGCCTCCTGCGCTGTTGGTGAAGTAGCCGTGCACGTCGATGCGGACGTGCGTACTGCCGCCGTTGTGGTAGACGGCGAGCCGGCCGTTCTGTCCGACGGTGACCACCTGGGTCGTGGAGATCGTCTCGCCGGCGGACGCGTTGAGCGAGGACGAGGCTGGCCGCGGTGACCCGTGCGGATAGACAGTCAGGTAGGCGTTGACGCTCGGATTGATCGCCGTGACGTCCCGACGGCGAGCAACGCCGCCCCGTTGGCCAGGCGACTGCGGGTGATCCTCATCGCGCTCCCTCTTGTCAGCCCTGCGCGGGCGGGGACGTCCTGACCGCCGCGCCGGGTGCGGTCGGCGGTGCGGAGAGCCGGGCGGATGACATCCGACGAGGCGCGATGGCCCACGCACCATGTCGTGGGCAGCGCCCGGTCACGAGACCGACCGATCCATGAACGCGCATGCCCAGATCCGTGAGGTCGTCGGCACCCTCTGTCGTGGTGACGATAGCGGGCCGCGTCCGGCGGCGTGGTCCCGTGCGCCGTCCCGCGTGGGGCGACAGTCACCCCGTGAGCCGCACCTCGGCCAGGTACACGCAGGTCCGTCCCTCGTGGGAGGAGTAGTAGCTCACCCACAGCAGGTCGTCGTGCCACACCATCCCGGGATAGCTGGTGTCGCCGCCGGAGGGCAGCGCGACCACCTCGGTCAGCCCGCCCCGGTCCGGGTCGACGGCGCAGATCGCGGTGCGGACCGCGCCGTCGTGCAGGCGTACGCCGGCCAGCAGTCGCCCGTCGGGCAGCCGCAGCAGCGTCGGCCCGCCCACCCGGACACCGAGGTCGGTCCAGGTCCACTCCCGGTAGGGTGGGGTGGCCCGGCCGAGCTGCGCGCTCGCGTCGACGCCGTCCCGGCGCAGCAGGCAGAGGGCGACGCCGTCCGGGGCGAAGACCAACCCGGACTCGTTCGGGTACCCGTCGGCGAACAACGTCGGCACCCAGGTTCGCAGGTCCACACCGTCCTCGCTGCGGTAGAGCCGGGCAAACCTCGGCTCACCGGTGGCGTAGCCGATGCCGTACATCACCTCGTCGTGCCAGACCGCCCGCCACACCCAGACGCCCGGTTCGCCCACCGGCGTCGGGTTTCCCCAGGCGTGCCCGTCGGCGGAGTGCCAGGTCACCGTCTGGAACGTCTTGTCGGCCTCACCGGTCGCCGCCGCGCCGAACAGTTGCAGCCGGCCGTCGGGGCGCACGACGAAGCGCGGGTCGCGCAGGTCGACACCGGCCTGCCGGATGACCGCCGCGGACGTCCACGTCCGACCGTCGACCGACGTCAGCACCCGGATCACGCCGTCGGCGCTGAGGTGGGTCCGTCCCTCCCGGAAGGCGCAGAACCAGCTGCCGGCGTGCCGGACGAGGTCGGTGAACGCGCTGTGCGGGGCGTGGTCGCCGATCCGGTGTACGGCGGTGATCTCGGCGCTGCTGCGGCGAGTGGGTGACGGTGTCATACCCGGCGGCCTCCTGGGGTGCGGGCGCCGACGCTAGCCCGCCCGGCCGACGGGTGGGTGGCGACAACTGCAACGGCCGGCGAACATCGGGGCGGGGGCGTCAGGTCGACGCCGACCGCTGGGTGACGGTCAGTGGGTTCGGGAGCGCTCGGCGAGCAGTTCGCCCAGCACGTGCCGGGCCTCGGCGGCCTTGGCCGGGTCCGGGTCGTCGAGCGTGATCAGCGCCTTCCACAACGCCCAGCCCCGACCCCGCGCCCAGGTGGCCGCGTCGAGGCCGAGCGCGTCGTGGAACGCGGCCCGGGCGGGGCCGCGCAGCAGCGTCCAGGCGATCACCGTGTCGCAGGCCGGGTCGCCCACGCCGCAGCAGCCGAAGTCGATGACGGCGGCGAGCCGACCGTCGCGGACCAGCAGGTTGCCGTACGCGACGTCGCCGTGGAACCAGACCGGCGGCCCGGCCCAGGAGGCGTCGAGGGCGGTCTGCCAGATGTCGGTGACGGCGTCGGCGGGCAGCCGGTCGCGGTGCGTCTCGATCGCCAGCCGGGTCTCCGTGTCGTAGGTGGACAGTGGGCCTCCCCGCCAGGCGCTGTGCGGCCCGGCGGCCGGGCCGCCGGTGGTGTCCGAGGCGCGCAGGGCACGCAGGAAGGCGGCGAGGTCGGTGGCGAACCGGGTCAGGTCGGCGATCCGCTCGGCGCGGGCGGTCTGTCCGTCGATCCACCGGTAGACCGACCACGGGTACGGATAGCCGACGCCGGGCGCGCCGTGCGCCAGCGGGACGGGAATCTCCAGCGGCAGGTGCGGACCGAGCGCCGGCAGCCAGCGCTGTTCCTTGGCGACCTGCGCGGCGTACCCCGGGCCGCTGGGCAGTCGTGCGGTCATCTCGTCGCCGAGGTGGAAGGTGCGGTTGTCCCAGCCACCGACCTCGACCGGGCGCACCGGCAGTCGGGCCCAGTGCGGGAACTGCTCCGCGACCAGGCGGCGGACCAGGTCCGTGTCGATCCGGGCACCGTCGAGGTCCGGCACAGCGGGCCGGGGTTGCGCGTTCATCCGCCCGAGCCTGCGGGCCGCGCCGATCGACCGCAACCGCTTTACGCCAGGCCCGGCACCGGCCCGGCGGGCCGTGACGTGCGGTCAGGCCGCCGTGGCGGGCGCCGGGCGCGTCGGCGTCCGCGGGCGTCCGGATCCCCCCATCACCAGGGGGTACGCGGTGACGAGCAGACAGGCCGCCGCCATCGCCCACAGCGCCGGGGTGAGCCCGAGGGCGTCCACCGACCAGCCGCCGAGTAGCGCGCCGACCGGCAACCCGAGGAAGGCCAGCGACCCGGCGATGCCGATGACCCGGGTCTGCAACTCCGGCGGCACCCGCTCGTAGAGCGCCACGCCGAGCAGCGGGTTGACCGCCGCGATGCCGATGCCGGACAGGAACGTCACGGCGAGCACCGTCGGCAGCTCGTCGCTGACCGCCAGCGCCACCAGCCGGGGTGTTCCGGCGACCAGCGCGCCGACCACGAACGTCATCCATCGGGGGAGCCGTGGCCCGAGCGCGGTGAACGCCAGGTTGCCCAGCAGCGCGCCGGCCGAGAACGCCGCCAGCACCAGGCCGAGCCCGCCAGGCCCGTGCAGTTCCCGGGCGACCCAGACCGGGATGTAGACGGCGACGCTGGCGTTGGCCACCATGTTCAGCGCCGAGACCACCACCAGCATGCCGAGTAGCTGTCGGTCCCGGGCCAGGTAGCCGAAGCCGCCGCGCAGCGCCCGCAGGTAGCCCTCCGGCTGGGCGGGTGGCGTCGCGGCGGCCGGTGGACGGACCAGGACGCCGATCAGCAGCGCGCAGACGCCGAAGCTGGCCGCGTCGATGAGGATCGCCTCGGTCACCCCGAACGCGGCGATCAGCAGCCCGCCGACGGCGGCGCCGAACAGCGTCACGACCCGGCTCAACCCGTCGTACGCGGAGGTCAGCCGGATCAGCGGCACCCCGGCGGCCTGCGCGGCCGGCCGGAACATCACGTGCTTCACCCGGTCGCCGATGCCGCGCAGCGCGCCGGCCACCGCCACCAACGCCACCAGCGGCGCGAAACCCAGCCACGGGGTGAGCGCCACCACGACCATCGCGACGGCGCTGCCCGCGTCGCAGACTATCGAGGTACGGCGCAGGCCGAACCGGTCCGCCCAGGGTGTGCCCAACGCGCTGGACAGCAGGTACGGCAGGGTCTCGGCGAACGCGACGAGCCCCATCTTGGTGGGACTGCCGGTGGTGACCAGCACCAGCCACGGGATGGTCACCACCGAGATGCGGGTGCCCAGGTTGGAGACGAGGTCCGCGCCGACCAGGACGACCAGTTGCCGACGCGGGGTCACGCCCCGACCGCCGCCCGGCCCGCCGCGTACCGTGCGCGCAACGCCTGTTTGTCCACCTTCATCGACCGGTTCACCGGCAACCGGTCGATCACCTCCACAGTGGCCGGCGCCCACATCTCGTTGAGGTCGGCGGTCACCGCCCCGATCAGCTCCGCTCCGGTCACCGTCGCCCCCGGCGTCAGCACCACGTACGCGTACGGCACCTCGCCCACCGTGGCGTCCGGCACCCCGATCACCGCCGCGGCCCGCACCTGCGGGTGCCCGACCAGCACGTCCTCGATCGGGCGGCAGAAGATCGCCCAGTTCCGTCGACTGGTCACGATCATGTCGTGCGCCCGGTCGACCAGGTAGAGGTAACCGTCCTCGTCGAGGTGGCCGATGTCGCGGGTGCGCACCCACCCGTCGACCAACGTCTGCGCGGTCAGCTCGGGCTGACCGTGGTAGCCGGCGAAACTCAACCGGGTCCGCACCCACACCTCGCCGTCGCGTCCGGGCGGCAGCACCGCACCGTCGTCGTCGCGGATCTCGACGCGGACGTCGCCGTACGGTCGCCCGCAGGAACGCAGCCGCTGCGGGTGCGCGGGGTCGTCGGTCAGCCCGGGCAGAGCGGTGATGACGACGGCCTCGCTGAGGCCGTACACGATGCGCAGCACCGGGCCGAACCGCGCGATGGCCTGGCGCAGCCGGGCGGGCGCGGCGGGCCCGGCGCCCACGTTGAACATGAACATGCTGGAGAAGTCCGCGCCGACCAGCGCCGGGTGGTCCAGCACCTCGTAGAGCATCGGCGGGGTGACGAAGGTCGAATTGATCCGCTCCCGCTGCACGGTGTCCACGAAGACCGCCGGGTCCCAGTCGTCGTGCAGGAACAGCACCCCGCCGGTGAACAGGTTGAACAGCGTGGTGATCTGGCCGCTGGCCAGCCACATCGGCGAGTGCGACAGGTGCCGCAGCAGCGGGAAACCGGCGGCGCGGAAGTCGGCGGCCAGGGCGAGGATCTGGGCGTAGAAGCTCTCCCGGTGGTGCACCAGCTTGGGGGCGCCGGTGGTGCCGCTGGTCTGCAGGAACGACTCGGGCGCCGGCACCGACGCCGGCAGGCCGACCGGCTCGCCGGCCGCGACGCCGGTGAGATCCGGGCCTGCTCCGCCGGCGCCCAGACAGCACACCGGTACGCCGGGCAGCGCGGCGACCAGCTCCGGGCCCAGACCGGCCGGGTCCCGGGCGTCGTAGACCAGGGCGTCCGGGCGGGCCGACCGGACGAACTCGTCGACCTCCCGGCGCGCGGTGACCGGGGCGACCCACATCGTGCGGCAGCCGAGCGCGTGCAGCGCGAGCTGGAGCAGCGGAGCCTCCACCGCGTTCGCGACGGTCACCAGCACCGCCGACCCGGGCCGTACGCCGTGCCGGGTCAGCGTCGCGGCCATCGTCCGGACCAGCCCGGCGGCCTGCGGGTAGGTGAGCCGGCGGCCCCCACCGACGAGCGCCTCCCGGTCGCCGAACTCGGCGAAGAGCTCCAGCACCCGGTTCACGTAGGTGGTCGTGCGCTCAGGTCCGTCAGTCATCCGGCAGCCCCCATCGGAGAAACGGCGGTCCCCGGGGCGTCTCCCGGTGACGACGCGACGGTGGCGCGCGTGGCGACCGCACCGCCGCCGCCTGGAAGCCTAGGCCGCGACCGCCTGGTCGGGACCGTGCCGGACGGTCGATCCGGCGGGCCCGCCGGACATTTGATGGCGTCGATCAGGTCGATTGACGACCGTCAGCAGCGGCGGAACCATCGTTCAGGCGGGTGCCGCCAGCGGGCGGCCCTGAGCTGCCACACGATGGAGGTTCCATGGCAACCCCGAAGAGATGGCACGTCATCGCCGCGGCGGCCACGCTGCTGGTCACCGGTACACCCGCCGTCGTCGCCAGCGCCGGTCCGAGCGCGACCACCGCCGGGGCCGCCGGACGGGGCGAGTGGGCCGGCAGTTGGGCCACGGCGGTGACCCGGGGCAACTCGGTCGGGTTGACCAACACCGGCCTGAACGACCAGAGCGTCCGGATGATCGTGCACGTCTCGGTGGGCGGCCCGGCGCTGCGGGTACGGCTGAGCAACCTCTACGGCGAGCAGGCGGTACGGGTGGGCCGGGCCACCGTCGCCCTGCCGAACACCGCCACCCCCGACGACCTCGCCGACATCGACGCGTCGTCGGTACGCCCGCTGACCTTCACCGGCGCGTCCACGGCCACCATGAACCGGGGCGCGGAACTGCTCAGCGACCCGTTGCCGTTCCCGGTCGCCGACGACAGCGACCTGGTGGTCACCGTGCACTTCCCGACGCCGACCGGCCCGACCACCTTCCACGGGCAGTCCCAGCAGGCGAACTTCATCGGCGCCGGCGACCTCACCGGTGCGGCCGAAGGCCGCGGCTTCACCACCCGCCCGACCTGCTGCTGGTTCTTCCTCTCCGGCGTCGACGTGCGGCGCGAGGGGACCTCCGGGGCGCTGGTCGTGCTCAGCGACTCCATCGGGGACGGCAACGGCAGCACCGTCAACGCCAACCGCCGCTGGCCCGACCTGCTCGCCGACCGGCTGCTCGCGGCGCGGCCGGACAGGCGCACCCCGGGCGTGCTCAACCTGAGCCTCGCCGGCAACCGGCTCAACCACGAGGGCACCGAACCGGGCGACGGCAACTACCCCGGCTACCACCAGCTCGGCCCGAACGCGGCAGCCCGGCTCAACGAGGACGTCTTCGCCCAGACCGGCGTGCGCACCGTCGTCACCCACCTGGGCATCAACGACATCTGGATGTCCAACGACTCACCGGAGGCGATCATCGCGACCCTCCGGCAGATCAACCAGCAAATCCAGCAGCGCGGACTGACCAGCCTGGTGGCCACGCTGACCCCGTACGAGGGGCACGGCGCCCCGGGCGTGTGGACGGCGCAGAAGGAGGCCACCCGGCAGGCGGTGAACGCGTACCTGCGCGGCAGCCGCGAGTTCGACGGGCTGCTCGACTTCGACCGGGTGCTGCGCGACCCGGCGCGGCCCAGCCAGTTGCTGCCCGCGTACGACTCGGGGGACCACATCCACCCGAACGACGCCGGCAACCAGGCCCTCGCCGACGCCGTGCCGTTGCGGGTGCTCGGCCTGTGACACCGGTCGGGGGCAGCGGACCTTCCCGCTGTCCCCGGCCACCGAATTCCTGGGGAGGAATGGCCATGACCGTGGACGAGCTGCTCACCGGTCTCTACAGCGAGCAGGGCAGACAGAACCCGTACCCGTGGTATGCCGGCCTGCACCGGCTCGGCCCGGTCAGTGCGGTGCCGGCCCGCGCCGAGCACCGCACGGTGGCCGCCGTCGCGGTCGGCTACGACCTCGTCGACAGGCTGCTGCGCGATCCGGAGTGGACGAAACAGCCGCCGCCGGGCTGGGAGGAGCAGGAGATCCTGCGCGCCTTCCAGACCTCGATGATGTTCGTCAACCCGCCCGAGCACACCCGGATGCGGCACGTCTTCGCCCACACCTTCACACCGCGCCGGCTCGATGCTCTGCGACCGGTGATCCTGCGGGTGGTCGACGACCTGTTGGACCGGATGGCCGACGCCGGGGACACCGTCGTCGACTTCGTGGCCGACTTCGCGTACCCGATCCCGGCGCTGGTGATGGCCGAGTTCATCGGCATCCCGACGGCCGAGTTGGCCTGGTACCGCGAGCGGGTGGAGCGGATCGACGAGTTCCTGGACGTCGCCGGGAAGACCCCGCAGCGGCTGGCCGCCGCCAACACCGCCGCGCAGGAGCTGCGGGTCTTCTACCGGGAGCTGCTGGCGCACCGCCGCAGGGCACCCACCGACGACCTGCTCAGCGGGCTGGTCGAGGCGCTCGACGCGGGCGGGGTGGAGCTGACCGAGGAAGAACTGGTCAGCAACCTGATCGTGCTGTTCAACGCCAGCTTCGTCACCACCGTCTACATGTTCAGCAACGGGTTGCCGCTGCTGCTGGCCCACCCGGAGACGGTCGCCGCGCTACCCACCGACGACGCGCTGGCGCGGGGCTGCGTCGACGAGGTGCTGCGGCTGGAGAGCCCGGTGCACTTCCTGGCCCGCGCCGCGCCGGCCGACACGGTGCTCGACGGGGTGCCGGTCGCCGCCGACGACAACGTCCTGATCATGATCGGCGCGGCCAACCGGGACCCGGCCCGGTTCCCCGACCCGGACACGTTCGACCCGACCCGTCCCGGCCCGCCGTCGCTGGCCTTCGGCGTGGGTCTGCACTTCTGCCTCGGCGCGGCGGTGTCGAGGCTGGAGGGACGCCTCGCCCTGCCCCGGCTGTTGGCGCGGTTCCCCGCGCTGCGGGTCACCGAGACGCCGACGTACAGCGGCAGCCTGTTCCTGCGCGGCATCGACGAGCTGCTGGTCAGCACCAGTGGATAGGAGCGACATGGCCGTACACCCGCAGGTCGCGGCGTACCGGTCGGCCCGCGCCGCGGCCGGCGCCCCGCCGCTGTACGCGCAGACCCTGGCCGAGGCGCGCGCCGCGGACCTGGCCGCGATCCGCGCCGGCGGCGGCCCGGTCGAGCCGGTGACCGAGGTACGCGACGAGCGGATCCCCGGCCCCGCCGGCGAGCTGCCGCTGCGGGTGTACCGGCCGGCCCGCCCCGGCCCGCTGCCCACGCTGCTGTACTTCTTCGGCGGTGGCTGGACGCTCGGCGGCATCGACACCGCCGACGGCATCTGCCGGCGGCTGGCCAACGCGGTGCCGTGCCAGGTGATCACCGTCGGGTACCGCCTCGCCCCGGAGCACCCCTTCCCGGCCGCGGTGCACGACTGCCACGCCGCCGTCACCTGGATCGCCCGACACGCCGAGAAGTGGGGCGTGGACCCGGCCCGGCTGGCGGTGGGCGGGGACAGCGCGGGCGGCAACCTGGCCGCCGCGGTCACCCTGCTCTGCCGTACCGGCGGGCCACCACTCGTCGCGCAGCTGCTGGTCTACCCGAACACCGACCAGAGCGGCGAGCCGGCCGACCCGGGCGGGGAGGTCGACCCGACCCTGTTCAACAGCCGCTCGGTGGCCTGGTACCGGAGCCACTACCTGGCCGATCCCGCCCACGCGCGGGACCCGTTGGCGTCGCCGTTGCTCGCCGAGGACCTGTCCGGCCTGCCCCCGGCGCTGGTGGTCACCGCCGAGCTGGACCCGCTGTGCGCCGAGGGGCAGCGGTACGCCGAGCGGCTGCGCGCGGCCGGCGTGCCCACCCGGGTGGAACACTATCCGGGCATGATCCACGGTTTCTTCGCCATGCCCGGGGTCTTCACCGACGGCCGGCGGGCACAGGCGGGCGCGGCGGCGTTCCTGCGGGACCGGTTCGGCCTCGCGGCCGGCGGCACGGCGGTGGGCGATGGGTGAGCGGGCGCTCACCGACCTGCCGGTCGTGTCGCTCGCCGACTACGCCGAGCGGGCCCGGGCCGTGCTGCCGCCGGACGTGTGGGACTACGTGGCCGGCGGCAGCGCGTCCGAGGTGACGCTCGCGGCGAACCGGCACGCGCTGGACCGGGTCGCGGTGCTGCCCCGGGTGCTGCGTGGGGTGGACACCGTCGACCTCGGCGCCCGGCTGCTCGGTCGCCGCTACGCCATGCCGGTCGCTGTGGCGCCGATGGCGTACCAGCGGCTGGTGCACCCGGACGGGGAACGCGGGCTGGCCGCCGCCGCCGGCGCCGCGCGGATTCCGTACCTGGCGAGCACGCTGAGCAGCACACCGATCGAGCAGGTCGTCGGCGCGGGCGCTGAGGTGTGGTTCCAGCTCTACTGGTTGCGCGACCGGGCGCTGATTGAGGATCTGCTGGACCGGGTCGTCGGGGCGGGCTGCCGTGCCCTGGTGGTCACCGTTGACGTCCCGGTGCTCGGCCGGCGTCCCCGGGACCTGCGCAACGCGTTCCGGCTGCCGGCCGACGTGCTGGCCGCGAACCTTCCGGACGGCCGCGACGCCCTGGCGCACGCCGGCGCCCCCGGCGTGTCCGGGATCGCCGCGCACACCGCCGCCTCGTTCGCGCCGGCGCTGCGTTGGGCGGACCTCGCCTGGCTGCGCGAGCGGGTCGACCTGCCGCTGGTGGTCAAGGGCCTGCTGGACCCGCGCGACGCGGTCGAGGCGGTCCGGGTGGGCGCGGACGCGGTGGTGGTCTCCAACCACGGCGGACGGCAGCTCGACGGGGCGCCGGCGAGCGTCACCATGTTGCCGGAGGTCGTCGACGCGGTCGGCGGCGACGCTCAGGTGCTGCTGGACAGCGGCATCCGTAGCGGCACCGACGTGCTGCGGGCGCTGGCGTTGGGCGCGGCCGGCGTGCTGGTCGGCAGGCCGCTGCTCTGGGCGTTGTCCGTCGACGGCGAACGTGGCGCGCGGGACGCGCTGGCGCTGCTCGCCACCGAACTGCGGGACGCGCTCACCCTGGCCGGCTGCGCCGGCCCGGCGGCGGCGGCCGACCTGCGTACCCTCGGGGTGGGGTGAGCCGTGACCGGGGAGTCGGCCCGCCGAGCGCCGGGTTTCGCAAGTGGACGGTCATAATGGGCCGCATGGTTGCCTGGGAGTACGCCTTGCTTGTCCGCCGCTATCAGGGACAGGGCCGCAATTTCCACGTCTCGTTCGTCTGGTACGGCCCGGACGGCTCGCGCAAGGACATCACCGCCTTCGGCGACACCGCCATCGCGCACCTCAACCGCGCGGGTCGGGAGGGGTGGGAGCTGGTGTCCGCCGCCGAGGACGTGAACAACGTCCAGGGCAGCACCGAGGTGCACCGCTACCACCTGAAGCGTCCGATCGCCTGACACCGTCGGTCGGGCCGACGCCGCTGGTCCTTCCGCGAGCGGTATACCTCTGAGTCATATCTATGCCCCAGAGGTATACCGCTCGGCAGAGTGACGCCGCCCCGCCGCTCAGGCCAGGTCGATGCCCGGGTAGAGCGGGTGCGGGGCCAGCAGGTCGGCGGCCTGGCGGGCGACCTTGTCGGCCAGGTCGGCGTCGAGCGCGTACTTCGCCTTCGACGGGGTGCCGTCCGCGTTCGCCCCGGCGGTGGTCTGGGTCAGCACCGTGTGGATCAGCTCGGCGGTCTGGTCCATCTCGGCGGTGCCCAGCCCCCGGGTGGTCAGCGCCGGGGTGCCGATCCGGATGCCCGACGTGTACCACGCGCCGTTCGGGTCCTGCGGGACCGAGTTGCGGTTGGTGACGATGCCCGAGTCCAGCAGTGCCTGCTCGGCCTGCCGGCCGGTGAGCCCGTAACCGGACACGTCGATCAGCACCAGGTGGTTGTCGGTGCCGCCGGTGACCAGCGTCGCGCCCCGGCGCAGCAGCCCCTCGGCGAGCGCCTGCGCGTTGTCCACGATCCGCTGGGCGTAGTCGGCGAAGTCCGGCCGGCGGGCCTCGGCGAGCGCGACCGCCTTGGCGGCCATCACGTGCGGCAGCGGCCCGCCGAGCACCATCGGGCAGCCCCGGTCCACCTGGTCGGCCAGCTCCGGCTGGCAGAGCACCATGCCGCCGCGCGGGCCGCGCAGCGACTTGTGGGTGGTGGTGGTGACGATGTGCGCGTGCGGCACCGGGTCGAAGTCGCCGGTGAACACCTTGCCGGCCACCAGACCGGCGAAGTGCGCCATGTCGACCATGAAGGTCGCGCCGACCGAGTCGGCGATCTCCCGCAGGATCCGGAAGTTCACCTTCCGGGGGTACGCCGAGTAGCCGCCGACCAGGATCAGCGGCTTGAACTCGCGGGCCGCCTCGGCCACCCGGTCGTAGTCGATCAGGCCGGTCGCCGGGTCGGTGCCGTAACTGCGCTGGTCGAACATCTTGCCGGAGATGTTCGGCCGGAACCCGTGGGTGAGGTGGCCCCCGGCGTCCAGCGACATGCCGAGCATCCGCTGGTTGCCCAGCTCACGGCGCAGCGCGAACCAGTCCGCCTCGGTGAGGTCGTTGACCTGGCGGACCTGCGCCTTCTTCAGCGCGGGGGACTCCACCCGGTCGGCCAGCACCGCCCAGAACGCGACCAGGTTGGCGTCGATGCCGGAGTGCGGCTGCACGTACGCGTGGGCCGCGCCGAACAGCTCCCGGGCGTGCTCCGCGGCGAGCGCCTCGACGGTGTCGACGTTCTGGCAGCCGGCGTAGAAGCGGCGGCCGACGGTGCCCTCGGCGTACTTGTCGCTGAACCAGTTGCCCATCGCCAGCAGCGTCGCCGGGGAGGCGTAGTTCTCGCTGGCGATCAGCTTGAGCGACTCCCGCTGGTCGGTCAGCTCGGCGCCGATGGCGTCGGCCACCCGGGGCTCGACCGCCCGGATCACCTCAAGGGCACTGCGGAATGCGGTGGATTCGGCGTTGCGCGACATGCGACCTCCAACAGACGTGCGGGAAGGCCCAGGCGCTCGGCAAACGTCCTCGTGACGGGGCCGCTCCCCGATGGTTCTCCATCCCCACGCGCCAGTAACGGCCCAGGCAGATCCTACCGGGAGGGTTGGGCGCGGGGTGGCGGGGCACCCGGTAGGTAGCGGGTGCCGCATCCGGTACGACCGCCATTCGCACGGAGGGAGTCACCCATCATGACCACACCGACCACCGAGCGGCCGCTCGCCGTGGTGACCGGGGCGTCCAGCGGCATCGGGTACGAGTTGGCCGCGCAGTTCGCCGAGCACGGTTTCGACCTGATCGTGGCCGCCGAGGACGACGGCATCTCGGCGGCGGCCGACAAGCTGCGCCGCGACGGCGGCGCGCAGGTGCGGCCGGTCCGTGTCGACCTGGCCCGCGAGCAGGGCGTGGAGGAGCTGGCGTCGACGATCGCCGGGACCGGGCGTCCGGTGGACGCGCTCGCGCTCAACGCCGGCCGGGGCGCCGGTGGGGCCTTCGTCGACGGCACCGACCTACGCGACGAGCTGGAGATCATCGACCTGAACGTGCGCTCGACGGTGCACCTGGCGAAGCGGCTGCTGCCCGGCATGGTCGAGCGGGGCGTGGGCCGGGTGCTGTTCACCTCGTCGATCGCCTCCACCATGCCGGGGCCGTTCCAGGCGGTCTACAACGCGTCGAAGTCGTTCGTGCAGTCCTTCGCCGAGGCGCTGCGCAACGAGCTGAAGGACACCGGTGTCACGGTGACCGCGCTGATGCCGGGGCCCACCGACACCGAGTTCTTCGACCGCGCCGAGATGCGGGACACCCGGGTCGGCGCCGGCAGCAAGGACGATCCGGCGAAGGTGGCCGCCCAGGGCTTCGACGCGCTGATGAGGGGTGACCAGACGGTCACCGCGGGTTCGCTGCTCAACAAGGTGCAGACCGCGGCCGGCAAGATCATCCCGGACAAGCTCAAGTCCGAGCAACACCGCCACATGGCCGAACCAGGCTCCAACAGCTAACCCACACCCCCCGCACCCCCGCCCAAGTCCCGCCCCCGCCCCCGCCCCCGCCCCCGCCCCCGCCGATCTTGCACTTCCTGTTGCGACAAAAGCCGCCTTCTTGCGCGTATCGACAACAGCAACTGCAAGATCGACGGGAGCGGGAGCGGGGGCGGGAGCGGGAGCGGGGGCGGGGTGGGGCGGGGGAGCGTGAAGGGCCCGGCGGGTGCCGGGCCCTTCGGGGTGGACTGTGAGCGTCAGGCGGTTACCGCGTCCACCGCCTTCTTGATCGCCTTCGGGTCGGTGGGGGAGCGCGGGGCGTCCGGACGCAGGGCGATCATCTTCTCGCCGATCTCCTGGAGCTGCTTGCGGCCCAGCGCGTCGCGGACCTTGGGGAACCACTCCTCCTCTTCCTCCTCGACGTGGTGGGTGACGTTCTCGATCAGCACCGTCGTCTTGGCGGTGAACCGCTCGTCACTGGCGTCCATGCTGGCCAGCTCGGCGCAGAGCACATCCGCGACGTGGTGCTCCTCGTACGACTCGAGGATGTCGTCCTCCAGGTCGGGCAGCAGCCGGCGGATCTCGGGGTACATCACCTCGTTCTCCAGATAGGTGTGCACCGTCAGTGCCTCCAGGATCTGGTCCACCAGCTTCTGCCGCTGGCTGGCCGGCCCCTCCTCGGCGTCCTGGAAGGCCTTGAACAGGCGGCGCATCTCCTTGTGGTCCTCTTTGAGCAGGACGATGGCATCGGTCGACACCGGTGTGACCTCCCTGAGAATCGGTGCTGGTGCGGCTCCGGTACCCCGACGCCGGTCGCGGAAACAGGTGAGAGCGCCTCACACCATGGCAAGGGTGCCCGGGATCTCGTCGAGCAGTTCCCGGGCCAGGAAGCCGATCCGGCCGTAGCGGGGGATGAGCCGCTGACCGCTGACCGCGTGCGCGAACGAGCCCCAGCAGGCGGCCTGTGCCGGGTCGGCCCCGCGCGACAGCAGGCCCGCCAGCAATCCGGCGAGCACGTCCCCGCTGCCGGAGGTGCCCAGCCCGGCGTCGCCGCTCTCCTCCCGCCAGCCGCGTCCGTCCGGGGCGGCGACATGTCCGTACAGCGAGACGACCGCCTCGTACCGGGCGGCCAGCTCGGCCGCCTCGGCGTCCAGGTCGTCGCCCGGCTCGCGCCCCAGCAGGTGCCCGGCCTCGGTGACGTTGGGGGTGAGCACCACCGGCCGGCCCGAGCCAAGCAGCACGTCCGGCGTGTGGCTGAGCGCCCCGAGGGCGTACGCGTCGAGCACGAGAGACGTGTCCGGCCGAGCCGCGTCCAGGACCAGCTCCAGCAGGCGGTTGGTCTCGTCGATCGCCTTCAGGCCGGGGCCGAGCGTCACCACGTCGGCCTCGGCCACCAGCTCGCCGAGTTGGCCGTCGCGGTCGGCGGCCACCGCCCCGTCGCGGGTCTCCGGCAGGCCCACCACCAGCGCCTCCGGCACCTGGATGCTCAGCGTGGCGGCGGTGGACTCGGCGGCGGCGAGCTGGAGCACGCCGGCGCCGGCGCGCAGCGCGGCCACCCCGGCCAGCAGCACCGCGCCCGGGGTGAAGCGGGAGCCGCCGACCACCAGTACGGTGCCCCGGCTCTCCTTCCCACCGGCCGGCACCGGCAGCGCCCAGTCCCGCAGCAGCCCCGGCGTGATCACCCGTACCTCAGACCGGCTCGGCATTGATCTCGTCCTCCCTGGTCGGCTCGGCGCCCCGCGGTCGCAGGTGCCCGACGGCGTTGAACGCGGTGAGGACCAACCGCCCTTCGGTGTCCGCCGACCACTCGGTGATCGAGCAGTTGGCGATCACCTCGCGCCGGGTGTGCCCCATCAGCTCCTCCTCGGTCAACCCCTCCACCAGATAACGCAGCAGGAAGACCAGCGCGTCGTGGCCGAAGAGCAGCACCTGGCAGCCCTCGTGGTCGCGGCGCAGGTCGCCCAGCAGCGTGCGCAGCCGTAGGGCCACGTCGGTCCAGGACTCCCCGCCGGGCGGCCGGTAGTAGAACTTGCCCAGCCGGGCCCGTCGCTCGGCCTCCTCCGGGTACCGGCGGCGGACCCCGTGCCCGGTCAGCCCGTCGAGGATGCCCAGCTCCCGGTCGCGCAGCCGCTCGTCGCGGTGCACGGGGACGTCGGTGCCGGCCAGCGCCAGCCGCGCGGTCTGCACCGCCCGCAGGTACGGCGACACCACCGCCACGTGCGGCCGCTTCGCGTCCGGCAACTCGGCGAGCCAACGGCCGGTGGCCCGGGCCTGGTCCTCGCCGGTCGCGGAGAGCGGCACGTCGGCGTCGCGGTGGGTGAGGTCGATCAGCTCCGCGCCCGACGCCTCGGCGTGCGTCGCCGCGACGTTCGCGGTGCTCTCGCCGTGCCGGACGATCCAGAGGGTTGCCAGTTCCGCCATGCGGCCCCCCTACCCGGCACGAGCGTGCGGTAATCGGCCCGCCCGCCGCCCGCCGCCCGCCGCCCGCCGCCCGCCGCCGCCTAGCGAGGGCGACCACCGTCGACGCCGCGCCAGTGTCCGGTCGGTGGGCGTACGGGGCCGCCTGTGCGTCGTACCCTCATCCCGTGGCGACGGCGGCGCAGGAGATCCAGGTGGGGGAGCGGCTGGTTCGCGTCTCCAGCCCCGACAAGCCGTACTTTCCGGAGCGGGGGCTGACCAAGCTGGACGTGGTCCGCTACTTCCTGGCGGTGGGCGACGGCATCCTGCGCGCGCTGCGCGACCGCCCGACGATGCTGGAACGGTGGCCGCGCGGCGTGTTCGAGGGCGCGACGATAGCGACCCGGCAGACCAACCGGGGTGACGCGTTCTACCAGAAGCGGCTGCCGGCGGGCGCGCCCGAGTGGGTGCGCACCGCGCACATCACCTTCCCGAGTGGGCGTAGCGCGGACGAGGTCGCGCCGAGCGAGCTGGCGGTGGTCATCTGGGCGGTCAACCTGGGCACCCTGCGGTTCCACCCGTGGCCGGTGACCGCCGCCGACGTGGAGCGCCCCGACCAGCTGCGCATCGACCTGGACCCGCTGCCCGGCGTCGGCTTCGACCAGGTGGTGCCGGTGGCGCACGAGGTGCGGGCGTTCCTCGCCGAGCTGGGCATGACCGCCTACCCGAAGACCACCGGCGGTCGGGGCCTGCACGTCTACCTGTCCATCGAGCCGCTGTGGAGCTTCGGTGACTGCCGGCGGGCGGTGCTCGCCCTCGGCCGGGAGATGCAGCGCCGGCTGCCGGACCTGGTCACCACCACCTGGTGGCGCGAGCAGCGGGACCGGCCGGTCTTCGTCGACTACAACCAGATGGCCCGCGACCACACGGTGACGTCGGCGTACTCGATCCGGCCGACGCCCGCCGCGTTGGTCTCCGCGCCACTCGACTGGTCGGAGCTGGACCAGGTCAGTCCGGAGGACTTCGACGTGCGCAGCATGCCGGCCCGGTTCGCCGAGCGGGGCGACCCGCACGCCGGCCTGGACGGCGACCGGCACTCGCTGGAGCCGCTGCTGGAGTTGGCCGACCGGGACGGGCTGGAGGCCCCGCCCGAGCGGTGACCGACCGGGCCTACTGCCACGGGCTCCGCGTCCCGCCGAACTCCTCGAAGACCAGCCAGGAACGTGTCGACAGCACCCCGGCGATGCGTTGCACCCGGTCCAGCACCACGTCCCGCAGCGCGGCGTTGTCCGGGGCGCGGACCAGGGCCAGCACGTCGTGTTCGCCGCTGAGCAACGCGACGTGCTCGACGTAGCGGACCTGGGCCAGCTCGGCCGACACCTCCCGCCAGGTGTTCTGTTCGATCGTCAACGCCATGTACGCCGAGGTGCCCAACCCGGCCGCCTCAGGCGCCACCCGCGCGTGGAAGCCGGTGATCACCCCGTCGCGCACCAGCCGCTCCACCCGCGCGTACGCGTTGGTGCGGGAGATGTGGATCCGTTCGGCGAGGGTGCGTACCGACGTGCGACCGTCCCGGACCAGCTCGTCGACGATCCGCCGGTCCACCTCGTCGAGGGCTCGGACCGATCGTCCCGATCCCGCTGCCCGGCCCGCTTCACCGGCGGTCTCCTGGCTCACAGATGAATCCTCCGCATACCAATCGTCCCGCCTTCCGCGTGGATCTTGAGTCAATCATCCGACAAGCGGAAGCATAGGCTCACCACACGTCCCAGGAGGTTCCGCCGTGACGACCACTCCCCAGGCGGTCCGCAGGGCATCCCCGCGCACCCGTCGGGCGGTCACCCCGCCCGACCCGGCGCGCCCGTTGCTGCCGGACGCCGAGCCAGTCCGCCTGCTCGACCAGCAGGGCAGGGCGCTGCCCGCCCGCACCGACTACCCCGAGCCCCCCGCCGAGGCGCTGCGCGAGCTGTACCGCCGGATGGTGCTCGGGCGCCGCTTCGACACCCAGGCGACCGCCCTGACCAAGCAGGGTCGGCTCGCCGTCTACCCGTCCTCGCGCGGCCAGGAGGCGTGCCAGGTCGGCGCGGTGCTCGCGGTCCGCGACACCGACTGGGTGTTCCCCACGTACCGCGAATCGATGGCGCTGGTTGCCCGGGGCATCGACCCCGTCGAGGTGCTCACCCTGCTGCGCGGCGACTGGCACTGCGGCTACGACCCGAGCGCGGTGCACACCGCGCCGCAGTGCACCCCGCTCGCCACCCAGTGCGTGCACGCCGCCGGGCTGGCGCACGGTGAGGCGTACCAGGGCCGCGACACGGTGGCGCTGGCCTTCATCGGTGACGGCGCGACCAGCGAGGGCGACTTCCACGAGGGGATCAACTTCGCCGCCGTGTTCAAGGCGCCGGTCGTCTACTTCGTGCAGAACAACAGGTACGCGATCAGCGTCCCGCTGTCCCGGCAGACCGCCGCGCCGTCGCTGGCCTACAAGGGCGTCGGCTACGGCGTACCCAGCGAGCAGGTCGACGGCAACGACCCGGTGGCGGTGCTCGCCGTGCTCACCCGTGCCGTCGCGCACGCCCGCGCCGGCAAGGGCCCGTTCCTGGTGGAGGCGCACACCTACCGGATGGAGCCGCACACCAACGCCGACGACGCCAGCCGCTACCGCGACGGCGCCGAGGTCGACGCCTGGCGCGACCGGGACCCGATCGCCCGCCTGGAGACCTACCTGCGCGCCCGCGGGGTGCTCGACGACGCGGCGGTCGCCGACATCGCCGAGCAGGCCGAGGCGTACGCGGCGGACCTGCGGACCCGGATGCACGAGCAGCCCGCCGTCGACCCGCTGAGCCTCTTCGAGCACGTCTACGCCGAGCCCACACCGCAACTCGTCGAACAGCGCGAGCAGGTGCGCGCCGAGCTGGCCGCCGCGCACGACGAGGAGGGGGACGCCTGATGGCCACCACCATGGCGAAGGCGCTCAACGCCGCGCTCGCCGACGCCCTCGCCGCCGACGAGAAGGTCGTCGTCTTCGGTGAGGACGTCGGCGCGCTCGGCGGCGTCTTCCGGATCACCGACGGCCTCCAGGCCCGCTTCGGGGACACCCGCTGCTTCGACACCCCGCTCGCCGAGGCCGGCATCGTCGGCTTCGCCGTCGGAATGGCCATGTCCGGGCTGCGCCCGGTGGTCGAGATGCAGTTCGACGCGTTCGCGTACCCGGCGTTCGAGCAGATCGCCTCGCACGTGGCGAAGCTGCGCAACCGCACCCGGGGCGCGCTGAGCGTGCCCATCGTCATCCGCGTGCCGTACGCCGGCGGGATCGGCGGTGTCGAGCACCACTGTGACTCGTCCGAGGCGTACTACGCGCACACCCCGGGCCTCAAGGTGGTGACGCCGGCGACCGTCGACGACGCGTACTCGCTGCTGCGCGAGGCGATCGACGACCCCGACCCGGTGGTCTTCATGGAGCCCAAGAAGCTCTACTTCGCCAGCGCCGAGGCGTCCCTGCCGACCCGCACCGAGCCGTTCGGCCGGGCGGTCGTGCGCCGCCCCGGCCGCGACGCCACCCTCGTCGCGTACGGGCCGGCGGTGCCGGTCGCGCTGGAGGCCGCCGAGGCCGCCCGCGAGGAGGGCTGGGACCTGGAGGTTGTCGACGTGCGCACCATCGTGCCGTTCGACGACGCCACCGTCACCGCCTCGGTCCGGCGTACCGGCCGGTGCGTGGTCATCCAGGAGGCGCCCGGCTTCGCCGGTGTCGGCGCGGAGATCGCCGCCCGGGTGCAGGAGCGCTGCTTCCACGCGCTGCACGCGCCGGTGTTGCGGGTCGCCGGGCTGGACATCCCGTACCCGGCGCCGATGCTGGAGCACACTTACCTGCCCGGCGTGGACCGGGTCCTCGACGCGGTGGCCCGCCTGCAGTGGGACGACCAGCCCGACGCGCGGTGGGCGGCGGCATGACCACCGTCGAGGGAACGCGGGTCTTCCTCCTTCCCGACCTGGGCGAGGGGCTGAGCGAGGCGGAGATCGTCGAGTGGCGCGTCGCCGTGGGCGACGTGGTCGCCGTCGACCAGAGCGTGGTCGAGGTGGAGACCGCCAAGGCCGTCGTCGACGTGCCCTGCCCGTACGCCGGTCGCGTGGTCACCCTGCACGGCGCGGCCGGTGAGGTACGCCCCGTCGGCCAGCCGTTGATCACCATCGCGCCGCTGGACGGGGGCCACGAGCCCGCCGGGCACGCCACCTACCGCGAGGAGGAGCGGGCCGGCTCCGGCAACGTGCTGATCGGGTACGGCACCGGGCACGGCGGGGCCACCCGGCGTCGCCGCCGACCGCGGCTCGCCCTCGCCCCCGAGCCGGTCGACGCCGGCCCGGCCGACGGCACCGCCTCCGCCGCCACCCGGTCCGCGGACGACGGCCCGACGGCAGCGCGTACCCCCGACACGGACGCCACGCCCGGCGGCCCGGCCCGACCGACGGCGGCCCTGGTCATCTCGCCGATCGTGCGCCGGCTGGCCCGCGAGCGCGGCGTCGACCTCGCCACCGTGCGGGGCACCGGGCCCGGTGGCGTGATCCGCCGCGCCGACGTGGAGGCCGCGCTGACCGCGCCCGCCGCCCGGCTCGCCGCCGTGCCGGAGCCGCACGTGGGGCTGGCCCCGACCGCTGACGGCGACGTCATCGTCCCCCTCACCGGCGTCCGCAAGGCGATCGCCGACAAGCTCTCCCGCAGCCGGCGGGAGATTCCCGAGGTGACCATCTGGGTCGACGTGGACGCCACCGGGCTGCTGGAGACCCGGGCCGCGATCAACGCCGCCACGCCCGACGCCCCGGTGAGCATCCTGGCCCTGCTGGCCCGGATCTGCCTCAGCGGGCTGCGGCGGTTCCCGCAGCTCAACGCCCGGGTGGACACCGAGGGGCAGCGGATCGTCCAGTCCGCCGGGGTGCACCTCGGCATCGCCGCGCAGACCGACCGGGGTCTGCTGGTGCCGGTGCTGCGCGACGCCCAGCGACTCACCACCGCCGAGCTGGCCGCCGAGCTGACGGCCACCACCGCCGCCGCGCGCGCCGGCAGCCTGCCGCCGGCCCGGCTCACCGGGGGGACCTTCACGCTGAACAACTACGGGGTGTTCGGCGTCGACGGCTCCACGCCGATCATCAACCACCCCGAGGCGGCCCTGCTCGGCGTCGGGCGGATCGTGGACAAGCCGTGGGTGGTGGACGGGCAGCTCGCGGTCCGCAAGGTCACCCAGCTCAGCCTCACCTTCGACCACCGGGTCTGCGACGGTGGGGTGGCCGGTGGCTTCCTGCGGCACGTCGCCGACTGCGTGGAGCGGCCCGCGCTGCTGATCGCGGCCGTCTGACGCGTACCCCGGTCGTCGGCGCCGGCGACCGGGGGTTTCCCGGCCCGGCGATCGGGAAGTCGGCCCCGCCGAAGCGCGCCGAACGCGTCGAAGGGAGCCGGGCGGTGGGGAAAGAGCTGCTGCTCAACTCGGTCCGGGTGCGGCGACCCGCCGCTGCCGGCGCGCCGCTGTACTGCGACGCCCTGGAGTACGGCCTGACCGGCGACGGCGCGACGAACGACCAGCCGGCGCTGGCCGCCCTCGTGGACCGCCTCGGCGCCGGGTACGCCTCGGATGGTCGGGCCCGGGTGATCTACTGCCCGCCGGGCATCTACTCGATCCGCGACGCCGGCACGGTGTGGCGCAGCGGCGTGTCGCTGATCGGGGCCGGCCCGGCGGCCACCCGGTTCATGCTCAGCAACGAGGGCAACCGGGCCGACCCGACCCCGCTCGCCTTCTGGACCACCGTGCAGCACGGCGCCGACCGGGACCGGCACATCGCCGACTGCACCTTCGCGGACTTCCAGATCGACGGGTCGGGCGTCGCCATGGCCGAGTACAGCTACCTGGCCAAGGGCCTGGGCCTGCAGTACGTGGTGCGCGGTGTCTTCCGCAACCTCTACATCCACCACACCGCGGCCACCGGGCTGGGCTGCGACTTCCTCCAGGACTCCCTGATCGACGGGGTGGTGGTGGTCGGCTGCGGCCGCCTGGACAACGGCGAGCAGATCGGCGGCGCGGGCATCGGGATCGGCATCGGCGGCTGGGGCGGAGAGGAGCGGTTGACCATCGCCAACTGCACCGCCCTGGCCAACGGGACCAACGGCATCTTCCTGGAGTTGCAGAAGGACTACTGGGTGCCGCCGCGCGGGTACCGCATCGTCGGCTGCCACAGCCAGGGCAACCGGTTCGGCATCTCCGACTGGGGCGCCGACGGGCTGATCGTCTCCGCCTGCACGATGACCGGCAACCTGGAGAGCGGGTTCGACGTGTCCGGGCAGGGCACCGCCGCCGTGGCCGGCCGGGGTGGGCTGCTCACCGACTGCGTCATCGACGGCAACCTGCGCGACGGCGTCAGCATCGGCAACAGCCCCGGCCCGTACACCGTGCGGGGCAACCGGATCAGCGGCAACGGCCGGCACGGGTACCACACGCACGACATCGGACGCGGCTACCAGGGCGCGATCCGGGACGTGGTGATCGAGAGCAACGATCTCTGGGGCAACGGGCTCGACGCCGTCCGGATCGACCACCAGATGACCGACGCGGTGCTGCTCAACAACCGCATTCGCGACAACGGCCGGCAGTACGCCGAGGGCACCGGCGGTGTCGGCGAGACCGTCCGCTACGCCGAGCGGTCCCTGGTGGACCGCTCGGCGAACTGGCCGCACGACGGGCACCGGGGCAAGGTCCTGCGGGTCGGACGATCGGTCGCGATGGTGGCGGCCAACACCGGCACCGAACTCACCCTCGCTCCGGTACGCCCGGACGCGTTCAGCGCGTGGAGCGGGGACGTGCCACCACCGGGCTGCGGGTACGAGTTGGCCGCCGCGCCGCGGCGGCGGGCTGGGATCACCATCAACGCCCCGTTCGACTCCGCGACCGTCCGCGGCAACCGGATCTGGGACAGCCGCGACGAACAGACGCAGACGCACGGACTGTGGATCACCGAGCGGGGCAGTTGTGTCGGCTGCCGGGTCGAGGACAACGACCTGGCCGGCAACGCCGACCACGGGATGTGCCTGGACACCCCGCCGGTGGGCGGGCGGTGGCGGGACAACCACGTGGACAGCGACTGGGAATGAGCGGCGGCTCGCGCCCGGCCGCGCCACGCGGCGCCGCGGCGGTCCGCCCGGGGGAAGACGTGTGGCGGCGGCCGGAGAAGGCTCCGGCCGCCGCCACGATCATCGGGTACCGGTCAGCCGGCCAGGCCGGCCACCGGGTCCGGGTCCAGCACCACTGTCGCCGAGGCGGACTGCGGCGGTACGCCCGGCTCGGTCGGCGCGTCGGTGTACTCCGCGACGAACACGGCGGTCAGGTTGTCCGCCCCGGCGTGCCCACCATCCACGAAGGTGGGGATGCTGCCGGTGCAGCCGGTCGACGTGGACAGCGGGTGCCCGTGCTCGTCGTGCCCGAGCACGTAGGTCACCGTCACCTTGGAGCAGTCCACCGGCAGGTCGTCGGTGACCTTCACCTCGTACGCCACGGTCTGCCCGAACTGGAAGGGCTGCCCGGCCTCCGGGGTGACGAACTCGATCACCGGCGCGGTCGGCCCGACCACCAGCGGCAGGGTCGCCGAGGCGGACCGGCCGGTGCGGTCGGTCACCTTCAACGTCGGGTTGTACGAGCCGTTCTCCGGGAACGTCCAGGTCGGGTTCGGGTTGGTGCTGTCCACCGAGCCGTCCGCGTTGAAGTCCCACGCGTAGGAGAGCTTGTCACCGTCCGGGTCGGTGGTGCCCGCGCTGGAGAACTTCACGGTCAGTGGGGCCTGCCCGACGGTCGGGTCGGCGCTGATCTTCGGGATCGGCGTCCGGTTGCCCCGCACGAAGTCGATCCGGGCCAGCTGCGCGTCCGGGTTCTCGGCGAAGTAGCCGTCGCCGTACTCCAGCACGTAGAGCGAGCCGTCCGGGCCGAACTCCATGTCCATCGGGTTGTCCACCACGATGGAGGGCACCACCGGGCGGATGTCCGCGACGTCACCGTCGGCGTCGAGGCGGAACTCCTTGATGTAGTCGCGGGTCCACTCGTAGAACAGCGGCACGCCGTCGTAGTAGGCCGGCCACCGCGTCCGCGACGTGCTGGTCCCGTCGTAGTCGTACGCCGGGCCGCCCATCGGGCCGATGCCGCCGGTGCCCAGCTGCGGGAACTCACCCGACGCGGCGGAGGGGTACCAGACCTCCGGCTGCTCCACCGGTGGCAGCTGCCGCTTGCCGGTGTTGTGCGGTGAGTCGTTGACCGGGCGCTTGCAGTTGAACTTCGGGCCGGACTCGCCGGTGGCGAAGTCGTAGTCGCGGTACGCGATGGTCGGCGTCACGCAGTACGGCCAGCCGTAGTTCGCGGGCTTGTCGATCAGCATCCACCGACCGTGTCCGGCCGGACCGCGCTCCGGGTTCGGCGTGGACGCGTCCGGCGAGTAGTCGGCCAGGTAAACGTTGTCCGTACGTCGGTCGACAGCGAAGCGGAACGCGTTGCGCAGCCCCATCGCGTAGATCTCCGGGCGGGTCTGCGCCGTGCCGGGCTTGAACAGGTTGCCGGCCGGCACCGTGTAACCACCACCGGCCTTCGGCTTGATCCGCAGCAGCTTGCCGCGCAGGTCGTTGGTGTTGGCCGAGGTGCGCTGCGCGTCGTACGCCGGGTTGCGGTCGGCCCGCTCGTCGATCGGGATGTAGCCGTCGGAGGCGAACGGGTTGGTGTCGTCACCCGTCGACAGGTAGAGGTTGCCCTTGCTGTCGAAGTCGATCTGGCCCCCGACGTGGCAGCAGATGCCCCGGTCGGTCGGCACGTCGATGATCTGCTGTTCGCTGGCGAGGTTGAGCTTCATCCCCTCCAACTTGAACCGGGACAGCCGCAGTGCGCCGCGGAACCGCTCCCAGTCGGCAGCGGTGCCGGTCTCCGGCGCGTCCCCCTCGTTGACGCCCGGGGTCGCCGGGTCGTCCACCGGGGTGTCCATCGGCGGCGAGTAGTAGAGGTACACCCACTTGTTCTGGGCGAAGTTCGGGTCGATCGCGACCCCCTGCAACCCCTCCTCGTCGTGCTGGTAGACCGGGATGTCGGCGGCGAGGGTGTTCAGCCCGGTGCGCGGGTCGTGGATGCGGACCTCGCCGGTGCGGGAGGTGTGCAGCACCCGCAGGTCGGGCAGGACGGCGAGGCTGATCGGCTCGCCCGGGAAGTCGTTGAGTGTCACCTTCTGGAAGCTGCTGTCCGGCGGTGGGGCCGGCGCGGCGGACGCCGCCGACGGCGGCACGACCAGGCCGGCCGTCACCAGCAGCAGGGCGGACGCTAATGCGGTCCTGTTCATCAGGATGTTCCCCCGAGGTGGTGTCAGTACCGGAGTGAAGCGAGATAGTCGAAGCCGACGCGGGCGGTGTCCAGGGCGTCGGCGGGGGAGCGCGGCGGGGTGCCCGCGTCGTCACGTTCCACGATGTACTCCTCGATGCCGGCCTCCCGCTCGTGGGCGAAGATCCGGCCGAAGTCGATGACGCCGTCGCCGAGGTCGGCGAAACCGCCCTCGACGTCGAGGTCCTTCACGTGCACCTGGCGGATGCGGCCCCGGTTGGCCCGGATCACGTCGACCGGGTCGTGCGCGCCCCGCCAGGTCCAGTAGAGGTCGAGCTCGAAGTGGACGAGCCGCGGATCGGTCTGCGCGGTGAGGATGTCGAACCCGGTCGAGCCGTCGGTCAGCGGCACGAACTCGAGCTGGTGGTTGTGGTAGCCGAACTCCAGACCGGCGCGTTCGGCGAGCCGACCGGCACGGTTCAGGTCCCGGGCCAGGGCCCGGTAGACCTCGGGGTCGCGGATCGGCTGGCCGCTGGCGTCCCGCCCGAAGTACGGGTGGACGATCTTCTTGCAGCCCACGACGTTGGCGTCGGCGAGCGCCTGCTCCCAGGTCGCGGCGTCGAAGGGCTGCGGGATGCCGACGTGCCCGGAGGTGGAGCGCAGGCCGGCGGCGTCGAGCGCGGCGCGGAACTGCGCGGCGGTACGTCCGACGAAACCGGCGTGCTCCACGCGCCGGTAGCCGATCCGGCGCAGCGCGTCCAGGGTGCCGGGCAGGTCGGCGGCGAGCTGGTCACGCAGCGTGTAGAGCTGGATGCTGATCCGGTCGACCGGCACCCGACGCCGGCCCTGGGGCTGCGCGGCGGGTGCGGCGCTGGCCGGGCCGGTGAGCAGGCCGGCTGCGCCGACCGCGGCGGCGGTGACGGTCGCGGCGCGCAGCACTCCGCGCCGGCTGACCGGCTCCGACGTCGCCGTCGGCTCCGGCCGGTTGAGCTGTTGTGCCATGGTGGTGGTCCCTTCCTGACGGCGGGTACGCCGTCGGCGGCGGTCGACCTGACCGCCGTCTGCCGGGCGCGCCGAACCGGCCGGAGGCGGTCTCCGGCTGACGGTTATGGACGGCTCGGGTGCGGCCCGTATCCCACGCGGGGGCGGGACGCGGTAACCCGGCAGGGTGGCGGCAAGAGGATCGACGAATGGGCAACCCTGTATCTAGATCGAGACCCTACCCGCGCGTCCGGACGAAGGCAAAGCTTCGTCGCGTTCGGCAGAAGTTTCGCTCCAAATGACAAAAGTTCGTCCCCGACGTGCGCCAGCGGGCATGACCTCCACCTCCCCGCCCGCCGCCGGGTCGGTCGTGATCCACTCGCGTTCCTGGAAGTCGCGGTGTCCCACGCCGTCGGATGGCCCGGCTTGCCCGTAGGGCGAGTCGGTCAAGGCCGACCGCCGACGCCGAGCCGGTCAAGGCCGACCCGCCGTCGGCGGCCCGGTGAACCGGACAGCCGGTGGCGCCTCCGTAGAAGCAGAGCAAAGGACGCGACAAGGTCGGTCGAGCCTCCCGGCGGCCAAGCGGAACATTGTCGGAAATTGCGCGGATAAATGCGCCAACGATTATTGGCGAAATGCCGTGGGTGCCCCCACCAAAAGGGCGAGAATGTGCCGGAGGGGAAGCCGAAAACGGGGGGACACAAGATGACGTCTAGGCGGCGATTGACGCTGTTGGCGGTAACCATCGCGGCCGCGCCGCTCGTCCTGGGTGGGTGCACCGCCGACGGGAGGTCGGCGACCGGCTCGGCCAAGAAGCACGCCGCCGCGCCGGAGCTCGTCGTGACACCGGGGGACAAGGCCCGGGAGGTGCCGATCAGCGCCGAGGTGGGCACCGTGGTCAAGGGCGGGCGGGTCACCGGCGTACGCCTCACCGACGACAAGGGCAAGCAGGTCAGCGCCGAGCCGCGCGAGGACGGCTCGGGCTGGGTGCCGAGCGCGCCGCTGCAACCGCGACGGACCTACACCGCCGAGGTGACGGCGACCGGTGACTCGGGTGCCACGACCACCCGCACCACGACCTTCACCACGGCGGCCACCTCGACCAAACCGCAGATCACCAGCACCCTCTATTTCAACGGTAATCGGACGTACGGCACGGCGATGCCGGTAACGGTGGCGTTCGACCCGGGAATCCCGAAAGAGGCCAGGGCGGATGTGCAGCGACGATTGTTCGTGAAGACCAATCCGCCGCAACCGGGCACCTGGTCCTGGCTCGAGGACGGCACCCAGGTCTATTATCGGGCACCCGATTTCTGGAAGCCGGGGACCACGATCAGCGTCCGGGCCGGTCTGAAGGGCCTGCCGATCGGCAAGGACAAGATCGGCGATGCCGAGCACAGCGCCACCTCCACCATCGGACGGCAGGTCTCGCTGGAGATCGACAACGCCACCAAGCAGATGACGGTGCTGCGCGACGGCAAGCAGATCCGCCGGATCCCGGTGAGCCTCGGCAAGCCGAGCACGCCCAGCTCCAGCGGCAAGATGGTGATCATGGAGAAGCACGAGCGGACCACCTTCGACACGCGAGGTGAGCCGAACGGCGGTTACGTGGTCGACGTCGACGACGCCCAGCGCTACACCTGGGGTGGCGAGTTCATCCACTCCGCCCCCTGGTCGGAGGGGGACCAGGGCAACACCAACGTCTCGCACGGCTGCGCCAACGTCTCCGCCGCCGCGGCCGACTGGTTGATGGGGGTCACGCAGGTCGGCGACCTGGTCACCGTGAAGGGCACCGAGGTGGAGTTGCAGCCGGGCAACGGCTGGACCGCGTGGAACGTGAGCTGGGACGAGTTCGTCCGGGGCAGCGCCCTGCCGGTGCCGCCCGGTCTCAAGCCCGCGCCGGTCGCCCCGGCGCACCCCGGCGCGGTGGCCGGTGGCTCACCCGTACCGGCGCCCTCGGTCAGCGGTCGCTGAGACACGCCGCGCGCGGCTCGGGGCCGGCCCGTCATCGCCAGGCGGGCCGGCCCTCGTCCCGGCGGTACGCGGTCGACCCGGGCCCGCCTCAGCCCGGCCGGCCAGAGGCCGGGCGCCGTGCCGGCTCCACCCCGAGACGGATACGACGCACCTCGGGGTATGACCCTGGGCGTACCCGGAATCACTCCGCCGACCGGCGGAAATGTCACAGGTGGCGGCTAGATTTCTGGTCATGGAAGAGCGCAGCGGTCGGCTCGACGTGCAGGTCAGCGTGGGTGACCAGACGGTCGTCATGCGGGTGGCCGGCGAGGTCGACATCGCCACGGTGGCGGCGTTCCGGTCCGCCCTGTGGTCCGCGCCGGCACGCCGCGTGCTCCGGTTGGAGCTGTCCGAGCTGCGACTGCTCTCCGCGGCGGGCGTGCGCACCCTGCTCGCCGCGCACCTGCGCGTCCGGGCCTGCGGTGGCGAGTTGGTGGTGGTCGACCCGAGCCTGGTGGTGGCGCGGGTGCTGCGGGTCACCGGGCTGCACCGGGTGATGCCGATCCTGACGTCGGCGCAGGCCGACGAGAGCGCGCGCCGGCCGATCGGCGCGACCGCCCACCGGCCGGCCAGCCCGACCGCGGACCTGCAACTGGTCGCCTGACCGGGGCCGCCGGCCTGGCCGGCGACCCCCGTGTGACAGGTCAGCGCACGCCGAGCAGGTCGACGACGAAGATCAGGGTCTCGCCGGGCGCGATCACGCCCGCCGCGCCCCGGTCGCCGTAGCCCAGGTGCGGCGGGATGGTGAGGCGGCGCCGGCCACCGACGCGCATGCCGACCACGCCCCGGTCCCAGCCGGCGATGACCTGACCGCCGCCGAGCGGGAACTCGAACGCCTGGCCCCGGTTCCAGGAGGAGTCGAACTCGCCGCCGGTGGAGTGCGAGACGCCGACGTAGTGCACGCTGACCAGCTGACCCGCCTCGGCCTGCGGGCCGTCGCCCACGGTGATGTCCTCGATCACGAGGTCCGCCGGCGGCGCGCCCTCGATCGGACCGACCTCGGGCTTGCCGGATCCGGCGCCTGCTGCCTGACTCATGCGGGTTCTCCTGCCGTTCGGGTGATGTGTCCGGTCACCCCCGATCCTGCCGGATCGCACCTCACCGATGGACGGCGGCACCACCCGGTCGCGCTCGGCGACGGGGTCCCGCGGGTGGGCGACCAGCGGCGCGACACGGCCCGGCGGGCGGCACCGAGACCGGTGCCGCCCGCCGGGGGGAGGTACGACGCGTCAGCGGAGCCAGGGCAGCCGCCGCACGATCGGCACCCGCGCCCACACCCGACCGAAGCCCCAGGTGTCTCCGGCGTCGACCAGCGCCAGAACCGCCAGCACGGCGGTGTAGACCAGGTGGTCGTCCACGACCGGGTTGTTCTCCGGAGGCAGCACGGCGGTCCACATCAGGACCAGCAGCAGCCCACCGGTGACGGCGGCGACCCGTACGCCGATGCCGAGCAGCAGGGCGACACCGATACCGACCAGGCCGGCCATGAAGAGCCAGTCGGCCCAGGTGGCGCCGGCGATCGCGGCGTAGAGGTCCGTGAACGGACCCTGCACGCCGAAGGTCAGGAATCCCCGGGTGGGGCTGCCCCCGTTGATCCAGGCGTTCTTCGACTCGGTGGCGATCCCGAGGCCGAACAACTTGTCGAGGAACGCCCAGAGGAAGATCCAGCCGAGCGCCAGTCGGGTGCCGGCCAGGAGGTACCGGACGGCCCGCTGGCGGGGGGTCTCGGTCGTCGCGGTGGTCTGCTCTGCGGTGACCCGGTCGATCGTCGCGGTCATGGTGTCCACGTCCCTTCTCTGCGTCGCACCGCGCTTCCCGGTGGCATCTCCAGTGGACGCTCCCGGCACCCCGGCCCGGCAGGGCCCACCGACGCGTCCGCTCGGGACGTTCGACCCCCCGGGGAGGGCTGCTGCCGACGGCCGTCGGCCCGCCCGGGATTCGGCGGCTACCTGCGGTACGGGCTCGCGCTGCTGCTGGCCTTCGCCGGGCTGAAACTCATCCTCGCCGAGACGCCGGTGGGCAAGCTGCCGGTGTGGCTGACCCTCGCGGTGGTGGTGCTGACCCTGGTGGTCGCCATCGGCGCCAGCGTGCTGTCCGCCCGTCGCGGCCGGACCGCCGGCTGAGCCCACGGTTGCGCCGGGCGGACCGGGTCGTCGCCGCCCGGGTCACCGGTGGCCGGGCTCGATGCGCGCTGTCACGTCGAGGTGGGCGGGCCGGCACTCGGTCGTCGCGGCGAACCGGCGAACCGCCGCGCGCACGTGGTCGCGAACGCCGGCGGGCGGGGCGTCGGCGGTCAGGTCCACCCTGATCCACAGGCCGGGGTGCGGTGGCGCGCCGGTGAGCACCACGCGTGCCCGACGGACACCGGGATCGGCGGTCAGGTCGCGGACCAGCGCGTCGGTGAGGACCTCGGCGGCGAGTCTGGTCCGGCCCGGACGCCGGCCGGGACGGCTCAGCGTGCCCCGCAGCGCGCCACCGGGCCGCCGCAGCTCCCGGGCCAGCAGCCGCTGCCCGGCCAGGGCGACGAGCGCTCCGGCGACCCCGACGGCCAGGGTGCCCCACGGGGTGCTGGTCCGCCATCGCGCGACCAGCCCGGGGCTGAGCAGCGCCGTGGTGGGATCGACGCCGGGCAGCGTGCCGGCGCCGGCCGCCAGCGCCGTCGCGCTGGCCGCCACCAGCAGCAGCGCGACGACGGTCCACAGCAGGCGGTGCCCGGCGTTGGTCATGCCGGCCGCCGCGAGGGCAGCAGCCGGACGTCGATCCGGCCGGGACGCGGCGCGGTCAGGCGGTGCAGTTCCCGCCGTACCGCGAACTCGACCTCCGCGCGGGCGGCCGGATCGCCCGTCGCGCGGACCCGGGGCTGCCACCGGCCGTCGCGCCGACCGACCTGGACCCGGGCGTGGCGGACGCCCGGCACCGCGCGGGCGGCGTCGGCGAGCCGGCGTTCCACGCAGCGCCGGTGCAGGTGCCAGCCGTCCCGGTCGTCGGCGCGCAGCCGTACCGGGCGCCACCGGCGTAGCTGGGCGACCAGGATGACCAGGCCGGCCAGCAGGCCCGCGCCGGCCACCGCCCGCACCACCGGGTCGTGCCACCGGGTGTCGGTCAGCGCGTCGAGCCAGCCGCCGGTGTCGACGGGGGCCGGCCGGTCCAGGGCGCGCAGCAGCGCCTGGAGGGCCACCAGCGCCCCGCCGACGAGCCCGGCGACGGCCAGCAGCACGGTGGCGATCCGGTTGACGCTGCGCATCTCACCCGTCCTCGGGGCGGACGCCCAGGGCGCCGGAGACGTCGACGCCGGGGACGAGCAGGTCGTCGACGGTGACCGTCACCACCGCCACGGTGAGGCCGGTGTCGGCGGCGACCTGCTCGGCGACCACCGTCCGGACGGTCTCGGCGATCGTCGGCACGCTGTGTCCGTACCAGGTGATCAGGTGCAGGTCGAGTCCGACGGTCCGGTCGTCCACGCGGACCGCCGCCGGACGGACGACGGACACGCCCGGCACGAGGCTCGCCGCGCGGGCCGCGATCCGTGCGACGTCAACCGCGTCGGGCGGGTCTCGTCGCGAACCGGTCGTCGGGGCGGCCGGGCCGGGCCCCGTCCCGGTGGACGGTCGGGTGGTCATCGGCGTCGCCGCGGGTCGGCGCGACGGTCGCCGAGGCCGGTCACCGCGAGGTCGCCGTCGAGCACCCGGACGACCAGCCAGCCGAGCAGGCCGGCGAGCACGGCGAGGGCGGCGACGCCGACGCCGGCGAGCGCCCAGACCGCCACGGCGAGGAACCCGGCGAGAAAGCCGAACTGCTGTCGCGACATGGTCACCTCCGGGCCGGCCCGGTACCGGCGATCGCTGGATACACCCGGCGGCCACCCCTGGAACGTCGGCTGAGTGTGACATCGATCACACCCCAGCGCGGCGGCCCATGATCGACCACCTAGACTCGGCCCGGCTCACCGACCGGCGGATGGATCAGGCAGATGACGAGCACCGGCAGCGACGGCCGCGGCTGGCTGCGGGCGGCGCCCGCCGACGCGGGGCGCGACGCCCCGCTGGAACGCGCCGGCCACCGGGTCGTCGCGGCCCGCCGGCTCAGTGACCTGGTCCAGGGCCGACCGCCGGGTGTCACCGGCAGCCAGTGGAGTTCGGCCAGCCGCGCCACCTTCGACGTCGTGGTCTACGCCGCCGACACCGGTCGGCCCGTCGTCGCCGTGCAGATCGGTCCGGTTCCGGCCCCCGGCTCGGCCGAGCAGCGGGTGCAGCGACTGACCGACGCGGTGGGCGCGGCCGTCGGCCTGCCCGTGCTGCGGATCGGCTCGTCGGCCCTGCGGGCCGCCGAGCACGGCCGCCGGCTGGTGGAGTACGTCCTCGACGCGCGCGCCTACGCCGCCGGCGGCGCCGGCGAGGACCCGGCGCCGGTGGGCTTCCGGGACATCCTCGGTCGACTGCCGGACGGTCGCACCGGGCCGGTCAACGATCTCGGCGCGCTGGCTCGCGCGGCGGCGGTCGAGGCGTACGTCGCCGGACGGATCAGTGACCCGATCGTGCGCGGCCTACACGTGCGGTGGGCGGACGGGCCGGCGCAGGGGTGGAGTTGGGCGCAGGTACGCCCCGACGCGTGCCTCGTCGAGCGGGTCTCGGTGACGGAGCAGCGCTTCTCGTGCGGCATCGACGCCGCCCGGCTGGCCGAGGACCTCGCCACGGTCGCCGTCGGCGAGCGGTTGCGCGGGTCGGTGACCGGGGACCTGTTGCCGCGCGCCGAGTTGACGGCGCAGATCGCCGACCTGGGTCGGCGCCGTGACGAACTGGTGGGCGGATTCGCCTTCGACCACCTCTGCGCCGACTGACCGGCGTCCGTTTCACCTGCTGAAGACCACCGCACACCGGCGCCGCGCGGGATCGCGGCAATTTCCTGTGAGTCGGTTGAACCTTCCCCGTCGCCGGCCCGTACTCCTGCGCGAATGAACAGGATCTCACCATCCGCGTCCGGCCGGACGCGGGAGACGGTGCGGAAAGGGCATCGTCGGCCATCGACGCATTACCGGGTACGTCTTGGTGGGGTGCCATCGCGGCATGCCATCTCACATCCGTCGGTCCGCCGAGGGCAGGAATCCACTACCGGATCGAGAAGGAGAGCAATTCGATGCGCAGGTCCACACGGGCGCGCCGGTCATCCGGCAACGCACGGAGCAAGCGTCTGCTGGCAGTTGTCGGCACGCTCGCTGTCTTCGGCGGAGTTGTCGCCGTGACCCAGATTTCGTCGGCCCAGGACCGGCGGACCAATAAGCCACGTCCGGCCGCTGGGCAGTGCGTGGAACCGAGCCCGGGCGCCACCGCGCCGAGCGGCGGCGGTTCGACCAGCCGGACCTGGCAGAACGGTCGGTGGGTGCGTAACCACTGGGGTGACGGGCAGCAGTCGGTCCCCGAGTGTGAGGACGGCAGGGACGGCACCGTCGGTACCGGCACCGCCATCGCCTGCCCGGACGTGGCGGCCCAGTTGCCGCAGGTGCCGGAGCGGGCGCGGGCCGAGGTGGACCGCAATCTCGCGCAGTTGCAGGCCCAGATCGCCGAGGCGGACCGCCGACTCGCCGCCGAGGGCAACAAGGGTGACGCGTTCATCCGCAACGCGATCCTGCAGCCGTTGGCCGGCAAGCGGCGCGCCGTGCTGGACCGGATCACCACCGCCATCGACCGGGTCGGCCCCCGTCCGCAGGGTCTCGCGCAGCTGGCCGAGTGCCAGGTGCGGCCGACCGGCGGCAACAACGGTGGCGGCACCACCAGCCCCACCACCACCCCTGGCGGCGGCAACAACGGTGGAAACAACGGCGGGACCGCGCCCGGCTCCGGGCTCGGCGTGCTGGCCAATGACTGTGACGAGAGCCGCCTCCAGCCGCACGACGGTTTCCAGAACGGCAACCGCTGTGTGAGCACCGAGTTCGGCGAGGTGGGCGCGGCGGCCAACAACCCGTCCCTGCTGATCACCCAGTTCCCCGAGCAGGTCGGCCAGAACCAGCCCTTCACCCTTCGGGTCAGCACCCGCAACCTGGTCCGGGACCGGTTCCTGCCCGCCGGTCAGGGCGGCTACTACGTGGAGAGCTCGCTGCTCAACGACCAGGGCCTGGTTCGTGGTCACTTCCACACCGCCTGCCGGATGCTGGACAGCCTGACCGCGCCGCCGGAGCCGCAGGAGGTGCCCGCGTTCTTCGTGGCCACCGAGGACGGTCGCGGTTCGGCCCAGCCCGACGAGGTGACCATCCAGGTGCCGGGTCTGCCGGAGTCCGGGACCGCCCAGTGCTCGGTGTGGGCCGGTGACGGGTCGCACCGACTGCCGATGATGGAGCGGGCCAACCAGACCCCCGCCTTCGACTCGGTGCGCATCGACGTCAACTGACCCATCCGCACGACGGCGGTCGGTCACCCGGGCTCGTCCGGGTGGCCGACCGCCGCGTCGTCAGCGGGTGCCGACGCGACGAGGGGTCCCGCCGTCTCCGGCGGGACCCCTCGTCGTTCCGCGCTGTCAGCGGCTCTTGTACGCCTCGACGACCTCGACCGGGATCCGGCCCCGCTCGGAGATTTTGTAGCCGTTCTTGACGGCCCATTCCCGGATGGCCCGGTTCTGCTCCCGATCCATTCCGGCGCCGCCGGGTCGCCCCGGCCGTCGCAGCGAGCGGGCGCTCTCCACCGGGCCGCGTCCGATCCGCCGGCCCGCATTGATGTACGGGTCCAGCGCCTTGCGCAGGACACCGGCATTCTCGTCCGATACGTCGATCGTGTAGGACACGCCGTCGAGGCTGAACTCCACCGTCCGGTCGGCCTTCCCACCGTCGAGGTCGTCGGTCAGGACCGTGATTACTTTTCTCGCCATTGCCGATTACTCCCTGTGTGCGGCGGGATGTGTCCAAAGTCTGACCTATCACCCCGGTAATCCGCAACAATATGCGTTCATTCCTGCCGCGCGTCGCGATTTCGTTACCGAGCAAAACGGCGAATCAGCGCGATGAAGCGACCTCATTCGGTGAGCAGGCCGCTGTGACCGGCCACGGCGGCGGCCTCCGCCCGGTTGGAAACCCGTAACTTTCGCAGCAGGGCGGCGGTCATCCGTTTCACTGTCCGCTCCGAGACGTGCAGTTCTTCGGCGATGTCCACGGTGTGCCGACCGGCCGCGATCGCCCTCAGCAGCCGGCGTTCCTCACCGTCCAGATCGACCGCCGCGGCGTGCGTGGGCCGCAGCATGGCGCGTAGCAGCGCGGCCGGAAGGACCGCCCAGCCGTCGAGGACGGCCAGCAGCGGGGGCAGCAGCTCCTCCGGCTCACTGGTCTTCGGCAGGAACCCCTCGGCGCCGGCGCGCAGCGCCTCCAGCGCCGGCGCCGGTTCGGTGGAGCCGGACATCGCGACCACGCGTACCCGGGGGGTGGTCCGCCGGATCGCGGAGACCGCCCGGATGCCACCCGGGGCAGGCATGTGCAGGTCGACCAGGACCAGGTCGGGCAGGCAGCGGGTGACCACTGCCGCTGCCGCGGCGGCGTCACCCGTCGAGGCGACCACCTGGGCGCGACCGTCGGTGGTGATCGGGAGCAGCAACTCCAGGCCACGGACGAAGAGGGGGTGATCGTCCACGACGACGAGGCGCAAGGTGGAGGCTCCCGGCATGTCTGCGCCGTTCCCCAGCGGGTACCGATTATGCGGCTACGCCCCGAATGAGAGGAGTCGGCGGATGCGCGTGCGGCACCGTCTGCAGGGCCTGCTGCGCGGATCGCGCCGGATGGAGCCGGTGCCCGGTGAGGCGCGACCGTCGGCGGCCGACTCCGAGCTGTTGCTGCGGGTGCTCTGCCACGAGTTCCGGACGCCGGTCAGCACCCTGAGCGCCCTGACCTGCGCGCTGGCCGACAGGCACCGCGACCTGACCGGCGACGACCAGCGGGCGATCATCGAACTGGCCCGGGACCAGGCCGTTCACCTGCAGGGTCTGCTGCGCGGCGCGACCGCCGGCGCCGGTGCGCTGATGCTGGCCCCGCGGCCGGAGCCGTCGGTGCCGCTCGCCGGCATCCTGCGTGAGGCCGCCGCGCTGGTGCCTGTCGATCGCCGACGTGCGCGGGCCACCCGGCGCGCGGTCTCCTGCCCGGTGCCCGCCGGGCGGACCCGGCAGGTGCTGGTGAACCTGGTCGAGAACGCGCTGCGGCACGGCCCGCCGCAGGGCCAGGTCGGCCTCTACGCCACGGTGCGGGGTGGCGATCTGAGCGTCCTGGTGACCGACGAGGGCCGGGTGGACGACGCGCTGCTGGCCGCGCTGCGCCGCCCGGCGCCGGCGGTCGGGATGTCGGGGCTCGGCCTGTGGATCGTCCGGCGGCTCGTCGCGGCCGACGGCGGAACGCTGCGGGTGCACCGGCTGCGGCCACGTGGTCTCGCGGTGGAGGTGCTCTTTCCGGTGGTCCGCCCGACGGGCTGACCCGGGCGGGCCAGGGGTTGACCCCACCGGGTCAGCAGGACGGGGACAGCTGTGTCGACCCGTTGTCGATGCCCGTAGGAGGCCCCGTGTTCAGTCATGTCAAGGATCTACAGTTCGAGGCCAAACCGGACGGCCCGGACGCCGCCTTCGCCCGCCGGTTGCAGGAGGTCCTGGGCGGCAAGTGGGGCGAGATGACAGTCGCCAACCAGTACCTCTTCCAGGGCTGGAACTGCCGGCTGCCCGGCAAGTACAAGGATCTGCTGCTCGACGTCGGCACCGAGGAGTTGGGTCACGTCGAGATGATCTGCACGATGATCACCCGCCTGCTGGACAGCGCGCCGCTGTCGCTGTCGGAGGGCATCGCGGAGGATCCCGGCGGGGCGGCCACCTACGCCGGGTCGAACCCGGCGCACTTCATCCACGGCGGCGCCGGGGCGTTGCCGGCCGACTCCAGCGGGGTGCCGTGGAACGGCGCGTACGTCACCGCGAGCGGGAACCTGCTCGCCGACTTCCAGCTGAACGTGACAGCCGAGGCGCAGGGCCGGCTGCAGGTCGCCCGCCTGTTCCACATGACCGACGACCCGGGCGTCAAGCAGATGCTGCGCTTCCTGCTGGCCCGCGACACCATGCACCAGAACATGTGGCTGGCGGCGATCGAACAGCTCAGGGAGGACGGGCTGGAGGACATGCCGGTGCCCGAGGCGTTCCCGGACCCCGGTGACCTCACCGAGGAGTACGGCTACACCTACCTGGGCTTCTCGTCCGGCACCGACGCCGCCGAGGGGCGCTGGGCGTCCGGGCCCGCGCCGGACGGCAAGGGCGAGTTCCGCTACGACGACGCTCCGCGCGCGAACGCACCGGAGCCGGTGCTGCCCCCGGGTGACCCTCGGCTGTACGGCACCAACCCGGGCGTGGCCGGCTCGGTGGTCAACACGGTGAAGAGCAAGCTCACCTGAGGTGGTCCCGGCGGGTCGCCCGCGCCGGCGGGCGACCCGCCGGGCTGTGGGGGAGTGGTCTGGGTCACAGGGCGGAACAAGGGGAACGCTTTGTTACTTGAGTCAGACACGCTCAACCCAATGCGATGGTAGGTGTTCGATGGCAACTCTTCCGGTACTTCCCCTGACGGACGCCGTGCTGCTGCCCGGCATGGTCATTCCGGTGACCCTCGACCCGACAACCCAGGCCGCTGTCGACGCGGCCCGCGCGACCGGCGACCGCAAGCTGCTGGCCGTGCCGCGCATCGACGGCGAGTACGGCCCGGTCGGCGTCATCGCCACCATCGAGAAGGTCGGCCGGCTCCCCGAGGGCGAGCCCGCCGCCGTCATCCGTGGCCTGTCCCGGGCCCGGATCGGTTCCGGTGTGCCCGGCCCCGGCGCCGCGCTCTGGGTCGAGGCGACCGAACTCGACGAACCCGCCTACGCCGGCAAGGCCCGCGAACTCGCCCGCGAGTACCGCGCCCTGGTGACCTCCGTGCTCCAACAGCGCGGCGCCTGGCAGGTCATCGACGCGGTGGAGCGGATGACCGACCTCTCCGAGCTGGCCGACTCGGCCGGTTACGCGCCCTGGCTGACGCTGGAGCAGAAGACCGAACTGCTCGCCGCGCCGGACGTCACCTCCCGACTGGAGCTGCTGGTCGGCTGGGTGAAGGACTACCTGGCCGAGCAGGAGGTCACCGAGCAGATCAACAGCGACGTCCGCGAGGGGCTGGAGAAGTCGCAGCGGGAGTTCCTGCTGCGCCAGCAGCTCGCCGCGATCCGTAAGGAGCTGGGCGAGGACGAGCCGGACGGCTCCGCCGACTACCGGTCCCGGGTGGAGTCCGCCGAGCTGCCGGAGAAGGTCCGCGACGCGGCCCTGCGCGAGGTCGGCAAGCTGGAGCGCGCCAGTGACGCCTCCCCGGAGGCGGGTTGGATTCGCACCTGGCTGGACACCGTGCTCGAGATGCCGTGGGGCACGCGTACCCAGGACAACACGGACCTGGCCGCGGCCCGGGCGGTGCTCGACGCCGACCACGCCGGCCTGGCCGACGTGAAGGACCGCATCCTGGAGTACCTGGCCGTGCGCAACCGGCGCGCCGAGCGCAACCTCGGCGTGGTCGGCGGTCGCGGCTCCGGCGCGGTGCTCGCCCTCGCCGGCCCTCCCGGCGTGGGCAAGACCAGCCTCGGCGAGTCCGTGGCGCGGGCGCTCGGGCGCAACTTCGTCCGGGTCTCGCTCGGCGGCGTCCGGGACGAGGCGGAGATCCGGGGTCACCGGCGCACCTACGTGGGCGCCCTGCCCGGCCGGATCGTCCGCGCCCTGCGCGAGGCCGGTTCGATGAACCCGGTCGTGCTCCTCGACGAGGTGGACAAGCTGGCCGCCGGCTACGCCGGCGACCCGGCCGCCGCCCTGCTGGAGGTGCTCGACCCGGCCCAGAACCACACCTTCCGGGACCACTACCTGGAGGTCGACCTGGACCTGTCCGACGTGCTCTTCCTGGCCACCGCCAACGTGGTGGAGTCCATCCCCGGCCCGCTGCTGGACCGGATGGAGCTGGTCATGCTGGACGGGTACACCGAGGACGAGAAGGTCGCCATCGCCCGCGACCACCTGCTGCCCCGGCAGCGGGAGCGGGCCGGGCTGACCGCCGACGAGGTGGGCGTCGCCGACGGGGCGCTCGCGCTGATCGCCGGCGAGTACACCCGGGAGGCCGGCGTCCGGCAGCTCGAACGCGGCCTGGCCAAGATCCTGCGCAAGGTGGCGGTGGAGCTGGCGACCGACCCGACCCCGGTCCGCGTCGATCGCGACAACCTCGCCCGCTACCTGGGGCGGCCGAAGTTCACCCCGGAGTCGGCCGAGCGCACCGCGGTGCCCGGCGTGGCGACCGGCCTGGCCGTGACCGGCGCCGGTGGGGACGTGCTCTTCATCGAGGCGACGAGCATGGAGGGCGAGCCGGGGCTGACCCTGACCGGTCAGCTCGGTGACGTGATGAAGGAGTCGGCGCACATCGCCCTGTCGTACCTGCGCTCGAACGGGCGACGGTTCGGCATCGACCCGAACGCCCTGGCCGGGCGGCGGATCCACGTCCACTTCCCGGCGGGCGCGGTGCCCAAGGACGGCCCGAGCGCCGGCATCACCATGGTCACGGCCCTGGCGTCGCTGGTCACCGGTCGGCCGGTCCGACCCGAGTTCGGGATGACCGGCGAGGTGACCCTGTCCGGCCGGGTGCTGCCGATCGGCGGGGTGAAGCAGAAGCTGCTCGCCGCGCACCGGGCCGGCCTCACCGAGGTCATCATCCCGGCCCGCAACGAGCCGGACCTGGACGACCTGCCGGACGAGGTGCGCGCGGCGCTGACCGTGCACACCCTGGCCGACGTGGCCGACGTGCTCGCCCTGGCGCTGCGCCCGGCCGACGTCGAGGCGCTCGACGGTCCGGCTCTCGCCACCGCCTGACGCCCCGAACCAATGACCCCCGCCGTCCCGCCGGACGGCGGGGGTCATTGACGTACGCCCATAGCGGCTACTGTTCGCGTGAACCTTCAACGATCTTTCCGCCGCGAGGCGGACGCCCCTGGAGGAAGCCCGTGAACCTGGTGCTCTGGATCATTCAGATCCTGCTCGCCGTCATCTTCGCCGGCGCCGGTCTGGCCAAGCTGACCCAGCCCAAGGAGAAGCTGCGCGACCGGATGAAGTGGGTCGACCCGGTCCCGTTGTCACAGGTCAAGGCGCTTGGCGCGGTCGAGGTGCTGGGTGCGATCGGGTTGGTGCTGCCCCCGCTCACCGGCATCGCCACGGTGCTGACCCCGCTCGCGGCCGTCGGCCTGGTCATCGTCATGATCGGCGCCATCCTCGTGCACCTGCGCGACCGGGCGAGGCGCGAGACGCCCCAGGAGCGGCAGCTGGAGACCCAGGGCGTGATCATGTGCAGCGTGCTGCTCGTGCTCGCCGCCGTGGTGGCGTGGGGGCGCTTCGGCCCGTACGCCTTCTGACCCGGGCCGTCGGCGACCGGGCGCCTCCCGGTCGCCGGCGGCGCGTCAGCGCTCGTCGCGTCCGCGGTCGCGGCGCACCGTGGCCTTGCGGCCCTTGATCGTGCTGCCGCGCAGTCCGGAGATCACCTCGTCGGCCACCCCCTGCGGCACCTCCACCAGCGAGAACCGGTCGGCGATCTCGATCGAGCCGATGTCCCGACCACGGATCCCGGTCTCGCCGGTGATAGCGCCCACCAGGTCCTGCGGGCGCACCCCGGCGCGCCGGCCCAGGCCGACGAAGACCTGCACGGTGTTGCCGCCGCCCGAGCGTGGCCGCCCCCCGCCGCGCCGGTCGCCGCCCCGGCCGCCGGTGTCCGGCCGACCCTCGCGCGGACCGCGGACCGGTACCTGCGGGATCTCCTCCTCGTCGTCGGAGCCCGGCGACGTCACCTCGTGGGCCAGCTTCACGGCGGCGAGGGCGACCTCCATCAGGTCGAACTCGTCGGTCAGCGTCTCCACGATCACCCGGTACGGGTCGAGGTCGTCCTCCAGCAGGCTCTCCCGCAGCGCGCCCTGGGTCAGCTCCAGCCGGCGGGTGCGCATGTCGGCGACGGTGGGGATCTTGTCGATGGTGATTCGCTGGCCGGTCACCCGCTCGATGGTCTTGAGCATCCGGTGCTCGCGCGGTTCGGCCAGGGTGATCGCCACCCCCTCGCGCCCGGCCCGGCCCACCCGGCCGATCCGGTGCACGTACGACTCCGGGGCGGACGGCACGTCGTAGTTCACGACGTGGGTCAACTGCTCGACGTCCAGCCCGCGGGCCGCCACGTCGGTGGCCACCAGCAGGTCGGCGGTGCCCGCCCGCAGCCGGCCCATGACCCGGTCACGCTGCTCCTGGCTCATGCCGCCGTGCAGCGCCTCCGAGCGGTAGCCCCGGCCGTTCATCGTCTCGGTGAGCCGGTCGACCTCCTCCCGGCTGCGACAGAACACGATGGCGGCGGTCGGGGACTCCACGTCCAACACCCGGCCCAACGCGGCCGGCTTGTGCGCCCGCGTCACGATGTACGCGCTCTGCCGCACCCGGGGCGCCTCGCCGGCGACCGGTTGCTCCCGGCCGATCTCGATCCGGACCGGCTCCCGCAGGTGCTGGCGGGCCATCCCGTCGATGCGCGAGGGCATGGTGGCCGAGAAGAGGACCGTCTGACGCTGCTGCGGAGCGTGCTCCAGGATCGCCTCGATGTCCTCGGCGAACCCCATGTCGAGCATCTCGTCCGCCTCGTCGAGCACGACGGTGGCCAGCCCACCGAGGCGCAGGGTGCCCCGGGCGATGTGGTCGAGCGCCCGGCCCGGGGTGGCCACCACCACGTCGACACCGGCGTCCAGCGCCCGTAGCTGCCGCCCGATGGGCTGCCCACCGTAGATCGGCAGCACCCGGGCGCCCAGGTCCTTGCCGTAGCGGTGGAACGCCTCGGAGACCTGCACCGCCAACTCCCGGGTCGGCACCAGCACCAGCGCGACCGGGTCGCCGCCCCGGCGCTGGGCCGCCATGAGGTTGAGCAGCGGCAGCGCGAACGCGGCCGTCTTGCCGGTGCCGGTGGCCGCCTGGCCCAGCAGGTCCCGACCCGCGAGCAGCGGCGGGATCGCCTCCCGCTGGATCGGGGTCGGCTCCTCGTAGCCGAGGCTGGCGAGCGCGCCCAGCAGCTCGGTGCGCAGCCCCAGCTCGGTGAACGCGCTCACCTCGTCGGTGTCGGCGGGGATGGCGTCAGTCGGTGCGTCGTGCTGCGCGGGTGCGGAACTCATGGGTCAAGCCTTTCATCACGCCGTCCGGGCCGTTGCGCCGACCGGCACAAGAGCGGCGCGCCCCCGTTCCCCTCAGGCGTCGACGCTCAGGATGGCCAGGATCATGCCCCCGGCGAGCGTCAGGTCGAGCACCCCACACCACTCGGCGTAGGCGCGCGGCACGACCCCGTTCCGACGGTGGTGGACGAGATCCCACAGGGCGTGCGCCAGCCAGCCCACCGCCACCAACCAGGCGGCGACCCGCCCACCGGTCGCGACCGCGACAACCGTCACGGTGACCCAGACGGCCAGACCGACGAGTTGGGTGGCGAGCACGCCCGGCCCGCGCAGCGTTCGTCGGACCACGCCGATCAGCAGGTACCCGGCGGGCAGGACCAGCATCGTCCACGGGCTGAGCACCCTCGGGTCCACCCACATGTCGACGGTCATCAGCAGCGCCAGCCCGGTGGGCCAGCGGCGGGCGAGCGCCACCACGGCCGGGTGCCGGCGCACCACCGCCGGCGTCTCGTGCCGGTGGCGTACCGCCACCAGCACCATCGCCGGGACCATCAGCAGGTGACCGCCGAGCAGCAGCGTGTCACCGTCGAGAAGGCCAACCTCATAGGGTACGAGCAGCAGCAGGAACGGAACGTACATCGCGGCGGCCATCTCGCCGACCCCACGCCACCGGTGTGCCCGGTAGCGCATCCACACCGTCATCCCGACGGTCATGGTGGTGGCCATCACCAGCGCGGCCACGTCCGGACGGGCCAGCGCCGCGGCGAGCCCCAGCGCGCCGCCGACCGTGTCGCAGAGTGGGCCGAGCAGCAGCATCCCGGCGACCATGGCCAGCGCCATCTCGCCGAGGTGCCACAGCAGCCGTCGTCTGTTGCTGGGACGTGCCGCGCGGGTGGGCGCCGCCGCCTGGTCGGTGGGCAGGGGCGCGGGTGACGGTACGGCGAGAGCGGTGTCCGCGTACATCCGTGTGTTGTCCATGCCTCGACCCTGCCGGTGCTGGCGGTGCTGGGGCAGACGCGTCCGTCATCGGAAAACCGTGCGGGCCGCACGGTCCAACCGTGACGTTCCGCAGGGTGGACCGGGCGTGCGGCGGTCCTAGGATCGGTGCGTGGCAAGCGAGGCGGTGACTCCCCGGGCGGACCGCCGGCTGCGCCGTGCCCGGCAGGCGACGCTGGTGTCGCTGGCCACCGGTGTCTGTGCGTGCGTCCTCCTGCCGGCGGTCGGCCTGAGCCGCGAGCCGGACCGGGGCCGGGTGGTGCTCGGCGCGGTCGGCATCCTCGGCTTCGTGATCGCGCAGACCGCTGTGCTGTACGCGGCCGTGACGCCGTGGCTCGACCCGCATTGGCGGCGTCGCGCCGAGTGGGGCCTGGCCGCGGTGGCGGTGCTGACCGTGCCGCTGGTGGGCCCGGTGGCGGCCGGCAGGTGGCCGACCTGGGCCTGGCTCGGTGCGGCGCTGATCGGCATGACACCACTGCTGGTGCGGTTGCCGGCCGCGCTGGCGGTGGCCGGCGGTGTGTTGCTGGTGTCGGTGTCGGTGGCCTGGTGGACCGGCGGTTCCGTCCCGCGTCACCTCGCGGTGACCGGTGGGATCGGCGTGGCCGTCGCGGCCGTCAACGGGTTCCAGGTCTGGTTCTGGGACTTGTTGGTGGAGGCCCGGCAGGGTCAGGCCGCGCAGGCCAGGCTGGTCGCGGTCGAGGAACGGCTGCGCTTCGCCCGGGACGTGCACGACGTGCTGGGGCACAGCCTCACGGTGATCGCGTTGAAGGCCGAACTCGCTGCCCGGCTCGCCCCTGTCGATTCGGAGCGGGCCGGGCGGGAAGCCGCCGAGGCGCAACGGTTGGCCGCGTCCGCGCTGACTGAGGTACGGGAGACCGTGCACGGCTACCGGGTTGTCGACCTCGACGAGCAGCTCGCCGCGGTGGCGGGGGTGCTGCGCTCCTGCGGGGTGCGGTGCATCGTCCTGCCGCCACCACCGGACCTGCCGCAGAGCGCCGCGATCGAGTTGGCGGCGGTGGTGCGTGAGGCCGGCACCAACGTGCTGCGGCACAGCCGGGCCGACTGGTGCCGGATCCGCATCGAGCGGGAGGACGACGTGGCCAGGATGACTGTCGCCAACGACGGCGCCGACGGCGGCGACCCCGACGCGCACAGTCACGGTCTGCGCGGGCTGGCCGACCGGCTCGCCGTTGCCGGTGGCGAGCTGCGGGTGCGCCGCGAGGGCGCGGTCTTCACCCTCGAGGCCACCGTGCCGGTGGCGTCGTGATCCGCGTCCTGCTCGCCGACGACGAGGACCTGATCCGGGTCGCCGTCGCCGCGCTGCTCGACCTGGAGCCGGACATCGAGGTGGTGGCCCACGCGGCGGACGGGCCGGCGGCGGTCAGCGCGACGCTGGCGCACCGCCCGGACGTGGCGGTGGTGGACCTGGAGATGCCCGGTCTGGACGGCATCGCGGTCGCCGCCGAGCTGACCCGGGTCCGACCCGGGTGCGCGGTGGTCGTGCTGACCGGACACGGTCGTCCCGGCCACCTGCGTCAGGCGCTGACCGCCGGCGCCCGAGGGTTCCTGCCGAAGGGTTCGCCCGGCGGGGCGCTCGCCGACGTGATCCGCCGGGTGCACGCCGGCGGCCGCTACGTGGACCCGTCGCTGGCCGCCGACGCGCTGTCCCTGCCCCCGTGCCCGCTCACCCCACGGGAACTGGAGACGCTGCGGCTGGCCGAGTTGGGGGCACCGGTCGCGGTGATCGCCCGGCGGGTGCACCTGTCGGCCGGCACCGTGCGCAACCATCTCTCCGCCGCCGTGCAGAAGCTCGGCGCGACGGACCGGGCCGAGGCGGTCCGTACCGCCCGGGACAACGGCTGGCTCTGACGGCGGTCCCGATAGCGTGGAGCCGTGCGTACCGTGGAACTGGTGTGCTCGCCCGGCCTGGAGGTCGCGGTCCGGGCGGTCTGGAGCCGTCTGGCCGCCGTCGGGTTGCCCAGCCTGGCCCGCAACGTCCACCCGACCAACCGCCCGCACCTCACCCTCGCGGCCGTCGACGACCTCCCTCCCGGGGTCGAGCACCGCCTGGCCGAGCTGTTCGACGCCGCGCTGCCGGTGCCGGTCACCCTCGACCGGGTCGTCGTCCTCGACGGCAGCGCGCCGCTGGTCTGGCTGGTGCGACCCACACCGGAGCTGACCTCGCTGCACGCCGCCGTGTGGGACGTCCTCGCCGGGGCCGAGGGACACCGCCCGTGGCACGCGCCGGGCGTCTGGGTGCCGCACCTGAGCCTGGCCCTGCGGTTCCGCGACGCGGACCTCCGGCTGGCCCGGGCCGTCACCGGTGGGCAGCGCCCCGTTGGCGACTTCGACAGCGCCCGCAGCTACGACGGCACAGGCCGAACCGTGACCCCGCTGACCCGTGTCGACCAGGACGGTCCCGCCCGGCTCGATCGAGAGTGGGGTTGATTGTTGACGACGCCCAGACACGAGCCACCCGCACAACGACGTGATCGACTCGGCTTCCGGGAAAACTGGGCCATCCCGTAAGCCGGAGGGCCCGACTTCACGAAACCCGAGTGGATCACCTGACTGGGCCGGCGCGCACGGCTGCCCGGCTGGGGTGCTCGGCCGCGCCTGCGTACCCGGCGTCAACCGGACGGTTCGCTCCCTTCGGGGTAGATAGGAGGATTGTTCGGTCGGCTCCGGTCCCGGCGATTACGGTGTGTTACAGGGCGAACCACCCCATGTCGTGACCGGAGAAGGGACCCCGTCATGCGAGTGCCCAGCCGCAGCCCGGGACAGCAGCCCGGTTCGCCCCCGTCACCCACCGCGCCGGCCCGCCGCCGGCCCTCCGGCACCGCTGCCCGCCGTATGCCCGCCACCGCGCCGGACCTGGCCGCCTACCGGGCCGCCGTCGCCGAGCTGCTGGTCGAGGTCGGCGCCCTCGCCGACGCGCCGAGCACCCGGGCCCGGCAGATGCTCATCGACGAACGGCTGCGGGAGCCGGCGCTGGCCGCGGTGCTCGACGCCACGCCGCAGGGCCTGCTCGGCGCGCGCGAGACGCTGCTGCTGGAGATGGCCCGCTACCAACCGAACGAGCGCACCTCGGCCCGGGACCTGACCGCGCTGGTCCGGATCTACCTGCTCTCCCGGATCGACGTGCTGTGGTGGCAGGACGCGCCGACGTTCGTCACCGACGACCAGGTCAACGGCAGCGCGGAGCTGGTCGACCTGGAATGGCTGCGCCGGCGCGACCTGCTGCGCTTCCGCTACCAGGAGCAGCCCGCCACGGTGCTGGGCCGCGCCGCGCGTGGGCTGCGTCGCCGGCTCCGCCCGGACGCCACCCCGCACACCGCCGGGCTGCTGTTCCGCCGCGCCCGGCGCGAGGTCGTGGCGTTGCTCAACGACATCGGGCGGGAGTTCGCCGCCGCCGCGCCGCCGGCCACCCCGCCGCTCTGGGTGACCAGCCTGGTCCGCAGCGCCGAGCACCAGTACCGGCTGCGCCGCCTGGGGTACGCGGCGATGCTGCCCAGCGGGCACTGCCTCGGCTACTCGGTCGACGTCGAGCTGGCCTGGTTCGCGCGTTTCGGCGCCCGCGACACCCTCGCCGACCTGCTGCTGGCCCGGCAGGAGTCCGGGGAGATCAACGTGATCGACGAGGGGCAGGCCTGGCACCTGTGCCTCGCGCCCGGCGCCCGACGGCGTTTCCGGCGCGCGTACGAGGCCGAGATGGGGATCTGAGCCGATGTGCGGCATCGCGTTGAGCATCGGCCCCGAGGCCGACCCGGCCACCTTCCGGCGGATGCTCGCCGCCCTCGCCCCACGCGGCGAGGTGACGGAGACCCGTTCCGAGACCGGACTGCTCGCCGGCACCCGCCGGCTGCGGGTCGTCGACCGGGAACGGGCGGTGCAGCCGTGGACGTCGACCGACGAACGCTGGCTGCTCTGCTTCAACGGCGAGATCTTCAACTACCGCGAACTGCGGGCGCAGCTGACCCGCCTGGGGCACGTCTTCCGGACCGACGGCGACACCGAGGTGCTGCTCGCCGCGTTCGAGCGGTGGGGCGAGGCGGCGGTGAACCGGCTGCGCGGCGAGTACGCCTTCGTCGTCGGCGAACGGGCCACCGGCCGGGCCTACCTGGCCCGCGACCCGCTCGGGGTGAAACCGCTGTACTGGTCCCGCCGGCCGGGATGCCTGCACCTCGCCTCCGAGGTCAAGGCGCTGGTCGGGCACGGCGCGCCGATCGTCGAGGTGCCACCGGGGCACCACGGCTGGGCGCGGGCCGAGGGGCCGGTGCGGCTGGGCCCGTACGTCGACCTGCTCACCATCGGCGAAGGTCTGCCGGTCGTCGACGACCCGGACGAGGCCGCGTTGCTGGTCCGTGCCGCGCTCAGCGACGCGATCCGGATGCGGGTGGAGACCGACCTGACCGTCGGGGTGGTGCTCTCCGGCGGTCTGGACAGCTCGGTGATCCTGCGCCAGGTGCGCGACATCCACCCGGACTGCGTCGCGGTGACTGTCGGCGTGGCGGACAGCCCGGACGTGGCGTACGCCCGGCGGCTCGCCGCCGACCTCGACGTGCCGCACGTCGTCGTCGAGCTGCGTCCGCGCGACATCCGGCTCGCCGACGTCCGGGAGGCGATCCGGATCGCCGAGTTGACCGAGTACGGCGACATCATCAACGCCGTCGTCTCGGTGCCGATCTTCCGGCGGCTACGCGACCTGGGCGTCAAGGTGGTGCTCACCGGCGACGGCTCCGACGAGCTGTTCGGCGGGTACCCGATGTACCACCAGGTCGGCCCCGCCGCCGCCCGCCGGCTGTTCCTGCACCGGATCCGCAACCTGTGCCGTACCGAGTTGCAACGGGTCGACCGGACGGCCATGGGACACGGTGTGGAGGCCCGCGTGCCGTTCCTCGACCTCAGCGTGGTGGAGCTGGCGATGCGACTGCCGCTGGAGTTGAAGCTGCGCGCCGGACAGGAGAAGTGGATCGTCCGGCGGGCGTTCGCGGACGTGCTGCCCGACTACATCGTCCGCCGCCGCAAGAACCCGATGTCGTACTCGTCCGGCCTGCACGAGCGGGTCCGGCTGTACAAGCCGCTGTTCGCGCGGCTGCACCGCTCGTTCGGCTACGACCTGCAGGAGCCGGTCCGTCGGGACTTCGACAGCGTGCTCCGCCGCTGCGGCAACGACCTGGACCGGGCCATCGTCGACGGGTCCACCCGACCCGACTACACCGTCCTGGAACACGCCCGTGACCTGGTCGGCGCGGCGAGGTGGAACGCCGCTCCGATGGTCCGCCGACTGGTCGGCCCCCGCCCCGCCCGCCGGTGAGCGACGGTGCGCCGCGGGCTTGACTCTGACACGGTGTCAGGGACGAGCCTGGGGGAACCATGTTCACCATCGGAGACTTCGCCAGATTCGGCCGGGTGTCGGTGCGGATGCTGCGCCACTACGACAGCATCGGCCTACTGCGGCCGGCCAGCGTCGACCCGCACACCGGGTACCGCTCCTACCGCGCCGACCAGCTGCGCCGGCTCAACCGGGTGATCGCCCTCAAGGGCCTGGGTCTCACCCTCGAGCAGGTGCGCGCGATCGTCGACGACGCCGTCGACGTTACCGAGCTGCGCGGCATGCTGCGGTTGCGCCGGCACCAGTTGGCGGCGCAGGTGGCGGCGGACACCGCCCGGCTGGCCGCCGTGGAGGCGAGGCTCCGGACGATCGAGTCGGAGGGTCGGATGACCACCCAGGACGTCGTACTCAAGGAGATTCCGCCGGTCCGCGTCGCGGCGCTCGCCGCGGTCGCGCCCAGCTACCAGGGCCACGACATCGGCCCGGTGATCCAGCCGCTCTACCCGGAGCTGTTCCGACGGCTGGACGCCGCCGGGATCACGCCGACCGGCCCGGCGCTCGCCTGGTACGAGCCCGCTCCCGGCGATGACGGGGACGCGGTGCTGGTGCACGCCGGGGTGGCCGTCGCGGTCGGCGCGGACGCCGTCGCCGACGTCGCGGTCGTGGACCTGCCGGCGGTACGGACCGCCGCGACGGTCATCCACGAGGGCGCGATGGAGGACGTGGAGCCGAGCATGCAGGCGCTCGCCCGGTGGGTCGACGAGAACGGCTACCGCGCCGACGGGTACGCCCGGGAGGTGTACCTGGAGTACTGCGCGGACGCCCCGGAGAAGGGCGTCACCGAGCTGCAACTCGCCGTGCGCCGGGCCTGAGCGCTCAGCTGACCAGCACGAGCGCGCCGACGGCGGCGAGCGTGCCGGTGACCGCGAGCAGCGTGCTGGTCAGCACGAAGCGCCGCACCGGCACGGACACCCAGGCCGCCCGGCACCGCTCGAACCACAGCAGGGTGGCCAGTGACGCCCAGGGGGCCGCCAGCGGGCCGACGTTGGTGCCGATCAACAGGGCCAGCAGGCGGGTGTGGTCCACCGTCGGCAGGACCGACTCGCCGGCCAGGTAGGCGGGCAGGTTGTTCACCGCGTTGGCCAGCAGGGCGCCGGTGCCCCCGGCGCGCAGCGCGCCCAGCGTGCCGCCGTGGGCGCCGAGCAGGTAGCCGACCAGGTCGTCGAGTCCGTGCCGGCCGACGGTCTGCACCACCAGGAAGAGGCCGGTGACGAAGAGCAGCAGACGCAGCGGGACCAGCCCGGGGCGCAGCGTGGCCGGGGACCGCACGACGAACCCGACCAGCACCAGCGCGAGCGCGACGGTGGAGGCGAGCCCGATCTCCACGCCGGCGAGGATGCCGGCGACGAAGATCAGGCAGCCGGCGAGCGCGGTGCGGTGCAGCACCGGGTCGGCCGGCACGTGCCGGGCCGGTGGGACGAAGCGCCCGCCGGCCGGCCGGTCCCGCCGCCACCACCCGAACCACAGCAGCGCCATGGTGACCGCCACGGCGGCGACCTGCGGCAGCGCCATCCGGCTCGCGTAGGTCAGCGGCGCGAGCCCGACCCGGTCGGCGGCCAGCAGGTTGGTCAGGTTGGAGACCGGTAACAGCAGGCTCGCGGTGTTCGCCAACCAGACGGTGGTGACCGCGAGTGGCGCGGCGGGCACCCGCAGGGTCCGGGCCAACGCGAGCAGCACCGGAGTGAGCAGCACGGCGGTGGTGTCGAGGTTGAGCACCAGGGTGGTCAGCGTCGCCAGGCCGCCGCAGAGCAGGAACAGCGCCGCCCAACTGCCTCGGGAGACGATCGCCAACCGGCTGGCGAGCACGTCGAAGACGCCGGCCACGGCGGTCAGCTCGGCGAGCACGATCACGGTGCCGAGGAAGAGCAGCAGCGGCAGGATCCGGTGCAGGGTGGCGGTCGTCTCCGCGCGCGGCAGCAGCCCGCTCAGCGCGCAGGCCGCGCCGAGCCCGGCGAGGACGACCGCCACCAGGTCCAGGGGGTGGGGTCGCCAGCGGGTGGCCGGCTCGAGCGGGGCGGTACGCGTCACGTCTGGTCACGTTGGCACAGGACCGGGCCCCTCGCCCGGCAACCCCTGGTCCTGGTGACCGACAGCACGAACCGACGACCGGGCCCGGACCTCCGGCGAGCGGGGGACCGGACCCGGCCGTCGTGCGCGGTTCCTACCAGCCCAGGTAGCTGGGCTGGGTCTGCACGTTGAGCTCCTGGTAGCGGGTCAGCTTGGCCGTCCAGGTGCGCCAGTCGTTCAGCTCCAGGACGTCCAGGCCCTTGACCATGTCGTTGGAGTAGATGTGGCCGTTGTAGTAGTACGCGGACCAGGTGCCACCGCCGACCAGGGTGTCGGCCGAGAGCGGGCCGCGCTCCCAGAAGGCGATCTCCTTCGGGTTGGCCGAGTCGGTGAAGTCCCAGACCGAGATGCCGCCCTGGTACCACGCCTGGACCATGATGTCCCTGCCGAGCACCGGGATCAGCGAGCCGTTGTGCGCCACGCAGTTCTCGGTGTCGGCGTTGTTCCGGGGGATCTTGTAGTAACTGCGGAAGGTCATCGTCCGGGCGTCACCGCGACCGCTGATGTCGTAGACGGCGTCCGCGCCCCGGTTCGGACCGATCGCCTCGTTGCAGGTGGCGGCCCCGCCGCCACCCAGCTCGTCGGTGAAGACGACCTTGGTGCCGGCGTTGTTGAAGGTGGCCGAGTGCCAGAACGCGAAGTTGGTCTCGTCCCGCACCCGGTTGATCACCCGGGGGGCCTCCCGGTTCTTGATGTCGAGCAGGATGCCGTCGCCCATGCACGCGCCGGCGGCCAGGTCCTTCGACGGGTAGGCGGTGAGGTCGTGGCATCCGGTGGTCGCCGAGCCGGTCGGGCTGCCGGGGAAGCCGCCGTCCGGGAAGAGGTTCGGCGTGGCGACGACGGCCGCCTCGGTCGGCTTCTTCAGCGGCACCTTCACGATGGAGATCGAGTCGTGCGGCGGCTGGCAGTCCGGGAACTGGGCGCGCGGGCTGTACGACGAGACGTACAGGTAGACCGCCTTGCGGTCCTTGCCCGGCACCAGGGTGTGGGTGTGTGAACCGCAGGCCGTCTCGACGGACTTGATGTAACGGGGGTTGGCCTTGTCCTTGATGTCGAAGACCTTGATGCCCTCCCAGGAGGCCTTCACGTCCGCGCCCAGCGGGGTGCTGTTGCAGGAGTCGTCGCTGCGCGGCGAGTCGGTGGAGAGGAAGAGCAGGTCGCCGTGGACGGAGATGTCGTTCTGCGACCCCGGGCAGAGCACCCGGGCCTTGACCGTCGGGGCGCTGGGCCGCGAGATGTCGTAGATGACGAAACCGTTGTAGTTGCCGGCGAACGCGTACCTGCCCTGGAAGGCGATGTCGCTGTTCGTCGCGTCCAGCGGGGCGACCTTGGGCACGTTGGCGATCTGGCGCAGGTTGGGGCTGCTGACGATCTCGTCGACGCCGGGGATCGTGGCGGTGGGCGCGGCGGCCGGCGTCACCTGGGCGTTGCTCGCCGGGGCGGCGAGGGCGCTGGCGACGAGGAGGCCGCTCGTGGCGAGCGCCACCACACGGAGTTGTCGTAACCGTGGCAGGGGGACTCTGATCATCGGCGGGGTCCTTCGTGAGGGGGACACGATGGCTGAGACGTTACCGCTCGACGAAGAACGTCGATGTGACCCGGGTCACACCAAAGTGAGTTTGTCTATGGATAGCATCGCGATGACCTCGACTTCCGGGAGTGGCCCATGACTGAGCGGCGCGCGCGAACACTGGCTTTCGTCACACTGGCGCTCGTGCTGCCGCTGGTGGCGATCATCGTGATCCGCTCCGGGGACGACGCCGGCACGGACGCCGCGCGACCGGTCTCCGCGCCCGCCGCCGCGTCCCCGACGGTCAGTCCGGTGCCGACCGACCTGACCGTCATCGCACCCGGGCGTCCCGGCGAGTCGGCCAGCACCCGCGCCGCCCACGAGGTCCGTGACGCCGGTCCGGCCCCGCACAACGCGATGGACGTCTGGTTCGTGCGGATGATGATCCCGCACCACGCGCAGGCCCTCGCGATGGCGGAGCTGGCCCCCGACCGGGCCGCCGACCCCGACGTCCGGGCCCTCGCCGAGCGGATCCGCGCCAGCCAGGGCCCGGAGATGGGCCTGATGCGCGGGTGGTTGCAGACCAGGGGGCTGCCGGCGGAGGCGCCGGGGCACGACCACGGCACGATGCGCGGGATGCAGTCCGCCGAGGCGATGCGGCAGCTCGCCACGACCCGTGGCGCGGAGTTCGACAGGCTCTTCGTCCAGATGATGACCGCGCACCACGAGGGCGCGATCGCGCTGGCCACCGACCTGCTCACCGTCGGCTCCGACCTGACCCTCAACGAGTTCGCCAACTCCGTCGCCACCGAGCAGTCCGTGGAGATCGACCGCATGCGCGAGGTTCTCGCCCGGTGACCCCCCGCCCCGCGCGGCGGGGGCGTCGACGGTCCGGCACGTACGCTGAACCACCGTGAGACGCACAGTGTTCGGTCGCCCGCTGCGCGGCGTCGCCTTCGACGTGGCGGTCTCCGGGCTGGTGGCACTCGTCTCCCTGGTGGCCGCGGTGAACCAGCAGGGCGGCTGGGCAGCCACGGCCGTCGGCGCGGGGATGGCGGTGGCGCTGCTGTTCCGCCGCACCCACCCGAGGGCGGCGACAGTGGCCGTCGCGGTGCTCGCCCTGGTCCAGGTCATCGCCGGGTGGGGTCCACTGCCCTACGACGTCGCGGTGCTGATCGTGCTCTACAGCGTGGTCAAGTACGGCGAGCGGCTGCGCGACGGCGTGCTCGCCGGCGCGGTGGCCGCCGTCGGCGTGCTGCTCGCCGCCGCCCAGACCCCCGGCGTCATCCAGTTCTGGGTGACCGCGCTGTGGTACGCGCTGGTCACCGGAGCGGTGTGGTTGGCCGCGCTCAACGTGCGAACCCGCCGGCTCTACGTGCTCAGCCTGGAGGAGCGCGCCGCGACCCTGGAGCGGGAACGGGAGGCCGAGTCCCGGGCGGCGGTCGCCGAGGAGCGCACCCGCATCGCCCGCGAGCTGCACGACGTCGTCGCGCACAGCATGGCCGTGATGATCGTCCAGGCGGACGGCGCCCGGTTCATGCTCGACCGCGACCCCGATCAGGCCCGCGCCGCGGTGAAGGTGGTGGCCGACACCGGCCGACAGGCGCTGGAGGAGATGCGCCGGCTGGTCGGCGTGCTCCGCGACGCCGACCCCGCCGGCATCGACGGGCCGGCGGTGGCGGCCGACCCGGAGCACCGACGCCTCGCCCTGGCCGAGCTGCCCGACCTGCTGGCCCGGTTCGACGACGCCGGGCTGCGCGTCATCCAGACCGTCACCGGCACGCCACCGGACCTGCCGCCGGGCCTGGAGCTGACCGTCTACCGGGTGGTGCAGGAGGCGCTGACGAACGCGCTCAAGCACGCCGGCGTCGGCGCCGCCGTCGAGGTCGGGCTGGCGTACACCGCCGAGGCCGTCGTGGTCCGGGTGGTCGACGACGGTCGCGGTCGCCCCCTGGTCAGTCCCGCCCCGTCCGGCGGTCACGGCCTGCTCGGGATGCGGGAGCGGGTGACGGTGTACGACGGCAGCCTCACCGTCGGGCCCCGGGTGACCGGGGGTTGGCGGGTCGAGGTCCGGCTACCGCTACCGTCGGAGCCGGCATCGGAGGTGATCGCGGCATGACGGTCCGGGTGGTGATCGTGGACGACCAGGCGCTGGTGCGCGCCGGGTTCCGGATGGTGCTGGACTCCCAACCCGACCTGGAGGTCGTCGGGGAGGCGATCGACGGCGCTGACGCCCTGCGGGTGCTCGCCCGCACCGAGGCCGACGTCGTGGTGATGGACATCCGGATGCCCACCATGGACGGGGTGGAGGCGACCCGGCGGCTCTGCGCCGACCGGCCCGCCGGCCCACCCCGGGTGCTGGTGCTGACCACCTTCGACACCGAGGCGGACGCGTTCGCCGCCCTGCGGGCCGGGGCGAGCGGGTTCCTGCTCAAGAACGTCCCGCCGGAGGAGCTGCTGGCCGCGATCCGGGTGGTCGCCCAGGGCGACTCGGTGGTGGCCCCCTCGATCACCCGACGGTTGCTGGACCGCTTCGCCGGTCAGCTCGGGGCCGCCCCGAGCGCGGACCCCCGGCTCGCGCAGCTCACCGACCGGGAACGCGAGGTGCTGCTGCTGGTCGCCCAGGGCCTGTCCAACGCCGAGATCGCCGCCCGGGTACACGTCGCCGAGGCGACGGTGAAGACCCACGTCGGGCGCATCCTGGCGAAACTCCAGCTCCGCGACCGGGTGCAGGCGGTCGTCCTGGCGTACGAGAGCGGGCTGGTCACGCCCGGCGGCTGACGCCGCGTACGACCTGGGTCGTAGCCCGCGCCGGGCGCGGCGCGACCCCTGGCGCAGAGCTGTCGAGCGCGCAGGTGGAGATCGACCGACCGGTGCCGGCCATAGCGTCGGAGGGGCCCGATCCGCCACCCACCGGGAGTCCCAGTGATCCGCCTGACCCTGCGCTCGTTGCGTGCCGAGGCGCTGCGCCTGCTGCTCTCCGCGCTGGCCGTCGTGCTGGGCGTCGCGTTCGTCGCCGGCACCATGATCTTCGTCGACGGGATGCGCGCCGGCGCGTACGAGCGGGCGGGCGCCTTCGACCGGCACACCGACCTGGGCGTCTACGCCACCGGCAAGGAGCTGCTGTCGCCGGCCCTCGTCGAGAAGGTGCGCGCCGTCGACGGGGTGGCCGCCGCGGCCGGCGAGCTGACGAACACCGGCGGGATCGTCGGCGCCGACGGTCACCCGGTGCTCGGCTTCACCATGCTGGTGTCCATCCCGACCGAGGACGCCCTGCGCTCGTACGACGTGGTCGCCGGCCGGTTGCCCGACCGGGCCGGGGAGATGGTGCTCGACGCGCCCACGGCCGCCGAACAGGGCTTCGCGCTCGGCGCGCCGGTGCGCGTCGGCGGCAGCGGTGGCGCGGCCCGCGCGTACACCCTGGTGGGCACCGTCGACGTGGCCGGCACCGCCCGCGACGTCGGCGGTCCGTTCGTCGGCCTGGTCGGCTCGGACGCGTTGGCCCGCACCGGTGAGCGGGGTTACGGCCGCGTCATGGTCGCGGCCCGACCGGGTGTGCCGGTCGCCGCGGTGACCGACCGGGTACGCGCGGTGGTCGGTGCCGACGCCACGGTGAAGAGCCGCCAGCAGATCCTGGACGAGGCCGTCGAGGACGCCGTCCGCGACGCCGACCAGTTCCGGATGCTGCTGTCGATCTTCGTGGGGGTCGCGATGGTGGTGGCCGCCTTCGTGATCGCCAACACCTTCGCGATCGTGTTGGCCCAGCGCACCCGGCAGACCGCGCTGCTGCGCCTGATCGGCGCCACCCGGGGGCAGGTCTTCCGGGCCGCCCTGCTGGAGTCGGCGCTGCTCGGGCTCGTCGCCGCGACGCTCGGGGTGCTCCTCGGCGTCGCGCTCGCCGCCGGGCTGCGCCTGCTGATGGCCCGAACGACAGTGCCGGTCGCCGGTGGCCTGACCGTGACCGCGTCGACGGTGGTGACCGGGCTCCTGCTGGGCACCGTGCTCACCGTGTGCGCCGCCCTGCTGCCGGCCTGGCGGGGCACCCGGGTCGCCCCGGTCGCCGCGCTCACCGACGCGGCCGTGCAGCCCAGCCGGGGCGCCGGCCGGGTCCGGCTGTCCGTCGGCGCGGTCGTGCTGACCGTCGGTGTCGCGGCGCTGGTCGGCGCCGCCAGCGCCGGTCAGTTGCTGCTGGTGGCCGTCGGCGGGGTGCTGACGTTCTTCGGCATCGTGCTGTTCGGGCCGGTGCTCGTGCCGGCGCTGGCCCGGGTGTTCGGCTGGCCGGTCCGTCGGGTGCTCGGCGCCACCGGCGCCCTGGCGGTCGCCAACACGGTGCGCAACCCGCGCCGGGTCGCTGCGACCGCCACCGCCCTGGTGATCGGGATCGGGCTGGTGTCGGCGTTCATGGTCGGCGCGCGCAGCACCAAGGACGGCATCGAACGCAGCGTGGACGCACAGGTCGGCACCGACTTCGTGGTGAGCGGGATCGGTCAGGAGCTGCCCGCCGCCCTGGTCGGCGAGCTGGCCGCCCGCCCCGACCTGGGGGTGGTGCACGAACAACGCGCCACTGTCGCCGACGGTGTCGAGGTTCGCGCCGCCCACCCGGCGCTCGTCGGTCGGACGCTCGGCGCGGTGCTGGCCGGCGACGCCGCCCAGGTCGGTCCGGGCCGGGTGCTGGCGCACCGTGAGCTGGCGCGGGCGCGCGGTTGGCAGGTGGGCTCCACGGTGACCGTTCGTGGACGGGAGCTGCGGGTGGTAGCCATCGTCACCGACGACACCACCGGCCGCGACGCGCCCACCGGACACGTCATCGACCTGGCCGACGAGGACTTCACCGCGCTCTTCCCCGCGCAGCGGGGCTTTCTGGCGGAGATCGACCCGGCCGCCGGGGTGAGCGCGCAACGGGCCCGGGACGTTATCGAGGCGGTGCTGAGCCGCTACCCGACGGTGAACCTGATGGACCAGGGCGCGTACAAGAAGATGCTCACCGGCACCGTGGACATGGTGCTCGCCCTCGTCACCGCGCTGCTCGGCCTCGCGGTGGTGATCGCCCTGGTCGGCGTGGCGAACACGCTGAGCCTGTCGGTGGTCGAGCGGACCAGGGAGAACGCCGTCCTGCGGGCGGTCGGGCTCACCCGGGGGCGGCTGCGAGCCGTGCTCGCGGTCGAGGCGGCGCTGATGGCGCTGGTCGGCGCGGTGCTCGGCGTCGGACTGGGCACCGGCGTCAGCGCCTCCGCGATGGCCCTGCTGGACCGCCTCGGCGGCGACTTCCACGTGGTGCTGCCACTTGGTCAACTCGGGCTGACCCTCGGTGTCGCGGTGCTCGCCGCCCTGCTCGCCTCGGTGCTGCCGGCCCGCCGGGCGCTGTCCCGTCCGGTCGTGCAGGCCCTCGCCGACCAGTGACCGGCGACCGTCGCGACGGACATCCGCCGGCCGGTCCCGCCCTCGTCCTGGCGACGGGACCGGCCAGCGGTGCCGGGTCTAGAGGCGCTCGACCATCGGGCCGGAGCACCGGTTGCGGGTGTCGAAGACGTAGCGGGCGTGCCGGACCACGAGGTCGTAGTCGAACGCGTCGTGGTCGGTGACCACGACCACCGCGTCGGCCGCCCGCACCTCCCGCTCGGTCAACCCGACCACCGTCACCCCGGCGGGGATCTGGTGCGCCTCCGCGTACGGCTCGACGGCGTGCACCTCGGCGCCGAGGGCCTGCAGCCGGCGGGCCACGTCGACGGCGGGGGAGTCCCGCATGTCGCCGGTGTTCTTCTTGTAGGCCAGACCGAGCAGCAGCAGCCGGGCGCCGCTGACGGCCCGGCCGGCCCGGTTCAGCCCCGCCATGATCCGTTGCGCGACGTGTTCGGGCATCTCGTGGTTGACGTCGTTGGCCAGCTCGATGAACCGGAACTGTCGACCCAGTCGGCGTTTCACCTGCCACGACAGGTAGCACGGGTCGATCGGCAGGCAGTGCCCGCCGACGCCGGGGCCGGGGCGGAACGGCAGGAAGCCGAACGGCTTGGTCTCGGCGGCGTCGATCGCCTGCCAGACGTCGATGTCGAGGTGGTGCGAGAGCATGGTCAACTCGTTGATCAACGCGATGTTGACCTGGCGGAAGGTGTTCTCGATCAGCTTGGTCAGCTCGGCGACCCGGGTGGAGTCCACCGGCACGGTGCGGTCCACCAGGCGCCGGTAGAACTCGTCGACCCGGGTCAGCGACGCCCGGTCCACGCCGGAGACGACCTTCGGAGTGTTCTCCAACCGCCAGCTCGGGTTGCCCGGGTCGATCCGTTCCGGGCTGTAGCCGAGGTGGAAGTCGCCGGGACTGGTCAACCCGCTGGCCGACTCCAACAGCGGGCGCAGCAGCTCCTCGGTGGTGCCGGGGTAGGTCGTCGACTCCAGGATCACCGTGCAGCCGGCGCGCACGTACGGGCCGATGCCGATGCCGGCCTGCTCGACGAAGCTGAGGTCGGGGGTGCCGTCGCGCAACGGGGTCGGCACCGTGATGACGCAGATGTCGAAGCCCTCGGCGGCGGTGTACTCGGTGCTGGGGTGGTAGCGACCGCTACCCAACGCCCGGCCCAACCGGTCGGTCGGGATGTCCTCGACGAACGACTCGCCGGAGGCGAGGCGCTTGACCCGGTCGGCGTCCACGTCGAGGCCGACCACGTCGAGCCCCGCCTCGACCGCGCGCATCGCCAGCGGCAGTCCGACGTATCCCTGACCGATCACGACCAGCTTTTCAGCGCTCACCCAGGCTCCCGCAGCAGTTGGTGGATATGACCTGCTGAGAGCCTAGGGGCGTCGTCGGCGCCGTAAGTCCGTTTTGGGGATATCGGTGCTATCGGGGCTGCCGGGACTGGTACGACGCGCGGCCTAGCCGCCCGTCGGAGCCTCCGGATCGGTCGGCGCGCTCGTGGTGGGTGGCGGGTCCGACGGTGCCGGCGGCTCGCTGGGCGCACCCGTCGTGGGCGGCGCGCTCGTCGGCCCCGTGCTGGCCGGCGGAGCCGACGTCGTCGGGGCCGTCGACTGGCTGGGCGTCGTCGTCGGCTTGGCGGTGAGCGACGCCGACGGGGTGGTGTTCGGCGCGTACGGCCGGTCGGGGCGCACTGGATCTCCGGTGGGGGCCTGCTCGTTCGCCGCCGGCACCTCCTGCGGTCCGGCCGGCGCCACCGTCGGCGAGGGGGTGGGCAGCTTGACCGCCGGGTTCTCGCTGGCGCTGCGCGCCGCGCCCAGTGCCGCGCCGAGCCCGACCAGCGCGACCAGCACGACCGCCGCCGCGCCGACGAGCGGCCCACGCCGTCGGGCGCCCGGCGTGCCGTCCGCCACCGCCGCGCCGACCGGGACGTCCGCCCGGGTGCCCGGCCCGGCGTCGCGCAGCGGGACCGACGACGCCATCGCCGTCGGCGGCTCGCCACCGGTGACCGCCGTCCGGGCGGCCTCGGCCATCGCCGCGCCGCTGCTAAACCGCTCCGACGGATCCTTGGCCAGGGCCCGCGACACCAGGGCGCGCACCGCCTCCGGAATGTCGTGCGGCAGCTCCGGCGGCTCGTCGTCCAGGTGCCGGACGGCGACCTGCAACGGGTTGTCCCCGGTGAACGGCGGACTCCCGGTCAGGCAGCAGTAGGTGACCGCGCCGAGCGCGTAGATGTCGGTGGCGCCGCTGACCGGGCGGCCGGCCGCCTGCTCGGGAGCCATGTAGAGAGCCGTGCCGGGCACCGCGTTGGTGCTGGTGATGCTGGTGATGTCGGTGGACCGCGCCACGCCGAAGTCGACCAGGACGACGCTGCCGTCCTCCTGCACCAGCAGGTTGCTGGGCTTGACGTCGCGGTGCACGATGCCGCCTCGGTGCGCCGCGTGGAGCGCCGCGGCCGCCTGGGCCACGATCGACATCGTCTCGGCCACGTCGAGTCGCCCGGCGGCCTCGATCCGCTTGGACAGCGGCTCACCGTCGACGAACTCCATGACGAGGTAGTCCGCGTGGCCGCCGTCGGGCAGGTCGTCCGCGCCGCAGTCGAAGACCTGGACGATGCCCGGGTGCCGCAGCGCCGCCATGATCCGCGCCTCGGCCCGGAACCGGGCGATGAAGTCGGGGTCCGAGACCAGCGCCGGCAGCAGGACCTTGACCGCGACCGGCCGGCCGAGGATCAGGTCGGAGCCACGCCAGACGTCGCCCATGCCGCCGGTGGCGACACGTTCGTCCAGGCGGTAGCGACCGCTGAGCACGACCTCCGATGACAACACCGCCTTACCGTACCTAGAGTGGCGCGCGGCGGCGCGCCACGGCCCTGCCGCCGGACGGCCGGTCGGTGGCAGCCGGTTCGGCCTGACCTGTGTGGACGACACGTCTCCGTGACGCTGCGAGAACGCTGTGTGACGAAACGCGATAATTTTCGACGCGCGGCGGCTCGACGGTGGCGTCACAGCGCCCGCGCGGGCCGCGGGCGTCCCAGAGTGACGGAATGTTACGGCGACACGCCGTTCCACACCGTTGATAATTGTCACTCTTCCGTGACACGAGCCCGACTTGTCGTACCACGGACCCCCTCCTAGCGTTAGCCCGGCTCGGGTCCCGCCCGGCGACCTCGGCGTGCCGTGGGTCGCGCCGACCACCCCGGCGTCGACCCTGGACCGACCGCCCCGACAATCTCGGTCACGGGCAGAATGCAGAACGGGGGAGGGTGGTGCGGTTGCTGATCGAATGGACGACGCGCGTCCCCGCGCCCCCATCGACCGGGCGGACACGGCGAGCACGCCTCCGGCGACGTGCGGGCCGCGCATGACAAGCGACCTGTCCGACGCGGTCAGCGCGGCGCAGGCCGGAGACGAGGACGCGTTCCGTTTCCTCTACCGCAGTCTCCAGCCGGGGCTCCTGCGGTACCTGACCGCTCTGGTCGGCGCGGACGCCGAGGACGTCGCCTCCGAGACCTGGTTGCAGATCTCCCGCGACCTGCCGCGCTTCACCGGTGGGGAGTTCCGTGCGTGGACGGTCACCATCGCCCGCAACCGGGCGATGGACCACCTGCGCCGGATGCGTCGCCGACCCGTGCTGCCGGTCCCGGTGCAGGCGCTCACCGGGTTGGCCGGCGACGCGGACACCGCCGAAGGGGCCGACGAGACGATCGGCACCGAGACCGCCCTGGCGCTGATCGCGACCCTGCCACCCAGGGAGGCCGAGGCGGTCCTGCTGCGTGCGGTGATCGGGTTGGACGCGAAATCCGCCGGCCGGGTCCTGGGTCGACGGGCCGGCGCCGTCCGGACCGCCGCCCACCGGGGCCTGCGACGGCTCGCCGTGCTGCTGGAGCGGCAGCGGCCGGCCGGGGTGTCGGTCGGCAGCGAGGGGGTGCCGTCGCCGCGCGCGGGCGGTGGTTCGTCAGTGCGTACGCCGCACGTGGAACCGGCGGACGGCTGACGTGAGGGGATTTCCGATGAACCCGTTCCGGCGGGCCGACCAGGTGGCGAGCGAGCGGCTGCTCGACTCGGCCCGCGCGCGGACCGGAACCGCGCCGGACGAGAACCGGCCCGACGAGCACGCGACGCCGAGGCAGCTCCCTCCGCGCTCCCCGGCCGACCCGGTCGCCGCGCTGCTCGCCGCCGCCGCCGCTCCCAGCCGGGCCGGCGAGATGGCGGGGGAGGAGGCGGCGGTGGCCGCGTTCCGCGCCGCCCGCGCCGACCCGACGCCGGCCGCTGCGGACCGATCCGGCCGCCGTCGACTGACCACCGGCGCGGTGGCCTGGATCGGCGCGGTGGCGGCGACCGCCACCGCCGGGGCCGCCTTCGCCGCGGTCACCCGGGACCGGGCGCCGGAGCCGGTCCCGCCGCCCCCGGCGCGCACCGCGCCGACACCGACGCCCGGCACGCACCGGTCCACCGAGCCCAGCCGGCCGGCGGGCCCCGCCACGCCGTCGCCGGCCCTGCCGCCGCCCGTCACCGGCGCCCCGTCGGCGGGCCTCCCGCCGGCCGGCGACCTGGACGACCTGTGCCGGGCGTGGCAGGCCAAGAAGCCCGCCCAGCGGGAGAAGGCGCTCCGGACGCCGAGATTCGAGGGGCTGGTGGCGGCCGCCGGTGGTCCCGCCCAGGTCGAGGCGTACTGCCAGCGGCTGGTGCCGGAAGGCACGCCCACCGCGTCGCCGGTGACGCCGACGCCCGCCGGACCGCCGCGGGCCAAGCCGTCGCCACCGGCGAAGACTCCGCCGTCACCGCTGCCGCCGGGCCTGCGTACCCCCGGCTGACCGGCCCGCGCTCCCGGGGCCGGGAAGGGCCGCCGGGCACGGTTCCGTTCCGCCCTGCGCCAGAAGTTCGTCTGCTAGACAGGGGTTGGTGCCGCCGTGCACATCCGCCGACGGTGTCGGAGGATGGGCCTACGGTGGCACAGTGCCGGGAACCGGCACACGGAGAGGGGGCCCGACCCTTGGTGACGTCACCCGACCTGGACCGCGGCGTGATCCTGCGCGACTCCGCAGCGGCAACCCGACATCTCGCCCGGATCTGCTTCAAGACCGGGCCACCCACCCACACCGGCGTCGAACTGGAATGGACCGTCCACGACGCCGCCGAGCCGACCCGCCCCCTCACGGCGGCGCGGCTGCGGGCGGCACTGGGGCGACACAGCCCCGCCACGCTGGATGCGACCAGCCCCGCCGACCCTCTGCGACACGGTGGCGTCGTCACCCTCGAACCGGGCGGCCAGCTGGAGATCTCCACACCGCCCCGCCCCTCGGTCGCCGCGTTGATCCACGCCACCGAGGCCGATATCGCCCAGGTCACCGACCTGCTGGCCGCCGCCGGGCTGGTCCTCGGTCGCAGCGGCATCGACCCGCACCGCCGGCCCCGCCCGGTGCTGGAAACCCCCCGCTACCGCGCGATGCGTGCCGCCTTCGATCGACGAGGTCCGGCCGGTCGCACCATGATGTACAGCACCGCCGGTCTCCAGGTCTGCCTGGACGCGGGCGAGCCGGAGCAGGTGGCCGAGCGCTGGGCCGCCGCGCACGCCGTCGGGCCCCCGCTGCTCGCGGCGTTCGCGTCCGCCGCGCGCCACGCCGGCCGGCCCACCGGCTGGGCCTCCGCCCGGATGGCCGCCTGGCAGGCGATCGACCCGAGCCGCACCCGCCCGGTCTGGACGCCGGGACGCGCCGGGGAGGACCCCACGGCCACCTGGGCGCGGTACGTGCTCGACGCGCCGTTGCTCTGCCTGCGCCGAGACACCTCCGACTGGGTCGCCCCGCCGGGCGTGACCTTCGCCGACTGGCTCGACGGCGCCCTGCCGCAGGCACCGACCGCCGACGACCTCGACTACCACGTGAGCACCCTGTTCCCGCCGGTACGCCCGCGCGGCTACCTGGAGTTGCGCTACCTGGACACCCAACCGGATCGGGACTGGCGGCTCCCACTGGCGGTGGTGACGGCTCTCTTCGCCGCTCCGGGCACGGTGCGCGAGGCGTACACCATCGCCGCGCCGGTGGCGCATCGCTGGTCGGCAGCCGCGCGGCACGGCCTGGCCGACGGCGCGTTGGCCACCGCGGCGGCGGCCCTGCTCGACCTGGCCCTGGCCGCGCTGCCCCGCCTGGAGCTGCCGGCCGGCCGGCACGAGGAAATCCAGCGAGGAGTACGGCAGAGACGGGCCGCCACCAGGGGAGGAGTCCAGTGAGCGCGAGGAGTGAGCCGGGGTTGCGAGCCCCGCAGTCGCGAACGGAAGACGGCTCGGTGAGTGCGAGGAGTGAGCCGGGGTTGCGAGCCCCGCAGTCGCGAACGGAAGACGGCTCGGTGAGTGCGAGGAGTGAGCCGGGGTTGCGAGCCCCGCAGTCGCGAACGGAAGACGGACCAGCGCGGTTGCGGGATCGGATCGCGGCGGAGTTGGCGCGGGCCCGCGCCCGGACCACGTCGTTGACCGAGGTGGTCGACGAGGCCGAGCTGATGCGTCAGCACTCGCCGTTGATGTCGCCGCTGGTCTGGGACCTCGCCCACGTGGGCAATCAGGAGGAGCTGTGGTTGGTCCGGGATGTCGGGGGCCGGGAGCCGGTCCGGTGTGACATCGACGAGCTGTACGACGCGTTCAAGCAGCCGAGGCGGGACCGCCCGGCGTTGCCGTTGTTGCGTCCGCAGGAGGCGCGCGCCTATCTGGGCACGGTGCGGGACAAGGTGCACGACCTGTTGGACGCGGTGGCCTTCACCGAGCGGCCGTTGGTCGCCGACGGGTTCGCCTTCGGGATGATCGTGCAGCACGAGCAGCAGCACGACGAGACCATGCTGGCCACCCACCAGCTACGGGCGGGGCCGGCGGTGCTGCACGCGCCGGCGCCGCCGGAACCCTCGGCGCGGGTCGGCGCGGAGGTGCTGGTGCCGGCCGGCGAGTTCACCATGGGCACCGACACGGACCCGTGGGCGCTGGACAACGAGCGGCCCGCGTACCGCGTCGACCTGCCGGCGTACGCGATCGACGCCGCCCCGGTGACCAACGGTCAGTACGCGGCCTTCATCGACGACGGCGGCTACGCCGATCAGCGGTGGTGGAGCCCGGCCGGTTGGGAGCACCGGGTCCGGGAGGGGTTGGTCGCGCCGATGCACTGGCGTCGCGACGGCGACGGCTGGTCGTACCGGCGGTTCGGCAGGTGGAGCCGGGTCCGCGCCGACGAGCCGGTGGTGCACGTGTGTTGGTACGAGGCGCAGGCGTACGCGGCGTGGGCGGGCAGGCGGCTGCCGACCGAGGCGGAGTGGGAGAAGGCGGCGCGGTGGGATCCGTCGACCGGCCGGTCCCGCCGGTACCCGTGGGGCGACGAGGACCCGACCGAGGCGCACGCCAACCTGGACCAGCGTCATCTGTGGCCGGCGCCGGTGGGCGCGTACCCCGGGGGTGCGTCGCCGTTGGGGGTGCACCAGCTCATCGGGGACGTCTGGGAATGGACCTCGACGGCGTTCGACGGGCACCCGGGTTTCACCGCGTTCCCCTACCGCGAGTACTCGGAGGTCTTCTTCGGCGGCGACTACCGGGTGCTGCGCGGTGGTTCGTTCGGCACCGACCGGTCGGCCTGCCGGGGCACCTTCCGCAACTGGGACTATCCGATCCGGCGGCAGATCTTCAGTGGTTTCCGCTGCGCCCGCGACGCGCGACCGGACGAGTCGTACCGGTGAGGTGTCGGACGACCGGCGGCCCGGCGGGGGCGGGCCGCTGATGTGTCGGCACCTGGCCTACCTCGGGCCGCCGGTAACCCTGGCCGAGCTGCTGTTCGAACCGCCGTACTCCCTAATGCGGCAGTCGTGGGCGCCGCGTGACATGCGCGGCGGCGGCACGATCAACGCCGACGGCTTCGGCGTCGGCTGGTACCCGGACGACGGCCCGCCGGTTCGCTACCGGCGGGCGCAGCCGATCTGGAGCGACCCGACCATCGCGCAACTGGCGGCGGTGACCCGGTCGGCGGCCGTGCTGGCGGCGGTGCGGTCGGCCACCGTGGGGATGGCGGTGCTCGACGGCGCGGCGGCGCCCTTCGCCGAGGGGCGGTGGCTGTTCAGCCACAACGGGGTGGTGCGCGGCTGGCCGGACGCTGTGGTGCCGCTCGCCGCCGGCCTGCCGGTGCGGGACCTGCTCACGCTGGACGCCGCCACCGACTCGGCGCTGCTCTGGGCGTTGGTGCGGCATCGGCTCCGCGCCGGCGCGGACCCGGCCGACGCGGTCGGGCGGACGGTGAGCGCTGTCGCCGCCGCCGCTCCCGGCTCACGGCTCAACCTGCTCCTGACCGACGGCCACCGGGTGGTGGCGAGCGCGGCGGGGCACGCGCTGTCGGTCCGGGAGTCGCCCGACTCGGTGCTGCTCGCCTCCGAGCCGCACGACGACGACCCCGGGTGGCGGGCGGTGCCGGAGGGGCATCTCGTCGTCGCCACCGTGGGCGAGGTGCGGGCACGTCCACTGCCGACCCCGGTGCCCGACGGCGGGTCGGCCGGCAACGGCTCATCGAACAGGAAGGCGAACCGATGACGGCGGAACCGCTGGAGATCTACCTGGAGGCGAGCGACCTGGAGCGCGGTCTCCGCCACGACGTCCGCGCCGGGCTGAGCGCGGATCCGAAGTGGTTGCCGCCGAAGTGGTTCTACGACGCTCGCGGCAGCGAGTTGTTCGAGCGGATAACCAGGCTGCCCGAGTACTACCCGACCCGGGCGGAGCGGGCCGTGCTGGCGGCGCACGCCGCCGACATCGCGGCGCTGACCGACGCCAAGACGCTCATCGAGCTGGGCTCCGGCTCGTCGGAGAAGACCCGACTGCTGCTGGACGCCTTCACCCGACACGGCGGGTTGGGTTCGTTCGTGCCGCTGGACGTGTCGGTCAGCGCGGTACGGGACTCCACCGCCCAGATCGCCGCCGACTATCCGGGCCTGCGGGTCCGGGGCATCGTGGGTGACTTCACCCGGCACCTGGACCGGCTGCCCACCGGCGGCCGACGGTTGGTGGCGTTTCTCGGTGGCACCATCGGCAACCTGCTGCCCGCGGAGCGGGCCGGGTTCCTGTCGGCCATGCGCGCCGCGCTGGAGGCCGGCGACTGGCTGTTGCTCGGCACCGACCTGGTGAAGGACCCGTCGGTGGTCGTGCCCGCGTACGACGACGCGGCGGGCGTCACCGGCGAGTTCAACCGCAACGTGCTGCGCGTGATCAACCGGGAGTTGGGCGCCGACTTCGACCCGGACGCGTTCGCGCACGTCGCCCTCTGGGACCCGGAGCACGAGTGGATCGAGATGCGGTTGCGGGCGACGCGACCGATGCGGGTCCGGGTGCTCGGCATGACCGTCGAGTTCGCGCGTGGCGAGGAGCTGCGTACCGAGGTCTCCGCGAAGTTCCGTCCGGACGGGGTCGCCGCGGAGCTGGCCGAGGCGGGTTTCACCCGGACGGCGTTCTGGACCGACCCGGACGCGCTCTTCGGCGTCACCCTGGCCCGGGCGCGGTGAGCCCGTTCCCCCCGCCCCGACGGGTCCGGTGGGTGATCGGATAGGCTGGCCGCGCGAAGGGGAGTAGCCCCCAATGTCGTGGTCGACATACTGGTGCGTTCCGCATCCGGCCACGCGGCCCCGGTCTCCGGGGCGGGCGAGACCTTCGACTCAGGCTGTCGCAGCCGGGTCGAGGGCGCCCCTGTACCTCCTCCCGGCGTGAACGGGAAGGACGTCATGGAGGGTTTTCTCGCCGCGCTGGTCATCAGCTTCGGCGTCATCTTCGTCGCGGAGCTGGGGGACAAGTCCCAGCTCATGGCGTTGACCTTCGCCACGCGGTTCAAACCGGTCCCGGTGCTGATCGGTATCACCGTCGCCACGGCGGTGGTGCACCTGGCGTCGGTCGCCATCGGCGCTGGCCTCGGTGCGGTGCTGCCGACCGAGTGGATCTCCCTGGTGGCGGGCGTGGCGTTCCTCGGGTTCGGCGCCTGGACGCTGCGCGGGGACTCGCTCACCGAGGAGGAGAAGCGCAAGGCGGAGCGGACCAACAAGACCGCGCTGGTGGCGGTGTCGGTGGCGTTCTTCCTCGCGGAGCTGGGTGACAAGACGATGCTCGCCACGATCACGCTCGCCACCCAGCACGGCTGGTTCGGCACCTGGCTCGGCTCCACCCTCGGCATGGTGGCCGCCGACGCGCTGGCCATCCTGGTCGGCCGGATGCTCGGCCGGCGGTTGCCGGAGAAGACCATCAAGTACGGTGCCGCGATCCTCTTCGCGATCTCCGGTCTCTGGCTGATCCTGGAGGCGGTGAACGAGCTGACCTGAGGCTTCTCGTGGTGACCGCCGTACGCGACAGGGCCTAGCTGCCCCGGCGGCGGGTAACGGCCCGGGGTGGAGCCGGCCGACGTGTTACGCCACGGCGACCAGGTGCTGGTCGCCGTGGTGGAGGCGGCCGGCGCGCTGGTGATCTTCGTGGGCGCGGTGTGGGCGGCGGGGCGGTTCGTGGTCGAGGGACTGCGACACCGCAGCGCCGCCCGGTTCACGCAGATCCGGCTCTCGCTGGGCCGGTTTCTCACCCTCGGCCTCGAATTCCAGCTCGCGGCGGACGTGCTGCGCACCGCGGTGTCCCCGTCGTTCACGCAGATCGGCCAACTGGCGGCGATCGCGACGATCAGGACCGCGCTGAACTATTTCCTGGGCCGCGAGATCCGCGAGGAGCAGCGCCAGGTGGCCGAGGGCGAGCGGCGTACGTGACGGGCGCCCTGGTGCTGGTGGTCACCGCGCTGGCCCTGGTCGTCGGCGTCGTCACCGCGCTCGGCACCGGGTCGCTGCGGACCGCCGTGCGATTGGTGCTGGACCTGCTGACCGCCGCCGGTCTGCTCCGGCTCGCCGGCGACCCGGGGTGGAACGGCCTGGCCGGCGCGGTGGCGATCATCGCCCTGCGGCAACTTCTCGGGGCGGCGCTGCGCGGTCCGCCCCCGTGGTCGGGGGCGACAATCCGCGCCGCCCTGCGCCGACGTCGATCACCCCCTACCGTTGGCGCTGAGGGGTAGAGAGAGCCGGGGCCGAGCGGGAGGTTTACCAGATGAGCCGGCACGACGAACCGAACGAGTACGGCTACTCCGGCGGCGCCACCGCTCCCGAGCCGCCGCCGGGCGGCAAGCCCGACGAGCAGGACCGCGTGGAGGCGGTGGCGGTCCCGGGCGACGACCTCACCGGACCGGCGGCCGACGCGGTGGTCGAGGAGACCGAGGACCTCCCGCCCGCCGACCGCCAGCAGTAGGCCACCCGGGTTCGCGGAGCCGCCCGACGGTCTGGCCTCGGCGGCCCCTCCACCGGCGATCGGGCCACCGGTGTGCGCCGGCCGTCCGTCGACGTCCCCGGCGCGCCGGCAGCGCCCACCGCCGGTCAACCGGCCCGCCGGCTTGCTGTCCGCCGCTCGGCGCGCCGGCTCGCTGTCCGCCGGCTCCCTGTCCGCCTGGTTCCGTTGGCTTCCTGGCCGCTGGTCTGGCCGCGCCGGCTTCCTGGCCGCTGGTCTGGCCCGGCGGCTTCCTGGCCGCCGCCCGGCCCGGCGGCTCCGGGACCGTGCGGTCGAGCACGGCGGCGGCGCGCACACCCCGCGTGGTGTGCCTGCGTGCCCGCGCGGTGATCACGGGCAGATCAACACCCACCATCAGGTACGGCCGCGCCGCGCCCGCCGACCGGCGCCGGCGCGACGGTGTGGACGCCGGCCGGGTGGATGACGGCGCGGTGGTGGTGCCGATCGCGAAGAGTCGTCAGCCGCCCGGGAGCGAGCAGGAATCCCGTAAGCCGTGGGCGACGTGACCAGCCCAGCGCCAGCACCGCCGTGGCCGTGAAAGCCCGGACCCTCGGCGATCTTGCACTCCCTGCGGCGGCATAAGCGCCGAAAGGGGCGTAACGACGTCGCCAACTGCAAGATCGGCGCGGGTGTCGCCAGGTCTGATCGCTTTTTGACTTTTCCCCGTTCCCGCCCCGCAGCCGAAAGGACGTTTGTCGGGTTGGTCATGCGGGGGTGCGCAGCGCGTTGTCGGAAAATACGTAACTCCGGACATAAGCCCTATGAGCGGCTTTAATGGTTCACGAGTTTAGAGACGACCTTGGGGGTTTTCGTGAAGTTTCTTGGCGTAACCGGACCGACGCGGAGGCGCTCCTGATGGACCTGCTCCGCCAATTGCGCCACGTGCGTCGGCACTGGTGGGTCCCACTCGTCACGGTGATGGTGGCGCTGGGTGTCGCGGCGTTCCTGACCGTCCGGGCCCAACCCCGGTACGTCGCCTCGGTGACCTTCTTCGTCACCACCCCCAACTCGGGCGTCAGTGAGGCGTACCAGGGCGGTCTCTTCCTCCAGCAGCGCGTCAAGTCGTACGCCGACCTGCTCAGCAGTGACCGGCTGGCGCAGAGCGTGGTGGCCGAGACGCCGGTGGGTCTGACCGCCGACGAGGTGCAGCGTCGGGTGAGAACCTCCACCGAGGCCGGCACCGTCCTGCTGCGGGCGACGGTCACCGACACCGACCAGACCCGGGCGTTGCGGGTGACCGAGAGTCTCGCCAACAAGTTCGTCGACCTGGTCCAGAAGGTCGAGACGACACCCGAGGGCAAGACGCCGATCAAGATCGAGATCGTCAGCGGCCCCCGGGTGACCCCCAACCCGGTGTCGCCGCAGCCGGTCCGCAACCTCACCCTCGGCGGCCTGGTCGGTCTGCTCCTCGGCATCGGCCTGGCGATCCTGCGTGGCATCGCCGACGTCCGGCTGCGCGACGCCGCCGGTCTGCAACGGGCCACCGGAAGTCCGCTGCTCGGCGAGATTCCGTTCGAGGGCACCGCCCGCAGCGCGCCGCTGATCGTCGGTGACGCCGCCACCTCGGCGCGGGCCGAGGCGGTGCGCAAGCTGCGGACCAACCTGCGCTTCGTGGACGTGCACGAGCCGGCCCGGGTCATCGCCGTCACCAGCGCGTTGCAGGGCGAGGGCAAGACCACGCTCTCCTGCAACCTGGCCATCGCCCTGGCCGAGGCGGGGTGGCGGGTGCTGCTCGTCGACGCCGACCTGCGCCGCCCGAAGGTCGACGACTACCTGGGCCTGGACGCCGGCGTGGGCCTCACCGACGTGCTGGTCGGTGACGTCAAGGTCGGCGACGTCGTGCAGCGGTGGGGGGACAAGTCGCTGCTGGTCCTGCCCAGCGGCTCCGCTCCGCCGAACCCGAGCGAACTGCTCGGCTCCAAGGCGATGGCGGACCTGCTGCTGGCCCTGCGCGAGTCGGCGGACATCGTGATCATCGACACCGCTCCGCTGCTCGCGGTGACCGACGGTGTGGTGGTGGCCGTGCAGGCCGACGGCGCGCTGCTGGTGACGCAGCAGGGGCGTACCTCACGGACCCAGGTCGCCGCGGCGGCCCGCGCGTTGCACTCGGTCTCCGTCCGCCTGCTCGGCTGCGTGCTGAACATGGCCAAGGTGGCCAAGGCCGAGGCGTACCAGTACGAGGCCTACCGGGTGGTCGCCTCGACGCCCACGGCGGGGGTGCCGACCGACCGGGCCACATCCGGTCGGCACAGCGCGAGCGCCGACGGGGTCAACGGCGTCGCCGACCACACCCAGGAACTCACCCGGCTGCCCCGATGAGCGCGGCGAGGGGCCGCAGCGCGCGTTCGATCTCCTCGGCGCAGCGCCGGAAGTCTGCCGACGTGCCGCCGATCGGGTCCCGCAGGTCGTCGTCGTCCCCGACGGCGGGCTGCAGTCGACCCCGGGCCTGGGCAGCGGCGGTGATCGCCGCCCGCAACGAGTCGTCGACCGGCTCGGTGGGCGGCTCCGCCGCGGCGGCGAGCCGCCCGAACTGGCGCAGTGTGAACGTCCGGTGCAGCGCGCCCGGCGCCAGCGCGGTGCAGACCGAACGTTGCCGCCGGGTCGCGGTCAGCACCAGCGTCGCGTCGTTCAGGTGCTCGGGGCGTAGCCCTCGGGTCCGGAACTCCGCCGGGTCCGCGCCGCTCTCGGCCGCGACCTCCATCGCGTACGGGTGCATGCCCAGCCCGTCGACAGCGTCGGTGCCGGCGCTGGCGACGGCGACCGAGCGGTCGGCCAGCAGCCGGCGGGCCAGGTACTCGGCCATCGGTGACCGGCACAGGTTGGCGTGGCAGACGAACAACACGCGGTCAGGCATCGGTGCCCCTCTCGTCGGTGCGGACACCGGCGTCCGCGCCGCGAGGGCGGCGCGTCGACGTCGGGGGCCGCGCGGGGAGGGGTTGCCGGCATCGTACGCGCGCGCGGCGTCCGTCGGTTGCCGTGCCGCGCCGATCGACGGCGCTCGCGGCCGGGCGGGGGCGTAGCGGTGCGCATCGGCATCCTGTCCTACCACTTCCCGCCGGAGCCGGCGTTCATCCCGGGAAGCCTCGCCGAGGCCTTGGCCGCGCGGGGGCACGAGGTCCGGGTGCTCACCGGATTCCCGGACTATCCGGGTGGACACGTCTACCCTGGCTGGCGGCAGCGCTGGCACCACGAGACGCACAGCGAGCGGCTGAGCGTCAAGCGGGTGCCGAGGCTTCCCGGCGGTGCCGCGTCCACCGGGGCGAGGATGGCTGGTTACCTCTCCTTCGCCGGCAGCGCGACGTTGGCGGCACGTCGGTTCCTCGCCGGCATCGACGCGCTCTACGTGTTCCAACTACCGGCCACGACCTTCGCCGCCGCCGCCGTGCTCCGGTTGCTCGCACGGGTGCCGTCCGTGCTGCACGTGCAGGACGTCTGGGCCCGCGACGGCGCGGACGAGGCGGGCGAGGGGCGCTGGGCGCAGCGGTTGGGCGCCGCGATGACCCGGATCTACCGGGCGGCGACGCGGATCGCCGTCGCCGCCCCGTCGATGCGGGACCTGGTGATCGCCGCCGGCGCGGACCCGGGCCGGGTACGGCTGGTGTTGAACTGGACCGACGAGCGGATCTTCCGCCCGGCGACGCCCGGGGCGGCGGCCCGGCGGTTGGTCCGCCGGGACGGGCGGTGCGTGGTGATGCACGCCGGGACCATCGGCGCGCGGCAGGGGCTGGAGACGGCGGTCCGGGCCGCCGCGGCGTTGGACCGGACGATGGATCTGGTCCTGGTCGGGTCGGGTGGGGCCGAGCGGCGGGTGCGGGGGCTCGCCGCCGAGCTGGGCGCGGAGAACGTGCGCTTCCTGGAGCGACGCTCGCCGGTCGACATGCCCGAGCTGTACGCCGCCGCCGACTATCAGTTGGTCATGCTGCGCGACCTTCCGGAGCTGCGGGGCACGGTGCCCGGCAAGCTCCAGGCCGCGCTCTCGTGTGCCGCGCCGGTGATCGCGTCGGCTGGCGGGGATACCGCCGAGCTCGTCGAACGGGCCCGGGCGGGGTTGTCCTGCCCGCCGGAGGACTGGGCGGCGCTCGCCGACCGGTTCTGGTTGGCCGCCACGATTCCTCCGCCGACGCGTACCGAGATGGGGCGTCGCGGGCGGGCGGCCTACCTGCGGGAGATGTCGCTGCCGGCCGGCGTCGACCAGATCGAGCGGCTGCTGTACGAGGCGGCGGGACGGGCGGCGGAACCCCGCCCCATTCGTGAGGGAATCTCTCCTAATGCTACATAGAAGCAATAAGACCACGAATTTTCATGGTCTGTGCTAAGAACGTCAAGGAAATGAGTCTTCTGTCCGGTTCGTCGATGGGGAGTGTGGTGTGACGGGAAGCGAACGACCGATCCGGCGGCGGAGCCGGTCGCGACGTCGCCGGCGTGCCCGGTTGCGTCGGGCCCTCCTCGGCGCCCTGGTGGTCGGCTCGCTGCTGCTGGCCACCGTCGGCTGGATCGGCTTTCGCGGCTGGCAGGCGCGCGCCCACCTGGTCAACGCCGCCGGGCTGGCCCGCGAGCTGAGCGCCCAGGTGGTCGGTGGGGACACCGACCGGGCGCTGCGAACTCTCGCCGCCCTCCAGGAGCAGTCCCGGGCCGCCCGTGGCGCCACGAGTGACCCGAGCTGGCGGCTCGCCCGGCACACCCCGGTGGCCGGGGACGACCTCGACGCCGTCCAGCAGATCGCGGTCGCCATCGACGAGTTGGCCCGGCAGGCGTTCCCGACACTGCTGCGGACCGACCTGAGCAGCCTGGTGCCGGCCGGAGGGCGACTGGACCTGGCCCGGCTGACAGCGGTGTCCGCCGAGGTGTCCCAGGCCAACGAGTCGGTGCAACGCACGCGCCGGAACCTGGCGGCGGTGCCCGCCGACAGTCTTGTCAGCCAGGTCCGCCAGGCGTTGACCGACCTGCGCGGCGAGATCGACCGGCTGGCCGGGCTCACCACCGCCGCCGATCAGGGCGCCCGCCTGCTGCCACCGTTGCTCGGCGTGAACGGCCCGCGGCGCTACCTGCTGGTCTCGCAGAACCTCGCCGAGCTGCGCGCGACCGGTGGCATGTTCGGCGCGTACGCGCTGATGCAGGCGGAGGACGGCGCGGTCCGGATGGGCAGGCAGGGCAGCACCGCCTCGCTCGGGCGGTTCACTCCGGCGCTGAAACTGCCCGCCGAGACGCGGGCGCTCTGGACGGACCTGCCGGGCATCTACCCCGCCGACGTCAACCTGACGCCGCACTTCCCGACCGCCGCCTCGCTCTACCGGGAGATGTTCCGGCGCAAGACCGGCACCACCGTCGACGGGGTGCTCGCGGTCGACCCGGTGGTGCTGTCGTACCTGTTGAAGGCGACCGGCCCGGTCCTGGTGCCCGGTGGTGTGCCGTTGGCGAGCGAGAAGGTCGTGCAGACCCTGCTCAACGAGAGCTACCAGCGGCTGAGCGTCAAGGAGCAGGACGAGTTCTTCGCGGCCTCGGCGGCCTCGGTGTTCGACGCCTTCTTCAAGAAGAATGTCAACCCACGGGTGTTGTTGTCCGCATTTGACCGTGCTATCACCGAACGACGGATATTGTTCTGGAGTGCCCGACCTGAAGAACAGCGGACCTTCGGCGACAGCCGGATGGCCGGGACGCTTCCGGAACAGGACACCGTGCCGACTGTCGGCGTGTTCCTCAACGACGGCAGCGGCGCGAAGCTCGGCTACTACCTGCGGCCGACGGCGAACGTGACGGTCGGCGCGTGCCGGCCCGACGGCCGCCGTGAGCTCCGGTTGCGGGTGACCCTGCGCTCGACGGCGCCGAGGTCCGGACTCAGCGAGTCCGTCCTCGGTCTCGGTATGGCTGGCGACCCGTACACCGCCCGCACGTTGGTGTCGGTCTACAGCCCGGCGGGCGGAGCGGTGCTCGAGGCCCGCCTGGACGGGGCCGAGACGGCGCTCGGCAGCGGCACCGAACGTCGCCGTCAGGTGGCGACGGCGAGCGTCGACGTCGGCCCCGGCGCCGAGCGGGCGCTGGAGGTCACCCTCCTGACGGCCAAGACCGGCGTCGGGCAGGCCGAGTTGCGGTTGACCCCCACCGCCAGCCCCTGGACCACCCAAGTTCATTCCGCACCAAGCTGTGACCAGTAGGAGGGAACCAATCATGCGGCTATCCCGCATCATCATGGCGCTCACGGTCGGCCTGGCCGTGGTGGCCGTGCCGACGGCAGCGGGGGCGGCGCAGCCGCAGCCAACGCCCAGCACCGGTCCGACCCAACCGCCGCCGTACACGCCGCAGAACCCGGCTCTGACCGTCAACCGGCCGACGATCTTCATCGGCGAGACGGTCGTGCTGACCGGCGTCGGTTTCGGCCCGAACGAGACAGTCGACATCACGGTGACGGTGACACCGCTGGCCGCGCCGGCCGGCGGCCAGGCACCGGCTCGCCGCAGCGACGGCAGCACCGTGGCGATGACCCCGGTGGCCTTCCAGGCGAGCGCGCCGCTGAGTTTCACGGCGCAGACCGACGCCCAGGGGCGCTTCACCCGGAACTACAAGCCGTCGGTGACCGGTCTGCTGACCTTCACCGCGGTAGGCCGGGAGTCCGGCCGTACGGCGAGCACCGAGCTGCGGGTGTTGCCCAAGAAGCAGCCGCTGCCGGTCACCGGTGACAGCCTCGGCACGCCGATGAAGCTCGGCGGCGGCCTGGTCGGCGCCGGCGCGATCATGTTGCTGCTGACCATGGCCTGGCGTCGTCGCCAGCGCTTCGGCGGTGCCGCGCACTGACCGCATCGCCGGGCTGGCCCCGGATCGCCGGGCTGAGTCCGGACCGCACCACCGCTGACGCCCGTCGGAGCAATCCGGCGGGCGTCAGCCCGTCCCCACCGTTCCCGTTGTCCGCTTCGGGGTTGTTGATCGACTCGACGTCCTGAAAGTCGGGGTCTCCGCCGCCCGGGATGCCCCGACTTCCTGGAACCCGAGTGGATCAGCGGCGCTGTATCCGCTGGCCGAGCCGGATTAAAGCGATTTGTCCGGTTATGGCCAATGCTCGGTTCCACCCGCGGACCGGAATGCTGGCGGGACGGGGGTCGTTACACACTCCGACGATCGCAGGACCGCCCGAGCGGTAACCCGATCCGCCGGCGGATGGCCAACCGGGAATGACCCGGGCCGGCCGCCCGTTACATCTGGCCCGGCCGCCACGAGCCCCCGCTCGACGGCCGCCGGACCCGGCGGGACAGGCCCACACCTGACGATCGCCGATCCGGCACCACGGACCCTTCCCGGCACGTCGGTGCCAACCCCCAGACTTTCGCAGCGCCGGACGAGGTGCTCACACCCCCGCATCGCGCAGGGGTGTCCCTACCCCCGAAGGAGCTCACCCCCATGAACACGATCATGCGTAAGAGCGTGCTGTCCGTCGCCGGTCTCGCCTTCGCCGGTGGCATCTTCGCCGGCCCGGTCGCGCACACCATGGACGCGCACACGGTGCACGCCAAGCCCGCCGCCGTCGCGGTGCAGGCTGCCAAGCCTGACCCCGCCGCGCTGATCCCGCACGGCGTCCAGGGCGAGCAGTCGCACATCACCCTCAACGACGAGCAGACCGCCAACGTCAAGGCGATCATCGCCGCGACCAAGAAGGCCGGCCTGCCGGAGCGGGCCGCGGTGATCTCGATCGCGACGAGCCTGCAGGAGTCGAAGCTGGAGAACCTGGGTCACCTGGGTGACGCCAACGACCACGACTCGCTGGGCCTGTTCCAGCAGCGCCCTAGCTCTGGTTGGGGCACGCCGGAGCAGATCACCGACCCGGAGTACTCGACGACGGCGTTCCTGAAGGGCCTGAAGCAGGTCGACGGGTGGCAGGACATGCCGCTGACCGAGGCCGCGCAGACCGTGCAGGTCTCGGCGTACCCGGACGCGTACGCCCAGTGGGAGCAGCAGGCCGCCGACCTGGTCGGCCAGTACTGGAACAGCTGACCCCCGCACCACCGACCGCTGGCCGGCACCCCAACACAGGGGTGCCGGCCAGCGGCGTACCCGGGCCAGCTCCGTCGGCGTCCGCGCATCGACGAGACCGCCATCCGCGGCTGACGCCAAAGCCGTCGCCAACCGCGGACCCCGATGGGAAGATGCCGCGGGTGCCCCGGACCTCATCCCCGTCGCCCGAACACCGACAACCCGCGCACCGTAAGGGACGACCAGCCACGATGACCCGCGCCGACCGCGAAGAGCTGCGCACCACGTTCGGCGAGGACGCCGAACTGTACGACCGGTGCCGTCCCAGCTACCCGCCCCCGCTCTTCACCGACCTCGCCACACTCGCCGGTCTCGGCCCGCACGCTCGGGTGCTGGAGATCGGATGCGGCACCGGCCAAGCGACGTTGCCCCTGGCACGGCTGGGATGCGCCGTCGTGGCGATGGACCTCAGTCCCGACATGGTCGCCGTCGCACGACGTAATCTCGCCCAGTTCCCGAACGTCACCGTCGTCACCTCGGCGTTCGAGGACTGGCGGCCCACCGGCGAACCCTTCGACGCGGTGCTCTCCGCGACCGCCTTCCACTGGCTCGACCCCGACGTACGCATGATCAGAGCAGCCGACCTGCTGCGCCCCGGCGGAGCGCTCGCCATCGTCTCCACCCACCACATCGCCGGCGGAACGGACGCCTTCTTCGCCGACGCACAACGATGCTACGAGCGATTCGACCCCAGCACACCGCCCGGCATGCGCCTGACCACCGACGACGAGACCGCCGACGAGACGGCGGAGTTCGAGCGGTCGGCCCGTTTCGGGCCGGTGGAGTTCCGCCGTTACGAGTGGCAGCAGACCTACACCGCCGACGAGTACCGGAACCTGCTCATGACGTACTCCGGCCACCGCGCCCTGGCACACCAGGCACGCGACGGGCTGTTCGCCTGCATCACCCACCTGATCGAGAACGTCTACGACGGAGAGATCACCAAGCGGTACCGGAACCGGCTCGCGATCGCGCCCAGGACACCGTGACGCCCCGAGCCGCGCGTGGTCCCAACCCCAGGGCCGACGGAACACCGTCCGACACGCCTGGCGACCCAGGACCGACACGCCAGCTCGCGAACCCCTAGCACTCGACGACGGGTACGTCAGTTCCCGCGTCTCGGGGCTTCCGAATTCGCGAACCCGCGGGCTCTCGTGCGGAAGATGTCGATCAACGCGCAGCCCAGGGCGAGCACGATGATGCCGGCGGCCAGCATGAGCGACCGCTCGAACGAGGTGGTCCAGTCGCGGGTGTCCGCCAGCGACGAGAAGAACAGCGAGCCGACGGCGGCGATGCCGGCTGCGGCGCCGATCCGCTGGCCTGTCTGGAGCATGCCCGCGCCACTGCCCGCCTGCTCCACCGGCACCTCGGAGAGGGTGATCGTCTGGTTGGGCGCGATGACCAGGCCACTGCCGATGCCGGCGATGAGCAGGGGACCGGCGGCGACCCACGGCGCGGGGGCGTCCGGCGCGAGCCGCAGCGCGATCACCGTCGCGACCAGCCCGACCACCACCGTGAGCAGGCCGATGGCGACGAGTGGCCGGCCGAAGCGGTTGACGATGCGGCCCCCCAGCACGGCGGCGGCCGCCGACCCGAGGGCGAACGGGGTGATGGCCAGGCCGGCGACGAGCGCGCTGTAGCCGAGGCCCATCTGCAGGAACAGGGTGAAGATGAAGAAGATCGCGGTGAAGCCCCCGAAGTAGACGAGCGCCAGGATCGACCCCAGGGTGTACGACCCGACGCCGAACAGGCGTAGGTCGAACAGGGGGTCGTGGTGGCGTGCGTACCGTCGCTCCCAGAGCCCGAAGACGACCAGGACCGCCAGTCCCGCCGGGATGAGCGCCCACTTCCACGGGCTCTTCCACTGCTGCTCCTGGACGAGGGGCAGCAGGAGCAGGACCACGCCGACGCCGAGCAGGAGCACACCGACCGGGTCCAGTTGACGCCAGCCGGGTTGACCGGCGGGGCGGCCGGGCAGCAGACGCCAGCCGAGGATCACCGCGAGGACGCCGACCGGCACGTTGACGAAGAAGACCCACCGCCAGCCGTGCTCCTCGCCGCCGATGGCGATGAGCAGCCCGCCGAGCAGCGGCCCGACGGCGGTGGAGATGCCGATGGTGGCGCCGAGAAGCCCGAACGGTCGGGCCCGCTCCGGCCCCCGGAAGAGCTGCTGGATCAGGCCGATGACCTGCGGGTTGACGATGCCGGCGGCGGCGCCCTGCAACAGTCGGGCGAGGACCAGCCAGGTCGGGGAGGTGGCGAGGCCGGCGAGCGCGCTGGTGACGGTGAACAGGGCGATGCCGAGCACGAACGCGTTGCGCCGCCCCCGGGCGTCGCCGAACCGCCCGGCCGGCACCAGCGCCAGGCCGAAGGTCAGCGCGTACCCGGAGAGGACCCACTGCAGGTCGCTCGGTGACGCGCGCAGCGCCTTGTCGATGGACGGGACCGCGACGTTGACGATGCTCACGTCGAGCAGCGTCATGAACGCGGCGACCAACCCGACGCCCACAGCCTGCCAGCGTCGTCGGTTCTCGGCCTCCGTGACCGGCTGCGGCGGCTGCGCCGCGCTCATGGTGTCCCCCGTTGACCGTCGATCACGCATCGTTGACCGCTACCCCTGCCAACGGGGGGTGAACCCTTTCCGGTGTGCGGGTGGGTCACGCCATCTGGCGGGCGCAGAACCGGGGGCCGAAGTCGAGGCCGGCCATCGGCGAGTCCTCGCGGTGCAGCAGACCCTTCTCGGTGAGCAGGTGCAGCGGGCTGCCCACCTGCTCCTCGGTCAGGCCGGACTCCTCGGCGATCAGGTCCGGGTAGGGCACCTGCCCGCGCGCCTCCAGCGTGGTGACCGCCTCGTACACCCGTTGCTCGGCCTCCGACAGTGGCACCTGCTGCATGACTCCTCCTTCGCTCGCCCGCCGTCGCGGCGGCCGGTTGCCGTGCGCCGGTTACCCCCTGGCTGACCGAAGATGCCCACCCGATCGGGGGTCCCGGAGGGAACCGCCACCGCTGTGGCGCGGCGTCGGGGGTTCGGTGGTGCCCTAGGCTGCTTCCGTGATCATTTGGGATCTCGTCGTCGTCGGCGCCGGCCCCGCCGGGCTCTCCGCGGCCCACGCGGCTGCCCGTGCGGGCGTCTCCACCCTTGTCGTCGAGCGGGCCGCGCACCCGCGCTACAAGACCTGCGGCGGTGGCCTGATCGGCACCTCCCTGGCCGCCGTCGCGGGCCGGATCGAGGTGCCCGCCAGCGACCGGGTCGACCGGGTGACGTTCACCCGCGACGGCCGCCGGGAGTTCACCCGCCGCAACGCCGGTCCCGTGCTGACCATGGTGCGCCGCGAGGAGTTCGACGACCGGCTGCGCGCGGCGGCGGTGGCCGCCGGCGCGCAGCTGCGGGAGCGGGTCGCGGTCCGCGGGATCGAGCAGGACCCCGAGGGGGTACGCCTGCGACTGGCCGACGGTACGACGATCGCGGCCCGTGCCGTGATCGGCGCGGACGGCTCGTCCGGGGTGACCGCGCGGCAGGTGGGGGTCCGGTACCGGCAGGTGGATCTGGGGTTGGAGCTGGAGATTCCGGTGCCGCCGGCCGAGCAGGAGCGCTGGCGTGGCCGGCTGCTGCTGGACTGGGGTGCGATGCCCGGCTCGTACGCCTGGGTCTTTCCCAAGGGGGACCGGTTGACCGTCGGTGTGATCGCCGCCCGGGGCGCGGGGGAGGGGACCCGTGACTACCTGCGGCAGTTCGTCGACAGGTTGGGGTTGGCCGGCCTGCCGGCGGAGCACGACTCCGGTCACCTGACCCGGTGCCGTGCGGAGGACTCGCCGTTGCGTACCGGCCGGGTGCTGGTGGTGGGGGACGCGGCCGGGTTGCTGGAGCCGTGGAGCCGGGAGGGCATCAGCTTCGCGCTGCGCTCCGGTGAGCTGGCCGGCGCGGCGGTCGCGGCCGGCGACCTCGCCGGGTACGAACGGGCGGTCGCCGAGCGCCTGCTGCCGGAGATGCGGGCGGGGTTCCGGTTGCTCGACGTGTTCACCCGCCGTCCGGACGTGTTCCACGCCCTGTTGGCGACCCCGCCGGGCTGGCGGATGTTCGTGCGGTTCTGCCAGGGGCAGGCGAGCTTCGACGAGATGCTGGGGCACCGGCGGATCAGGGCCGCCCTCGCGCTGCTCGACCGGCTGCCCCAACCATCCCGCCCGCTCACCAGCAGTCAACCAGGATCCTAGGACGCCATAGAGGGTGTGCGCCACGCTGATGCCGCGCCACCCGTGGCGACGAGAATCGGGGGACAGCACGAGGAGGCGGCGATGACCGAGCAACCGTTCACCGACGACGAGTACGCGTTCCTGCGGCACGTCCGGTTCGGGGAGTTGCCGCCCCCGGTCCGGCCGGACGAGCTCGTCGCCCTGACCGAGACGGACCCGGGACGGAACCGGTCGGAGGTGGCCGAAGACCCGGTGCGCTGGAACGTGCAGGGCTGAGAGACGCGCGACGGGCCGCGGGTGTCGCCACCCACGGCCCGTCGGTCACCGCTGGATCAGAAGACCGGCACGCCCTCGCGGACGAGACGCCAGTTCGGCTGGAAGAAGTCGGTCGGGTCGATGGTGCCCCGGGCCTGCGCCCAGTCGATGAGCAGCTGACGGATCTCCTGCTGCGCGTTGTAGACCTGGGTCTTCACGATGCCGGGGAAGTTGCCGCCGCCGCTGCGCCGGTAGTTGTTCACCGCCACCACGAACTGCGCGTTGTCGGCCACCGGCGTGTCGGTGCCGGCCAGCACCAGGCGGGTGATCCGCTGCCCGACCGGCCGGGAGATGTCGATGTCGTAGTCCACGCCGGAGAAGACGTCGTAGTTGTAGTCCGGCACCGCCGGGTCACTGATCTGCTCCGGGTCCACGGCCGCGCCCGGCGCGACGGTACGGAAGTACTTCGCCGAGTACTCCAGGTACGCGCGCACCTCGGCGCCGCTGAGCACGACCGCCTCGAGGGTGTTGTCGTACACGTACAGGCCGGCCACGTCGCGGATCTTGACGTCCCCGGCGGGGAACACCGCGGTACGGCTGAACGGCGCCGCGATCGACAGCACCGGCAGGTCCGCGTACGCGGTGCCGGTCAGCGCCGCGCCGACGACAGCGGTCTGCACGTGGTTGATGAAGTCCAGGATCGGGGTGTCCCTGTACCGCGACTCGGCCGCCGACAACTCCACTGTGGACGTGGCGACCACCTGGTTGACGTACGCCACCGTCTTGGTGTGCTGGGCCCGCACGGCGGCGAGCACCTTCGGGTCCTCGACCACGGTGTTGGTGTTCAGCATGGTGGCGGACTTCGTGGTGATCGCCCACCGACCGCGCTGGCGGGTGAGGGTGAAGTCCATCCGGGTGAGCCGCTGACCCCACTTGGACGGCTCGGAGAGCAGCACCTGCTCTCCGGTCCGCTCGTTGGTCACGAAGCGCTCGACCACCTCGTTGTGCGCGTGCCCGAAGAGGATCGCGTCGATCCCCGGAACCTGCTGGGCGATCAGCGCGACCGGGTTCTCGTTCGGCAGCTCGGGGCCGTAGCTGGAGGTGCCGCTGTCCCCGCCGTGCGCGGAGACCAGCACCAGGTCCGCGCCGCGGTCCCGCATGATCGGCACCCACTTCGCGGCGGTGGCGACCATGTCGTCGAAGCGCAGCCTGCCCTCGACGTTGCCCTTGTCCCAGATGGCCACGCCGGGGTTGGTCAGTCCCAGGATGCCGACCCGCAGGGTCGGCGCGCCGAGACCGAGGGAGACCTTCTTGATGACGTACGGCAGGAAGGCCGGCTTGCCGGTCTTCGCGTTGATCGCGTTCGCGGCGAGCGCCGGGAAGCCGAGCTGACGGATCCACAGGTCCAGCAGCGGCAGGCCGTAGTTGAACTCGTGGTTGCCGAGGGTCACCGCGTCGTAGTCGATGACGTTCATCGCCCGGGCCATCGGGTGCTTCTCGCCGGTGGCGGTGATCGGCTCCTGCTTGGCGTAGTACGTGGCCAGCGGGGTGCCCTGGATGGTGTCGCCGGCGTCGAGCACCAGCGTCGCCCTGCCGCGCCGCTCCCGGCGGATCTGGTTGATCAGGGTCGCCAGCTTCGCGACGCCGATGTCGTTGTGCTTGCTGTCGTCGTACTCGGCGTCTCGGTAGTAGTCCCAGTTGTAGACGTTGCCGTGCGTGTCCGACGTACCCAGGAGGGTGAGGTCCCAGGTGCGCGACCGGGCCGCGCCGGCCGCCTGCGCGGGCGCGGCGGCGATCAGCGGGGTGGTCGCCGCCGCGGCCGCGGCGACGAGCACCTGACGACGCGACGGGCCGGAGGGAGAGGTCATGACGTGCCTTTCCATGGGGGTGGACGCGCTTCGTGGGCGCCTCGCGCACCATAACCACCGCCAGACCCTCCCGCCACGGCAGCCCCGACCGTTGCACCGGTTTCCACAGGTCCACCGGGGGTAGGGCGGTCGGGGACGGAATTTCGCGGGAGCGCACCACCTTCCGCGCGGCGCGAGGAGACTTCGGAGACATCGGTGACTGAGGACCAGCACACCCAACAGGACCCCACCAGCCAGTACGGCCAGCAGTCGGGTCAGCCCGCACAGCAGCAGTCCGCGCCGGGCTCGACAGCGCGGATGAGTCCCCGGCCGGATCACGGGGAGGAGTCGTACCGGGGCAGCGGCAAGCTCGACGGCAAGCGGGCGCTGATCACGGGGGGCGACTCCGGGATCGGCCGGGCGGTCGCCATCGCCTTCGCCCGGGAGGGCGCGGACGTGCTCATCTCGTATCTCGGCGAGGAGGAGGACGCCGACGCCCGGGAGACCATCCGGCTGGTCGAGGAGGCCGGTCGGCGGGGCGTCGCGGTACGCGGGGACATCACCGACGAGGCGCACTGCCAGGAACTGGTCGACCGGGCGGTACGCGACCTCGGCGGCCTGGACATCCTGGTCAACAACGCGGCGTACCAGATGTCGCAGGACAAGGGGATCCTCGGCATCAGCACCGAGCAGTTCGACAGGGTGCTCAAGACCAACCTGTACGCGATGTTCTGGCTCTGCAAGGCGGCGATCCCGCACCTGTCCGAGGGGGCGGCGATCATCAACACTGCGTCGATCCAGGCGTTCGACCCGTCGCCGCAGCTACTCGACTACGCCACCACCAAGGCGGGGATCGCGAACTTCACCAAGGCCCTCGCCGCCGACCTGGCCGAGCAGGGCATCCGGGTGAACGCCGTCGCTCCCGGCCCGGTCTGGACGCCGCTGATCCCGGCGACCATGCCGGAGGAGAAGGTGAAGCAGTTCGGCACCGACACCCCGGAGGGACGCCCCGGTCAGCCGGCCGAGCTGGCCCCCGCGTACGTCTTCTTCGCCTCGCAGGAGTCCAGCTACGTCACCGGCGAGATCCTCGGCGTCACCGGCGGTCGACCGACCAAGTGACCACCGCCGGGTGGGCGTCCGCGGACGCCCACCCGGCGATGTGACTCGTCGGTGGCACTCCGGTGGGCAACGTGTCGCGTCCGGGCGTGGGCCCGTGCGCGCTTGGTTCGGTCGGAATGCGTCAACGCGGCCAGCCGGCGAAGCGTCGTCGGATCTCGGCGACCTCGGCCGCGTCCAGGCCGTACCGGCCGAAGCGCTGGTCGGAGAGGCGGTCCAGGTAGCGGCCGGCGGCGCGGACGTCGTCCGGGTCCAGCGCGGGGTCGACCTGGCGGGCCAGCACCAACAGCTCGGTCACGCCGTAGTGGTCGAGGGCCGCCGCGACGTCGATGAAGTCCCGCACCTCCCGCCGGTTGACCAACGCCGCGATCTTGTTGGCGACCAGGTCCCGCACGTCCATCACCGGCCCGAGGTCCATCACCACGGGGCTCTGCCGGCGGTCCAGCCGGGCCAGGCTGAGCCGGATCTGCCGCCCGTCCCGACTGACCACGAAGTCCTTCATGTCCTGCCCGTACCCGTCGAACAGCTCGGCCAGCTCACTGTCCGGGTCGGCGTCGCTGACCACGAAACCCGCGCGCTGCAACGCCACCCGCACCCCGGCGGACGCCGCCGCTGCCGCCCCCTCCACATCGGCGAAGAGGTCGACGTCCTCCGTCGGCCGGGCGACCAGCCCGTGCGCCGCCCAGGCGACCCCACCGCCCAGGACGAACCGGTACGGCCCGGCGGCGGACAGCGCCACCCTGGCCACCTCCCGGTAGAAGTCGTGCAGGTGCGGCTCGGTCACGCGGCGCGCAGGCCGCGGTGCCGGCTCTCCCACGCCTGGCGTACGCCCCGGGGCAGGTTCAGCAGTCGCCACACCCGCCGCAGCGTCCGCCCGTTGATCAGGGCCCGCAGGTCCTCGGCCCGGGTGGTCTCGCGCAGGACGTTCTCGTACATCCAGAGCAGTTGGTCCGGGTCGGCGAGGTCGAAGGTGCGCTCGGCGTTCCACATCAACCGCACCGGCAACTCCACCACGCCCCGGGTAGGGCCGGCCAGCTCGGTGAGCGTCCGCGCCACCACGGCGGGGCGACCCGGGCGGGCCAGAAACGCCACGCCGGTCGCGGTGGAGGAGACGGCCTGCATGGTGTCAGGGTAACGCCCACCTCAGCCGGTGTCGCTGACGATGCGCCGTCCACCGCCTCGCGTCCGGTCCGTACGGGGTCGGCGTCCCGGTCCGTACGGTGTCGGTGTCCGCCATGATCGACTCGTCTTTCCTGATGTCGGGGTGTCTGCCGCGCCTGGATAGCCCAGGTTCCCGGCAACCCGAGTGGATCACGCCCGCTCGGGCGGCCAGCCGAGGCGCGGTGGGTGGTTTGTCCGGATCTGAGGTGTGGCCGACCGCACCCGTGGGCCGGAATCGTGGCCGGGTCGGGGTCGTTACACACCCTGACGATCGCGGAAGCGCCGACCCGAACCGGGCTCGGAATGCCGTCCCCCGCGCTGTCGTCAACAGCCGCGCCGGCTGCCATCGCCCCCGGGAATGACCCCGGTCGGCGGGTCGTTACAGGCCCCACGGTCGTAGGTGGTCGCCCCGGAATGGCCCCGGGCCGCCGGTCGTTACAGCAGACCCCACGGCCGCACGCGGCTGCCCCGGGAATGACCCCGGTCGGCGGGGCGTTGCAGACCCCACGGCCGCAGGTGGTCGCCCCCGGGAATGACCCCGGTCGGCCGGTCGTTACACCTGGACCCCGGTGCCACGAGCCCCCGCTCGGAGGCCGCCGACCTGGCGTGACGGGCCCCCCGGGCCTGAACACCGCCATCCCCGGCACACCGGGTGTGCCAACCCCCAGACTTTCGCAGCGCCGGACGAGGTGCTCACACCCCCGCATCGCGCAGGGGTGTCCTTACCCCCGAAGGAGCTCACCCCATGAACACGATCATGCGTAAGAGCGTGCTGTCCGTCGCCGGTCTCGCGTTCGCCGGTGGGATCTTCGCCGGTCCGGTCGCCGCGCACGCCGCGCCGGCCGTGGACGCCAAGCCCGCCACCACCGCCGCGGTGGCCGTGCAGGCGCCGAAGCCGCAGGGCGAGCAGTCGCACATCACCCTCAACGACGAGCAGACCGCCAACGTCAAGGCGATCATCGCCGCGACGAAGAAGGCCGGTCTGCCCGAGCGGGCCGCGGTGATCTCGATCGCGACGAGCCTGCAGGAGTCGAAGCTGGAGAACCTGGGTCACCTGGGTGACGCCAACGACCACGACTCGCTGGGCCTGTTCCAGCAGCGCCCGTCCAGCGGTTGGGGCACCCCCGAGCAGATCACCGACCCGGAGTACTCCACCACCGCGTTTCTGAAGGGCCTCAAGCAGGTCGACGGGTGGCAGGACATGCCGCTGACCGACGCCGCGCAGACCGTGCAGGTCTCGGCGTACCCGGACGCGTACGCCCAGTGGGAGCAGCAGGCCACCGACCTCGTCGCCCAGCACTGGAACAGCTGACCCGCACCACGGGCCGGCACCCCTGACCGGGTGCCGGCCCGTCGGCGTTTTCGCCGATCTTGGACAGTTTCCGTTCACGCGTGACGGAAACTGTCCAAGATCTCGTGGCTCGCGCGTCTCGAACCCGGCCGTGCGCAGGTCGCGGTGCGGGCCGGTCGGACGAGAGTCCACCGCGTGGAGCCACGGCGATACCTCGCCGCGCCTGCGGAGCCGGTTTCCCGGGCTCGCCGCGCAGGTGGGTCGCCGCGCCGCGAAGCTGGCCCGGGGGTGGAGTCGCGGTGCGGGCAACGAAGCCGCCTCGAGCGAAGCCGCCTCGGGCGAAGCCGCCGCCCTGGGCAATGTCGTCGTCAGCGGGGCCGCCGCCGCCGAGGGAGGAGTGACGAGGGTGGGAACAAGGGGCACCGTCGGCTGGTTGTGTGGGGTGTCGGTGTGACTCAGTGTCCCCGGGCCTCACCTATATTGCCCTCGCGGAATACCGTTCGGCTGGAGCCGCGTCGCGCCACTCGCCGAGAGGCGACCTGCACACCGACACCAGCGCCGCCCCCGACCCACCGGGCCGGGGGCGGCGCTGTCGCTTTCCCCACTCGCGAACCTGTCTCGGGTGACCTATGTTCATGGGGTCGCTCGCGAGGGAGGGGGTGTCGGGTATGGGCTTGCGGACGTTCATCGAGGGTTGGCCGGTCTACCGGCAGCTCACCGGCACGGACCCGCTCGGCCGGGGCCTGGCTGCGCAGTCCGCCCGTTCGGCGGGCCTGACCGCGCGCACCGAGACCGCCGACAGCGTGGCCCGGTCGGTTTGCCCGTACTGCGCGGTCGGCTGCGGGCAGCGGGTGTTCGTCAAGGACGGGCAGGTCTGCCAGATCGAGGGTGACCCGGACAGCCCGATCTCGCGGGGTCGGCTCTGTCCCAAGGGGTCGGCGAGCAAGAGTCTGGTGACCAGTCCGCTGCGGCAGACGAGGGTGCGCTACCGCCGCCCGTACTCGACGCAGTGGGAGGATCTGGAGCTCGACACCGCGCTCGACATGATCGCCGACCGGATGCTCGCCGCCCGCGAGCAGACCTGGGAGGACGTCGACACGCAGGGCCGGCCGCTCAACCGCACGCTGGGTTTCTCCAGCCTGGGTGGGGCGACGCTGGACAACGAGGAGAACTACCTCATCAAGAAGTTGTTCACCGCGATGGGGGCGCTCCAGATCGAGAACCAGGCCCGTATTTGACACTCCGCCACCGTCCCCGGTCTGGGGGCCAGCTTCGGTCGTGGCGGTGCGACGGACTTCCAGCAGGACATCGCCAACGCTGACGTGATCGTCATCCAGGGTTCGAACATGGCCGAGGCGCACCCGGTGGGTTTCCAGTGGGTGATGGAGGCCAAGCGCCGGGGCGCGAAGGTGTTCCACGTCGACCCGAGGTTCACCCGGACCAGCGCCCTGGCCGACTCGTACCTGCCGATCCGGGCGGGCACCGACATCGCCCTGCTCGGCGGGGTGGTGCGGTACATCCTGGACAACGAGTTGGACTTCCGGGAGTACGTGCTGTCGTACACGAACGCGGCGACGATCGTCAGCGAGGAGTTCGGCGACACCGAGGACGGTGACGGCCTCTTCTCCGGCTTCGACCCGGCGACCGGCACGTACGTGCAGGACAGCTGGCAGTACGAGGGGCACGAGCGCTCGTCGGGCAGCGGGCACACCGCGCAGGAGCGGGACAGCGCCTCGGGGTTGACGCACGAGTCGCACGGCGCGCCGGTCGGTGGGCAGACCGAGCGGGACGAGACGTTGCAGCACCCGCGCTGCGTGTTCCAGATCCTCAGGCGGCACTTCGCCCGCTACACCCCGGAGATGGTGGAGCGGGTGTGCGGCATCTCGCAGGAGCAGTTCCTGGAGTTGGCGCGGGCGTGGACGGAGAACTCCGGTCGCGAGCGGACCGGCATGCTGATCTATTCGGTGGGGTGGACGCAGCACAGCGTGGGGGTGCAGTACATCCGCACCGGCGCGATCATCCAGCTGTTGTTGGGCAACATGGGCCGCCCGGGTGGCGGGGTGATGGCGCTGCGCGGGCACGCGAGCATTCAGGGCTCGACGGACATCCCGACGTTGTTCAACCTGCTGCCGGGCTACCTGCCGATGCCGCACCACGCGGAGCACCCCACCTTCGACGAGTGGGTGGACAGCATCCGGCACCCGGGGCAGAAGGGCTTCTGGGGCAACGCGCGGTCGTTCGCCGCGAGCCTGCTCAAGGCGTACTGGGGGGACGCGGCGACCCCGGAGAACGACTTCTGTTACGGCTATCTGCCCCGGATGACCGGTGACCACGGCACGTACCAGCAGGTTCTCAACATGATCGACGGGAAGGTCAAGGGGTACTTCCTGCTCGGTCAGAACCCGGCGGTCGGTTCGGCGCACGGTCGGGCGCAGCGCTTGGGCATGGCCAATCTCGACTGGTTGGTGGTCCGGGACCTCTTCATGATCGAGAGTGCCACGTTCTGGCAGAACGGCCCGGAGGTGGCCACCGGGGAGATCGTGCCGGAGGAGTGCCGGACCGAGGTGTTCTTCCTGCCGGCGGCGTCGCACGTGGAGAAGGAGGGCACGTTCACCCAGACGCAGCGGTTGTTGCAGTGGCGGGAGAAGGCCGTCGAGCCGCCCGGCGACGCCCGCTCCGAGCTGTGGTTCTTCTACCACCTCGGTCGGAGGATCCGGGAGAAGCTCGCCGCCTCCAGGCTGCCGCGCGACCGGGCGCTGCTCGACCTGACCTGGGACTACCCCACGCACGGCCCGCACGCGGAGCCGAGCGCCGAGGCGGTGCTGCGCGAGATCAACGGGTACGACGTGACGACCGGCGCGCCGTTGTCCAGCTTCGCCGAGGCGCGCCCGGACGGCTCCACAGCGATCGGCTGCTGGATCTACACGGGCGTGTACGCCGACGGCGTGAACCAGGCCGCCCGCCGCAAGTCCCGGCACGAGCAGGACTGGGTGGCCGCCGAGTGGGGGTGGGCGTGGCCGGCGAACCGGCGCATCCTCTACAACAGGGCGTCGGCCGACCCGGACGGCAACCCGTGGAGTGAGCGCAAGCGCTACGTGTGGTGGGACGCCGACAAGGGCGAGTGGACCGGTTACGACGTGCCGGACTTCGAGAAGACCAAGCCACCGTCGTACCGGCCGCCACCCGGCGCGTCGGGGACCGAGGGCATCGCGGGTGACGACCCGTTCGTCATGCAGGGCGACGGCAAGGGCTGGCTGTACGCGCCGAGCGGCGTGCTGGACGGGCCGCTGCCGACGCACTACGAGCCGGTCGAGTCGCCGGTGCGCAACCCGCTGTACCGGCAACAGGCCAACCCGACCCGCAAGATGTACGCGCACCCGGTGAACTCGGTGAACCCGAGCCCGCCGCAGGAGCACAGTCAGGTGTTCCCGTACGTGTTCACGGTCAGCCGGCTGACCGAGCACCACACCGCCGGTGGGATGAGCCGCACGGTGTCGCCGTTGGCCGAGTTGCAGCCGGAGATGTTCGTGGAGGTGTCACCGGACCTGGCCGCCGAGGCCGGGTTGGCGCACCTGGGGTGGGCGCACCTGGTCAGTGGTCGCGCGGTGATCGAGGCGAAGGTGTTGGTGACCGACCGGTTGACCCCGTTGCGGGTGGACGGGCGGGTCATCCACCAGGTGTGGTTGCCGTACCACTTCGGGTTCGAGGGCCTGGTCACCGGCGACTCGGCAAACGACCTGTTCGGCATCAGCCTCGACCCGAACGTGCTGATCCAGGAGAGCAAGGTCGGCACCTGCGACGTCCGGCCCGGACGTCGTCCCACCGGGCCGGCGCTGGTGGAACTGGTCGCCGACTACCAGCGGCGGGCCGGGATCACCCCGGGTCAGCACGCGCCGGTGGTCACCGACGGCACGGGGGAGGAGTCGGGTGCTTCCTGACCCGAACAGTCTGTACGGTCCGCTGGACCCGGCGCCGGACGCCGGGTGGTCGTCGGCGCCGCCGCGGATGGGGTTCTTCACCGACACCAGCGTCTGCATCGGCTGCAAGGCGTGCGAGGTCGCCTGCAAGGAGTGGAACGGCGTCCCGGAGAGCGGCCTGGACCTGCTGGGCATGTCGTACGACAACACCGGGGCGTTGACGGCGAACTCCTGGCGGCACGTCGCGTTCGTCGAGCAGCCCCGCACCGCCGACGTGCTCGGCGCGCCGGTCGCCGCCGCTCCCGCCGCCGGCGCGGGCCCGGAGTTCCTCGGGATGCCCGGCGCGCGACCGCCGGGGCGGGACACCGGCGCCGAGCAGCGCACCGACTTCCGGTGGTTGATGATGTCGGACGTCTGTAAGCACTGCACCCATGCGGCGTGTCTGGACGTGTGTCCGACGGGGTCGTTGTTCCGGACCGAGTTCGGCACGGTGGTGGTGCAGGAGGACATCTGTAACGGGTGTGGGTACTGCATCTCGGCGTGTCCGTACGGGGTGATCGACCAGCGTAAGGGTGATGGTCGGGCGTGGAAGTGCACGCTGTGCTACGACCGCCTCGGTGCGGGGATGACGCCCGCGTGCGCGCAGGCGTGCCCGACCGAGTCGATCCAGTACGGTCCCCTCGACGAGCTGCGGGAGCGGGCCGCGGCGCGGGTGGCGACACTCCACCAGCGGGGGGTTGCCGAGGCGCGGTTGTACGGGGAGGACCCGGACGACGGCGTCGGCGGTGACGGGGCGTTCTTCCTGCTCCTCGACGAGCCCGAGGTGTACGGGCTGCCCCCCGACCCGATCGTCACCACCCGGGACCTGCCGAAGATGTGGAGACGCGCCGGCCTCGCCGCGCTCGCCATGGCGGCGGCGACCGTCGCGGTGTTCGTCGGGGGGTCCTCGTGAGCGCGTACCGTCCCGAGGTGGGCGACCGGTTCCGCCGCTTCCGCGACCGGCTGACCAGCGACACCGCCGACCCGCAGGCCGCCCCGCCGCGGCAGGCCGCCCCGCCGGACGGCCGCCACCCGGGCCGTCGACGCGGGGGGCGCGGTGGCGGCGAGGAGCTGCGGGTGCCGGAGGCCGAGTTCACCTCGTACTACGGCCGGCCCATCCTCAAGCCGCCGGTGTGGAAGTGGGACATCGCCGCGTACCTGTTCACCGGTGGGCTGGCCGCCGGCTCGTCGCTGCTCGCCGCCGGTGGGCAACTGACCGGCCGGCCCGCGTTGCGGCGCGCCGGTCGGGTCACCGCGCTGGCCGCCGTCAGCGCCAGCACCGTCTTCCTGATCAGGGACCTGGGCCGGCCGGCGCGGTTCCACCACATGCTGCGGGTGGCCAAGCCGACCTCGCCGATGTCGGTGGGCACCTGGATTCTCACCGCGTACGGGCCGGCGGCCGGCGTCGCCGCGATCGCCGAGGCGGCCGGGGCGCTGCCCCGCCACGGGGTGCTCGGGCTGGCCGGTCGGGTCCTGCCGCCGATCGGGCACGCCGCGGGGCTGCTCGCCGCGGGCACCGCGCCGGCGCTGGCGACGTACACCGGGGTGTTGCTCGCCGACACGGCGGTGCCGTCCTGGCACGAGGCGTACCCCGAGCTGCCGGTGATCTTCGCGGGCAGCGCGCTGGCCAGCGGCGCCGGCGTGGGTCTGCTCGCCGCGCCGCCGGCCCAGGCCGGACCGGCCCGCCGGATGGCGGTGGCCGGCGCGGCCCTGGAGCTGTACGGCGCGCATCGGGTGGAGACCCGCCTGGGTCTGCTCAGCGAGCCCTACCGGCAGGGCCGGCCGGGCCGGCTGCTGCGCGCCGGGCGGCTGCTCACCGCCGGCGGGGTGGCGGGCGCCCTGCTGGGCCGGCGCAGCCGGGTGGTCGGGGCGCTGGCCGGCAGCTCACTGCTGGCCGCTTCGGTGCTGACCCGGTTCGGCATCTTCTACGGCGGCGTCGCCTCCGCCCGGGACCCGCGCTACACGGTGGTGCCGCAACGTGCGCGGCTCGATGCGCGGCGGACCGGCGCGGAACTTCCATCTGATCAGGCGGCCCCGCCCGCGGTGTGATCGAATGTCCGGTGGAGGCGTTCAGGCGGCTGGTGCCCCTCCCGGTCTTCAAAACCGGTGTGGTCCGGGACCCGGGCCAGGCGGGTTCGATTCCCGTCCGTCTCCGCCAACAGCACCGCAGGAGATGACGTCATGGGCGACGCCACGGTGGATCCGCGACGGCGGGTGCCCCGCACCGACACGCTGCTCGCCGACCCACTGCTGGCCGCGGCCAGCGTGACCCTCGGCCGGGAGCGGGTCAAGGCGGTCGTGTCCCACGCGCAGGAGCGGGCCCGGCGCGGCGAGATCGACCCCGACGAGGTACGCGACGCCGCCGTCGCCGCGCTGCCCGCGACCGGCTCCCGGGTGGTGCTCAACGCCACCGGCGTCGTGCTGCACACCAACCTGGGCCGGGCCCCGCTCTCCGCCGCCGCCGTGGACGCGGTGGTGGCCGCCGCCGGGCACACCGACGTCGAACTGGACCTGGTCACCGGCCGGCGGGCCCGCCGGGGTCGCGACGCGTTGGACGCGCTGGCCGCCGCCGTGCCCGACGCGGGCGCGGTGCACGTGGTCAACAACGGCGCCGCCGCGCTGGTGCTGGCCGCCACCGCGCTGGCCGCGGGCCGGGAGATCGTGGTCAGCCGTGGCGAGCTGGTCGAGATCGGGGACGGCTTCCGCCTGCCCGACCTGCTGGAGAGCACCGGCGCGCGGCTGCGCGAGGTGGGCACCACCAACCGCACCACGCTCGCCGACTACGCCGCCGCGCTCGGCCCGCGGACCGGTTTCGTGCTCAAGGTGCACCCGTCGAACTTCCAGATCACCGGCTTCACCGCCGCCGTCGGCGTCCGGGACCTGGCCACCCTCGGGGTGCCGGTGGTCGCCGACATCGGCTCCGGCCTGCTCGACGCCGACCCGCTGCTGCCCGACGAGCCGGACGCGGCGAGCACCCTGCGGGCGGGCGCCGCGCTCGTCACCGCCAGCGGCGACAAACTGCTCGGCGGGCCGCAGGCGGGGTTGCTGCTCGGCAACGCCGAACTGGTCGACCGGCTGCGCCGGCACCCACTGGCCCGGGCGCTGCGGGTGGACAAGCTCACCCTGGCCGCGCTCGCCGCCACCCTGCACCGACCGGACACCCCCACCCGCTCGGCGCTACACGCCGACCCGGGCGACCTGCGCCGACGGGTGGAACGGCTGCGCGACCGGCTCGGCGCGGACGGCCGCAAGGCCGAGGTGGTGCCGTCCGTCGCTGTCGTCGGCGGCGGGGGCGGCCCGGGGGTGGAGCTGGACTCGTGGGCGTTGAGCCTGCCCGAACGGTACGCGGGCCCGCTGCGCACCGGGGACCAGCCGGTGCTCGGTCGGGTGGTGCGCGGTCGACTCCTGCTCGACCTGCGCTGTGTGCCCGCCACCGCCGACGAGGCCGTCCGGGCGGCGGTGCTGCGGGTACCCGGGGACGACTGACGGTGTTCGTCGTCGCCACCGCCGGGCACGTCGACCACGGCAAGTCGACGCTCATCCGGGCGTTGACCGGGATGGAACCCGACCGGTGGGCCGAGGAGCGCCGCCGGGGCATGACCATCGACCTGGGCTTCGCCTGGACGAGGTTGCCGTCCGGCGGCACCGTGGCGTTCGTCGACGTGCCCGGGCACGAGCGGTTCGTGCCGAACATGCTCGCCGGCGTCGGCCCGGTGCCGGCGGCGCTGGTCGTGGTGGCCGCCGACGAGGGGTGGATGCCGCAGTCCGCCGAGCACCTGGCCGCGCTCGACGCGCTCGGTGTCGCGTACGGCCTGCTGGTGGTGACCCGCGCGGACCTGGCCGACCCGGGGCCGGCGCTGGCCCACGCCCGCGCGGAGATCGCCACGACCAGTCTCGGCGCGGTGCCCGCGGTGGCGGTCAGCGGCCGGACCGGCGCCGGCCTCGACGAGCTGCGGGACGCCCTGGACCGGCTCGCCGCGCGGCTGCCCGCGCCGACGCCCGACGAGCCGGTGCGGCTGTGGATCGACCGCAGCTTCACCGTGCGCGGCAGCGGCACCGTGGTCACCGGCACCCTGGGCGCCGGTCGCCTGCGGGTGGGCGACGAGTTGGAGGTGGCCGGCGCCGACGACCGGGTCCGGGTCCGGGGCCTGCAGTCGCTGGGCGAGGCCCGACCGGAGGTCACGGCCGTGGCCCGGGTGGCGGTCAACCTCCGGGGTACGCCCCGCGAGCGGTTGGGCCGGGGCGACGCGCTGCTCACCCCGGGCCGCTTCCACCACACCGACCTGCTCGACGTTCGACTGGTCGGCGACCCGGCCGCCGACCTGCCGGCCACCCTCACCCTGCACGTCGGGTCCGCCGCGGTGCCGGCGCGGGTCCGACCGATCGGCCCGGACACGGTACGACTGCGGCTGGCCCGTGCGCTGCCGTTGTTGGTGGGTGACCGGGCGTTGCTGCGGGACCCGGGCCGGCACCACGTCAGCGGTGGGGTGCGGGTGCTGGACGTGGCGCCGCCACCGCTGGTCCGCCGGGGTGCGGCCGCCGCCCGCGCCGAGGTCCTCGCCGAGCTGGACGGTCACCCTGACCTGGCGGGTGAGTTGCGCCGCCGAGGGCTGGTGCGGGCCGGCGCGCTGCGCCGAATGGGGGTGCCGGCGCACGCCGAGCCGGTGGCCGGGGACTGGCTGGCCGACCCCGAGCACTGGCGGCGGCTGCGCGACAGGGTCACCGAGGAGGTCGCCCGGCACGCGCGGGAGAACCCGTTGGCGCCGGGCATGCCGGTGGACGCGCTGCGTCAGCGCCTCGCCCTGCCCGACCGGGCGCTGGTCGAGGCGCTGGTTCGGCCGCCGCTGCGGATCCACGCCGGGCGCGTCGCCGCGGCGGACGCCGACGCGCTGCCCGAACCGGTGGCACGGGCCGTGCGCCGCGTCCGCGACGAGTACGGTGACCGGCCGTTCCGCGCCCCGGAGGCGGACCGGCTCGTGGAGATCGGTCTGGGTCCCCGGGAGATCGGCGCGGCGGTGCGCGCCGGCGCGCTGCTGCGGCTGGCCGACAACGTGGTGCTGCTGCCCGACGCGCTCGACGACGCGGTCCGGGTGCTGGCCGGGCTGCCGCAGCCGTTCACCCTCTCCGCGGCCCGGCAGGCGCTGGACACCACCCGTCGGGTGGCGGTGCCGCTGCTGGAGCTGCTGGACCGGCGGGGCGCGACCCGACGACTGCCCGACGACGCCCGGATCGTCGTCACCTGACCCCTGGTGGCTCGTCGTCACCTACGGTGACGCCATGGACCCTTCGGCGGTCTGGCGGGACAAGCAGCACCGGTGGCGGATCGAGGCGTACCGCGCGCCGGACCTGCGTTTCGCCATCTACGCCACCAACGGCCCCACCGAGTCGGTGCCGCTGTGGCTGTTCGGCATGACGGCGCTGGCCCGCTGGTTGATGACGCACGCCATCTCACTCGACGACCTGGAGGTGGAGTGACCCTCACCCGGACGGGCGACAGCACGGCGGAATCCGCCTCCGCGGGGACGCCGCCGGCCTAGCGTGCGACACGTGAAGGACCGAGGATTGCGTACGTTCGTCACGGTGCTGGCCGGCCTCGCGGTGATCTACTTCGGCAGCGCCGGCCGGGACCCCGAGGAGGGCGGTGGCGTCTCCGGCGGGGTGATCGTCCTGGGGGTGCTCGCCGCGCTGCTGGTGTGGCACCTGACCCGCCCCGGTGACAAGACGGTGAAGTGACCGCCGTCAGCGGCCGGCGACCCGGGTGACCTCGCCGGCGGACTCCTCGCCCAGCGCCACGCGTACCAGGGCGGAGGCCAAGCGGCCGAAGTCCGGTTCGTCCACCAGGCCGGCCAGCCGGTCCGGCGAGCCCGGCAGGCCCAGCCGCTTCGCGCCGGCCAGGGCCCGACGGTCGACGTACGGGCGCAGGTCCGGCCAGACCGCCTGCGCCTCGCGTAGGTAGATGTCCGCCCCGGTGGGGCCGATGCCGGGGAACTCGGTGAGCCGCCGCCGTAGCCCGGCCGGGTCGCCCTCGGCTTCGCGGTGCAGGCGGCGCAGGTCACCGTGCCAGCGGTCCAGGCACAACCGCGCCCCGGTGCCGAGCATGGTGGCGGTCCGCTCGTCGTAGCGGCGGTAGTGCCCCCGGCCCAACGCGTCGACCCGGTCCTGCCAACCGGCCGCCTCCATCGCCTGCGGGGTGCGGTAGCCGGCGGCGAACAGCTCCCGCGCGGCGTCCACCGCCACGCACGCCCGGATCCGGGTGCTCAACAGGGTGGTCAGCACCAGCAGCTGGTACAGCGGACCAGGCCGGTCGGCGAGCCGGATGCCGGCCTCCTGCGCGTACGTGCTGCCACGCCGGTCCAGCAGGACCCGTACCACGGTTCGGTCATCGCGCACACCGTCGGATACCCGCTGCGCGCCGCGCTAGCCGTCGAGCCGGCGTCGGGGGCCGGGTATGCCGCCGGGGCGGGCGGGTATGCCGGCGGTGGAGGCGGTCGATGCCGCTTCCCAGCCGGAGGGAGACACCAGTGGTCAACCCGCAGCAGGAAGAGTTCCGCCGTAACGCCAAGGGCGCCACCAGCCAGGACAGCAGGGGGCCGACACCCACCGGGCACCCGCTCAACCGTGGCTCGTCCCGCGGTGACGAGGGTCGGCCGGTGCCCAGGGGGCAGGTGTCGCCGTACGGGCCGGCCGGCGAGCCGGTGGCCGAGGACGACAGCGACACCCGCTGAGCTGGAGTTACCGACCGCGACCCGGCGGCCGTCGCAGCCTGTTCCAGGTCGCGGCGGCCGCCAGCCCGTACGCGAGGTGCGGGACGATGTCGGCGATCCAGTCGGCGCGCCGCCACGTGCGCGGGTCGCTGATGCCCAGCACGGTGATCGACCCGTCGGTCATGGTCATGACGCCGGCGCCGAGCAGCCCGGTGGCCACCGGCAGGGGCTGGCGGCGATTACCGGCGTAGAGCGCGAACGCGACACCCGCGGCCACGCCGAGCCCGTAGCCGATCAGCGGCCCGAGGCCGGAGCGGCGGTTGGCCCGGCGGTCCCCGGCGCCGAGATCGACGTGTGCGATCCCGGCCAGCCGGTCGACCGTCTCCTGCGGGACGTCGCTCTCCGGCCGGCCCCGCAGGGCCATGTCCAGGTAGCTGACCACGTTCAGCGCGGTGCTGCCGACGGCGCCCGCGATGGCGCCGTCGGCAACGTCGACCGCCCTCACTTCGGGTCGCCCGGTTCGCGCTCGCTCTTCGGCCCGTACGTCCGATCACCGCGCACCACACCCCGTTGGCCGCGATCCTCCTGGAGGATCCGGTTGGCGACCTGGTTGGCCTTGCCGTCGGGCACCCGTCGTCCGGAGTCGTCGATCGCGTTGCGCAACCGCGCGCGCTGCTTGTCGTAGGCGTTACTGCCCGGCCGTGGTCCTGGCACTGGCTGCCTCCTTCGTCGGTCGGGGCATCCGCTCCCGGCCTCGTCTGGGTCGCCTTACCGCGGCCGTCTACCCGTCTGGTGACCGACCAACCCCGGCGGTCAACGCGGCCCGCGCACCACGACGACCGGGCACCGCGCGTGGTGCAGCAACGACTGGCTCACCGACCCCAGCAGCAACCCGGTCACCTCGCCGCGCCCCTGCCCGCCCACCACCGCCAGTTGGGCGTCGCGGGTCGCCTCGGCGAGCACCGTGCCGGGGCGACCGTGCACCGCCCGACAGGTCAACCGCAGCCCGGGGTGCCGCCCGGTGAGCCCGTCCAGCCACTCGGCGAGCATCCGCTGTTGTTCGCCGTGCAGCGCCGCCTCGTCGTACACCAGGGGTTGCATGTCGCCGGGGCCGCTGCTGCCGGGGTGCCGGTAGGCGTGCACCGCCGCCAGCGGCACGCCGCGCGCCACGGCGGCCTCGGCGGCGACGTCGGCGGCCAGCCGGGACGCCTCCGAGCCGTCCACCGCGACGAGCACCGGCTGGTCGGGACGGCACGCGCCGCGGGCCACCAGCACCGGGCAGTCGGCGTACGCGGCGACCTGTACCGCCACCGAACCGACCACCAGCGCGGAGAAGCCGCCCAGTCCGCGGTCGCCGAGCACGAGGAGCGCGGCGGTGGGGGACTCTCCGACGAGCACCGCGGCGGCCTCGCCGTCGATGATCTCGCCGGAGACGGTCAGCCCCGGCGCTGTCGCCTCGGCCTCGGCCACCGCGGCGTCGACCAGCTCGCGGGCCTGGTGGCGCAGCCCACCGCCGGGCGGTGCGTCCGGCGCGGGGGAGGCCGGCACGTGCAGCAGCGGCCAGATGAAGCCGTGCACGATCCGCAGTGGCCGGCCCCGGCGTGCCGCCTCGGTGGCGGCGAGGCGTACCGCACGCAGCGCCGGCTCGGAGCCGTCCACGCCGACGACCACCGCCGCGTTGTTCGCCGAGTTCACCGCCCACCTCCGCTCGCGGCCAGTATCGCTGGCCCGGACGCCCTCGCGGCGCGATACCGCCGACCGCGTCGGGATCGGTACGCTGGCGACGACCGGCCGGAGAGGGAGCGTCGCCGATGGGTGAACCAGACCAGCCGAGCACCGCACGCATGATCGATTTCTGGCTCGGCGGCCGGCACCACTTCCCGGTGGACGTGGCCGCGGCGACCGCGTTCGAGCGGGCGTACGGGCCCTGTGCGCCGGTGTTCCGGGAGCTGCGGGCGTTCCTGGGCCGCGCGGTGCGGGCGATGCTCGAGCACGGCGTGGACGGTTTCCTGGTGTTCGGCGCCGGAGTGCCCACGATGGGCAACGTGCACGAGGTCGCCACGGACGCCACGGTGCTCTACACCGACGTCGATCCGGTGACCATCCGGCTGGGCCAGAGCATTCTCGCCGGCAGCGACCGGGCCGGCTACGGCTTCGGCGACGCGACCGATGTCGGCTCGATCGACAGGGCGCAGCTGCACCGTTTCGTCCCGGGCTGGGGTCGGCGTCCGGTCGGGGTGGTCTTCCTGGGGCTGGCCGCGTTCCTGGACGACGCCACGCTGACCCGCACCCTCGACGAGCTGTACGCGGCGGCGGCGCCGGGCAGCATGCTCGCCGTGGACTTCGACACCGAGGAGTTGGCGGGCCATCCGGAGGCGCTGGCCATGATGGGCCCGCAGTTCCGGATGCGCGCGCCGTCGACGTTCGCGTCGCTGCTGGGCCGCTGGGCGCCGACAGTGGACGGCATCGTCCCGGTGGCCGAGTGGCGGCCGGAGGGTGCTCCCGCGCCGGTGCCCGACGCGTTCCACGCCGTGCTCGCGACCCGCGCCGTCGACTGACCGCGCTGATCGTCGCGTCGGGGTGGCCCGTATGATGCTTGCCCTATAGCAAGTTTCTGGGGAGGACCATCATGGTAGACGCGCCGGACGTGGTGTCGCGCGCGCTGCGCGAGGCTCCGCCCGACCAGTTGGCGGAGGCGGCGGACCGGGCGATCCGCTCGACGCTGGGCGCGTCGCGCACCGACGTCTTCGTCGCCGACTACCGGATCAGCGGGCTCTGGCCGGTGCTGGACCCGGAGCTGCCGGCCGCCGGATTCCTGGCCTGCCACACCGTGGCCCAGCGGTGCTTCAGCAGTCAGCAACCGGTGCGTGACGCCGCCGGTGAGGGCCCGTGCCGGCTCTACCTGCCGTTGACGGTGTGGGGGGAGCGGCTGGGCGTGCTGATGATCGAGCTTCCCGCGGTTCCGAACGCGGCGCTGACCGCTCGGGCGACGGACGTCGCCGACGCCCTGGCGGTGGCGATGCGCGCGGCCGACCGGGAGACCGACAGGTACCGGCGGGCCCGCCGCCGGGAGCGGCTGACGATGGCCGCCGAGATGCAGTGGGACCTGCTGCCCGGGCGTGGGGTGGCGCACCACGCGTTCGACCTGGCGGGCCAGCTCGAACCGGCGTACACGGTGGGCGGGGACCACTTCGACTGGTCCCTCGACGGTGACCGGCTCACCGTGACGGTGCTCAACGGCGACGGCAGTGGCCTGGCGGCGTCGCTGTTGACCGCCGTCACCGTCAACGCGATGCGCAACGCCCGTCGCTCCGGCGGCGGCCTTGTGGAACAGGCCGAGTTGGCCTCGGACACCGTCTTCTACCAGCACCGGGGCGCACGGTACGTGGCGACGCTGCTGCTGGAGGTGGACACCCGCGCCGGCCGGGTGCGGGCGGTCGACGCGGGCTCGCCCCACCTGCTGCGGATGCGCGGGTCGTCGGTCGAGCCGATCAAGCTGGATCAACAGCTGCCGCTGGGCATGTTCGCCGAGACGCGGTACGAGCTGCAGGATCTGCACCTGGAGCCGGGTGACCGGCTCTTCGTGGTCAGCGACGGGGTGTGGGCCGCGGAGCCGCCGGGCCGGGAGCCGTACGGCCAGCAGATGATGGCGCGGTCGCTGCGCGCCACGCGGTTGCAGCCGCCGGCCGAGGCGGTTGGTACGGTGATGCGCGAACTGCACGCCTACCACGCGGAGTCCGATCTGCGCGACGACGCCGTGGTGGTCTGTCTGGACTGGCACGGTCCGGACGGGCGGGGCAGGGGGTGAGGTTCACCGCCGCTTCGCCGGGCGGGCACCAGCGCGACGACGGCAGGGGACATCAGGTGGAGCGACCTGCGGATCTCGCCGCAGCGATCGACGCGGCTGCCCAGACTCTCGTCGCCGTGCTCGACTCGGCCGCGTCCCGGCACCGGTTGCCGCCCACCCAGCTGCGGGTCTTGACGCTGCTCAGCGATCGACCCGAGACCAACGTCAACGGGCTGGCCGAGCTGCTGGACGTGGTGCCCTCGTCGGCCAGCCGACTGTGCGACAGGTTGGAGGCGACCGGCCTGTTGCGCCGGGTGGCCGACCCCCGCGACCGGCGGGAGGTGCGCCTGGTGCCGACCGCCGCCGCGCTGACGCTGCTGGAGGAGTTGGCCCAGCGGCGGCAACGGGCGGTGCAGTCGGTGCTCGACCGGATGCCGACGCGGACGCAGCACGACCTGTTGCTGGCGTTGGTCGCGTTCGCCCGGGCGGCGACGTCGGTGCCTGAGCCGCAGGTCGATCCGGCGGTCCGCACCGCCTGAGCGGCATCCCCGCTGTCCACTGGTGTCCTAGGACGCTCTACGCGTGGTGACGCCCGCCACAACGCGACACAACCGCACCGACCGGCGGACAACGGGAGCCGGGCAGCAAGAGGGAGCCCGATATAGTGGCAGCGCACCTACCCGGCCCGCGGTCATGACGACCGCGGGCCGCATCAGGAACGGGGCCCCGCCCGGGGCCGCGGGGGAGCGCCGGCGGTGGTCGGCCCGACAACGCGTACGACCCTCGGCCGCGCCCGGCGTCGGCCGGGGGCCCGCGTGCCGTGGAGGAGGATCGGTGTCGCGTCGGCCGGCTCGGGCAGAGCAACCGCCGGACACCGGTGACCAGGGTCCCGGCAACCGCGTGCTCACCCTGCCCAACCTGATCAGCTTCGGGCGGCTGCTGGGCGTGCCGCTCTTCCTCTACCTGTTCCTGGTCGCCCGGTCCGACGTGGCGGCGGTCGTCGTGCTGGCCATCGGCGGCACCACCGACTGGGTCGACGGGTGGATCGCCCGTCGGCTGCGTCAGGTGAGCCGCCTCGGCGAGTTGCTCGACCCGCTCGCCGACCGGCTCTACATCCTCGCCACCCTGGTCGCCTTCACCGCGCGCGAGGTGGTGCCGTGGCAGTTCACCGCCGCGCTGCTGGCCCGCGAGCTGCTCCTGCTCGCCTCGCTGGCGGTGCTGCGTCGGCACGGGTACGGGCCGCCGCCGGTGCACTACATGGGTAAGACCGCGACGTTCCTGCTGCTTGCGGCGTTCCCGGTGTTGCTGTTGGCCACCGCGGCGACCGGGGTGGCGACGGCGGCGAGCGCGATCGGCTGGGCGCTGGCGTGGTGGGGCCTGGTGCTCTACTGGGTCGCCGGCGGGATGTACGTCGTGCAGGCGGCGCGTCTGGTGCGCGCGGTCCGTGGTCCGAGGGCGGTGGCGTGAGCGCGCCGCGGCCCGGGAAGCCGGGTCAGGACCGGGTGTACGCGCCGGATTTCCTCACCGAGCTGTTCCGCAACCCGCTGGACCCAGGCTATGCGGACGCGGCCGCGGCGCGGCGTCGCTCGTCGGCGTCCGGGTCGACGCCGGGGTGGCGGGCCCGGTCGGCGCGGTCGGTGAGCCTGGTCGTGGTGGTGTTGCTGGGTTTCCTGTTCGCTGTGGCGTACCGGCAGACGGTGGCCGACGAGCCGGGGCGCAGCCAGGCCCGCTCCGGGCTGGTGGCGCAGATCAAGGAGCGGGAGAGTCAGACCGACCGGTTGTCGACGCGGGCGGACCAGCTGCGTGAGGAGGTCGGTCGGCAGCGGGACGCGGCGTTGAGCGGGTCGGCCGCCGCCCGGTTGCGTGATCTGGAGGCGAGCACCGGGTTGGGGCGGGTGCGTGGCGACGGTGTGGTGGTGCGGTTGGCGGACGCGCCGGACAACGCGGACGCGGTGACCGGCGCGGGCGCGGGGCCGCCGCGGGTGCTCTACAGCGATCTGCAGGGGGTGGCGAACGCGTTGTGGAGCGCCGGCGCGGAGGCGATCGCCATCAACGGGCAGCGGTTGACGTCGACGTCGACGATCCGGTCGGCGGGTGAGGCGATGCTCGTGGATTTCCGGCCGGTGACGGGGCCGTACGAGGTGTCGGCGATCGGTCCGGGTTCGATGCGGCGCAAGTTCGAGGACAGCCGTAACGCGGCGTTGATGCGGGAGGTCGCGCAGAAGACGGGGTTGTCGTTCGGTGTGCGGGAGTCCGATGACCTCACCTTGCCGGCGGCGCCGGAGCCGCAGCTACGCTACGCCAAGCCGTCGGTCAGTCCGAGCCCTTCCGCGTCGGGTGTCCGGTCCGGCGGTCCCGGGTCGTCCGGTCCGGCGACGACAGTTAGCCCCTCCGGAGGTGGCCGATGATCGCGGTTCTGGCGTTGCTCGCCGGTGTGGTGCTGGGGGTGTGGCTTGATCCCACGGTGCCGGCGGCGTTGCAGCCGTATCTGCCGATCGCTGTGGTGGCCGCGTTGGATGCGGTGTTCGGTGGGGTGCGGGCGCGGTTGGACCGTATCTTCGATGACAAGCAGTTCGTGGTGTCGTTCATCTCCAACGTGTTGGTCGCTGGTCTGATCGTGTATCTGGGTGACCAGTTGGGGGTGGGTGGGCAGTTGTCCACGGGTGTGGTCGTGGTGCTGGGTGTGCGTATCTTCGGGAACGTGGCGGCGATCCGTCGGCACCTGTTCCGGGCGTAGGTTGGGTTGCGATGGATGACGAGCAGACCGACACGGGGACCGGGTGGCCGCAGCCGGCGGGTCCGGGGCGGCCGGGCGGGCCGGCGGGTGAGCCGGATCCGCGGCCGGATGCGCCGGACCCGGACGAGCTGAGTCCGTTGGCGCCGCGGGGGCCGGGTGAGGTCCCGCCGGGGCCGTCGGACGACGAGCCGGGTGGGGCGCCGGTGGATGACGGCGCGACGGTGGATCTGCGTGCGGTGCCGCCGGCCGGTGGGTCGGCCGTTGCCGAGGAGCCGGCGGAGGAGTCTGCCGAGGAGCCGGCGCGGTCAGCGGTGTCGCCGCGGTCGCGGTTCAGCACGGCCGGTGTGATGATCGTGGCGTTGTTGGTGTTGCTGGGGTTCACGCTGGTCGTGCAGTTGAAGACGACGTCGACGGATCCGACGTTGGGGGCGACGCGCCAGGAGGACCTGGTGCGCATCCTGTCGGATCTGGATGCGCGGGAGAGTCGCCTGCAGCAGGACATCCGGGCGTTGGAGGACAGCCAGCGGCAGTTGCGCTCGGGCGAGCAGGGTCGGCAGGCGGCGTTGGACGAGGCGACGCGGCGGGCGGATGAGCTGGGCATTCTGGCGGGTACGTTGCCGGCGGTGGGTCCGGGGTTGACGGTGCAGTTCGAGTCGGGTGTGAAGCCGATCTCGGCGAACCGGGTGTTGGACGCGGTGCAGGAGTTGCGGGGCGCGGGCGCGGAGGCGATGCAGATCTCCGGTGGTGATCGGGCGACGGTGCGGATCATCGCGTCGACGTTCTTCCTGGATGGGGAGAACGGGTCGCTCGTGGTGGAGGGGCGTCGGTTGACGGGCCCGTACACGATCACGGTGATCGGTGATCCGGCGACGATGCGGACGGCGTTGAACATTCCTGGTGGGGTGGTGGCGTCGGTCCGGGGTGGCGGCGGTAACGTGACGTTTGGGGAGCGTGAGGTTGCCGAGGTTTCGGCGCTGCACGTGCCGATCAAGTTGGAACACGCCCGTCCGGTCTCGTGACCGGCGCGGCCGCGCCGGGCCCGGGTGGTCCGGGGCACGATGGGTGAAGGACGCGTCTGGTGATTCCTGAGGATCTGCGATACACCGCCGAGCATGAGTGGGTGGCGGGTGACGGCACGGCTTCGGTCCGGGTCGGCATCACGCACTTCGCGCAGGACGCGTTGGGTGACATCGTGTATGTGCAGTTGCCCGAGGTGGGTGCGGAGGTCGCGGTCGGCGACTCGTTGGGTGAGATCGAGTCGACGAAGAGTGTGTCGGAGATCTACGCGCCGGTGGCCGGTACGGTGGCGGCGCGTAACGACGCGTTGGGTGACACGCCCGAGTTGATCAACACTGAGCCGTACGGTGCGGGTTGGTTGGTGGAGATCACTCCGAACGATCCGACGGCGACTGACGGGTTGCTCACGGCGGCCGCGTATCAGAAGATCACCGAAGGCTGAGTGTGCTTGATCCGGCGTGTGGTTGTCTGCGCGCGTCCGGTTGCCCTGCATTTCGGCGCTGGCTAGGCTCGCCCAGTCGACCGAGAACCCAATAGTTGAGCGTTGCGGAATTGCCTTCCCGGGCACGGGGAGCCAGCCGCCGGGTGGTCAAGTGCCCGGCGGCCAGACCCGCCATTACCCGACGCCGACCGAACAGATCCGTGAGGTGGTCCCATGACGCGGCCAGACGACGAGTTCCCCCCGCTCGACGTCACTTCGACGCTCAATCTCGGTTCGCTCGACGAAGTGCTGGAGGGGCCGGATACCGATGTGGTGCCGAGCCGGATGTCCGGTTCGTTGCCGCCGGGTATGGCGCTGCTGGTGGTTCGTCGAGGTCCGAATGCGGGTGCCCGGTTCCTGTTGGACCATGATGTGACGACCAGTGGCCGGCACCCGGACAGTGACATCTTCCTCGATGACGTGACGGTGTCGCGTCGGCACGCGGAGTTCCATCGTGATGGTGGGACGTTCACGGTGCGGGACGTGGGCAGTTTGAATGGCACGTACGTGAATCGTGAGCGGGTCGAGGCGGCCACGTTGAGCAATGGTGACGAGGTTCAGATCGGTAAGTTCCGGGTGGTGTTCATCGCCGGTCCGCGCCCGGAGGAGGAGGCCGGCCGGGGGTGAACGAGCCTGCGGCCTCCACGTCACCCGGGGCGGCCCGGTCTGCGCCGCTGATGAGCATCGGTGAGGTGCTCGGGCAGTTGCGGGTGGATTTCCCGGACACCACGATTTCGAAGCTGCGGTTTCTTGAGGCTGAGGGTCTGGTGGAGCCGCAGCGGACGGCTGCGGGTTACCGGAAGTACAGCTGGGACGATGTGGCGCGGTTGCGGTTCGTGTTGACCGCGCAGCGGGACCGGTATCTGCCGTTGCGGGTGATCCGTGAGCAGTTGGCCGAGTGGGATTCGTCCGGTGAGCAGCCGGAGCGGTCGCGGCCGGCGTTGGTGGCGGTTGGTCCTGATGGTGCGGTGCCGGGTCGTGAGGTCGCGGAGCCGGCCGAGTCGTCGCAGGTGCGGCTCGGCCGGGCGGATCTGGTGGCGCGTAGTGGGATCGACGAGTCGACGTTGGTGGAGTTGGAGCGTCTCGGTGTGGTGGTGTCGGATCCGCCGGGGTGGTATGACGCGGATGCTCTGATCATCGCGTCGGCGGTGGCGGGGTTGGCGTCGTACGGGTTGGAGCCTCGGCATCTGCGGGGTTATCGGACGGCGGCGGACCGTGAGGTCGGTTTGTTCGCGCAGTTGGTGGCGCCGTTGGCGCGGCAGAGCGATCCGGCGGCGCGGGCGCGGGCGGCGGAGACAGCGCGGGAGTTGGTGGCGTTGTCGGAGCAGTTGCACGCGGCGTTGGTGCGGGTGGGTCTGCGGTCGACGTTGGGTCGGTGAGCGCGGCCGGTGGGTGGTGGGCTGAGCGGAAAGATCTCTTCCGGGAAGCGTGCCGTAGGCTTGCCGGGGTAACCCCTTTTCGGCGCGGGCGTGCTGCTGTTGCGCATGGGACGGCCGTGTTTCGGTCCGTGTACCGTGCAGGGAAGGGCGCGGTGCGGCATAGGTGACAACGACACGGAGGCGGCGGTGCGCGAGCTGAGCGTGGTCGGAGTTCGGGTGGAGCTGCCCAGCAACCAGCCGATCGTCCTGCTCAGGGAGGTCGAGGGGGACCGCTATCTGCCGATCTGGATCGGCGCGGTCGAGGCGACGGCTATCGCTTATGAGCAGCAGGGGGTCAAGCCGGCCCGGCCGTTGACGCATGATCTTCTGCGGGATGTGTTGGCGGCGTTGAAGGCGCCGTTGCAGGCGGTGGAGATCACCGAGCTGAAGGAGAACGTGTTCTACGCGGATCTGTTGCTCGGGGACGGGGTGCGGGTGTCGGCGCGGCCGAGCGATTCGATCGCGTTGGCGTTGCGTGTCGGTGCGCCGATTCGTTGTGCGGAGCAGGTCCTCACTGAGGCGGGGATCATCATCCCTGACGAGCAGGAGGACGAGGTGGAGAAGTTCCGCGAGTTCCTGGAGCAGGTGCGTCCGGAGGATTTCGCGGGCTGAGGTGGTCTGTGCTGGCTCGTCGCCCGGTGGTGGCGGCGGGTGATCTTCTCGGTGGCTGCGCGGCGTGTCGCGTCCGTTCCTCCGTGGTAACCCCTGTGGATGGCTATAGGGTTGCCGTGTCGAGGGGTGCGCGTCGGAGGACACGACGCGTCGCCGCACTGACGGGGAGGTTGTCCGGATGCACGAGCCGCGGGATTCCGATCCGGGTGCAGGGTTGAGTGAGCCGGGTGTCTCGCCGCCGGGTGTGGCGGTGGAGGGTGACGGTTCGGTCGGCTATCGGGGTGTGACGGCCTGCCACGCGGTGGGCATCAGCTACCGGCAGTTGGATTACTGGGCGCGGACGACGCTGGTGGTGCCGAGCGTGCGGGACGCCTCGGGTTCGGGGACGCAGCGGTTGTACTCGTTCCGGGACCTCGTCGTGTTGAAGGTCGTGAAGCGGTTGTTGGATGCGGGGGTGTCCCTGCAGAACATCCGTAAGGCGATCGAGGCGTTGCGGTCGCGTGGTGTGGAGGATCTGGCCGGGATCACGCTGATCTCTGATGGGACGACGGTGTACGAGTGTCGTTCTCCGGAGGAGGTGGTCGACCTGTTGCAGGGTGGCCAGGGTGTTTTCGGGATCGCGATCGGTGGGGCCTTCAAGGAGATCCAGGGCTCGTTGTCGCATCTGCCGGCGGAGCCGGCGGCGAGTGGTCCGGTGGAGCCGGTCGTAACGTCGGAGTCGGATCCGGTGGGTGACGAGTTGGCGGCGCGGCGGGCGCGGCGGCGGGCCGGCTGAGGCTCTTCCGGGTTTTTTTCGGTAGGGTCTTCACTACTTTCGGTGACGGCAGCTGGTTCAGGTGTGCTGTCCGGTCCATTGTGGACACTCTGGGTGTCGCTGCGGTGGCCCACCGTGGATACCGGTCGGTAGTGGTGACGCAGCGTTTCGGTGCCGTGTCGGGAATCTGATATGGGGGCACTGACCGCGGGCGGTTGACACGCTATGGTCCCTCACGGTTCTGCACCCTTCATTCCCCGGAAGGAACAACCGTGACGGTTACGGAAGAGACTGCTCCCGTTTCGCACTACGAGCGCATTGGCGGCGCGAGTTCGGTCAAGGCGGCGGTGGAGCTGTTCTACGAGAAGGTGCTGGCTGACCCGGAGTTGGCGGGTTACTTCGCCGATGTGGACATGGCGGGTCAGCGGCGGCACCTGGCATTGATGTTGACGGTGGTGCTGGGCGGGCCGAACGAGTACAGCGGTCGGGGTCTGGCGGAGGCGCACCAGCCGTTGCACATCCCGGTGGCGCACTACGTGAAGGTGGGCGAGCACCTGACGGTGACGTTGACCGAGTTGGGTGTGCCGGCGGACATTCTCGCTGACGTGCAGACGGTCCTGGGTCAGGTGCAGGACCAGGTGGTGGCCGCCGATGCCGGGTCGGGCGCCTGAGCGTGGACGCGGCCCGACTCAAGCAGAGCTGGGCGGCGGTCGCCGAGCACGGTGACCAGGTTCCGCTCTACTTCTACTCGACGTTGTTCCTCGCCCATCCCGAGACACGGCAGATGTTCCCCACGAACATGGCCGGGCAGCGGGACCGCCTGGTGACCGCGTTGGGTCACATCGTGTCCAACGTGGACCAGGTGGACCGGCTGGTGGGTTTCCTGCAGGATCTCGGCGCCGATCACCGGAAGTTCGCGGTGCGCGCGGAGCACTATCCGGCGGTCGGTGAGGCGCTGGTGGCGACGTTGCAGCATTTCCTCGCCGAGCAGTGGACCGACGAGTTGGCCGCGGACTGGACGGCCGCGTACGGGTTGGTCGCGCAGGTGATGACGGAGGCCGCGCAGGCCGCCGAGTCGGTGAACCCGCCGTGGTGGGTGGCGGAGATCGTGGCCCACGAGCGGCGGGCGTTCGACGTGGCGGTGTTGACGTTGCGTCCGCAGTACCTGTTGCCGTTCACCCCGGGGCAGTCGATCGGGGTGTCGCACCCGTCGGTGCGGTCGTGGCGGTACTACTCGCCGGCGAACGCGCCGCGCGCGGACGGCACCTTGGAGTTGCACGTGCGGGCCGCCCCGGGTGGGGTGGTCTCGTCGCGGTTGGTGTACGGGTCGGCGGTGGGTGACCGCATCCACCTGGCCGCGCCGGTGGGCGAGCGGTTGGCGTTGCGGGCGGCGGGCTCCAGTGACCTGTTGTTGCTGGTGTCGGGCACCGGGTGGGCGCCGGTGAAGGCGTTGGTGGAGCAGGTGGCCGCGGAGGGTTCCCGCCGGCGGGTGGACCTGTACGTGGGGGCCCGTTCGCGCAGCGAGTTGTACGACAGCGACGCGATCGACAAGTTGGCGTCGTCGCACCCGTGGTTGACGGTGACGTACGTGGTGGGTGCGGACGTGCACCGGCCGGGGGAGTTCGTGCACGCGGTGGACCGGGCGTTGGCCGATGGTGACTGGCGGTCGCGGCACGTGTTCGTGTGCGGGTCCGACGAGATGGTGTCGCACGCGGTGCGGACGTTGACGCAGGCGGGTTTCCACACGGGTCAGGTGCACCACGAGGGCCTGGGTGGGCAGTGGTACGGGCCGGCGTGGCGCACCGCGGTGCAGCAGCCCAGTGCCGGTGACACTTCGGGAGGTGGTTACAGGTGAGCGCGACGCCGATCAGTCGGTATGACGGGGTGCAGGTCTCCGGCGGTGTGCAGGTGCGGATGACCGCCGACCGGGTGCGGCGGTGGGAGTTCGGCACCGCGTCGTTCACCCGGCGGGGTTACGACAATGCCGACGTGGACCGGTTCCGGATGCAGGTCGCCGACGAGTTGGATCTGTTGGCGACGCAGATCGCGACGTTGCGGGCGGAGAACGAGCGGCTCAACGACCGGGTGGAGTTGCACCGGCACGGGGTGATCCCGAGCGCGGGGGCGGCGGGGAAGGTCCCGGCGGCGCGGGAGGTGAATCTGCTGTCCGCGGCGCAACGGGAGGCGGAGCAGATCATCGCGCAGGCGCACGACTACGCGCGGCGGGTCGCCGAGTACGCCCGGGTGCAGTACGAGAGTTACCTGCACGCGGCCGAGGCGGAGGCGAAGCAGGAGGCGGAGCGGGCGGTGGCGGAGTACCGCAGCTCCGCCGGGTCGAGCTTCGACGACACGGTGGCGACCCGGGAGGCGTTGCGGATCTTCGGGGAGATGATGGTGTCGCACATGCAGGCGGCGGCGCGGCATCTCGACGATGGCAGTGAGCATCTGGCCCGCACGATGGATCGGATCGCGGCGGAGACGCCGGGGGCGCCGTTCGTGGGTGGCGCGACGGGTCGTTCGGCGTTGCCGAGGCACCAGCAGCGGTGACCGGGCGGGTGGGGTTCAGCGACGCACCCCACCCGGGTCGGCGGTGAGCTTGACCTTGACCTTCGGGTAACCCCCACCGTGGTGGGTGCCGGTCGCCGTGACCGGCACGAGGAGGGTACCGACGTGGGGCTGATGACCATCGGGGCGTTCGCCCGGGCGGCGGGGTTGACGCCGAAGGCGTTGCGCCTGTACGACCGGGTGGGTCTGGTGGTACCGGCGGCTGTCGACGCCGAGTCCGGGTACCGGCTGTACGACCCGGCGCAGCTGCCGTCGGCCCGGTTGGTCGCCGCGCTGCGTCGGATCGACATGCCGTTGGCGGCGGTGCGTGTGGTGTGCGGCCTGGACCGGGTGGCGGCGGCCGCGGCGGTCGCCGCGTACTGGCGGGAGGTCGCCGCCGACACGGCGGCTCGCGGTCGGCTCGCCACCATCCTCGTGGACCACCTCTCCGAAGGGGGCGCCACCATGTCTGAGCAGAGTCACGATGTCGAGGTCCGTTACGCCGCCGGTGGTGACACCGGGTTGGTGCGGGACAGCAACGAGGACGTCGCGTACGCCGATGAGCGGTTGTTCGCCGTAGCGGACGGGGTGCGGGGGCCCGGTGGGGCCGACGCCGCGGTGGCCGCCGTCGACGCCTTGAGGGCGTTGGAGGTCGCGGACGCGCCGGCGGTCGACCTGCTGGCGATGCTCGCCGGCGCGGTCGCCGACGCCAACCGTACGGTGCGGGGGTTGGCCACCGACGACCACCAGCCGGGCAGCACGCTGACGGCGGTGCTGCGCAGCGGCTCGGAGCTGGCTCTGGTGCACGTCGGGGACAGCCGCGCCTACCTGCTGCGCGATGGTGAGTTGTCGTTGTTGACGCGGGACCACACCTGGGTGCAGGTCGAGGTGGAGCAGGGTCGGCTGGACCCCGCGCAGGCCGCGGCGCACCCACGGCGGGCGGTGCTGGTGCGCGCCCTGGGCGCCGGGGACCGTCTGGAGGCGGATCTGGCGTTGCGGACGGCCCGGCCCGGTGACCGGTATCTGCTCTGCTCCGACGGGTTGTCCGCCGTCGTGGACCGGGCGGAGCTGCGCCGGGGGTTGGGTGCGGGGGCCGATCCCGAGCGGACGGTGCGGGGGTTGCTCGACCGGGTGCGGGAGCGGGGGGCCCCGGACAACGTCGCCGCCGTGGTCGTCGACGTCGTCGCGGCGTAGGCCGCGCCGGCGGTCCCCGGCCGGCATCGGCGGTCGGGGTTCGCCGGTCCCCGCCGGGGTGAGGCAGCATGGGGGAGTGACGGAGAGCCTCGCGGAGTTGACCTCGCTGGTGGCCGCCGGTGGTGTGGTGGTGCTCAGCGGCGCCGGCCTGTCCACCGAGTCGGGCATCCCGGACTACCGGGGGCCCAGCGGGGTGGCGCGGCGGCACACCCCGATGACGTACCAGGCGTTCACCACCGATCCGCTCGCGCGGCGGCGCTACTGGGCGCGCAGCCACCTGGGGTGGCGGCTGATCGCGCGCGCCGCGCCCAACGCCGGGCACCGGGCGGTGGCGGCATTGCAGACGGCGGGCCTGGTCGACACGGTGATCACGCAGAACGTCGACGGTCTGCACCAGGCGGCGGGCAGCACGTCGGTGATCGAGTTGCACGGCCGCCTGGACGAGGTGACCTGCCTGGACTGCGGGAACGCCACCTCGCGGGAGGAGTTGGACCGGCGGTTGCGCGAGGCCAACCCGGGCTTCGTGGCGTCCGTCGCCGCGGTGAACCCGGATGGTGACGTGGATCTCGCCGACGAGCAGGTGGCGGCGTTCCGGGTCGTCGACTGCGGGATCTGCGGCACCGGGATGCTCAAACCGGACGTGGTGTTCTTCGGTGAGACGGTGCCGCCGGCGCGGGTGGCGCGGTGTTTCGCCGCCGTGGAGCAGGCCCGGTCGGTGCTGGTGCTCGGGTCGTCGTTGACGGTGATGTCCGGGCGTCGGTTCGTGATCCGGGCGGCGAAACGGGGCATCCCGGTCGCGATCGTCAACCAGGGGCCGACCCGCGGTGACGGGCACGCCACGGTGTGCGTCGACGCCCCGTTGGGGATGGTGCTGCCGCAGGTGGCGGCCCGGCTGGCGGTGCCGCAGGCGTCGGTCGCCGCGGCGGGTGTGTGACGGGTGCTGCGGGGGTAGGACATCCGCCGGAAACACCGACGCTGGTAGCGTTGACCATGCCGGTAACACCCACGTGGGAGAGACCGCCCGACACCCCGTCCGGCGGCGCCGAAGGGGCAAATCCTCCCCGGAACCTCTCAGGCAAAAGGACCTCGTGGGCAGGCACTGTGGAGCGCCCGTCACGGGTGTGACAGAGGGGGAGGCCGACACGTCGACCTCGCCCCCGGGAGCGCCCCATGACCGCAGAACAGTTCGCCACCCGTCACATCGGTCCCGGTCCCGACGACGAGCGTCGGATGTTGCAGGTCGTCGGGCACGACTCGATCGACGAGCTGATGGACGCGGCGATCCCCGAGGTGATCCGCTGGCACGGCACCCTCGACCTGCCCGACCCGGCGACCGAGGCGCAGGCCATCGCCGAGCTGCGGTCCCTGGCGGCGCGCAACACCGTCGCCGTGTCGATGATCGGCCTGGGCTACCACGGCACGCACACCCCGGCGGTGATCCGCCGTAACGTGCTGGAGGACCCGGCGTGGTACACGGCGTACACGCCGTACCAGCCGGAGATCAGCCAGGGTCGGCTGGAGGCGCTGCTGAACTTCCAGACCATGGTCACCGACCTGACCGGTCTGGCGACCGCGAACGCGTCGATGCTCGACGAGGGCACCGCGGCGGCGGAGGCCATGACCCTGGCGCGGCGGGCGTCCAGGAGCAAGAGCCCGGTGTACGTCGTCGACGCCGACGCCCTGCCGCAGACCATCGCGGTGATCACCAGCCGGGCGGTGCCGCTCGGTATCGACGTGCGGGTCGTCGACGTGCGGCGCGACGAGTTGCCGGCGGAGTTCTTCGGCCTGCACCTGCAGTACCCGGGGGCGTCCGGGGCGGTGCGCGACGACGCGGGGCTCGTCGAGGCGGCCCACGCCGTGGGAGCGCTGGTGACCGTCGCGGCGGACCTGCTGGCGTTGACGGTGCTGCGGGCGCCGGGGCAGATCGGCGCGGACATCGCCGCCGGCACCACCCAGCGGTTCGGCGTACCGATGGGCTTCGGTGGGCCGCACGCCGGTTACCTGGCGGTGCGCTCGGGCCTGGAGCGGATGCTGCCCGGGCGTCTGGTCGGGGTGTCGCGCGACGCGGACGGCAACCCGGCGTACCGGCTGGCGTTGCAGACCCGTGAGCAGCACATCCGGCGGGAGAAGGCGACGAGCAACATCTGCACCGCGCAGGTGCTGCTGGCGGTGATGGCCGGCATGTACGCCGTCTACCACGGCCCGGACGGGCTGCGGGACATCGCGACGCGTACCCATGCGATGGCGGCGCGGCTCGCGGCCGGGCTGCGCGCCGGTGGGGTGGACGTCGCGGACGTGGCGTTCTTCGACACCGTCTCGGCGAGCGTGCCGGGGCGGGCGGCGGCGGTCGTCGCGGCGGCCGCCGGGCGGGGCGTGAACCTGCGGCTGGTCGACGCCGACCGGGTGGGGATCTCCTGCGACGAGACGACCACCGAGGAGCACCTGCGCCTGGTGTGGGAGGCGTTCGGGGTGCCGGCGTTCGACGGGGACGTGGACGTGGCGCTGCCGGCCGGGTTGCGTCGCACGACGGACTTTTTGACCCACCCGGTGTTCCGCGGCCACCACTCGGAGACGGCGATGCTGCGCTACCTGCGGCGGTTGTCGGACTTCGACTACGCGCTGGACCGGGGGATGATCCCGCTGGGGTCGTGCACGATGAAGCTGAACGCGACCACCGAGATGGAGCCGATCAGCTGGGCGGAGTTCGCCCACATCCACCCGTTCGCGCCCGCGGAGCAGACCGTCGGGTACCGGGAGATGATCGGCCAGTTGGAGTCGTGGCTGGCGGAGGTGACCGGCTACGACGCGGTCAGCGTGCAACCCAACGCGGGGTCGCAGGGCGAGCTGGCGGGGTTGCTGGCGATCCGCTCCTGGCACGCGTCGCGGGGGGAGACGCACCGCGACGTGTGCCTGATCCCGTCGTCGGCGCACGGCACGAACGCGGCGTCGGCGGTGATGGCCGGCATGCGGGTCGTCGTGGTGGCCTGCGACGACGACGGCAACGTCGACCTGGTCGACCTGGACGCGAAGATCGACAAGCACCGGGACGCGCTCGCGGCGATCATGGTGACGTACCCGTCGACGCACGGGGTGTACGAGACGGGCATCGCGTCGCTGTGCGCGAAGGTCCACGACGCGGGCGGGCAGGTGTACGTCGACGGGGCGAACCTCAACGCGCTGGTCGGGTTCGCGAAGCCGGGTAAGTTCGGCGCTGACGTGTCGCACCTGAACCTGCACAAGACGTTCTGCATTCCGCACGGCGGAGGCGGCCCGGGTGTCGGTCCGGTGGCGGTGCGCGCGCACCTGGCGCCGTTCCTGCCCGGTGACCCTCTCGGCGCGCACGCCGACGCGACGCCGGCGATCTCGGCGGCGAGGTACGGGTCGGCGGGGATCCTGCCGATCCCGTGGGCGTACCTGCGGATGATGGGCGCCGAAGGGCTGACCCGGGCGACCGGGGTGGCGGTCCTCGCGGCCAACTACGTGGCGGCGCGGCTGCGGGGGCACTTCGACGTGCTGTACACCGGCAACAAGGGCCTGGTGGCGCACGAGTGCATCCTCGACCTGCGGCCGTTGACGAAGGCGACCGGGGTGAGCGTCGACGACGTGGCCAAGCGGCTGATCGACTACGGGTTCCACGCGCCGACGATGTCGTTCCCGGTGGCGGGGACGCTGATGGTGGAGCCGACCGAGAGCGAGGACCTGGCCGAGCTGGACCGGTTCTGCGACGCGATGATCGCGATCCGCGCGGAGATCGACCAGGTCGGCTCGGGGCAGTGGCCGGCGGGGGACAACCCCCTCGCGAACGCGCCGCACACCGCGGCGATGGTCAGCGGTGACGAGTGGCCGCACCCGTACCCGCGGTCGGTGGGCGCGTACCCGGCCGGGGTGGACCGGGCCGGGAAGTACTGGCCGCCGGTGCGGCGCATCGACGGCGCGTACGGCGACCGGAACCTGGTCTGCTCGTGCCCGTCGCCGGAGGCGTTCGAGGACTGACAACGCGGGTGGGCGTCCCGGCGCTGCGGGGTCGGGGCGCGGCGGCCGGCGCGCGCCGGGGCGGGCGGTGTTCGGGCCGCCCCGGCAGCCGCTGCGAGGAGGAGTCAGCGGCGTGGTCTGATTACGTTGAGTGGTCGATCAGGCCACGAGGGCGTGGCGAGCGGGGCCACGGTGAGGTGCGATGCTGCTGCCGTCGGGAAGCAGCTCGCCGGTGTCCTCGAAGACGATGACACCGTTGCAGAGCAGGCTCCAGCCCTGCTCAGGGAAGCAGGCGAGGACGCGGGCGGCTTCCCGGTCGGTGGCTTCGGCGGAGGGACAGGTCGGTTGGTGCTGGCACATCGGGTTCTCCGGACTGTGGGGGCACTGTGTCATGGTTCACATGACCAGTGACGCACAGTACCAAGCAAAGGTGGCCAGCATCGACCAGGTGCCCGCCCGGTGACCGGGAAATCCACTGAACGGATGAGGAAGGTTGGACCATACGGCGTGGAAACGCTCCCACAGGTACGCGGCACGACCAGCGGTTCAGCGGCACCCGTCGATGCGCCCGCCGCCCCGCCCGCCTGCCGCGGCGCGCTGACCGAACGCGCCCGCCTGCACTGGCACGTCCGCGACGGCGGCGACCCGGCCGCCCTCGCCGAGCGGTTCCTCGCCGCGCACGGCATCCCCCTGCACGACCTGACCCGCCCCGCGCCCGCGCACCGCGACACCGGGGTCTGCGGCGCCGCCCTCTACCTCTCCGCCGCCGCCGGGGCGCTGCTGGCCGGCGCCCCCACCACCGCGCCCGAACCCGCGCCGACACTGCCCGACCTCGCCGTCGTCGTCTACCACCACGGCGTCACCGGGCGCAGTGTGGCGGGCGCGCCCACGCCGTGGTGGCTCGGCCCGTGGACGGAGAGCTGGACACCCGCGCAGCACGCCGACGCCGTCACCCGCGTACGCGCCGCCATCGGCCGCGGCGACGTCTACCAGACCAACCTCGTCGGCCACGCCGCCGCCCCGTACGCCGGGGACCCACTGCCCGCCCTGCGCCGCCTCGGCAGGCTCCCCGGCGCCCGCTACGGCGGCGTTCTCACCGGCGACGGCTGGGCCATCGGCTGCGCCTCCCCGGAAACCCTCGTCGAGGTCACCGACGGGCAACTCGTCACCCGCCCCATCAAGGGCACCCGCCCGGCCACCGCCGCCGGCCGCGCCGACCTGCTCGCCAGCGCCAAGGAACGCGCCGAACACATCATGATCGTCGACCTGGAACGCAACGACCTGGCCCGCGTCGCGGCCACCGGCACCGTCACCGTCGACGAACTGTTCACCGTCCGCCGCTGGTGCGACCTCTGGCAGGCCGAGTCGACGGTGCGCGCCACCGCCGCCGACGGCCTCGGCCTCGCCGACCTGCTGCGCGCCACCTGCCCCGGCGGCTCCGTCACCGGCGCCCCGAAACGCGCCGCGCTGACCCAGATCGGCGACCTCGAACCCGTCGGCCGCGGCGCCAGCATGGGCGCCCTCGGCTGGGTCGCCCCCGGCCGCGTCGACCTCGGCCTGACCATCCGCACCGCCGCCACCGACGGCCACCGGCTGCACACCTGGGCCGGCGGCGGCATCACCATCGACAGCGACCCGTACGCCGAGGTCGCCGAAGCCGCCGCGAAGACCGCCCCGATACGCGCCACCCTGGCCGAACACTGACCCCGCCACCGCCGGCGATACCCTGACCACCATGACCATGCGGCCCATCCGGATCATCGGCGACCCCGTCCTGCGCACCGAATGCGAGCCGGTCACCACCTTCGACGCCGAGCTGCGCGGCCTCGTCACCGACCTGATGGACACCCTGCTCGGCGCGCCCGGCCGCGCCGGCGTCGCCGCGCCGCAGATCGGCGTCAGCGCCCGGGTGTTCGTCTACGACGCCGACGGGCACCGCGGCCACCTGATCAACCCCACCCTGGACCTGTCCGACGAGATCCAGGACGACGACGAGGGCTGCCTGTCCATCCCCGGGCTGTACTTCCCGACCGTGCGGGCCCTGCACGCCACCGCCCACGGCGTCGACCAGCACGGCGAGCCGCTCACCATCACCGGCAGCGGTTTCCTCGCCCGCGCCCTGCAACACGAGACCGACCACGTCAACGGCCGGCTCTACGTCGACACCCTGCGCGGCGACACCCGCCGCCGCGCCCTGCGCGAGATCCGCGCCGGCCGCTTCGACTCACCCAGCCGCCGCCGCTGACCCGCTACCGGGCCGTCAACGTCCACTCGTCGTAGTCGGCGACCCGGGTGAACCCCACCCGCTCGTACAGGCGCACCGCCGCCACGTTGTCCGCCTTCACGTTCAACGTCACGTGCGTCACGCTCTCCCGCAGCCGCACGCACAGCGCCGCCACCACCGCCGCGCCCAACCCCCGACCCCGCCAACCCGGACGCGTCGTGACATTGCCCAACGCCGCCACCCGGTACGCCGGCGAGTACACGTGCACCCCGGCCACCGCGACCAGCTGACCACCCTCGCGGACCCCCAGGTACTGCCCGGTGTCGAGCATCCGCTCGTCGAACCAGTTACCCGGGTACGCCCGCGCGTACAACTCCCGCAACGCCGGCAGGTCCGCCGACCCGAGCGGCACACCCGCCGGCGTCACCCCCGCCAGCCGGCCCGGGTCCGTCAACGCCATCCGGTGGTGGCGCCCACCGGCGTCGACGCCGAACACCCCAGTCACCGCGTCGACCAGCCCGGGGGAGAGGTGCGCGTACAGTCGCGCCGGCAGCACCGGCGCCACCCGCGCCAGCAACACCCGAAGCGCCGCGGTGTCCGCCGGCGCGGCGAACGCCAGCAACGTCGGCGGGTCCGCACCGTGGTACAGCAACACGACCTGCTCACCACGACGAAACCACGACGTGTACGGCCAGAAGAAGTCGTCCAGGTCACCCAACTGGTAGGCGTGCAGCACCGGATCACGACCCAGCAACCGCGCCAGGACCGCCCGGTCGTGCTCCGCGCGCACCACCATCAGCGCGCCACCCACTGGTCGTGACCCAGCTTCGCCACCAGGGCCAACACCACGACCAGCAGCACCACCCGCACGAAACCCGCGCCGCGCCGCAACGCCATCCGCGCCCCCAGCACCGCCCCGGCGATGTTGCACACCGCCATCGCCGCTCCCAACAGCCACCACACGTGCCCGGTCACCGCGAACACCACCAGCGCGCCCAGGTTCGTCCCCGCGTTGACCACCTTCGCCATCGCCGAACCGTGCACGAAGTCCGCACCCACCAACGTGGTGAACGCCAACACCAGGAACGTGCCGGTGCCCGGCCCGATCAACCCGTCGTACAGGGCGATACCCACCCCGGCCACCGCGATCACCGTCGCCACCCGCACCGGCGTGCGCCGCCGCGGCACCGCCACCACCCCCAGCCGGGGCCGCAGCAGGACGAACACCGCCACCGCCACCAGGACCACCAGCACCACCGGCCGGTACGCCGACGCCGGCACCGAACCGGCCAACGCCGCGCCCACCCCCGCGCTGAGCACCGCCACACCCGCCGCCGGGCCCGCCACCCGCCAATCGACAGTGGTCCTGCGGGTGTACGTCGCCGCCGCCGTGGCCGTACCGAAGATCGCGGCCAACTTGTTCGTGCCCAACGCGGTGGCCACCGGCAACCCCGGGGCGGCCACCAGCAACGCCGGCAGCAGCAACAACCCACCACCACCGACCACGGCATCCACCCACCCGGCCATCGCCGCGGCGGCCAGCAGGGTACTCAGCGATACGGCGTCCACGGGCGGCAATTCTGCCCACTGCGACCCGGCGACCAGGGCGCCCAGTGGCCAGCCTCACCCCTCAGCGACCCCGCCGACGCCGCAACCACACACCACACGCCCCGACCACCACGAACACCAACCCCGAACACAGCAACGCCTTCACCACCCGGCAACCATGCCACGGACACGTATGGTGCAGGAGTGCGCCTGGCCACCTTCAACGTGCTGCACGGACGATCCCTCGCCGACGGGCTCGTCGACCCCGACCGGCTCACCACCGCCATCGCCGCCCTCGACGCCGACGTGCTCGCCCTGCAGGAAGTCGACCGCGACCAACACCGCAGCGGCAACCTCGACCTCACCTCCGTCGCCGCCCGCGCCCTCGACGCACCGCAGCACCGCTTCGCCGCCGCCGTCGTCGGCACCCCCGGCGAACAGTTCCGCCCCCTGCGCCACGACGACGACGGCCACGGCGAACCCTGCTACGGCATCGGACTGATCAGCCGACACCCCGTACGCAGCTGGCACGTCACCCGACTCAAACCGGCGCCCGTACGCTCACCGGTCTACGTCCCCGGCCCCCGCGGCGGCCTCATCCTCCTCGAGGACGAACCCCGCGTCGTCCTCGCAGCCGTCCTGGACACCCCGCACGGCCCGCTCACCGTCGCCGCGACCCACCTGTCCTTCGTCCCCGGCTGGAACGCCCGCCAACTCCGCCAGACCGTCCGCGCCCTGCGCGCGCTACCCGCCCCCCGCGTCCTGCTCGGCGACCTCAACCTGCCCGCCGGCGCGGCCCGGCTCGTCTCCGGCTGGCACCCCCTGGGCCGACACCCCACCTACCCCGCCGGACAACCACGCGTCCAACTCGACCACATCCTCGCCGACCGGCACGCCCTCGACCAGCTACCACCGGTCCGCGCCGTCACCGCGCCGGTGTCCACCATCTCCGACCACCGGCCCCTGCTGGTCGACCTCGGCTGACCCGGCAGCAACACGCAAGAATCCCTCAAGATCATTGCATCGACGAACTTCGACGATCATGCTGGTCGAAACGCGCCACGATCACCCCGTCGGAGGCCACATGAGACGCCAGCGACCCACCGCCATCGCCGTGTCCACCCTCATCGCCGTCACCCTCACCACCGCGCCCACCCCCGCCAACGCCGCACCAGCCGACCAGGTCAGCGCCCTCACCGTCCGCCAGGCCGACGGCTACGCCACCCTCGCCTGGCAACCCGTCGACGGCGCCACCGACTACCAGATCGAACGCACCCCCGTCGACGCCACCGACACCCCCACCGGCGCGCCCACCATCGTCGGCATCTGGCGCCCCAACCGCCAGATCAACCCACACGCCCCCACCTTCGCCGACGCCGGCTTCCACCCCGGCGACACCTTCCGATGGCGCGTACGCGCCCGCACCGACACCACCGAACACCCCTACTCCGACCCCGTCACCGCCACCACCACCGCACCCTGGGGCAACCCCGACACCCCCGGCCAACAGCTACGCACCCAGTGGGAGACCACCCACGCCGCGCAATACACCAGCGACACCGACGAGTACGCCTACACCGCCGCCATCGACGCCCTCAGCGACCGCGTCCGCGTCGTCGAACTCGGCCGCACCGTCCAGAACCGACCCATCAACATGCTCCTCATCGGCCACCCCACCCCACCGGCCACCCCGCAGGCCGTCGCCGCCACCGCCCCCGTCGCCATCAACTGCAACGTGCACGGCAACGAACCCGGCGACCGCGAAGCCTGCCTCATCATGGCCCGCCAACTCGCCTTCAGCACCGACCCCCGCGTCACCGACCTGCTCAGCCACACCACAGTCCTGATCGTCCCCACCATCAACGGAGACGGCCGCGCCGCCAACACCCGCGGCAACTCCACCGGCCAGGACCTCAACCGCGACTACTCCCTGATCCGCCAACCCGAAACCACCGCGTACATCAGGATGGTCCGCGACTACCGACCCGTCGCCGGCTACGACGGCCACGAATTCGGCAACTCCCGCGCCGGCGACCTGCCCATGCTGCCGCCCCGACACCAGAACGTCGCCCAACCCATCTTCGACCAGTCCCAGGACATGATCGAAGGCCACATGTACGCCAAGGGCGCCGAAGCCGGCTGGTGGCCCTGCCCCTACGGCTGCGAAGGCGGCGGCAACGTCGGCCTCAGCGAGGAAACCATCCTGCGCAACACCCTCGGCCTCAAGAACGTCACCAACTCCCTGCTCGAACTGCGCAGCGCCGGCGGCCAGACCCGCCCCGACGAGGGCAACACCGCCAACAACCGCCGCCGCAAGACCTACTCCGCCCTCTGGACCTTCCACCAGTTCCTCGACTACCACCGCGCCGACCGCGCCGCCATCCTCACCGCCCGCGCCCAGGCCATCGAACTCCAGGCCGCCAACACCGGCCGACTGGTCTTCCGCGGCTCCCGACCCATCCCCGCCCACCCGGCACCCCACCCCGGCGACAGCCCACCACCGCTCGACGCGCCCCCCGCCAACCTCATCCTCGACAACCCACCCTGCGCCTACAAACTCACCGACGCCCAGTACCACGGCACCCGCACCGACGGACCCGCCGGCGTCGGCACCACCGTCGCCCAGCGCATCGCCGCCCACGGCTGGAAGGTCATCACCACACCCGACGGCCACTACGTGCCCCTCAACCAACCCGAACGCGGCCTCATCCCGCTGCTGCTCGACCCCACCGGCGTCGAAAAGCTCACCGACGGCGAACGCGTCTATCCCACAGTCACCGGCCGCCGCAACCGAACCTTGACCGTCACCGGCTTCACCTGCGCCGCGAACGCCACCATCAACGGCCCGGTCACCGTCCGCCCCGGCGCGGCACTCGTCACCACCGCCACGACGATCAACGGCCCGCTCGCCACCACCGGCGCCGCCGGCATCCTCCTCGCCGCCAGCACCGTCTACGGCCCGACCCGCATCACCGACACCACCGACGCGATCTCCCTCATCGACGTCACCGTCGCCGGACCGCTCGACCTGTCCACGAACACCACCGGCACCGACACCCCGGTGCTGGCCGGCACCACCATCCGCGGCCCCCTCGCCTGCGCCGGCAACAACCCCGCACCGACCAACCTCGGCATCACCAACACCGTGCACGGCCCCCGCACCACCGAGTGCGCGGCACTGTGACAACCCCGGTGTGCCGGCGACGACCCCGGCCGTCGCCGGCACACCGGACCCCGAACGCGTTGGAGGACGCCGTGCCGCACCCCGCCACCCCACCCCGACGGCGAGCCCTCGGCCTCCTCGCCTCGACCCTGCTGCTGGCCGCCTGCACGAGCCACCCGACCCCGCCCCGCGCCGACACCCCCGCGCCGGCCAGCAGCGGCCCCACGGTCACCGGACCACTCTGCGCCGCCCTACCCACCGGCACCGACCCCGGCAACCCGACCTACCTCGCCACCCAACCCGTCGAGGCGGCGCTGCGCTGGATCCCCACCCTCACCACGTTCGAAGCGGCAGTACGCACCAGCGGCGTCCTCGCCGACCTGCCCGCCGGCACCACCGTCACCGTCCTGGCACCCTCCGACGACGCCTTCGCCGCCACGTTCTCCGAGGACAACTGGGACGACCTCATGACCCACCACCACGACCACCTGCGCACCCTGCTCAGAGCCCACCTCGTCACCGGCGCCCACCCGATCGACGCCCTCACCACCGCCGGCCGCACCACCACCCTCGACGGCACCACCCTCACCGTCAGCCGCGCCGGAACCGCCGCCCGACTCGCCGACCGCGCCGACACCGTCTGCGCCGACTACCAGGCCACCAACGCCCGCATCCACATCATCAACGCCGTCCTCGGACCCCTGCCCGTCACCGCCGACGGCACCGGCCACCGCGCGCACTGACCACGCTCACTCCGGCGGCACCAACGCCGCCAGCGCCCGGTTGGTCCGGTTGGCCCGGACCGCGTCGCGCTGCTGCCCAGCCGTCACCTCGATGTACGTCTGCGACGACGCCAACGACGCGTGCCCCAACAACCGCATGATCTCCGCCGCGCCCGCGCCGTCCTCCGCCAACCGGGTCGCGAAGGTGTGCCGCAACGCGTGCAACCGCGCGCCCCGCGGCACCCGGTCACCGATGCCCGCCCGCCGGTAACACGACTCGACGAGATACTGCAGCCCGCCCCGGCGCAGCGGCTCTCCACGCCGATCCACCAGCAGCGGCGAGTCGGGACGTACCGACCGGGAACCGAAGCGGCGCGCCCGACTGTCCAGGTAGTCCACCAGCACCCGGTCCAGATCCGCCTCGATCGGCACCACCCGCGGCCGACCGCCCTTGCCGGCCACCTCGAGCCGCCGCTCACCGGGCCGACCGCCGAGCGAGTCGACCCGCAACGCCAGCAACTCCGACAGCCGCAGACCGGCGCAGAGCGCCACCGCCACCACCGCCACATCCCGCTCCGGCCAGGGGTCCCGCTGCCGGCCCTCGTTGCGGGCGACCGACGCGAGCAGCACCTCCGGAGTGTCCGCGCCGCGCAGGGGTTTCGGCTGGGGGAGCAGCGCCCGGGGACGCCCGACGGCCGGCATCGGGTTGCCGGCCACGATCCCGTCGGCCACCAGGAACGTGAAGAAGCTGTTCCAGGTCGACCAGGCCCGGTGCACCGACGCGGGCGCGCGGGGAGCGGCGAAGCGGGCGAACGCCGCCCGCATCACCCGGGGGGAGAGGTGAGTGATCAACAGCTCGTCGAGGGGGAGGGGAGTGGCGGGGTCATCCGCGACCAGGGCCGCCACCGCGCGCAGATCCCTGCGGTACGCCGCCAGGGTGTGCGGGGAGGGCTTGCGCGTGGCCCGAGCGGTCAGGAACTCCTCAATCAACACGCCCACCGATTCGTCCCTTTTGTCATGCATAAGGGATATTATGCAGCATTTTCGGGTTTCGCGGAAGTGGGGGAAGAGGGGGAGACGAGGCGGTACCGCTGGTCGACGCGCCCGTCGGCCGGCGGTGCCGGGCACGCGACGGCAGACGTCACCGACGTGACCGTCGGAGGCCAGGCAGCCGGACGCGCCGACCAGCGGCGCAACCAGACGCCGTCGCTGTTGTCGGCGTCGCGAGATCTTGGACAGTTTCCGTTAGCGAAAAACGGAAACTGTCCAAGATTGACATGGCGGTGCACGTGCCAGTTTCCTGGAGCGGACGGCGCTGGCCGGCAGGCACGTATCGTGCGGGACGTGAGACAGCCCTGTCCCGAGTGCGGTCGACGCGGCATGCCCCTCGAATACCGGGACGGGCAGCAATCCACGTCCTGGTGCCCCGAAGGTCATCGGTGGCCGCGGGCCGACCGGCCGGCCCGCGTACCGGAGGCGTCCCCGGCCACCGCGCCCGGTCGGGGCGAGGAGGAGTCGACGTCCACGAACGTCACCAAGGACGGGCGAACCTGGCGGGTCGGCGCCCAGGGCGACGTCGCTTGGATCACCGGGCGGACCACACCAAGCTTCTCGGTCACCGCCGCCATCCCGCCGGTGTTCGAGGCTTACGCCACCGTCCACCCGCCGGAGGGCGTCAGCCCGCACACGCACGAGCGCGCCGTCGTGCAGGCCCTGGTGGCGTGCACCGCCGACCAGCCCTGGTGGCTGGGTTATCTGGACACCGGCGCGCACGACGTAGTCTTTCCGCGCGCTCCGCGGGTGTTCCTCTACGCGGACTGGCCGTACGTGCTGGTCCTGGCCGGCCCACAGCAGGCGCTGACCTGGAGGACCGGGCACATGCGCGGCGAGGGCGCGCTGCCGGATCTGTTCTTCCCGGTCGATCGCACCTGGCTCGTCTCCGCGCTCTGGGACGACACCTGGACCGACATCGGCGCGAGCGCCGCCGTGGTGGCGCGTCTGCGGCGCAACCCGCTGGTGAACGCACGCCCCGTCGCACCGGACGAGGACGCCTGCCCACCCGGGCTGACCCGGGACTGACCACTGTCGAGGGGACCGTCAGATCACACTACTTTACATAATGTGCATTATCGAATCGGTGCCACGGCGGTCGCGGCGCCATCGCCCGGGTTTTCTCGGAGCGTGCTGCCGGGTTTTCTCGGAGCGTGCTGCCGCGTTGGTGAGCGGCACGGGCGTGCAGCTGCACTCCCAATCGCCTCAAGGCGCGCACCGTCGCGCGGCCGGCGGCGACGCGTCGGCGTATCGCAGGTGGGCGATCACGTCTGTCGGGGCGCTGACCACTGCTCCTTTGGTGGCGAAGTGACCAACTCCGCTCTCCTGTCCCGTGCCGCTGACAAATGCTGAGTCACACGGGTGACGTGCGGAACATCGACCCACACACCTGGACCGGTATACCCCCCAGGGGTATGTTGAAGGTGAGGAGGCGATGAGGATGTCGCACGACGAGCACCACCAGATGCCGACCCCGGGTGAGACCGTGGACCGACACAGCGGCCACGCCGGGCACGGCGGGCATGACAAGCACGCCGGTCACGATCCAGAGATGTTCCGCCGCAAGTTCTGGCTGAGCCTGGCCCTGACGGTGCCGATCGTGGTCACGAGCCACATGGTGAAGGACTGGTTCGGCTACCGGCTGGACTTCCCGGGCGTCGACTGGGTGGGCCCGGTGCTGGGCACTGTGGTGTTCGTCTACGGCGGGTGGCCGTTCCTGCAGGGCGCGGTGCGGGAGGTCCGTGACCGGGCGCCGGGGATGATGCTGCTGATCGCGATGGCCATCACCGTCGCGTACGTGGCCTCGGCGGCGACCGCCCTGGGCGTGTTCGACCTGGACTTCTGGTGGGAGCTGGCGGCTCTGGTCACGATCATGTTGCTGGGGCACTGGCAGGAGATGAAGGCCATTGGTCAGGCCCAGGGCGCCCTGTCGGCTCTGGCCGCGCTGCTGCCCGACGACGCCGAACGCCTCCGCGGTGACGGTCAGCCCGAACGGGTGCGCGTCGGCGACCTGCGCGTCGGCGACGTCGTCCTGGTGCGCCCCGGTGGGCGGGTGCCGGCAGACGGGCGCATCACCGACGGCCGCGCTGCGTTGGACGAGTCGATGATCACCGGCGAGTCCCGGCCGGTCGGCCGCGAACGTGACGACCGGGTGGTGGCCGGCACGGTGGCCACCGACGCGGCCATCCGGGTGCGCGTCGAGGCCGTTGGTGAGGACACCGCCCTGGCCGGCATCCAACGTCTGGTCGCGCAGGCCCAGCAGTCCAGCGGCAGGGCGCAGGTCCTCGCTGACCGGTTCGCGGCCTGGCTGTTCTACATCGCCACCGTCACCGCCGCTGCGACGCTGTTGATCTGGACACTGGCCGGCAACCTCGACGAGGCCGTCGTCCGCACCGTGACGGTTCTGGTGATCGCCTGCCCGCACGCGCTGGGCCTGGCCATCCCGCTGGTGATCGCCCTGTCCACCGCCGTGGCCGCGCAGGGCGGCATCCTGGTCAAGGACCGCCTTGCCCTGGAGCGGATGCGGACCATCGACACGGTGCTGTTCGACAAGACCGGCACCCTGACCCGCGGCGAGCACGTTGTCGCCGGTGTCGCCGGCACCAAGGGCGTCAGCGAGACCGACGTACTGGCCGTCGCGGCGGCGGTGGAGGCCGACAGTGAACATCCCCTCGCGCGGGCCATCGTCACCGCCGCCGCCCAGCAGGGCATCCGACGTACGGCGACCGGCTTCCGGTCGCTGACCGGTCGGGGGGTACGCGCCGACGTCGACGGTGTCAGCTACGCCCTCGGCGGGCCCGCCCTGCTGCGCGAACTCGACGCCACGGCACCGGGCGACCTCGACGGGCACCGGGCCGAGTGGTCCCGCCGCGGTGCGGCGGTACTACACCTGCTGCGCCTCGACGGCGAGCAGGCACGCGTCATCGGCGCCCTCGCGCTCGAGGACCAGGTCCGTCCTGAGGCGCGCCAGGCGATCGCCGACCTACGTCAGCAGGGCATCCGCAAGATTGTGATGATCACCGGGGACGCCCGCCCGGTGGCCGAGGCGGTCGCCGCCGACCTCGGCTTCCGGACCGGGGAGGACGAGGTTTTCGCCGAGGTGCTTCCCGCCGACAAGGACGAGGCGGTCGGCGAGCTGCAACGCCGGGGCCTGCGGGTGGCGATGGTCGGTGACGGCGTGAACGACGCTCCCGCGCTGGCCCGCGCCAACGTCGGCATCGCCATCGGCGCGGGCACCGACGTCGCCATCGAATCCGCGGGCGTTGTGCTCGCCTCCTCGGACCCGCGCGGGGTCACAGGAGTCATCCGGCTCTCGCGCGCCTCCTACCGCAAGATGATCCAGAATCTGGCCTGGGCCGCCGGCTACAACGTCGTCGCCCTGCCCTTGGCCGCCGGGGCGCTGTCCTGGGCCGGGGTGAGCCTGAGTCCCGCGGTCGCCGCGGTGCTGATGTCCGCCTCCACCATCGTCGTCGCGATCAACGCCCAACTGCTGCGCCGCGTGCGGCTACGCCAACCGGACGGTTCAGGTCTGGACCGCGGCCTCGCCCCGAAGGACCCGGCGTCGGCCGGCTAGCGTGAGGCGCATGACCGCGCCGGCAGTGTTGGCGCGCCGCCCGGCACGCTGGCCGCGGGGTGTGTTGTCGGGCTGTCGTCGTGGCCGCTGATCGGTCGAACGCCAGGTTCATTCTCGGTTCCGCACTGGAGGCGACGGCGATGGCATCGGAGAACGATCTCGCGCGTGGGGTCGTCGTACGGACGTGCCTGCGCGACGGGCGCGGTGGGAGCCCGACGGCCGTGGTCGATGAGGGTGGCTCCCCCACGTCGGGTGTGGCGTTCACGGACGCCGATCGGCGGCGGGTGCCGGTCGGGATGGGCACCTCGCATGCCGTGTTCGTGCGGTGTGCGGCGGACGGGGTCGTGGAGCTGCGTTTCTTCACCGCCGAGGGGGAACTGCCGGCGTGTGGGCACGGGACGATGGCCGCTGTGGCGTTCCTGGCGGCGCGCCGGAGTGGGGTGGAGCACGAGTTCCGGTTGCGGGTGTCGGGGCGTACGTTCGTCGGCCGGGCGGTACGTGACGGCGACCTGATCCATGCCGCGTTCGATCCGGGGCCGGTGGCCGTACGCGAGGCCGGCGCGGTGGAGGTCGGGCTTGTCGCCGACGCGCTCGGTGTCGCCGGTGGTGGTCGTCGGGTGGGGGCGTGTGTGGCGTCGCTGGGGCGGGCGCGGATGCTGGTGCCGGTGGGGACGCCGGAGACGGTGTGGGCCCTCTCCCCCGACAGTCGGCGGCTTCGTGCGGTGTGCGACCGGTTGGGGTTGCTCGGTTGCTATGTCTACGCGGTTCCCAGCGGTTCGGGTCCGGTGGTGGCGCGGATGTTCGCGCCGTCGATCGGTGTGGTCGAGGACATCGCGAACGTGAACAGCACCGCCTGTCTGGCCGCTCGCCTGGCGGGTGCGGGCGAGGTCGGGTTGACGGTCGACATGGGAGACGCGGTGGGTGAGCCGGCGACGATCACCGCCTCGGTCCGCCAGGGCGTCGGCGGTTCGCGGGTGCTGGTCGGGGGGATGGTGACTGTCGTTCGAGGGGGTGTCGGCGCGCCGGGCGCCGGGGCTGTGCCGGATTGACAGGCTCCTCTAGGCTCTTTCACGTCGGTCGATGTGAAGGGGGCGCGACGTGACAGGCCCTGTCGATGCGTCCGGTCTCGGGAAGTTGCTGTCCGACACGATGGCGGCGCTGGACGAGTTCCAGCAGGGTGCGGGTGAGCCGCCGACGGGTGCGGGCACGGCCGCCGACGGGATGGTTGTGGTGCGCACGGAGCTGCCCGGGCGGGTCACCGAGATGGTCCTCGACCCGCGGGTGATGCGGTGGAGCAGCCAGGCGCTGGCCGAGGAGGTGACCGCCGCGGTGAACGCGTCGCTGGCCGATCTTCAGGCCAACGCCGGTGTGCCGGGTGGCGGGGCGGATCTCGGTGGCCTCGGTGAGCGGTTGCGGGAGATCCAGGAGCGTACCGGTCAGCAGTTGTCGGCGTTCACCAACCAGTTGGTGCAGGCGCAGGAGATGTTGGTGCGGTGCGCGGGTGATGGCCGGTGACCGGGCCGGGCATCCAGGTGGATCCGGTGGCGTTGGCGTCGTCCGGGTCGGGTCTGGAGAAGGTCGCCGGTGATTTCGGTCAGGCGTTGGCGGCGTTCCAGCAGGAGTTGGCGGCGTTCGGGCAGCCGTGGGGTGCTGACGACATCGGGTCGTTGATCGGGGCGGCGCACGAGGCGGTCGCGGAGTTCGCGTTCGACTGTTTCGCCACGGCGGTGGAGGAGATCGGCGCGGCGGGTGTGGACCTGGGGGCGATGGCGTCGACCTACCGGGAGGTGGAGGAACGCATCCGCGGGTCGTTCGAGGCGCTTCAGCAGGGGCTGGGGGGTTGACGTGGGTCTCCAGTTGCCGGACGAGCTGCGGTCGTTGTTGGGCATTCTGGGGTTCAACTGGCCGGAGGCGGATGAGCAGAAGCTCGCCGAGATGGGTCAGGCGTGGATGTCCTTCGCGGGCACGCTCGGTTCGATCGTGGGTTCGGCCAATGCGGGCGCCACGCCGGTGTGGGCGGGCAACAGTGGTGCCGACATCACCGCTTTCCAGCAGTGGTGGGGCAACGAGGAGGGCCCGGTGGCGAGCATCCGGGACGGGGTGCCGGCGGCCACGTTGACCGGTACGGGTCTGGTCATCTGCGCCATGATCGTGTTGGCGTTGAAGATCGCGGTGATCGTCCAGTTGGTGGTCCTGGCGATCCAGATCGCGCAGGCGATAGCGACGGCGGCGGCGACGTTCGGCGCGACGCTGCTGGAGATTCCGATCTTCCACCAGTTGGCCCGCACCGTGGTGGGCAACCTCTTCCAAGAGGTGTTGTTCACGCTGCTGGAGGCGTAGCCGGTGGCGGGGCGGTCGAGCGGGAAGCTCATCTCGGCGGCCTTCCGGTACCTGAGGAAGGCGCGGCGGCGGCAGCGTCCGGGGCGGTTGGACCATGAGCGTCGTAGTCACGTGTTCCGGGGTGATGTGCGGCGGCCGGCGAACAATCCGAACAACCCGTACGGGTCGGGGTACCACTACCGTCCCGGTGGTCAGGATTTTCCCGATCGTCGGGTGGTGCCGGGTTCGGTCAACCGGCCGACGCCGGACGGTCCGTATTCCGCGCGTCCGGAATACTTCGACCCGGTCACCAATCGGTGGGTGCCCAAGAGTGGTAACCAGGGGGTGAGCACGTTCTTTCCTGATCACTGGACGCCGGCGCAGGTGGACGCGGCCATCCCGACGGCGTTTCAGCGGGCTACCGCCATTCCGGGCACGAACATGTGGGAAGGCGTCTACCGGGGTGTGCGGATCGAGGGCTGGTATGGTCCCAACGGCACTCTGGGCAACGGCTGGCCGACGCTCTGACGGAGATTTTCTTGCCTCTCATCAGGTTCTTCCTCGCCGACAGCGGTGGCGTGCGGTTCGACATCGATCCGGCTCGCTACGACCGTTACCGTCCGCTGGGCGCGTGGGCGATGAGTGAGCTCGGTAAGCATCTCGGGGTCGTGCTCGACGGGTTGGCGATGGTGGACGACGCCGCGGCGGGTCGGCCGGTGCAGCCGTGGACGAGCGGGAGTTACGACGTGGTCGTCGACGGGTCGGGCATCCGGTTCCGCAACCACTTCGCCGACAGCGAGCAGGGGGCGTATTCGCTCGACGAGCTGCGGCAGGTGTTGGAGGACTACTGGGGGTTCCTGGCCGCGATTCCGGAGGCGCCGGGGGCGTACCGGGAGTATTCGCCGGAGTTGCCGTTGCCGGAGGCTGAGGTGCTGCTCTGGGAGAAGGTGTGGGGTCGGGCGCATCCGTACCGGGGGCGGCTGTTCTGATTCGCCGGTGCGGGCGGCGGCGTTGCCCGCGTCACACCCGGGCCGGCGGTTGTGGGCGCGGTCGCTGTCGCCGACCTCACGTGCGCCGTTCGCGGGGAATGCCCGTGACGGGTCGGATGGTTCTCCGTTCGGAAGATCAGGATCATGATCGAATGGAAGTGCCATGCACAAGCGCTCAGATGCGGTGGTGCTGTTCGGTGTCACCGGTGACCTCGTGTCGAAGAAGCTGTTTCCGGCGCTGTACGAGTTGACCCGGCGTGATCGCCTCGATGTTCCGGTTGTCGGTGTGGCCCGCTCCCCCTGGGATGATCAGCAGTTGGTCACGACCGCCCGTAAGTCGGTCGCCGAGGCCACCGACGAGATCGACGACGAGGTCTTCGACCGGTTGGCGGGCAACCTTGTGATGATCTCCGGTGACTACGCGGACCGGGCCACGTACGAGCGGCTGGCGGAGCGTCTGCGGGGTGCCGAGCGGCCGTTGTTCTATCTGGCGATTCCTCCGGCGGTGTTCGCCTCGGTCGTCGCGGGGCTCGCGGCCGTGGGTCTGGCGGACCGGGGTCGGGTGGTCGTGGAGAAGCCGTTCGGGCGTGACCTGGAGTCGTCGCGGGAGTTGGACCGCACGCTGCGGGCGGCGTTCGCGCCGGAGCGGGTGTTCCGCATCGACCACTACCTCGGCAAGGAGGCGGTGGAGGGTCTGTACGCCTTCCGGTTCGCCAACCGGTTGTTCGAGCCGCTGTGGAACAACGAGCACATCGACAACATCCAGGTGACCCTCGCCGAGGGGTTCGGCACGCAGGGCCGCGCCGGGTTCTACGACACGGTGGGCGCGACCCGTGACGTGTTGCAGAACCACATCCTCCAGGTGGTCGCGTTGATCGCGATGGAGGCGCCCGCCGGGGACGACACCACCGCGTTCCGGGAGGCGGAGGTCGCGGTGTTGCGGCAGGTCGCGCCGTTGTCGCCGAAGTCGACGGTGCGGGGGCAGTACGCGGGTTACCGGGACGAGCCGGGGGTGGCGCCGGACTCGAACACGGAGACGTTCGTGGCGACCCGGTTGACGGTCGACTCACCGCGGTGGGCGGGTGTGCCGTTCTATCTGCGGACGGGTAAGTCGTTGCCGGGGACGGCGACGGAGGTCGTGGTGGAGTTCAAGCAGCCGCAGCGGTCGTTGATTCCGGCGGAGCGGGGCACGGCGACGGCGGCGAACCTGCTGCGGTTCCGGCTGGGTCGTGGTGACGGCATCACGATGTCGATCCAGGCGAAGAGTCCGGGCGCCGAGGTGGCCAGCCGCCCGGTGGATCTGTCCGTCGACTTCGGCGCGGCGCTGGGTCGCCGTCAGGAGGCGTACGAGCGGTTGCTCGACGACGCGATGGACGGGCAGCACCTGCGGTTCGCGCGGGAGGAGACGATCGAGCAGGAGTGGCGTATCGTCGCGCCGATCCTGGATCTGCCGACCCCGGTGCTGTCGTACGACAGGGGTAGTTGGGGTCCGGCGGACGCCGAGGCGTTGGCGGGTGGCTGGCACGTCCCGGACCTGCGGTAGCGCGGCGGGGCGATATTCGGTGTCCGATCGCGGCGGCCGGTGGTAGACAACCTCGGTGAACGAGGCTCTGGCGTTTCCTGATCTCCTACGACTGATCGACGAACGGTCGGCCGCGTTCAGGGCCGCGGTCGCCGGCGCGCCCGACCTGGGCGTGCGGGTGCCGACGTGTCCCGAGTGGACGTTGTGGGACCTGGTGCGGCATCTGGGTGACGGGCGTCGGTCGTGGGCCGCCACCGTCGCCGCGGGGCCGGACGTCCCGGGTCGGCTCCCGTCGCCGGGTCCGGCCGCGCCCGAGGAGCGCGCGGCGTTGTCGGCCTGGTTGGCGGAGTCGACGCGGTTGCTGCTGGACGCGGTGCGCGAGGCCGGCCCGGATCGTGGGTGCTGGACGTGGTGGGGTGCGTCGCAGTCGCCGCGGACCTGCGGCGCGGTGGCGCGGCACCAGCTCCAGGAGATCTCGGTGCACACGTACGACGCGCAGCTGGCGGTGGGTGACGGGCAGCCGCTGCCGGCGGTGGTGGCGCTCGACGGTGTGGAGGATTTTGTGTTCACCGTCTGCGCGACGACCGGGGCGTGGCCGCACGAGCCGGCGGTCGTCGACTACCACGCCACCGAGGGGCGGTCCTGGCGGGTGTGGTTGTCCGGTGACGGTGCGCGGGCCGCCCGTCTGGCCGGGTCGGATACCGCAGCGGACGTGTCCGCCCGGGGTACGGCCAGTGAGCTGGTGCTGGCGTTGTACGGCCGTCGTCCGATGGAGTCGGTGGATGTGGCCGGGGATCGGCGGATCTTCGACCGGCTCTTCGCCTGGGAGCCGGAGGTGTAGGACGCCGCCGGTTGCTGAGTGACCGCTCAGCTCACGGTGGGGACCGCCGGGCGCTGGTGAGGTTTGCGGCATGCCAGCGGTGTGGGCACGTTGTGCGCGACGTTTCTCGTCCTCGTCGGAGAGGAAGCAGCGCATGCTGTCCGCACTCGATCGTCGCCACACCGTCGCACCACCGGGCTACAGCCGGTGGCTCATTCCCCCGGCGGCGTTGGCCATCCACCTGTGCATCGGCCAGGTGTACGCCACAAGCGTCTACAAGAACTCGCTGATCGCCCACTTCGACAGCGGTCAGACCGCGATCGGGGTGATCTTCAGTATCGCGATCGTGATGCTGGGGTTGTCCGCGGCGGTGGCCGGGACCTGGGTGGAGGCGAACGGGCCGCGTAAGGCGATGTTCGTGTCCGCGTGTTTCTGGTCGGTGGGTTTCCTGGTGGGGGCGCTGGGCATCGCCACCAGGCAGCTGTGGTTGCTGTATCTGGGCTACGGGCTGCTCGGCGGGATCGGCCTGGGCATCGGCTACATCTCCCCCGTCTCGACACTGATCAAGTGGTTCCCGGACCGGCCGGGTCTGGCCACCGGGTTGGCGATCATGGGGTTCGGTGGTGGGGCGATGGTCGCCTCTCCCCTGTCGCGGCAGGTGTTGTCGTTCTACGACAGTGGATACGACCCGTCCGACGCGGCCTCGACGGCGTCGGGCAGCGCCCTGGTGTGGTTGTTCGTGACGCTCGGCCTGGGCTACTTCGTGGTCATGATGTTCGGGGTGGCGAACGTGCGGGTGCCGGCGGACGATTGGCGGCCGGCCGGGTTCGACCCGGCGAGCGTCGCGGCGAAGCCGCTGGTCACCACGGCGAACGTGTCGGCGGCGAACGCGGTGAGGACCCGGTCGTTCTGGCTGCTGTGGGTGGTGTTGTTCTGCAACGTGACGGCCGGCATCGGCATCCTGGAGCAGGCCAGCCCCATGATCCAGGACTTCTTCCGGGACAACGGCTCGTCGGCGGTGACCGTCGCGGCGGCCGGCGGGTTCGTGGGTCTGCTGTCGCTGTTCAACATGGCGGGCCGGTTCGTGTGGTCGTCCACCTCGGACGTCATCGGCCGCAAGCCGATCTACCTGGTGTACCTGGGCGTGGGCATGGTGCTGTACGCGTTGCTGGCGCTGGTCGGGCAGAGCGCGACGGCGCTGTTCGTGCTGCTGGCGTGTGTGATCCTGTCGTTCTACGGCGGTGGGTTCGCGACAGTGCCGGCGTACCTGCGGGACCTGTTCGGCACCTTCCAGGTGGGGGCGATCCACGGTCGGCTGCTGACCGCCTGGTCGGCGGCGGGGGTGGCGGGTCCGCTGATCGTGAACGGGTTCCTCGACGCCCAGGGCAGGCCGGGCACGTTGACGGCGGCGGCGTACCGGCCGGCGCTGTTCACCATGGTGGGGGTCCTGGCGGTGGGCTTCGTGGCGAATCTGCTGGTGCGACCGGTGCCGCGGCGGTACCACGAGCCGCCGGCGCAGGACGTGGACGAGATCACGGCGACGGAGCGGAGTGGTACGCGATGAACGACGACGGTCGTGGCGGGCAGCAGGCCCGGTTGGTGGTGTCCTGGCTGGTGGTCGCGGTGCTGCTCGGCTACGGGGTGGCGCAGACGGTGATCACCGCGGCGAAGCTGTTCACGCACTGACAGCGGTGGGCCGGGACGCGGGCCGCGTCCCGGCTCACAGGGCGCCGGAGACCCGCAGCACGGCACCGGCGGCGTACGAGGCTTCCGGGCTGAGCAGCCACGCGATGGCGGCGGCGATCTCGTCGGGTTCGCCGGCACGGCCCAGCGGGACCCGGTGGGCGGCGCTGTCGGGGCGGTCGGGTACGCCGGAGTCGGCGTGGATGTCGGTGCGCACCAGGCCGGGGGCGACGGCGTTGACCCGGATGCCACGCGGGGCGAGTTCCTTGGCCAGACCGACGGTGAGCGTGTCGGTGGCGGCCTTCACGGCGGCGTAGTGCACGTACTCCCCCGGGCTGCCGAGGGTCGCCGCCGCCGAGGAGACGTTGACGATCGCGCCGCCGTCGGTGAGCCGGCGGGCGGCCTGCTGGGCGCAGAGGACGTACCCGATGAGGTTGACGTCGACGACCCGGCGCAGGTCCTCGACGCGCAGTTCGGTGAACGGGCCGATGAGGCTGGTGACGCCGGCGTTGTTGACCAGGCCGGTGAGGGGGCCCAGCCGTGCGGCGGCGTCGAACAGGTCGCGGACCTGGTCGGGGTCGGTGGTGTCGGCGCGTACCGCGATGGCCTGGGCGCCGGTGGCGCGCAGGTCGGCCAGGACGGCGGCGGCCGCGGCGTCGTCGCGGCGGTAGCACAGGGCGATGTGGTGGCCGGCCGCGGCGAGCCGGCGGGCGGTGGCCGCGCCGATGCCCCGGCCGCCGCCGGTGATCACGGTGACGGGTGCCATGGGCGCCTCCACGGGATGTCGGTGGGGTGGCGCCGACGCTACCGTGACCGGCGCGGGCACGTCGTCGTAAGGAGGGTCACACGCGGCGGGGACGGGCCGCGACGGTGGCCGACGAGGTGTGGGCGACGTGGGGGTGATCGCTTACGCTCACCGCGCGATCGACGACAGTGGAGGTGCGCGGTGGCGGGTGTCGGTGTGGGCGACGTGGTGCGGGACTTCGAGTTGCCGGACGAGACGGGCACGCCGCGGCGGCTGTCGGAGTTCCTGGCGGCCGGGCCGGTGGTGCTGTTCTTCTACCCGGCGGCGATGACGCGCGGGTGCACGGCGGAGAGTTGCCACTTCCGGGACCTCGCCGCGGAGTTCGCGGCGGTGGGCGCGTCGCGGGTGGGCGTCAGCCGCGACCCGGTCGCGAAGCAGGCGGAGTTCGCGCGGGTCAACGGCTTCGACTATCCGCTGCTGTCGGACGAGGCCGGCACTGTCGCGCAGCAGTTCGGGGTGAAGCGGCGGGTGCCGCTGGGACCGCTGAGCATGAGGCGGATGACGTTCGTCATCGGCACCGACTCGCGGGTCGTCGACGTGATCCACAGCGAGGTCAGCATGAACGAGCACGCGGACCGGGCGCTGCGGGCGTTGGGCGGCTGAGCCCCGTGCGGCGGGTGTCGCAGCGGGCTGGTATCAAGACAGCAATCAAACAGGTGTACGGAAGAGGGTTGTGATGGATGCCGGCCAGGGTTTGTCCACTGACGAGGTGCGCAGCATCCGGGAGGCGTTGGCGGCCGGCCGTAAGCCGAGGGTGGTGTTCACCGCGTCGGCGGGGCAGATCGCCGGTCAGGTCGGCCAGGTGGTCGAGTTGACCGATCCGGACGTGTCCGACGAGTTCGTCGTGGTGCGGTTCGGCCGTGACGAGTTGCCGTTCTCCCCCGCCGACCTGGCGGTCGCGCCCAAGGGCGCCAGCCGGCGGGCGGCGGAGCCGAAACCGGAGCCGGAGCCGGAGGCGCCCGCGGTCGCCGCGCCGGAGTTCGTGTTGGACACGCCGCGGGTGCCCGCGCAGCGACAGGAGGAACCGAAGGTGGAGCAGGCCGAGAAGCCGCCGGCGCGACGGGCGGTCAAGGCCGCCAAGCCCAAGGGGCCCGCCGGCCTCACGGTGACCCTGGCGTACGCCGACGGCGAGTGGACGGTCGCCGCGCAGCAGGGCAGCAAGGCCCTCGCCAAGCCGTACGTGGTGAAGCCGGCCGAGGCGTTGAAGATGGTGGCGCTGGTGGACGTGCCGGGTGTGCAGGAGGCGGTGGAGCAGATCCTGGGCGCCGAGCGGGCCGAGGCGGAGCAGCAGGCGGAGAAGCTGCGCGCGGAGTTGGCCGAGATCGAGGCCCGGTTGGCGGAGCTGCGCGAAGCGAGTTGAGCGCTGGTCGCGGCGGGCCTGTCTCCCGGGTGGGGCGGGCCCGCCGCGGCGGTGTCGGGGTCAGTGGCCGCCGTGGGCTCGACGAGTCGGGCTGGCTGGGCGTCGGGTGAACCGGCAGCGCCCGGGGCGCTGGCCGGGGACCGTCAGAAGTAGTCGAGCAGTTGGGCCGGGCCGCCGGCGCCCAACAGGTCCAGGGCGTCCGGCTCGACACCCGCGGCGTGCAGCAGGCCGGCCTGCGCGACCGAGCGGGCACGCGCCGCCCCGGCGTAGAGCAGCGCGAACCCCCGCACGTCCAGCCGCAGGTCCGCCTCGCCGTCGATCCGGGTCAGCTCGGCCTCGCCGTCGGCGACCGCCAGGCGCCAGGCGCCGGTGTTCCACCCGGCGAGCGGGTCGGTGAGGTGGAGGTCGACAGCGCCCCGGACACCGGCGGGCCACCCACGCTCGCGCACCGCCCGTACGACGTCGACAGGGCGGTGCATCCACAGGTCCCGTTCGTGGTCGCGGGCGGCCTCCAGCGGCAGGACCGTGCTGACGGCGTCGCCGTCGAGCGGACACAGTCGCAGCGTCGGCGCGACGCTGGCCCAACTGCCGAGCACCCCGACGATCTCGCGGGCCGCGTCGGCGGTGGTCGCCAGGGCCTCGTCGACGGTGAGCACCGAGTCCGCGCCGTAGCCCCGGCCGCGCTGCCAGACGGCGTAGCCGACCAGGTCGCCGTCGTCCTCGACGAGGGTGAGCCCGTCACCGGGCAGCTTTGGCTCGGCGGCGTAGAAGTCGAACAACGCGCCCCTGCGGGTCAACATCCCGTTGCGGTGGCGGGCGACCCGCTCGTAGAGGGCGGTGACGGTGTCCAGGTCGGCGGTCGTGCCGGCGCGGACGGTCAGGTGCGACGCGGGGCGGTGCCGGGGCAGCGCGGCGGTGGCCAGGTCGACGGTGCGCAGCACGCCGCCGGTCTCCCAGCCGCAGGCGCGGTACGGGGCGGCGACTGTCGGGTACAGGGCGCTGACCGCCGCGCCGCGCTCGTGGGCCCCGGCCAGCAGGGCGGTGAGCAGGGCGCGGGCGACACCCCTGCCCCGTGACTCGGGGGCGACCGCCACCCCGGCGACGTCGGCGGCCGCCACGGCCCGCCCGGACCACCACTGGTCGTGGTGCAGGTCGACGGCCTTGCCGACGAGCCGACCGGCGTCGTCGAACGCGCCGTAGCGGGTCATCCCGGGCACCGGGCTGGTCGCGTGCGCCGGTCGTTGCGGGTCGGAGCCGAAGGCGAACCGGCCCAGCTCCCAGGCGGCGTCGAGGTCGTCGGTGGTGAGTTCACGCACGTGCATCGCCACACCGTAGCGACACCCCCCGTCGATCTTGCAGCTTTATTCGTCGAGACGCCCGCAGTGCGGCTTATGTCGGGACAGTTCGTGCAAGATCGAGGGTCAGTGCTGCGGGATGTTGGCGACGCCGATGCGCTTGCGGAACACCCAGTACGTCCAGCCCTGGTAGGCCAGCACCACCGGGGTGAAGATCACCGCCACCCAGGTCATGATCTTCAGGGTGTACGGGGTGGAGGCGGCGTTGGTGGCGGTCAGCGTCCCCGCCACGTCCAGGGTGGACGGCAGCACGTTCGGGAACAGCGCCGCGAACAGGGTCGCCACCGCCAGGCCTATCGCGGCGGCGGTGCCGGTGAACGCCCAGCCCTCCCGGCGTACCCGGGCGGCGGCCAGCGCGCCGAGCAGGGCGACGGCCGCGCCCACGGCGAGCACGACGGCGGCCGCGCTGGAGCGGATGCTCAGCGTCCAGGCCAGGAACCCGACGGCGAGCACGGCGGCGGCCACGCCCAGGCGCACCGCCAGGGCGCCCGCGCGCTCGCGGACGTCGCCGGTGGTCTTCAGGGCCAGGAACACCGCGCCGTGGGTGGCGAACAGGGCCAGCGTGGTCACGCCGCCGAGCAGCGCGTACGGGTTGAGCAGGTCCAGCAGGCCGCCGACATACTCGTGGTCGGCGTCCAGCGGCACCCCGCGCAGGATGTTGGCGAAGGCGACACCCCACAGGATCGCCGGCAGCACCGAGCCGACCACGATCGCGGTGTCCCAGCGGCGCTTCCAGGACGCCTCGGGGCGCTTGTGCCGGTACTCGAACGCGACGCCCCGGGCGATCAGGGCCAGCAGGATCAGCAGCAGCGGCAGGTAGAAGCCGGAGAAGAGGGTGGCGTACCACTCGGGGAACGCGGCGAACATCGCGCCGCCGGCGGTGATCAGCCAGACCTCGTTGCCGTCCCAGACCGGGCCGATGGTGTTGATCAGGACGCGGCGTTCCCGGTCGTCGCGGCCGAGCACGGGCAGCAGCATGCCGACGCCGAAGTCGAAGCCCTCCAGGATGAAGTAGCCGGTGAACAGCACGGCGACGAGGAGAAACCAGATGGTGGTCAGGTCCACGATGGGCTCCGGGATCAGTAGGCGAAGGCGAGCGGGCGCTCGGCGTCGTCGTGGGTGTCGTCGATGGGGTGCTCCTCGCTGACGTCCGGCACGCCGGCCTTGGCGTAGCGCAGCAGCAGTTTCACCTCGATCACGGCGAGGGTGGCGTAGATCAGCGTGAAGGCGGTGAAGGAGGTGAGGACCTCGGTCAGCGAGACGCTGCGGGACACGCCGTTGCGGGTGAGCATCTCGCCGAAGACGATCCACGGCTGGCGGCCCATCTCGGTGAAGATCCAGCCGAACGAGTTGGCCAGCAGCGGCAGCACCGGCATGGCCAGCCCGGCGCGCAGCAGCCACTTGCTGCTCGGGGTACGGCCCCTGCGCTGGCTCCAGAGCACCAGCAGGGCGATCGCGCCGGCGGCCATCCCGAAGGCGATCATGAAGCGGAAGCTCCAGTAGGTGACCGGGATGATCGGGGTGTAGCTGCCCGCGCCGTACTGGGTGGCGTACTGGGCCTGCAGGTCGTTGATGCCGTGCACGGTGCCGTTCGGGTCGCCGGTGCCCAGGTACGACAGCAGGTACGGGATCTTGATGGCGAAGACCTCGCGGCTGCCGTCGAGGCTGCCGATGGTGAGCACGGAGAACGAGGCGGGGCTCTCGGTGGTGTAGAGGCCCTCGGCGGCGGCCATCTTCATCGGCTGCACCTGCGTCATGATCTTGCCCTGGATGTCGCCGGTGAGCAGCACGGCGGCGGAGGCGACCAGGACCACCCAGGAGCCGAACCTCGTGGCGAAGCGGTACGCGCCGGTGTCGGCGGAGTCCCGGTTGCGGATGACGTGCCACAGGCCGACCGCGACGATCAGCGACCCGGCGACCAGGAACGACCCGGCCAGGGTGTGCGGGAAGGTGATCAGGGCGACCTTGTTGGTCAGCACGGCCGGGAAGTCGGTCAGCTCGGCGCGCCCGCTGTCCGGGTTGATCCGGTAGCCGACCGGGTTCTGCATGAACGAGTTCGCCGCGAGGATGAAGTACGCGGACAGGTTGGTGCCGATCGCGGCGGCCCAGATGCTGGCCAGGTGGGCACGCTTGGGCAGCCGGTCCCATCCGAAGATCCACAGGCCGATGAAGGTGGATTCGAGGAAGAACGCGACCAGCGCCTCGATGGCCAGCGGCGCGCCGAAGATGTCGCCGACGAAGCGGGAGTAGTCGCTCCAGTTCATGCCGAACTGGAACTCCTGCACGATCCCGGTGACCACGCCCATCGCGAAGTTGATCAGGAACAGCTTGCCGTAGAACTTGGTGAGCTTCAGGTAGCGCTCGTTGCCGGTGCGGTGCCACATCGTCTGCAGGATCGCCACCAGCACGGACAACCCGATGGTCAACGGCACGAAGAGGAAGTGGTAGACGGTGGTGACACCGAACTGCCAGCGGGCAACGTCCAACGCGTCCACCTGAAAACCCCCAGCCATCCATACTACGAGACGTAGTAAATACTACTGCTCGTCGTAGCGGATGTGGCAGGGCCAGGCGGCCCGAACCGACCCGGGACCAATGACTCTGATCACCCTGTCAACCTGGCGACCCGCCCTCGCCGCCGCGGCCGCGCGTGCGACGATGGCGCGCTGATGGACACCGCGCACTCCCCCTGGCGGCCGCCGCTGATCTGGCGCACGGCCCTCGTGCTGGTCCGGGCCCTGGTCGGCCTGCTCGCCCGCCTCGAGGTCACCGGCGACGTCCCGACGCACCTGCGCCGCGGCCCACTGGTGCTGGCCGCCAACCACATCAGCCCGTTCGACCCGCTGGTCATGATCGCCGCCTGCCAGGCCCGGGGCATCGCCCCCCGGATCATGGCCACCGCCGGGCTGTTCCGGGTCCCGGTGTTCGGGGCCGCCATGCGCCACGCCGGGCACATCCGGGTCGACCGGGGCACCAGCGCCGTACACCGGGCCCTCGACGACGCCGCCGGCGCCGTCGCCCGCGGGTCGGTGATCCTCATCTACCCGGAGGGACGCATCGGGCTGGACCCCGGCATGTGGCCCGAGCGCGGCAAGACCGGAGCGGCCCGGCTCGCCCTGGCCTGCGGCGCGCCCGTCGTCCCGGTCGCCCAGTGGGGTGCGCACGAGGTGCTGCCCTACCGGGCGCCCCGGGGCATGCTGCGTGGCATCACCCGCTCGCTGTGGCGCCGCCCGGTGATCCGGGTGCACTTCGGGGCGCCCGTCGACCTGGGCGAGTCGAGCGCCGCGAGCCCCGGCGCGGCCCGCCGGGCCACCGACCGGATCGTCGACGCGCTCACCGACACCCTCGCCCCGCTGCGCCCCGACGAGCCCGACCGGCCCCGGCACGTCGACCCCGGCCGTCCCACCGACCTCAGCCGCGCCCACCGCCGCGAACCCCGCTGATCCTTGAGTCCGCCGGACCCGGTGAGCAGGACGGATGGCAGCGGGGGGCGACGATGACGATTGACGGCCGGATCGGACGGGCCAGAGGGGCCTGTCAGCGGGAGTCCCACCACGCCTTTCTGCGCCCTTTGCTCTGCACCCGCCGAAGCGCCGCCTACCCACGGTGACCGTCGCCTCCGTGGGTGCAGAGCAAAGGGCGAACGAAGGGCACGGGCGAGGGGCGGGGTCCGGAGCTGAGGGCCGTGGACCGGTCCGGGCGTCGAGGTCCGGCCGCCGCGCCCGCGCGGGTCTGCTCTTCGCCGGTAGGTCACCCGCCCTCCACCGGCGGAAGGCATACTGCGTCGCGTGCTGACCCGACCCGGCTACCTCGACGCGCCCGTGCCGCTGGCGTTCGCCCATCGCGGCGGCGCCGCCGAGGGCGACGAGAACACCACCGAGGCGTTCGCCCGGGCCGTCGGGCTGGGCTACCGGTACGTGGAGACCGACGTGCACGCCACCGCCGACAAAGTGGCGGTGATCTTCCACGACCCGACGCTGCGCCGGGTCACCGGCGAACCGGGACGCATCGCCGACCTGACCTGGGCCGACCTCTGCTCGGTACGCGTCGGCGGCGCCGCCGTCGTACCCCGGCTCGACGAGGTGTTGGACGCCTGGCCGCAGGTCCGCTTCAACATCGACGTCAAGGCCGACGGCGGCGTCGAGCCGACGGTCGCCACAGTGACCCGGGCCGACGCCGGCGACCGGGTGCTGCTCGCGTCGTTCAGCGACGCCCGCCTCACCCGACTGCGTGCCCTCACCGGCGGCCGGGTCGCCACCAGCCTCGGCATGCGCGGCGTCGCCCGGCTGAGGCTGGCGTCGCTGCACGGGCGTCCGCTGCGGTTGCCGCCGTCGGTGGTCGCCGCGCAGGTTCCGCCGCACTACGGGCGGGTGCCGGTGGTGGACCGCCGGTTCCTCGACTACTGCCACCGCCTCGGCCTGCAGGTGCACGTCTGGACGATCGACGAACCAGCCCAGATGCACGACTTACTGGATCGTGGGGTGGATGGCATCATGATCGATCACGTCGGCGTGCTGCGCGACGTCTACCGCAGCCGCGGCCACTGGGCCGCCTGATCAGCCAAGGACCCCGATGGCCGAGACCGTGACCCCCGCGGTGGACGACACCCCGCCCCCGGCGAGCACCCGCCGCGAGCGCCGCGGCTGGTACGTCTACGACTGGGCGAACTCCGCGTTCCAGACCACGGTGATCACCGTGTTCCTGGGCCCGTTCCTGACCACCGTCGCCGAGGTGGCCGCCGGGTGCGATCTGGGCGCGGACGACTGCGACGGCGTGGTCCACCCGCTGGGCATCACGGTGGCCGCCGGGTCGTACTTCCCGTACCTGATCTCGCTGTCGGTGTTCCTCACCGTGTTCGTGCTGCCGGTGATCGGGGCGATCGCCGACCGGTCGGCGCACAAGAAGCGGCTGCTCGGCGGCGCCGCGTTCACCGGGGCCGGTGCCACCATGGCGATGGCGTTCGTCACCGGCGACCGTTACCTGCTCGGCGGGGCGCTGTTCCTGATCGCGAACATCTCCTTCGGCGCGGCCCTGGTGGTCTACAACTCGTTCCTGCCGCAGCTCGGCACCCCGGACGAACGCGACCGCATCTCCAGTCGCGGCTGGGCGCTGGGCTACCTCGGCGGTGGTCTGCTGCTGGCGTTCAACCTGGTCGCGGTCACCGTCTTCAGCCAGGACGACAACCCGCAGCGCACCCTGGACCTGGCCCGCTGGTCGATCGTGTCCGCCGGCGTGTGGTGGGCGGTGTTCACCCTGGTGCCGCTGCGCTGGCTGCGGGAACGCCCCGGCGCGGCGGCGGCCCTGGGGCCGCGCGGCAACGTGCTCACCGACGGGTTCCGGCAACTCCTGCACACCCTGCGGGAGATCAAGGCGTACCCGTTGACGCTGTTCTTCCTGCTGGCCTTCCTGGTCTACAACGACGGCATCCAGACCGTCATCACCCTGTCCAGCCAGTACGGCACCGAGGAGCTGCGCCTGGAGCAGAGCACCCTGATCGTCACCATCCTGCTGGTGCAGTTCCTCGCCTTCGGCGGCGCGCTGAGCCTCGGCGCGCTCGCCGCCCGCATCGGCGCCTGGAAGACGATCCTGCTCAGCCTGGTGCTCTGGACGGCGGTGATCATCGCCGCGTTCCGGCTGCCGGCGGAGGCTCCGGTGCCGTTCATGATCCTCGGCGCGGCCATCGGCCTGGTCCTCGGCGGCAGCCAGGCGTTGAGCCGGTCGCTGTTCAGTCAGCTCATCCCGGCCGGCAAGGAGGGCGAGTACTACGGCTTCTACGAGATCAGCGACAAGGGCACCAGCTGGCTCGGCCCGCTGGCCTTCGGCCTGGTGTTCCAGCTCACCTCCTCCTACCGGGTGGGCCTGGTCTCACTGCTGATCTTCTTCGTGGTCGGGATCCTGCTGCTGGCCGCCGTGCCGATCCGCCGCGCCATCGTCGCCGCCGGCAACACCCCGCCCCGGGTGCTCTGAGCGCGCCCACCGCGCCCGGCCGATCCGGGCCGGTCGATGGGCTAGGCTGCCCGACCGTGACCGACGATGCCACCACCGCCCCGACCTGCCTGGCCCACCCGTTCCCCGGCGAGCCCCACCCGCCGGCCGGGTGCGTGGCCGCCCGCGGGCTCGACGGGCGGCCGGTGCACGCGGCGGCGTTGAAGTTCTTCTGGGGACCGATGGACTGCGGCAAGTCCACGATGGCGTTGCAGATGAACTACAACCACGCCCGGCAGGGCCGCCGGGGCCTGGTCACCACCCGCATCGACAGGTCGCTGGGCCCCCAGGTCACCACCCGCATCGGTCTGGCCCACGAGGCCATCGAGGTCACCGACGACCTGGACCTGCGGGCCCTGGTGCGCGGCCGGTGGGCCGACGGGGTACGCGTGGACTACCTGATCTGCGACGAGGCGTGCTTCTACACCGTCGAGCACGTCGAGCAGATGGCCGAGCTGGTCGACAGCTACGACGTCGACGTGTTCGCGTTCGGCCTGGCCACCGACTTCCGGTCGTGCCTGTTCCCCGCCGCGCAACGCCTGTTCGAGCTGGCCGACGAGGTGGCCCGCATCCAGGTCGAGGTGCTGTGCTGGTGCGGCCGGGAGGGGCTGCTCAACGCCCGGGTGGTCGACGGGCGGGTCGTCCGCGAGGGCGCCCAGGTCGTCATCGGCGACACCGTGGACACCGCCGAGGTCCGCTACCAGGTGTTGTGCCGCCGGCACTACCGCAGCGGCGACCTCGGCCCCCGCGACTGAACCGCCCGCCCGGACCACCGGTCGGCCACGATCACCGCCACGGTCAGCAGCACCGCCGCCGCCGCGCACGCCGCGACGGGCGCCTGATGCAGGTAGTTGAACGCCACCCGGCTCAACGCGCCGGTCCGCTCGCCGGCACTGGCGATCACCTGCGTCGCGCTCGGCGCCGACCGGGCGAAGTACACCCACCACAGCGCCACCGAACCGGCGAACGCCAGCAGGAACGCCCCGGACGTCACCAGGTCCACGTGCTGGGTGAGGGTGCTCCCGGTGATCAGGATCGACTCCCCCAGCGCGATCAGGACGAAGGCGGCGCACCGCTCGGCCAGGTGCCCACCCTCGACCATCCACCGCTCGGGGCGGCTGCGACCCCGCCCCGGCAGGGGATAGCCGATCGACAGACCGACCACCTCGAGCACGACCACCGCCGTCCACAGCGCCTCCCGGGCCGCCCCGCCCACCAGGCCGCCCAGCACCATGACCACCGACGTCCCGGCTATCCACGGCAGTGACTGCCGGAACCCGGCGACCAACCACGGGTTGTCCCGCACCGCCCACAGGCCGAAGGCGGTCCGACCCACCTGCACGCTGACATAGGTCACGGCGAACAGCAGGCCGGTCGCGCCGAACGCCTGCGGGATCGCCGCCGACAGCAGCAGGCTGCCCAGCGTCACCCCGAGCAGCATCGCCCGGACCGGACCCTGGTCCGGTTGCAACCAGTTGGTCACCCAGGTCGTGTAGACCCAGACGAGCCAGACCAGCGCCAGCAACAGGGCGGTACGCCCGACGCCACGCCAGTCCAGGTGCGCGATCAGGTAGTGCGACAGCTGGGTGATGGTGAAGATGAAGACCAGGTCGAAGAAGAGCTCCGTCGAGGTGGTCGGCTGCACGCCGTGGCGTGGTCGCAGCAACCGCGCGCGCAGCCCGGCGCCGGCCGACGGCTCAGAACGGGTCACCGCACACCCGCCAGTCCCCGTCCTCGCGGACCACCGGCAGCCGGCGCTCCTCGCTGATCCCGCCGGCACGGGTCACCGTCACCGTCACCGTGCCCCGGGGCCGGCCGCCCCGGGTCGCCACCGACACGTCGGTGATCTCGTAGTCGGTCACCATGGGTGGCGTCCGCACCCAACTGGTGAAGCCGATCGCGCTCCACCGGCTGCGCGCGTCCGCGCAGAGCCGTTCGTACGCCCTGTCGCTGTCACCGAGCGCGACCTCGTTGAGGAAACCGTCGGCGGTCTCCCGGATCGGGCCGGCGGCCTGCCGGACGGTCTGCAGGTTCCAGGCCCCCAGACCGGCCACCCCGACGCAGCACAGCGCCACGCCGAACCCGGCGAACGCCAGCCCGGTTCTCATTGGGCGACGCCGCCGGGCCGGTCGGCTCCACGACTGACCGGCACCCACGACTACCGACCGTAGAGAACACGATCGCGCCGGAGCACGACAAGCCGGAAACTGGGTACGCCCGACCTGCCGGTGTGCCCTGTTCGCGGCGGCCACGCATCGTCTACGGTCGGCGCACACCCCCGAGCAGTGCCAGGAGCCGATCGATGAGCCGCTTCGTGCAGCCGGTCCCACCCCCCGCCGATCCGTATGCCGGTGACGCCCTGCTGCGGTCCTGGCTGGAGCGTCATCTCGGCCCGGCCGGGCACGCCGCCGCGAAGGGCCGCCTGCACGACCTGGCCACCGACGTCGCCGGCCCGCTGCGCGCGGCGCACGTCGACGCGGAGGCGCACCCGCCGACGCTGGTCCGCTACGACCCGTGGGGCGCCCGGATCGACCGCGTGGACACCTCCGCCGGCTGGCAGGAGCAGCGGGCCGCCGCCGCCCGGCACGCCGTGGTCGCCCTGCCCTACCTGCCGGAGGCCCGCGGCACCTGGGGCGCCGCCGCCCGGGTCGTGCAGCACGCCCTGCTGCACCTCTACGGGCCGGAGTCGGCGACGTTCTCCTGCCCGGTGGCGATGGCCGACGGGGCGGCGGCGCTGCTCAGCCTGCCCGACGTCGACGCCGCGGTCCGTGACGCGTGGCTGCCCCGGCTGCTCTCCACCGACCCGGCCACGGCGATCACCAGCGGGCAGTGGATGACCGAGTCGCAGGGCGGTTCCGACCTGGGCCGGTCGAGCACCGTCGGCCGCCCGGCGGCGGACGGTTCGTGGCGGCTGACCGGGGAGAAGTGGTTCTGCTCCGCCGCGGACGCGGCGGTGGCGGTGGCGCTGGCCCGACCGGAGGGCGCCGGGCGGGGCAGTCGGGTGCTCGCGCCGTTCCTGGTGCCCCGTTACGCGGTCGACTCACCGCTGGCCGGCACCGTGCCGCCGGGAGCGCCCGCGCCGGGCGTCACCGTGCACCGCCTCAAGGACAAGCTCGGCACCCGGGCGCTGCCCACCGCCGAGATCGGTCTGCGCGACGCGTACGCCGTGCCGCTGGGCGACCCGACCCTGCCCGGTCTGGTGCGGGCGATGACACTGGTCGTGGTGACCCGGGTGCACAACGCCGCCGCGGCGGCCGGCGGCATGCGACGCGGTCTGGCCTACGCCCGCGCGTACGCCGACGCGCGGCACGTCGCCGGTGGCGCGCTGGCGTCCTCGCCGCTGCACCGGGCCACCCTGGGCACCCTCGCGGTCGACGCGGCGGGCGCGTTCGTCCTCGCCGGACACGCGTTCGCCCTGCTCGGCCGGGTCGAGGTCGGCGCCGATCCGCAGGCCGAGGCGGAGCTGCGCATCGTGGCGCCGCTGGCGAAGCTGGCCACCGGCCGGCTCGCCGTCAGCTCCGCCAGCGAGTATGTGGAGAGCTTCGGCGGGGCCGGCTACGTGGAGGACACCGGTGTTCCCCGCCTGCTGCGCGACGCCCAGGTGCTGCCCATCTGGGAGGGCACCACCAACGTGCTGGCTCTGGACGTGCTGCGCGCCCTGACCAGGGAGGACGCTGGAGCGCCGCTGCTGCGCCGGCTGTCCGCCGCCGTCGATCTGGCCCGGCCGCTGTCGCCGGCGCTCGCCGACACCCTGGCAGCCGCCATCGGGCAGGCGCGCGACGCCATCGCGGCGGTGACCGCGGACCCGGAAACGCCCGGCGTGCTCGCCGGAGCCCGGGGCCTGGCGCTGCGCCTGGCGTACGCGCTGACCGCCGCGCTGCTCGTCGAGCACGCCGCGTGGGGCGACGAGCAGGCCGACCTGGCAGCCCGGCTGTGGGCGCGCCGCTGGCTGCGGCACGAGGAGATCGCCGAGGACGCCCACCACCACCTGGACCTGCTCTGCTGACCGGTTGGCGCGTACGGACGGGCGGACACCATGTCGGTGCTGATCGAGCTGGGCGAGGACCGGGGCGCGCCCCTGGATGAGCGGGGGCCACCGCCACAGGTGTCCCGCCGCTGGTGGGTGGCGCTGCTGGTGGCGGTCTGCGCGTTGCTCGGCGGCGCCACGCCGACCGCGCCGCTGACACCTCTGCTCGGGCCGGCGGTGCCGGCTCGGGCGACGGTGCTCGGCGCGGGCCCGCTGCTGCTGGTGGTCGACCCCGACACGAACCCGCCGATGGTGAGCGCCTACGACTCGTCCGCGCCGCAGCGCGCGCCCCGGTGGCGGGTGGCGGTGGCGCCGGCCGCCGGCTGGTCCGCCGAGATCGCCGGTGACCTGCTACTGCTCGTCGAGCGCGACCAGATTCGCGGGTCGCGGGCCACCATCGCCCGGTCCGCGCGCACCGGGCAGGCGGTGTGGCGACGATCCGAGCGGGTGTATTCGGCCGGGGACACGGCGGTGGCGGTGAGCGAGGTCCGCAGCGCCGCCGAGCCGGGACGGCGGATCGAGGGCGTCGTGCACGGCGTCGACCTGGTCACCGGCGCGACCCGCTGGTCGGTGCCGGTGCCCTCCACGGCCGTGGTGCGGGTGCTGCCCGGCACACCCGGACGGTTGCTGCTGGTGCAGGACGACGGTCTGGCCCGGCTGCTCGACGCCCACGACGGCGCCGAACGTGGGCGGGGGCGGCTCCCGCCGGCCGACTACGGCCCGGACAATCCGCAGGTCGTCGGCGGTCATCTGGTGCTGCGCCACCCGAGCGGCGAACGGGTCGCGTTGACCGGTTACACCCTGGCCGGACTGACGGCACGCTGGACGATGCCGGCGGAGCCGGGTGAATTGACCATGCGGCCCTGCCAGGGCCTGGTCTGCGGACAGGACGACCGGAGCCGGTGGGCGCTCGACCCGGGCACCGGCGCACGGGTGTGGACGTGGCCGGCCGGCGCGCGGTGGCGCACCGTGGCCGGCCCCCGCACCGCCCCGGAGCCGCTGCTGGTGCTGGGTACGGCGTCCGGCGACAACCGGACCCTGGTCGCGACGGTGGGCCGCGACGGTCCACGGGTGACAGCGGTGCTCCCGGCGGGCCTGGTCGACTGCCGGCGGGTCGCCACCGGGCTGATCTGCCGCGACGGCACCGCCCGGGTGGCGGTCTGGCCGCTCGACAGCCCCTGATCGGGCCGGTCAGCGCAGCGGACCACGGGCGACGGCGGCACGCATCGTCGCCGGGTCGGCGGCCGGGACGAACTCCAGCCACCAGGTGGCGCCGGCCGCCGCCAGATCGTCGAGGTACGCGCGTTCGGCACGTTCGTCCGGTCGGCGCCGCCGTCCGCCGATCGCCACGTCGAACGGTAGGCCGTCGGCGCGGGTCGCCGGCAGGGCCTGCACCAGGTCGCGTACCTCGTCAGGGGTGAAGTCGGACCACCCGTCGGTGTCGGTGAGCTTGTACGGCACGATGCCGTCGGCGCAGGCGGCGCGCCGACGCACCGCACCGGCCTGGGTGCTGCCGCCGACCCAAACCGGCACCCGGGGTGACTGCACCGGCGGAGGCCGCAGCGCCACCCCGTCGGCGCGGTAGTGGGCGCCCCGGTGGGTGACCGGTTCGCCGCTGAGCAGCCCGGTCAGCAGGTCGAGACCCTCGTCGAGCATCGCGGCCCGCGTCGACAGGTCGGTCTGCTCCCCGAATGCGGCCAGGCCCCGGTCACCGGGGTCACCGACACCGACCGCCACGACGGCCCGGCCCGCGCTGAGGTGATCGAGGGTGAGGACCTCCCGCCCCAACTTCGCCGGGCGACGCCGGGGTAGCGCGGTGACGGTGGTCCCCAGTCGCACCCGGTCGGTGCGCCCGGCCATCGCGGCGAGGACCAGCCACGGGTCGTATGTGAACGGCTCGTCACCGCTGTAGTGGATCAGATAGTCCTCCAGGAACACGCCGTCCCAGCCGGCCTGTTCGGCGCATTTGCCCAGCTCGACGAGGGTGGACACGGCGACCGAGGCGCCGCCGCAGGAAATTTCCAGACCGTGTCTCATCAACGGACCGTAGGCCGAGCCTCCGACATCCGGCCGCGTCGTGTGTCGGTACCGGCGATGTCGGACCCCGGCGGCATACTGCCGGCGTGACAGCCTCTGCCGACCTCGCAATGGTCAACCTCGACAGTTCCGACCCCGCCGGGCACGCCGCGTTCTATCACGAGGTGCTGGGATGGGAGATCACCCACAGCCAACCCGAGTACGCGATGCTCAGCTCTTCTGGCGTCTCCATCGGCTTCGGCCTGGTCGAGGGTTACCGTCCGCCGTCCTGGCCGAATCCGAACGGCGACCAGCGCTACCACCTGGATCTCTACGTCGACGACCTGTCGGCGGCGGAGGAGAAGTTCATCGCGGCGGGCGCGTCCAAACCGGACTTCCAACCCGGCGGTGAGCGGTGGGTGGTGCTTCTCGATCCGATCGGCCAGCCGTTCTGCATCTGCCCGCGCCCGCAGAGCTGAGCCAGCCCGAGTCGGTTCACAACCCCGGGTCAGCTACGGCGACGGGACCGCGCGGCCCACACCGCGTAGGCCGGGTCGCGGTCGAGGTTGTGCCGGTCCCGGTCGTAGCGGCGGGTGGTGCGCGGGTCGGCGTGGCCCATCGCGTCCTGCACGTCCTCCAGCGGCACACCCTCGGAGCGGGCGGTGGTGGCGAAGGCGTGCCGCAGCGAGTGCGGGGACAGCTTCGCCCAGGCCGGGATGCCAGCGGCGCGGGCCAGCCGACGCACCATCCGGAACACCGAGTGCCGGTCCAGTCGGGCGCCGCTGGCGGTGACCAGCAGCGGGCCGGTCAGCTCCGACACCGGCACCCGGGCCGCGGCGGCCCGCTGGGCCAGGTACGCGTCCACCGCCCACCCGGTGCCGGGGGTCAGGGCGCGGCGACGTTGCTTGCCGCCCTTGCCGACGAAGCGCACGCTGCGGTGGCCGCGTTCGGTGCCGAGGTCGCTCAGGTCCAGCGAGATCAGCTCACCGACCCGCAGTCCCAGGTCGGCGAGGAGCGCGATCGCCGCCCGGTTGCGCGCGGCGGTCGCGCTGGTGTCCGCGTCGGCGGCGCCGAGCAGGGCGTCCACCTCCTCGGGGGTGAGCCCGACGGTGGCGGAGTGGTCCCGGTCGACGCGGGGGCGGTCGGCGCCGGCGACCGGGTTGGCGGCGACGGCGCCGAGTTTGACGAGGAAGTCGTACCAACTGGACAGCGCGGAGAGCCGGCGCGCGACGGTCGCCGGGGTGAGCGGGCGGCCACCGCGCACGTCGACGCCGGCTTCCAGGGCGCGGGCGTGGTCGTTGACGTGCAGGAAGGTGGCCCGCAGCGGGTCCAGGTCACGGGCGGCGCACCAGGTGAGCCAGCCGGTGACGTCGCGTCGGTAGGCGTCGCGGGTGTGCTCGGACAACCGCCGGTTGCGCAGCCACGCCTCGGTGACCTCGATCGGACCGCTGGGCAGCGCCGGTGGCGCGCTCGGGCGGGCGAGGGTCGGGGCGTGGGGGGACACCATGTGAAAAAGGCTCTCAGCCCCGGGTGGGATCGGGGCGGAGGCGCGCCGATCCCACCCGGGGCTGAGTGGTCACGCGTTGATCTGTCGGCGTCCGTTGCCGTTGGCGGTGATGGTGACCCGGCGGGGCTTGGCCCGCTCGGCGACGGGGATGCGTAGCGTCAGCACGCCGTTCTCGTAGCCGGCCTCAAGCTTGTCGGTGTCCAGGGTGTCGCCCAGGAACAGTCGCCGGGTGAAGGTGCCCATCGGGCGTTCGGCGGCGACCAGTTCGACGCCTTCGCCGGTGGGACGGCGACGCTCGGCCCGGACGGTGAGCACGTTGCGCTCCACTGTGCAGTCGATGCTGTCGGGGTCGACGCCGGGCAGGTCGAACGCGGCGTAGAAGTGGTCGCCATCTCGGTACGCGTCCAACTGCATGGTCGCCGGCCGGGCCGCCGTACCGAAGAACTGCTCGGTGAGTCGGTCGATCTCACGGAACGGGTCGGTACGCATCAACATGGTCATGCCTCCTCGGATCTCCTGGCCGAAGGTGATGGGTTGAGTCTGGGTGGCTCAACTTCCTCTTCTTATTTAGCGCGTCCGGGCCGGTTCGTCAACCGCTTCTCGAACCAGTGCTCGGCGTACGGCCCCCGCGAGTACGCCGGAATCTCGACGTAGCCGTGCCGGGCGTACAGCGCGCGGGCCTCGACCAGGTCGTGTCGGGTGTCGAGGCGGATCCGGTCGGCGCCGGCGGCACGCGCCGCGTGCTCGACGGCGGCCAGCAGCGCCGCACCCCCGCCGGTGCCCCGGTGCGCGGGCCGGACGAACACCCGGGTCAACTCGGCGAAGTCCGGTCGCCAGCGCAGACCGGCGCAGCCGGCCAGCTCGTCGCCGTGGTGAGCGAGGAGAAGCATCCCGCCCGGGACGGTGAGGTCGTCGCTGGGCAGTTCGTCGAGCGCCGCGTCGACCTCGCCGGGCCGGGCCGGACGGCGGTGGTAGCGGACCACCATCTCGGTCATGTACTCGCGCAGCAGCAGCGCCGCGTCGGGGTCGTCGGGTCGGACGGGGGCCGTCACCCAGGGGGGCCGGACGGTGCTGGTCACGGGTCGATCATCACCGTCCGGTCAACGGGATTACCCGCCTCGACGTTTGTGCCCCCGGTCGACCGCCTCGCGTGTCGACAACCCGGCGACGTGCAGGCGCGGCCAGTCGGCCAGGTCGCGCAGCACCTGCCGGTCGTGGGTGGCGACGACGACAGCGGCGGTGGTGTGCCGCAGCGCGACGGTCAGCTCGTCGGCGAGCGCCGACGACAGGTGGTTCGTCGGCTCGTCGAACAGCAGCAGCGTGGGCCGCCCGGCCAACGCCAACGCCAGGTCGAGGCGGCGCTGCTGCCCCTGCGACATCCGCCCGACAGGTGTGCGCCTGGCGGCGGCGTCCAGCAGCCCCAGCGACCCCAGCGACACGACATCGGCGTCCGCGAGAGCGCCGGAGGCGACCAGCTCCCCCACCCGATCTGCGTACACCTCGTCGGCGGTGCGTCGCGGGCCGTGGCCGGCGGTCTCCTGGCGGACCAGGGCGACCCGGGCCCCGTGCGCCGTCCACAGGTGCCCCTCGCCGGGGTCGAGCGCGGCGGCCAGCACGGCGAGCAGTGTGGACTTCCCGGCGCCGTTGGGTCCGGTGACGAGGAGCTGGTCGCCGCCGTCGATGCTGAGGTCGACCGGCCCGGCGAGCCGCCCGGCGACCGCCACGCCCTGCGCGCGGATCTGCGGCGCGCCCGGTCGTACGCCGGGGTCGGGCATCCGCAGCGTCGGCGGCGGCTCGGGCACGTCGACGCGGTGCGCCCGTAGCGCGTCCTGCTGCCGGTGCAGCGCCTGCACGACACCCGGGGCCCGGGACTGGCGCTGGTGCCTGCCGGTCCCCTTGTCCGGCCGCCACCCTGTGGAGAGCCGGTCGCGGGCCCTCGACACCGCGTCCTGGAGTCGACGACGCTCGTCCTGTTGCTGCTCGTGGTCCTGCTCCCAGCGCTCGCGCTCGCGACGCCGCGCCTCCTGCCAGGCGTCGTAGCCCCCGGCGTAGAGCCGGGGCGTGCCGTCGCGCGTCGGATCCAGGTCGAGGAATCGGTTGGCGACGTCGCGCAGCAACGCGCGGTCGTGGCTGACGACGGCGAGACCGCCGTCGTGCTCGCGCAGCCGACCGGTCAGGAAGTCCAGGCCACCGGCGTCCAGGTGGTTGGTCGGCTCGTCGAGCAGCAGCACGTCGTGCCGTGCCCCGAGCAGGCACGCCAGCCGCACCCGGTGGCGCTGCCCGACCGACAGCGTGTCCAGGCGACGCTCCCGGTCGGTGCAGGCGTCGAGGGCTTCCAGGGCCACGTCGACGCGACGCTCGGCGTCCCAGGCGTCGAGCCGGGTGGCCGCGTCGAGCGCGGCGGCGTAGCGGTCGTCGGCGCTCGGGTCGCCCTCGACCAGGGCGAGGGTCGCCGCGTCCAGCGCGGCGAGGGCCGCGAGCGAGGCGGCCAGCGCCTCGGTGGTCAGGGTGCCGACGGTCTCCCCGGCGCGTACGGACAGCTCCTGGCGGGCCAGTCCGATGGTGCCGGCCCGCTGGACGGTGCCGTCGTCCGGGGTGAGCAGCCCGGCGAGGACGTGCAGCAGCGTGGTCTTGCCGCGGCCGTTCTCGCCGACGACCGCCACCCGCGACCGGGCGGAGACGGTCAGCGACACGTCGGTCAGCACGCGACGGGACCCGCGGGTCACGCTGACGTTCGTCGCGCGTACGTGGGCGCTGGCGCCCGCGTCCACGGGCGGCGACAGGTTTTCGGGTTTCGGGGTGAGGTTCACTGGTGCTCCGCAGCTCGCGATGGAGCCGGGCAGCGACTGGCGGCCGCCCGGCGGGAACCGGGACGGCGAGCGCGAACTCAGCAGGTGGAAGGCGCCGCCGTCAGCGGGCGGAGCGGACCTTCTGCGACCAGTTACCTCGTGCCATGGCGGCGATGTTAGCAGCGTCGACGCCGCCGCTTCCACGGATTTCGCCCACCCCGGGACGCGGCCAGGGGTGGGCGGAGTGCGGTTATCGGCGGGGGCGGGGCAGCAGCGCGATCAGCGCGACCGCCACGGCCACGTGCGTCGCGCCGAGGAACAGTTTCGCGCCGCCGGTGGCCTCGGTGCCGGCCAGGGGCGCGAAGGACACCAGCGTCACGACGAGGGCCAGCGTGATCCAGGCCGGGCGGGCGATCCGTGGGGTGAACCGCTCCAGCACCGCCAGCGCCGCCCAGCCGAGCAGGGCCGCACCGAGGGAGACCAGGACGATCGCGGCCGCCCCGATGACCGTCGCGGGCTGACCCGGGCTCTCGACGGTGTAGTCGACTCCGGCCAACGCGCCGATCGACCAGATGGCCAGGCAGGACACGACGGCGACGCCGACGCCGAGGGCACGGCGGCGTAGCGGTGATGGGGCGGGGGTGGTGACGGCCGCAGCACTCATGACGGACTCCTCGTTCCGGGGAAGCGAACGAGTAAGACCGTAGCAGATAGTCTTGTTCGGAACTATCTTCCTTAGGACTAACAGCCGGATCGGCTCCCCGGCGCGTACGGGGAGGTGTGCGCGAGTGGTCCGCCCACCAGCGCCAGGAGGGCACGCAGGAACACCTCTCGGTCCTGCTCGGGCAGGGTCGCGAGGAGGTCGTCCTGGATGCGTCGCACCACCTGCCGCGCCTGCCGCAGGACCTGCTCCCCCGCCGGCGTCACGGTGACCAGCCGGGCCCGTCGATCCGTCGGCGCCGGGCGGCGTTCGGCCAACCCGGCCCGTTCCAGCTGGTCGAGGGTCACGACCATCGTGGTCTTGTCCACACCGCACCGCTCGCCGATCTCCCGCTGGGTCAGCTCGCCGGTGCGGGCCTGCGCCAACACGTAGTGCGCCCGGGGCGAGATGCCCAACTCGGCCAGCCCCGCGGCATGCTCGGTCTGCAACGCGTGGCTCGCCCAGGAGAGCAGGAACAGCAGGTCCGGGGGGCCGTCGGCGGGCGTGCAGGAGGTCATCCGCCGAGGCTAGCAAGATGGTCCGCGACCGGACGATCCGCGCGCGGACGATCAGAGCCGCTGGTAGACGCCGTGCTCGCGGGTGAGCAACCGCTCGTCGACCAGATACCGGCGCAGCGTCGCGTGATCCGACCCGCCGGCGGCGCACCACGTCTTCAGGGCGTCGTCGACGGCCCGCTCCGGATAGCGGGTGCCCCTGGCGAACGACCGCTCGGCGATGTGCGCCAGCAGCACTCGCCGCCGACCGCGCTGCGCCGGCAGACCCACCAGGACGTCCCCGCGCAGGAACGTGCGCAGCACCGGGTCGACGGCGGGGTCGGCGTCGTCGGGAGGACGGCTGTCGCGCGCGGCCTCCCGCAGCCACCCGTCGTCGACGGTGAGAGCGCCGTCCGTGCCGGTGACAAGGCCCGCGTCGCGGAGCCGGCGCAGCCCGGTGAGCACCACCCGGGCCGGCAGGCCGGTCCGCTCGGCGATCACGCTCGCGCTCGTCGCGCCCAACACGACCGCCGCGAAGATCCGTCGTCGTCCGTCGTCGGCCAGGGCCCCGGCCAGCGTGTGCGCACTCACGTCGGTCACCTTCTCATCGGTGTACGCGGACCGCCACGCGATTTCCGGCTGCCCGGCGCGGGTTGTCGACGCCGCGCGGTCTTGTTAGCGTGCCGGCGCGGGTCGAGGGTCGCTGGCCGAGCATCCGCTGCCGCAGCTGGTGGCCGCCGGTGTACCGGTCACCATCAACTCCGACGACCCGCCGATGTTCTCCACGACTCTGAACGAGGAATACCAGGTGGCCACCGACCTGCTCGATCTGGACGAGCGCGGCGTCGCCGAGCTGGCCCGCCAAGCGGTGCGGCACTCCTTCGTCGACGACGCGGGCAGGACCGCCCTGCTGGCCGAGATCGACGACTATCTGCGGACGTTCCCGTCGACGACCACCGCCGTCCACGGTCTCCGCTGATCACTGCTTGTCGGGGCTGCCCGAAGGCTGGTCGCCGGGCGGTCGCTCGGCGACCAGCAGCACCTGGCGCAGCAGATCGGAGAGCTGCCGTCGCTCGGTGGGGGTGAGCGCGCCCAGCAGGCGGCGCTCCTCCGCGCCCTGGATGTCCATCGCCCCGCGCCACGCCGCGTGACCTTCCTCGGTGAGTTCCACGTCCACCCGGCGGCGGTCCACCGTGGAGGGGATTCGGCGCACGAAACCCCGCCGCAGCAGCGCGTCCACCCGGGCGGTGATCGAGGCGGGCGCCATCGCCAGGTCGGCGGCGAGGTCCGAGGGCGCCGCCCGGCCGCGGCGGCCGGCCAGGGCGTGCAGGGTGTCGTACTCGTGCGCCGGCAGGTCGAGGTCGACCAGGACCCGTTCCTTCACCGTCCGCAGGTGTCGGGTCAGCCGGATCATGCGGGTCACCGCGCCCTCGATGTCCACGTCGAGATCGGGCACGACGGGCTGCCAACGCGCGATGTGCCGGTCGACCGTGTCCGGAGTGTTGGTCACCGGGCCAGCTTACCTCAATGCCGAAATATTCATTGCCGAAAGGTTCGGTGTCGAAGTAAGTTGCCGGTATGGCTCATCCCCTTCGCGTCCGTTCCTTCCGGCTGCTGTTCCTGGGCCGCACCGTCTCCGCCCTCGGCGAGGCGGTGGTGCCCGCGGCTCTGGCCCTGGCCGTCCTGCGGGCCACCGGCTCCACCGGCACGCTGGCCGCCGTGCTCGCCGCCGCGATGGTCCCCCGGCTGCTCCTGCTGCCGCTGGGTGGCGTCGTCGCCGACCGGTTCGACGCCCGCCGGGTCGCCCTGCTGGCCGACCTGGTCCGTTGCGCGACGCAACTGGCGGTCGGCGCGCAGTTGCTCGGCGGTCAGCCGTCGCTGGTCACCGTGGTCGTGGCGTCCGCGCTCGGCGGCACCGCCTCGGCGTTCGCCATCCCCACCGCGTCGCCGCTGATCGCCGGCACCGTCGAGCCGGCCGAGCGGCAACGGGCCAACGCCCTGATGGGGATCACCGCGAACACCAGCCGCCTCGCCGGGCCGGCGTTGGCCGGAGCGCTGATCTGGGCCGCCGGACCCGGTTGGGCGTTCGTCCTCGACAGCGCGGCGTTCGCCCTCAGCGCCGCGCTGCTCGCGCTGGTCCGGGTCCGACACGTGCCGGTGCCCCGCCGCTCCGTCCTGGCCGACCTGCGGCACGGCCTCGGAGAGGTACGCTCCCGCGACTGGTTCTGGAGCAGTCTGGTGGGACACGGCGTGTGGAACGGCGCCGCCGCCGTGCTGATGACCCTCGGACCGGCCGTCGCCATCGACCAACTCGGCGGCGAGACGACCTGGGTGCTGCTGTTGCAGGCCGGCGCGATCGGGATGCTCGCCGGCTCCCTGCTGGCCGGGCGGGTGCGGCTACGCCGACCGGTGCTGCTGGCCAATCTCGGGCTGGCCTGCTACGCCGCGCCGCTGTTCCTGCTCGCCGTCGCCGCGCCCGCCCCGGCGGTGCTCGCCGCGTACGCGGTGGCGATGACCGCCCTGGGTTACCTCAACCCGGTGTGGGAGACAGTGGTGCAGCAGCACTTCCCGCCGGAGGTCCTGGCCCGGGTCACCTCGTACGACTGGCTGGTGTCACTCGGCGCCACCCCGCTGGGCTACGCGTTGGCGCCGCTGGCCGCCGACGCGTTCGGCGCACCGGTGCCGCTGATCGTCGCCGGCCTGCTGGTCCTCGCCTGCTGCGCGGGCACCACGCTCGTCCCCGGCGTACGCCGACTCACCTGGTCGCCGGCGCCGCAACCGCAGCCGGCCGAACCCGTCGGCGTGCGCTGACGTCCCCTGCCGGTCGGGGAAGGTCAGGTTCCACCCCGGGAGCTGACCTTCCCCGATCGGCGCTAACCGAGCAGGTAGGCCCGGATGATCGTCTGTTCGACCTGGTTGCCCTGGCCGTCCGCGGCGGTGGCCCGCAGCGACACGTGCCTGGCGTCGGCCGGATGCGTCACCACGGCCACCCCGATGCCGCCGCTGCGGGTCACCGTGGCCGGCTGCCAGGTCGCTCCGTCGTCGTAGGACACCTGTACGGCGAGGTCGGTGACGGTGCCACCGGTCGAGCCGGGCTGGTGCTCGACGCGGACCGGGATGACGAAGCGCCTCCCGGCCGGGGCCGTCCTGCCCTCGGCCAGGGTCGGCGCGTACCGGACCGCGAGCAGCGCGAGCGCCGTCGGCAGCGTGCCGTCCACGGGGCCGGAGCGGAACGTCCACGCCGACGACACAGTGGTGGAGACGTCGGCGTAGCTGGACCGGTCCACCGCCGCCTCCAGCCGGTACCTCGCCTCCTCGGCGGGGACGTCGGCGCGCAGCGAACCGTACCGCCGGCTCTCGGCGAGCACCTGTCCGTCGCGGTACAGCGCGGTACGTCCGCTGTCCTGGCGCACCTTCGGCAGGCTGCCACGGCCGGCTGTCGGGTCGACGAGCAGGCCGTCGTCGACGACGATCTGCCCCGCCGGGGTACGCCGTGCCCCCTGCTCCGAGTCGGCCGGCCGGTCCCCGAACGCGGGGGCGAGGACAGCGCCGTTCCAGGTCTCCCGGTAGGACCGACCCGCCCGGTACGCGACAGCGGGCTGGGTCAGGTTCACCTCGGTGGCGTTGCCGGTGTCCAACTGCACGAACATCCGCTGCCAGCGCGCGTTGTCCCGACCGTGGTAGTAGTCGACGCGCCCGCCCGGCAGGCGCAACTCCGGGGCGATGACCGCGCCGGTCGCGCCCGCCGCCGCCGAACCGGCCGCGCCGACACGACCCGCCGGCCCGTGGAAGGTGCTGGTCACCGCCGCCAGATCCCCCGTACGGAGGTGGTGGGTCAACCCGGTCGGCAGCGCGCCGGGGGTGATCCACCCGAGGTGGTAGGCGTAGGGGCTGTCCAGGTAGTCACCGTCGGCGGTGGCGCGGGCCCAGCCGGCGGAGATGTCGGACTGGAAGGTGTCCCCGGCGCTCGGGCCGCCGACCTGCGCGGTGAACAGGTTGTCGAAGCCGCGCCGGACGTTCTGCCAGCCGAGCACGGTGTCTCGGGTGGGATAGCGCGCGGCGACCCGGTAGCCGATGTCGGCGTGGGTGAAGCGGGCGGTCGGTTCGGGGACCGTCGCGGTAACCGGCTGCCCGGACCGGGCGTCGAGCACGACGCGGGTGTCGGCGGTGAGGGTCAGCTTCGGCCGGGCCAGCAGGGTGACCGTCTCGGTGTCCTGGTAGGCGTCGGTGAAGACGAGCGCCCCGAGGGTGTAGTCGCCGGCCGGCAGCCGGTACGTGTGCTCACCGGGGGTCCACTCGACGACGCTGGACCGGTCGGCCCAGGAGGTGATCAGGCTGGTGTGCTCGGCGGCGTTCGCGCCGTGCCGGTCCAGGACCCGCACGGTGAGCGCGTACCGCTCGACGTCGCGGAGCACCGACAGCACAGTGGACACCGGCGTGCCCGCCTCGGGTGTGGCGGTGATCCGCCCGGTGTACCGGCCGTCCGGGGCGCTGACGGAGGTGTCCACCGTGACGGTGACACCGGCGCTCCCGCCCGCCGGCACGGTGAGCCGCTGCGGGTCGACAGTGAGCATGCCGTGCGGCGCGGTCGTCCCGTCCGGACCGGTGAGCGTGCCCGCCATCGCCACCGTCACCGGCGCGGAGCCGTCGTTGCGGTAGGTCACCGTCCGGGTCACCGGGGCGTCGTCGTGGTGCGGCCACTCCCGTACCCCGAGGTTGAGGCTGCCGGTGTCCGGTACGACGCTCGCGGCGAGCGCGGGACGGAGGTCGACGCGGCCCGCGCCCTGCGCCGAGGTGTCCGCACCGGGCAGGGCCACCGCGGTGGCGATGAGCGCCGCCTTGAGCTGCGCGCCGGTCCAGCTGGGGTGCCGCTGCGCCAGCAGCGCCGCCGCGCCGGCGACGTGCGGTGTCGCCATCGACGTGCCGCTCATCCGCGCGTACCGGTCGCCGACCGGGTCGATCAGGTCCGTGGGGGCCTGGCCCGACCGGGCGGCGACGATGTCGACGCCGGGTGCGGTGATCTCCGGTTTGGTGCCGCCGTCCCCGAGCCGGGGGCCGTGGCTGGACAACTCGGCCACCTCTTCGGCGCGGGTTCCCGCGGCGACGGAGAGGGCCGCCTCGGCCGTCGACGGCGAGTCGACAGAGCTGACGACAGCGCCGTCGTTGCCCGCCGCCACCACGAACAACGTGCCGTGTCGCGCGCTGAGCCGGTTGACCGCCTCCTCCAGGAGGTCCACCTCGGCGGTGTCCTCGCCGCCGATGCTCATGTTCACCACGTCGGCGCCCCGCTCGGCGGCCCACTGCATGCCGGCCAGCATGGCCGACTCGCTGCACGACATGTCCTCGCAGACCTTGCCGACGAGCAGGTCGGCGTCGGCGGCGACACCCCGGTAGCGGCCGTCCGACGCGGCTCCGCTGCCGGCGATGGTGGACGCGACGTGGGTGCCGTGCCCGATCACGTCGCCGCCCTCGGCCGCTTCGCTGAAGTTGCGGTTCTCCCGGACCCGGCCGGCCAGGTCGGGGTGGCTGGTGTCCACACCGGTGTCCAGCACCGCGACGGTCACCCCACGGCCGGTGAGTCCGGCCTGCCAGGCGGCCGGCGCGCCGATCTGCGCGGCGCTCTGGTCCAGGCTGACGCGCAGCCTGCCGTCCAACCGGACCGACTCGATGCCGCCGGCCAGCCCGGGACGCCGTCCGTCGGCGGACGCGCGGGTGGCCGCGGTCAGTCCGGACCACCAGGTGACGGCGTCCCGCTTCGGGGTACGCGCGCCCCACGCGTTGACGTGCGCCAGCTCAGCGGTCACCGCCGCGCGGTGCCGCCGCATCCAGTCGCGGGCGCCGGTGCGGGTCGCCGGGTCGCGGTAGCGGACGACCAGCGGGATGCTGTCGCGCCGCGCGTCGTCGTAGCCGGCGGCCAGCAGCGTGGTCACGTCGAACAGGCGTCGGTCCACCCGGCCCGCGGCCAGCAGACCGACGGCGTCACCCGGGATGACCAGGTCGTGTCCCTCGTGCCGCTGGCGGAGGAAGCCGACGCCGTCCCGGTCGGCGCCGGGTCGTACCGTGATGGTGCCGTCACCCCGGACCTCGACGAGATCGCCGGTGATCAGCGTGACGGCGCGGGCCGGGGCCTGCGCGGCGGAGACGGCGTCGTGTGTCGCGGCCGGCGGCGAGGGCGTCGCGGCGGCCGGTGGACCGATGGTGGACACGACGGCGAGGCAGGCGGGGACGGCCAGCCAGCGTAGACGGTGCACAGAAGCTCCTCAGGAGTGCCGATGGCCGGCCACCAACCAGGCGGCCGGCCATCGGGTACGGGACAAGCTGCGACTATTCCTGCGGCAGGCTCGGCCGCTGCGGCGCGGCGTCGGACCACTGCGCGGTCAGCACCACTGTGGTGCTCTGCTTGCCGGGAACCGCGGCGTCCTTCGGGGTCGAGCTGGTCTGCTCGCCGAGCAGGCGGTGGGTCGACGGGTCGACGATCAGCCGCACGGTGCCGCTGTCGTCGCGGAACTCCACGCCCTGCCCGGAGCGCCCGTGCGCGTCGGTGACGGCGTCGAGACCACGCACGCCGGGGATCTCCGCGAGAATCCGGAACGCCGCGCCGCGTACCTTCGGCGGGGCCGGGGTGTCCAGCAGCATCCGACCCAGGAAACCGAAGAGCAGTCGGTCGCTCGTCGGGCTGCCGGCGGGGACGCCCATCCGCGCCCGGATGCGCTCGCTCGTCCACGCCCGCAGCGCGCGCGGCTCGTCGGGCAGCCGCCGGACCTGCTCCAGGTCGAGCTGCCCGAGGTCCTCCAGGTAGCGGGGGGCCGACCGGTCCCTGCTCAGCGTGCCCGCGTCCGGCCGGGTGGACAGCACCAGCGGTTTCGGGCCGTCGGTGTCGAGGGTCCATTCGCTCGGTGCGCCGGCGGCGCGCCACGCCCGCTCGTCGGCCTGGCTGGCGGGCCGTACGCCGAGGTCGCGGTGTCCGGTCCAACTGGCCTCGGCCGGGTCGCTGGCGTCCCAGCTCTCGGTGACGCTGCGCCGCAGCAGCCAGTAGCCGGCGTCACCGGCGCGCTGTGGTCCAGTGAGGTCGAGCGTCTTGACGTGCCAGTACCTGCCCGTCTCGGCGGGTGCCTGCTCCGCCCGGTTCGCCGCGGCGAGCAGGATGTCGCGCGCCAACAGCGTGGTCGTCGCGTCCGGTTGTTGACCGGCGACCGGCGGGCTGTCGGGCCGCGACTGCTGCGGCGTCGAGATCACCGACACCGCCAGTACACCGGCGGCGACGGCGCCGGCCAGCCCGGTACCGAGGAGGGACCAGCGCAGCGCCGGCCCCGACCGGCCCGCCACCCGCCGGTCGGCCGATCCTTCGGCCGGCGCGGCCGTGACGATCTCGTCCAGCACCCGTCGCCCCGCCTCGCTGTGCGTCCACCCGGTCGAGTCCGGCCGGGCCCGGCGCACGATGTCGTCGATGTTCACTGGGCCTCTCCCACTGTCATTGGACGGTGAACCGGCTGCGCGGCGGCAGCCGTGCTCGAACGCTGAAAAGCGTCGCGGAACCGGTTGCGGGCGCGGTGCAGCCGCACCGCGTAGGTGGGTCGCGACACGCCGAGCACCCGTGCCGCCTCCGCGGCGCTCAGGTCGAACCAGGCCGCCGTGACCAGCACCTCGCGGTCGCGCTCACCGAGCGCGTGCAACGCCCGCCGTACCTCGTCGCGTAGCGCCACGTCGTCGGCGAGGTGGTCCGACGTGTCCGGTACGGCCGTCGACTCCACCATCCGCTCGTCCAGCGCGGCCTTCGCCGCGCCCTGTCGACGGCGGGCCAGGATCACGGTCCGTGCCACGCCGAACAGCCACCCTCGCTCCTCGCCCGCCCGGACCCGGTGCAGTGACCGCCAGGCGACGAGGAACACCTCACTCACCACGTCCGCCGCGTCCTGTCGACCGACCCGCCAGCTCGCATACGCGTGGATGTCGTCGGCATGTCGCCGGAACAGCTCGGTCACCCGATTTTCCCGATCTCGCATCGCACCTCCGCAGCACTGCTCTGTCGGGGGTACTTGTCAGCGAGACGGCCGCCGATTACCGCTGGCGGCAAGAAATTTCTCGCGGAGCAACCCGGGCGGCGTCGTGTCGACGCAGCGCGCAGCGGCGGGTGACGACGCAGGGTGCGAGCCCGTCAGGCCAGCCGGGCGTGCAGGTGCGTGTCGGCGTGGCGGACCGGCTCGCGGAGCAGGCTCTCCAGGGTGGATCCGGCACGGGCGGCCACCCGGCACGACGCCGCTTCGGCGGTCGGGGTTGCCGGACCGGCGGCGGCACAACCGCAACCGGCCGAGGTTCGGTGACCGGCTCTGTCCTGGTCGGTGGGTCAGCCGGCGTCGCGGGCCAGCGCGACGAAGCGTCGCCAGGACTGCGGGCTGAAGGCCAGGGTGGCGCCGTTGCGATCCTTGGTGTCCCGGACCAGGACCACACCCGGGAGGTTGTCGGCGACCTCGACACAGTTACCGCCGTTGCCGCCGCTCTTGGTGCTCTTCCGCCAGCGCGCGCCGGTCATGTCCATGCTGCTGCCGCTTCTCTGAGGAGTACCAGGGAACGGCCTCGGGGCAGTGCCTCTCCGCGAATCCGCTCCCACCGTCGCTCCAGATTAACAAGGTCCGATGGCTGGTCGAGGATCTGCGCCTGGGCCGCGCTGTCGACGTGGGCGACTCGGGAGCCGTCCGGCATGTCGGCGATGGTGAACGGCCCGTCGAGCCCGGGGTAGCTGGGCGCGTCCGCCGGGACGACGTGCAGTTGCACGGTGCCCGCCTCGGCGTGCTCCAGCAGGCTGGCGAGTTGCGCGGCCATCAGGGCCCGGTCGTCGCCGACGCGCCGGCGCAGCACCCCCTCGTCGAGCACCGCCACCAGAAGCGGGCCGCCACCCGGCCGGCTGAGGATCGCCTGCCGGTCGATGCGCGCCTCGGTGAACTCGTCGACCGCCTCCGCCGTCAGCACCCCGCCGGCCAGGGTCGCCCGCGCGTACGCCTCGGTCTGGAGCAGGCCGGGCACCCACGCCAACTCAAACGACCGCAGGGTCACCGCCTCGCGTTCGAGGTCGACCCACGGCCGGAACCACACCGGTTCGCGGCGGCGGCCGGCGTCCGGCCACAGTGTGTCGATGTCCTTGGCGAGGAGATCCGCGACTGTCGCTCGGTGTCGACTCTGGGGGATGTGCCCGGGGTTGGCCCAGCGGGCGACGGTTTTCGGATGCACACCGAGCCGGTCGGCCAGGCTTTCGGCGGTGTGACCCGCAGCGGCGAGCGCTGCGACAAAGACGTGGTTCATGCCGTCCTCTCCTGGTGCAAAGCGGCTGCGATGAAGAAATAACGTAACGCTGTGTGTTTGTCCAGCCACTACCGGCAAAGTGCGGTTATGGCGGCGCGGCCAGCAGGGATCCGAACCCGGCGGACGCGTCAGCGGGGCCGCTTGCGGCGGGCGAGCACTCCCGGAAGCGGCCCCTTCCCAGACGCCGAGCAGAGGGAAGATCGGTGCCGGACAAGGACGAGAAGCCGGGCCGGCTCAGGGCCGGGGACGTGGTCCTGCTGACCACCGCCGCGAGCGTGCAGTTCCGGACCCCGATAGTGGTCCGCGTCATCCGCGAGATCCCCGACCGACACACCTACGACGGTTGGCTCTGGCTCGACGCCTACCAGCTCAACAGCAAGGGCGAGGCCGTCGCCCGGCGGGAACTGTTCGTGATGCGCGCGGGCCTGCGGTTGCGCGCCTGCGGGGAGGCACGCCCACCCGCGCCGGCCCGACGACGCGCCACCGTGCGGGCCGTCTGATGCCCGAGCGCCGCACGCACTGCCCGTCACGGCCGTCGTGGCGCTGCCCGGTCTGCGGCATCCTGTGGCCGTGCTCGGCCGCCAAGCTGCGCCTGCTCGCCGAGTACCGGGAGGACCGGCCGGGGCTGCTGACTCACCTGGCGAGGGTTCAGCGGGAAGCCGCCGCCGACCTCGCCGCGCTGCACCCGGGCGTCACACTGCCCGATCTGACTCCGCGTTTCGTCGGCTGGGCCGCGACCCGTTGAGCCAGCGGCCCCCACAGACCGGACCCGCCAATTCCTGACGCGACCCGAAGCGGAGATCTTGGACAGTTTCCGTTACGGCGTAACGGAAACTGTCCAAGATCCGGAGGCGCGGCCGCGCGAGTTGCCAGCCGACGGCTTCACTCGCCGGTCGGGCCGCCGGCGAGTTCGGCGACCACGTCGAGGTGACCGAGGTGGCGGGCGTACTCCTGGACGAGGTGGAACAGCACCCGCTCCAGCGACGCCGGGTCGGCGCCGTCCCACCGTGGCCCGGGCGCGCCGATCTCGGCCAGGTCGTGCGCCGTCACGACCGCCGTGGTGTGCGCGCCCTGCGCGCGCAGCGCCGCCACCACGTCGGCGCGGGTCTCGTCGGGGGCGACGTACCAGCGCTCACCCCGGCGGTCACCCCACGGGTCGGCGACGTTCCGGCCCTGGAAACCCCACTCGATCCAGCGCCGCTCGACGTGCCGCAGGTGCGTCAGCAGCTCCAGCGGGGTCCACCCGGACGGCAGCCGGCTGCGGCGCAGCTCCGCCTCGTCGAGCGCCGACACCCTGGCCACCATGGACTCCCGGAAGTAGTCGAGGTAGCGGAGGAAGACCTCGGTGCGGCTGCCGGCCGGGGCGGTGGGCTCGGGAAACGACGTCACGACGCGGTCGGCAGGTCACGGCCGCGCTGGCGCACCCCCGCGCCGCCGTACGGGTAGTCGCCCACCGACGGCGCGCTCGCCTCGTCCAACCGGCGCATCTGCTCGGCGTCGAGGACCAGGTCGGCGGCGGTCAGGTTGTCGTCGAGCTGGTCGATGGTCCGCGCGCCGAGGATCACCGAGGTGACCGCCGGTCGGGCCGCCAGCCAGGCCAGCGCCACCGCCGACATGGACACGCCCTGCTCACCGGCGACAGCGCGGACGGTGTCGAGCACCCGCCAGGTGCGCTCCTCGGCGTTGCGCCCGGCGTACGCCTCGACGCCGCGCTGCGGGTTCTCGCCGAGCCGGGTCGCGCCGGTGGGCGTGCTGTCGCGCTGGTACTTGCCGGTCAGCCAGCCGCCGCCCAACGGTGACCACGGCAGGATGCCGATGCCCTCGTTCTCGCAGACCGGCACCAGCTCGAACTCGATCTCCCGGGCCAGCAGGTTGTACTGCGGTTGCAGGGTCACGATCGGGGTGAGGTTGAGGTGTTGGGTGAGCAGGGCCGCCTTCTGCAACTGCCACCCGGTGAAGTTGCTGACCCCCGCGTAGCGGATCTTGCCGGCGCGCACCGCGTCGTCGAAGAACCGCAGCGTCTCCGGCAGCGGGGTAAGCGGGTCCCAGGCGTGCGCCTGGTAGAGGTCGACGGCCTCGACGCCGAGTCGGCGCAGGCTGGCGTCCAGCGCGCGGGTCAGGTGCACCCGGGACAGGCCGGCGTCGTTGGCCCCGGGCCCCATCGGGAACCGCCCCTTCGTCGCGATGACGAGGCGGTCGCGCACGTCGGGCCGCGACCGCAGCCACCGCCCGATGATCTCCTCGGAGACACCGGTGGAGTAGACGTCGGCGGTGTCGATGACGGTGCCACCGGCCTCGACGAACCGGTCCAGTTGGGCGAAGCTGCCGGCCTCGTCGGTCTCCGCGCCGAAGGTCATGGTGCCCAGACAGAGGGTGGACACGACGGTGCCCGTGGCGCCCAGATTGCGGTAGCGCATATCGTCCTTTCGGTCGGCGTGACCAGCCGATCTTCGCACCCGCTCCGACCACCCGCATTCGGGACAGTCTCGGACACCGGGCGGGCACCCACGCCGCGTCGCCGCCGGTCATCATGGGCTCGTGAGCGAGCCCGCGATCGACATCGACCGACCGCACCGGCCCACCCCGTCGCCGCCGACGGCGGCACCGGCGCCCGGCGCGCCCACGCGTGGCCCATGGCTGGTGGCCGCCGTCACCACCGGGACGCTGCTGCTGCTCGCCGGCCGCTACGGCTACCACCGCGACGAGCTGTACTTCGTGCTCGCCGGCCGCAACCTCGACTGGGGGTACGTCGACCAGGGGCCGCTGGTTCCGGCGCTGGCACGGCTGCTCGACACGATCGCGCCGGGCAACCTGGTGGTGCTGCGGACCCCGTCGGCGGTGCTGGCCGGCGGCGCGGTGCTGCTGGTCGCCGCCATCGCCCGTGAGCTGGGCGCCGGCCGGGGGGCGCAGCTCTTCGCGGCGGTGCTCGCCGCGCTGTCGGGCATCGTTCTCGCCAACGGTCACCTGCTCAGCACCACCACCATCGACCTGCTGGTCTGGCTGGTGGCGGCGTGGTGCGCGGTGCGACTGCTGCGCACCGGCGACAGCCGTTGGGCCCTCGGCGTCGGGCTGGCGCTGGGGGTGGGCATGCTCAACAAGCTGCTGCCCGCGCTGCTGGCCGTGGGCCTGGTCGCCGGGGTGCTCGTCGCCGGGCCGCGTCGGTTGCTGCGCGACAGGTGGGTGCTCGCCGCCGCCGGGATCACCGTGCTGCTGGCCGCGCCGAACCTGCTGTGGCAGGTGACGAACGACTTCCCGCAGCTCGGCGTGGCCGCCACCATCTCCGACGGGGACAGCTCCCACAGCGGCCGTCTCAACGCGTTGACCCTCCAGTTCGTCATCATCAGCCCGTACGCCGTACCCATCTGGGTCGCCGGCCTCGTCGCGCTGCTGCGCCGGCCGGCGTGGCGGGCGTACCGGGCGGTGGGGTGGGCCTGGTTGGTCGTTGTCGGCATCGTGCTGGTCGCGGGCGGCAAGGGCTACTACGACGCGCCGCTGCTGCTGGTGCTGACCGCCGCCGGCGCGATCGTGACCGCCGCCTGGGCGGCACGCGGGTCGGTACGCCTGCGCCGTGGCCTGCTGGTGCTGGGCGCGGTGCCGTTCCTGCTGCCGAGCATCGTGTTGCTGCTGCCGGTGCTGCCGGCCGAGCGGTTGCCCGCGTTCGTCGTCGACGTCAACTACGACGCGGGCGAGACCATCGGCTGGCCGGCGTTCGCCGACTCGGTCGCCGCCGTCCATCGTGGACTGCCGCCGCCGGAGCGCTCGCGGGCGGTGGTGCTCACCGCGAACTACGGGGAGGCGGGCGCGCTGGCCCGCTACGGGCCGGCCCGTGACCTGCCGCGTGCCTACTCCGGGCACAACAGCATGGTCGACTTCGGTCGACCGCCCGCCGACGCGGACGTGGTGATCGCCGTGGGCTGGGAGCGCCCCGACCGGCTGAACGCCTGGTTCGGGGAATGCACGCTCGCCGGGCGGGTGGACCAGCGGGTCGAGGTGGACAACGACGAGAACGGCGGCCCGATCTTCGTGTGCCGGGGGCTGCGGCGTCCGTGGGCGCAGATCTGGGACACCGAGGTACGCCGGACCGGCTGACCGGGGTCAGCCGGCGCGGTCGCCGGTGAGCCAGGTCTGGATGCCGGCCAGGGCCTCGGGGCCGGAGGTGGTGTCGACGTCACGGGCGAGGTCGGCGATGGTGACGGCGGCGAGCGCCTGACGCCACGCGTCCTCGGCCGCCCACATCGCGCGGGCGACCGGGCACGGCGTGGTGCAGGCGTCGGCCGGGGTCGCGAACGGGCCGCGCTGGCGGATCTCCGTGCAGACGAACGTCGGGCCGGGGCCGTCGACGGCCCGCACCACGTCGAGCAGCGTGATGCTCTCCGGCGCGCGGGTCAGCACGTAGCCGCCCGACTTGCCCTGCACCGAGTGGACCAGACCGGCGCGGGCCAGGGACTGGAGCTGCTTGGCCAGGTAGCTGCCGGAGACGTCGTGCAGCTCCGCCAGCTTCGCCGCGGGCACGGGCGTGCTGCTGGCGGTGAGCACCACGCAGCAGTGCAGCGCCCACTCGACCCCGCCGGACATCTTCATGGCGTCACCCTAGCCACCCAGTTACTCGGACTCATCATGTCCGAGTATAGTTCTCGGACAGAAGAGGTCCGAGTTCAACCGCGCGACTCGCCGGTCGGACAGCGGGCCACGAACGTCACGGGAAGGCGCACAGCCATGAAGATCGCCGTACTGGGTGGGACCGGCCTCATCGGCTCGCAGGTCGTCACCATCCTGCGGGCCGCGGGTCACGACGCGGTGCCGCTCTCGCCGTCCACCGGCGTGGACCTGCTCACCGGGCAGGGCCTCACCGACGCGCTCGCCGGCGCCGAGGTCGTGGTCAACCTGACCAACTCGCCGACCTTCGACGAGGCCTCGCCCGCCTTCTTCCAGACGACCATGGACAACCTGCTCGCCGCCGCCGCGCAGGCGGGCGTCGGCCACGCGGTGGTGCTCTCCATCGTCGGCGTCGACCAGGTGCCCGCGCTGGACTACTACCGCGCCAAGGTCCTCCAGGAGGACCTGCTCAAGACCGGCCCGGTGCCGTACTCGATCGTGCGGGCCACCCAGTTCTTCGAGTTCGTCGAGGCGATCCTGTCCTGGACCGCCGACGACACCACGGTCCGCCTGCCCCGTACCCCGGTGCAGCCGATGGCCGCCGCCGACGTGGCGCAGGCCGTCGCCGACGTCGCCGTGGGCGCCCCGTTGCAGGGCATCCGCGATGTCGCCGGCCCCGACGTCTTCCCCCTCGACGAGCTGGGGCGGATCACCCTCGCCGCGCGCGGTGACACGCGCACCGTCACCACCGACGACAGCGCCGGCATGTTCGCCGCCGTCCCCGGCGACGTCCTCACCGCCCCCACCGACGCCGTCATCGCCCCCACCTCGTACCGGGAGTGGCTCGGCCGCCAGTCCTGAGCCGCCCGCCGCCCCGCGCGCCGCCGCCGGCGCGCGGGGCGACCCTCACCCTGGCGCGGCCCGCGACCGCCACTCGTCGGCCAGGATCGCGAAGACGAACTGGTCGGCCCACTCCCCGTCGAACAGGTAACTGCGCACGTGGTGGGCCTCCCGGCGCATCCCCAGCCGGGTCATCAGCCGCGCCGAGGGCTCGTTGCGGGCGTGGCACCTGCCGTAGACCCGGTGCAGACCCACCTCGCCGAACCCCCAGCCCAGCAACGCCGCAGCGGCCTCGGTGGCCAACCCGCGACCGCCGTGGGCGGGGTGGAACACGAACCCCACCTCCGCCGTACGGTCGCGCTCGCTGCGCCACACCAACTCCACCGCGCCGATCACCGTCGCGTCGCTGACCACTGCCACCGTCAGGCAGTCGCCCTCCGCGCGCAGCGCGTCCTCACCGGCCATGGCCAGCACCGACGCCCGCGACTGTTCCCGGGTACGCGGCTCGGCCCCGAGCATCCAGCGGACCACGTCCGGCCGGCGCTGGTAGGCGTACACGTCGTCGAGGTCGTCCACCGTGACCGGGCGCAGCGTCAGCCGCGCGGTCCGCAGCGGAAAGGTGGGCTGGAACACCCGGCGATCCTAGAACGGCGCGATCTCCGACCCCTCGGCTCGCCCGAGCGATTCCTTTCGACCGCGCCCACGGTCGATACCCACATGAACGCGATAACCGAGATGTACGCCCGCTGGGCCGCCGGCGACATGGGCGAGGACGATCAGTGGGGCGATGTCACCGCCGAGCCGCGCGGCGTGGACTACACCGAGGTGTCGGCGGGTGGCGTGCCGGCCATGTGGCTCGACCCGCACGGCGCCGACCTCGACCGGGTGATCGTCGCGCTGCACGGCGGCGGCTTCGTCAGCGGGTCGCTCTACACCCACCGCAAGATGTACGGGCACCTGGCGAAAGCAGCCGGCGTACGCGTGCTGCTCGCCACCTACCGACGGGCTCCCGAGTTCCGCCACCCCGCACAGACCGAGGACGCGCTCACCGCGTACCGCTGGGCGGCGACGCACGCCCGGACACTCGCGCTCGCCGGAGACTCCTGCGGAGGTGGGCTGGCCGTGCAGGTCGCTCTCCGCGAACCCGGCGTGGCCGCGTTGCTGTTGCTGTCACCCTGGATCGACATGGATCCGGCACAGACCGCCAGCTCCTACGAGGAGAACGCCGCCACCGACCTTTTCTTCACCCGCGAGATGGTGCAGGGTCTCCTCCAGCAGTACCTGCCCGAGGGAGTCAGCGGCCTCGCACCGGAGGTCAACGCGTTCTACGCCGACCTGTCCACGTTGCCTCCGGTCTACGTGCAGTGCGGTGGCGCGGAGAGCGGCCGGGGCGACAGCGAACGCCTCGCGAAGCGGATTGGCGCCCGACTGGACGTCTTCGACGGGCAGCCGCACACGTTCCAGATGGCCGCCGGGCGCGCACCGGTTGCCGACGAGGCGATCGGGAGGTTGGCCGCATGGGTACGCCCGCGCCTGGCGATCTGACCGAGGCGTTCGAACGGGAACGCAGGGGACTGTTCACCCACGCGTACCGGATGCTCGGCGGGTATCACGAGGCCGAGGACGTCGTGCAGGACACCTACGTGCGGGCGCTGCGCGGGTGGGAGACCTTCGCCGGCCGCTCCTCGGTGCGTACCTGGCTGTACCGGATCGCCACGAACGTCTGCCTGACCGTCCTCGACGGCCGGGGCCGACGCGATCTCGCCATCGACCTCGGCTCAGGCGACTCCGGCGGGTTGTGGTTGCAGCCGCTTCCGACGGACCCGCTCGACCTGGTCACCACGCGCGAGAGCGTACGACTCGCCTTCGTGGCCGGGTTGCAGCACCTCGCCCCTCGACAGCGGGCCGTCCTCCTGTTCCGGGAGGTGCTGGCCTTCTCCGCCGCCGAGACCGCCGCGGCACTGGATATGACGGTTCCGGCGGTGAAGAGCGCCCTGCAACGGGCCCGGGCGCGACTCGCCGAGGTCGCACCGACCCGCGACGACCTGCTGGACTCCTCCTCACCTCGGGCCAAGCAACTGCTCGCCGGTTACCTGGCCGCGTGGGAGGCGTCCGACGCCGACGCCTTCCGCGACGTGCTCCGTGCCGACGCGGCCATCGAGCCGGTCGGTGCGCGGACCTCGTACACCGGCCGGGAGGCGTGCCTGGCGTTCGCGACCCCGGCGATGGGCGGTGCGGGAGACTGGCGGTTGGTGGCGACCGAGGCGAACGCCCAACCCGCCGCCGTGGCGTGGTTGCGCGGCGAACTCTTCGGCGTGGCCGTGTTGACCGTCGCCGAGGACGGGATCGTGGCGATCACCCTCTTCGGCGACCCCCAGGTGGCCGCCACCTTCACCACGACCTGAGGTACGAGCGCTACCTGGGCAGGCCGTCGGCGCCCCGGCGCGTCGACGGCCTGCCCAGGGCTCGGCGTCGGCGTCCACATCGGGCGGTCTACCCTCGGTGGTATGCCCGACTCCCGCGTGCTGCGCATCGGCACCCGCAACTCCCCGATGGCGCTGGCCCAGGCCGAGCGGGTCCGCGCGCTGCTGGTCGAGCGGCACCCCGACGTCACAGTGCAGGTGCTGTCGATGTCGACGAGCGGTGACCGGTGGCTCGGCGACCTGGCGGCGCTGGGCGGCAAGGGCGCGTTCACCAAGGAGGTGGACGCGGCCCTGCTCGCCGGGGACGTCGACCTGGCGGTGCACTGCGTCAAGGACGTACCCGGGGACCGCCCGGCGCCCGCCGGCACGGTGCTGGCCGCCTACCTGCGCCGCGACGACGTGCGGGACTGCCTCGTGCACCCGGGCGGGCTGCGGGTCGACCAGTTGCCCGCCGGCACCCGGATCGGCACCTCCGCCGTCCGACGGGTCGCCCAGCTCGCCCTGCACTGGCCGCACCTGGTGCCGGTGCCGATCCGCGGCAACGCGAACAGCCGACTGGCCAAACTCGACGCCGGCGACACGTACGACGCGCTGCTGCTCGCGGTGTCCGGCCTGCACCGGATCGGGCGGGCCGACCGGATCACCCACCCGATCGACGTCGACACGATGGTGCCCGCCGTCGGCTCCGGCACCCTCGTCCTGCAGTGCCGTGACGACGACACCGGCACCCGCGACCTGGCCGCCAGCCTGAACGACCCGCGCGCCTGGCAGGAGACCACGGCCGAGCGGACCATGCTGCACATCCTGCAGGGCAACTGCCGCTCCCCCATCGCCGCGCTCGCGCGGACCGAGCCCGACGGGCGTCTCGGCCTGCGGGCGAGGGTGATCAGCGTGGACGGCAAGACGGTGCTCGACGTGCACGAGTGGGCGGCGGACCCGATCACCCTCGGCACGTCGGTCGCCGCGGCGCTGCTCCGCCAGGGCGCCCGGGACCTGCTCGGCCTGCCCGGGTACGGGTCGGTCTGACCCACCACCTCGGCCGAGGGCGACCGGCTCTCGGCTAGGTCGGCGCTCCGTCGTCCGGGCGGCCGGTCCGCGCCACGGCCAGCAGGATGCCGTCGAGGCCCTCCTCGAACAGGATGTCGTCGTCCCAACGGCTGTCGTCGAGGTGGCCGGAGGCGTTCAGGGTCGGGTAGGCGCCGCCGAGCGCGGCGAGGTGGCTGCGGGCTGCCGCTCTCGCCAGCGGATCAGCGGTCTGACGCCAGGTGGCTTCGGTGAGCGCGGCACCGATGACGTAGTTCGCCACCATCCGGGTGGCCACCGCGAGGTGCAGCCCGTCGCGTCCGCCGCGCACGAGGGCGGCCTGCAGGAACTCGGTACGGGCCAGGACGTTGGGTCCGAGCATCGGTCGACCCACCAACCGTGGCGTCCAGGGGTGACGCAGCATCGCGGCCCGCCAGGCACGAGCGAGAGACCGGACGTCCTCGGCCCAGTCGCCGCTCGGCTCGGGCAGGGGCACGTCACCGAAGATCCGGTCGACCGCCAGGTCCAGGACGTCGTCCTTGGTCTTCACGTGCCAATAGAGGGCGGTGGACGTCACGTCGAGTTGTTGAGCGAGACGACGCATGGTGAGGCCCTCCACACCCTGCTCGTCCAGCAGGGTCACCGCCGCGGCGACAATGCGCTCGCGGGTCAGCGGCAGGACCCGTCGCGGACGCCCTGACTCGGGCCGCAACCAGACCGACTCGGTGCTCATCCCGTCAATCTAGTGCAGTGCTCGGGAAACTTAACAACGGTAAGCTGATTGAGCACCGACAAGCCTGGCGGCCGACCGCGAAGGGACAGCGTCATGCCTCTGCTTCGGGTTCACCTGGACAGTGACCGGGTCACCGCCCGCCGCGTCATGGACCTGCACCGGGCGGGCAAGACACATCACGAGTCGAGGGAGGCGGCCCGCGCGCAGGCATGGCGCCACGGTCGCACTCCGGTCGGTGAGCCGATCTTCGTAGGCGTCACGAACGGCCGTCGGCATGTGCAGTTGCTCTACGACATCGAGGTCGACTCCGACGCGCAGCGCTCCGGCTAGGTGCGCGCCGCTCGCCGGCACGGCGGAAAGGTGGCCGTGCCGGCGAGCGGGGCCGGTGAGCCGGCGGCCGGCGCAGGTCAGGCGGTGGGCTCGCCGAACCAGCGGCAGAGGGCCTCGTCGAGGTTCCGCTGGTCGTCACCCACCCAGGCGACATGACCGTCGGGGCGCAGCAGGATGCCCGCGGCGTCCACCGCGGCGACGGGATCGACGACGTGACCGACCCGGTCCGACCAGCCGCCGATGCCCAACCGTCCGGTCCGGTCCAGCAGCAGCCCCCGGCCCTCGCGCAGCAGGTCGTAGAGGGTCCCCGGACCGACGGCGACGTCGCGCAGGCGGCGGCCGACCAGGTCAGGGCCGGGGCCGAGGTCGTAGCGGACGGCGATCCCGGTGATCTTCTCGATCAGGTGCCGGTTCACCACGTCGAAGTCCATCAACTCGCTGAGCAGTCGGCGTACCGCCTGCGGGCCCGGCTCGGGCGAGAGCAGTTCCGTCTGGGCGCGGGTGTTGTCCAGCACCTCCTCGGCGACCGGACGACGTTCCGCCTGGTAGGTGTCCAGCAGCGCCCGCGGCGCCCAACCCCGCACCTGCGCGGCCAGTTTCCACCCGAGGTTGACCGCGTCCTGCACACCCAGGTTGAGGCCCTGCCCGCCGATCGGCGGGTGGATGTGTGCCGCGTCGCCGGCCAGCAGCACCCGCCCCACCCGGTACCGCTCGGCGAGCCGGGTGGCGTCCCCGAACCGCGACAACCAGCGCGGCGAGTGCACGCCGAAGTCGGTCCCGGCGACGGCCCGCAACCGCGTGCGGAAATCATCGAGGGTGGGCGGTTGGGCACGATCGGCGACGCCCGCCGCGGGGACGACCACGCTGTATACCTGCCCGCCCATGGGTCGCAGCCAGAACGGACGAACCGACACGTCGGCCACCCGCGCGGCGACGTCCTGCGGCGACGCCGAGACCAGCATCTCGCCCATCAGCGTCTCGTTGCGCGCGGGCTCGCCCGGAAAGCCGACGCCGAGCAGCTTGCGCACCGTGCTGCGCCCGCCGTCGCAGCCGACAAGATATCGGGTACGCACCCGCCGCCCGTCGCTCAGCGCGACGGTGACCAGCTCCTCGTCCTGGTCGACAGCGGTCACCGCGACGCCGCGCCGCACCTGCGCGCCAAGGGCGGTGGCGTGCTCCTCGAGCAGTTGGACGATGACGGGCTGCGGGGTGCCCAGCAGGTAGGCGTGGGCGGTGTCCAGGTCGGTGGGCGCCGGTTTGTCGATGGCGGCGAAGAACCCGCCGGCCGGGCGCTGCCGGGCCCGCTCGCGGACCCGCTCCAGCAGCCCACGCATCGCCATCAGCTCGATGGTGCGGACGTGCAGGCCGACGATGCGGGCGAACGACGCGGGCTCGGTGTCCCGCTCCAGCACGAGCACCCGTACGTCGTGCAGCCGCAGCTCGGCAGCCAGCATCGCGCCGGTCGGGCCACAGCCCACGATGATCACGTCGAACACGCGGTCGGGGCCGGCAACCGGCGACGCCGCTGGGGTGGATTGCCAAGGGTTCATGGGTGGTGCCTTTCGGGAGGGCCATGGTGGCGAGGCGCTCCCGGCGACACCTACGTCGATCGCCCGACCGTGACGGGAAGGCGGAGCACCCACATCGCTGCGACGTTCATGGGTCTCACCTCCTCGGACGTGTCACGTTCCGCAGCAAGCTACAAGCTCTGACACCGCCCGTCCAGTCCTTTTCCGCACGGGTGGGCGGTGAGCGTCCGCCCTCGTCCTGCGCTCCCCCGGGCCGGACGCGTCGGGGTCGGTCAGGCCGCTCGGTAGCGGCTGGCCAACTCGGGGCGCTGCGCGCCGAAGGCGGCGAGGTCGGCCCGGAAGACCGCGTCCAGGAGGCCGGCGTCCTCGACGCCCGGGGCGCAGACGGTCTCCCCCAGCTCCAGGCCACGCAGGCTGGCGGTGACGACGTCCTCGGCCGTCATCCTGGGCACCGCGCTCAGGTCCATGCCCTGGCGTTCGTGGAACTCGGTGGCCACCACACCCGGGCACACCACCTGCACTGTGACACCGGTGCCCTCCAACTCCGCGCTCAGGGTCTGGGAGAGGGCGACGAGGTAGGCCAGGCTGCCGCCGTAGACGGCGCGCCGGGGCAGCACCGAGTGCGGGGCGGGCCCACTGAAGGCGATCATGCCGGCCACGTTGACGATGGTGCCCGCGCCGCGTTCCTGCATACCGGCGACCGCGGCGCGGGTGAGCATCGTCGGCGCGAGGACCTTGACGTTCACCAGCTCGGCTGCCTTGTCGGCGGGCAGCTCGGCCATCGGCATGTAGTGCGCGACGCCCGCGTTGTTGACGAGCATGGTCAGCGGCTCGGTGGCGCAGATCTCGGCGACCGCCTCGATGCCGGCGGTGCTGGACAGGTCGGCGACGACGGGCGTGACGGTGCCCTCCGGGTGCGCGGCGGCGAACTCCTCCAGGCGGTCGGCGCGCCGACCGGTGACCACCAGGCGGTAGCCGTCGGCGGCCAGGCGGTCGGCGAAGGCCCGGCCGATGCCGGAGGTGGCGCCGGTGACGAGTGCGAGCTTGCTCACTGTTCTTCCCCCAGTGTCGGTGGCCGGCAGGTCCCGCGGTTCACCGCGAGGGCCGGCACGAGGTGATTGTGCGGCTTTCCGCTACCCGATCCTGCGAAACGGCAGACCGAGCAACCAGAGGTCCGCTCTTCCTGGGAACGCCGGTACCAGGCAGGTGGTGGAGATGTCGCCGCCCTCCGTGGGGGCCGCGACGGGCGGTGCCACGTCCGAGCAGGTCCCCGCGTACCAGATCGGCACCCGCTTGCTCGTGTCCGGCACGCCCCGTTGGGGTGGAGCGCCGCTCGCCGACCCGATCGCGTGGGGCGGCGGTTTCACCCGGTACTACAGCCCCGCGACGGCCGCCGAATGGGCCGCCGCGACGAAATGACCCGCTGAGGAGGGTGGTGCCTACAGGGCGAGGATGACTGTCATCGCGGCGTAGCTGGCCAGCAGCAGAACTCCTTCGAAGCCGAGGCGACCCCAGCCGCAGGTTTGCCGGATGAGCAGACCGCCGAGCAGGGTGGCGGTCATGAACAGGCTGGTGGTGGTCGCGAGGAGTTCCTGGTCACCGGCGGTGTGGTAGATCGAACCCTGCCGGTAGGCGATGTCCCCGGCGACGAGGGTGAGCACGTCGAGGATGTTGCCGCCGAGGACGGCGGCGACGGCGAGGGTGACGGCGCCGCGGCGTACGGCGGCGATGGCGGTGACGGTCTCCGGGAGGGCGTTGACCACGCCCATCAGGACGGCGCCGACGAATCCGGCGGTGAGCCCGGTGGTCTCGACCAGGCTTTCGGCGGCGAGGGCGACGAGCCAGCCCCCGGCCGCGACGAGGAGACCGACGGCGGCGAAGTTGGTCCACAGCCACTCCGGTGGGTGCTGGTTGAGGGCGTTCTCGTCGTGGGGGACGTCGGGGCGGGTCTCGGCGGTGGCGATGGCCTGCCACATCGGTTGTGCGCCGGCGCGGCGGATGAGCACGAGCCCGCCGACGTAGGAGGCGACGAGCACGACGGACATCGGGTTGACCCCGGCGACGCTCGTCTCGGGGATGTAGCTGGCGAGCAGGGCGAGGGCGAGCAGGGCGATGAGCAGGCAGCCCGACAGCAGGTTCGACAGCGACGCGGCGGCGTGTTCGAGGTTGGCGCGGCGGTGGAAGGCGTCGGCGACGGCGACGGCGGTGGTCTGGGCGGCGATGCCGCCGACGGCGTTGCTGTAGCCGAGGCTGGCCTGGCCACCGCCGGCGGCGACGATGGTCATGATGATGCCGGACAGGCCGGTGACGATGCCGAAGAACACGACGCCGAAGAGGGCCTCGCCCCAGCCGGTCTTGTCGGCGAGGGCGTCGCCGAGCCCGGCCAGGCGCACGCTGCCGGCCACGGTGACCGCCCCGGCGAGGACGAACACCGTGGCGCTGAGCGGCAGTGGCCAGGGCAGGGTGGTCAGGTCCGGCACCGGCGGGTGTTTCCCCATTTTCGGCGAGGAATGCCCTCCCTGACCGGATTCGTCCGACCTGCTCCCGCTGAATCCGCGTGGGCGAGGCAAGGATCAGGGCCAGCGGCCGCCCCCGACACCAGCGCGATCCGCCACGCACCATAACTGTCATTATGGTGTGCGAGCGATGTGCACCTTTTGTCGGGCTAATTATCGGAATACTATTAACAGTAATCCGATAATCTGGCGAGGTGCCGTAAAGGCCGTGTCCGGACGGCTGTGGCACGGCGGGTATGACCGTTGGTCGGCCAGCCGCTGCCGCTCGGGCTCATGCTCAACGCCGCGGTGCTCTGGAATACCCGCCACATCGACTTGGCCGTCAACGTGCCGCGCGGCCAGGGATACCCGGTTCGGGGACGAAGACGCCGCCCGACTCTCCCCCCTCGGCTACGCGCACATCACCATGTTCGGCCGCTACAGTTCCCCGTCCCGAGCAGTGAGCAGAACCTGCGGCCGCTTCGCGATCCCGAGGCCGAAACAGGTTGACCGGCGGCGGCGTTGACGCGCTGTGTGGCCCGTCCGGGTTGCGGCCCGCGCCACCACCCGGGCAAGCTTGCCGGATGCCCGCAGCCCACGCGTATCACGACCGGGCCGGTGACGTCTTCGCGGCGCACGCCGCCGACGGTCCGCACAACGCCTACACCGACCGGCCGGCCATGCTTACGCTCGCCGGCGACGTCGCCGGTTTCCGCATCCTGGACGCCGGCTGTGGCGGCGGCCACTATGCGGCCGAGTTGGTCGGCCGGGGAGCCGAGGTGGTGGCGGTTGATGGCAGCGCGACGCTGGTCGGGCACGCCCGGGCCTTGCTCGGCGATCGCGCCGAAGTGCAGCAGCACGACCTGGACACCCCGCTGGAGTTCGCGGCCGACGCGTCGTTCGACGGGGTCGTCTGCGCGCTGGTGCTGCATCACCTGACCGACCGGGTCCGGTTCCTCGGCGAGGTGCGGCGAGTGCTGCGGCCGGGCGGCTGGTTCCTGCTGTCGACGACACATCCGGTGTCGGACTGGCAATATTTCGGCGGATCGTACTTCGACGAGAGCTGGGTCGAGTTCCCTGTGGCTGACGAGGTCACCATGCGCTTCCAGCGGATGACCCTCGAATCGCTGGTGACCGAGGTGCTAGACGCCGGGTTCGTGCTTGAGCGGCTGGTCGAGCCGAGGGCAGTCGAGACGCTCCGCGCTATCAACCCGGAGCGCTACGAGCGGCTGACCGAGCGCCCCAGCTTCGTAGCCCTGCGCCTACGCCGGCCCTGACGACGCTCACTGCAACTCGTACGCCGCACGTGCTCGGTGCGGTCGTTCAGCAAGAGCGCGCTGCGGCACGGTCAGCGCACGGCCTGCGGGGTGCCGGCGGCGGTGGCGCGTTCGAGGACACGGTAGACCGTAGGCCGCGAAACCTCGAACAACTCCGCCAGCTCGGCGATGGTGTGCTCGCCCGCAGCGTGCAGTTTGACCAGGTGGGCCTGCCGCGGCGCGGACAGCTTCGGAGCCCGGCCCTGCAGCTTGCCCTTGGCCTTGGCGATCGCCATGCCCTCACGAGTGCGCATGCGCAGCAGGTTGACCTCGAACTCGGCGAACGTGGCGAGGATGTTGAAGAACATCTTGCCCATCGGGTCGGCCGGGTCGTACAACATCGAGCCGAGCTGGAGCCGGATGTTGCGGGTGGCGAGGGAGTCGCCAATCTGCCGGGCGTCAGGCACGGAGCGGGCTAGTCCAGCTTCGGCACGACGAGCGTGTCGCCGGGCCGTACGGCGGCGAGGGCCTGGTCGAGGCCGGGCCGGGGCGGGTGGTGCCGGAATAGGCGCGCTCGAGATAGATCCGGTCGGCGGCCACGCCGACCTCGAGCAGGATCTGCCGGTTCGCTCAGCGAGGCGTGGCAGATGCCCGTCACCGGTGACCCCACGGATCCCGAGGCGCGCGTCATGGGCACGGTGGACCGTCAGGTGTCGGGCGACGCATTCCGCTGGGATCTACGCCGGGTCGCCGCCGGTGTGCCGCCCGAGGGCTTGACTGACCTGCATCTCCTCGGGCACCGAGATGAGGCGGTCGGCTGCTGCTGCGCGGTTTGACGACGCAGATGCGGCAGCAGGGACTGATCCCGATCACCGTCGACCGGTTCCAGTGACGCCCTCCTCCGTTCGCCCACCGGTCTTGACCCCAGCCGGGCCGACCGGTGCCGGCGCGGCGATCACGGCGTCGGGTGCGCCGACGCGCCGGACGGACGGACGTTGAGCCAGGCCACCGAGGACGGCGGCGGTGAGTGCGGTGAGCACGATGGTGCCGCTCCACAGCTCGACCGGCCAGCGGACGCCGTCGGCCAGGTGCAGACCGGCGAACTGCGCACCCCAGAGCAGCGCCGCGAAGACCGCGCCGACGACCGGCAGCGGTGTCGGGGAGGCATCCGGGCGTGACCGACCCCAGGCGTGCAGGACCAGCTCGGCCACCGCCGCACCGACGACGGCGAGGAGCACCCCCACCGTCGGCGTCCCCGGGAACTCGTACATGACCAGGGTGAACAGCGCGACCAGCGCGACGATCAGTGTGCCCGCGCCGGGCACCGGGCGGCGGCGGTAGATGAGCAGCAGGGGGATCACCACGATGGCGGTCGTCACCAGGTAGCAGGTGAGTCCGTGGATGGCGGTGAGCTGGCTCGTCGGGTCACGCCGGTTCCAGGGCTGCACCGGGGCTAGCAGGCCGAAATTCGAGGCGAACGCGGAGGCGTAGACCAGGAAGAACCCGGCAGCGGACGTGCCCAGAGCGGTGGCGAGGCTACCGGTGACCGTCCGTGCCCGGCTCACGCCGACCCCCTCGGCCCACCACGAACGCATCGGACTGGTCACGATGAGCATCGCCGACACGTTCAGCATGAAATGGGTGGGCGACAGGATCGCCTCGAGGTCGGCCTCTACGCCGAAGAACTGGTGCCAGATCGCGTCGGCGACCCCGCCGCTGAGGAAACCCACCGCGCCGAGCGCGCCCAGCCGGTAACCGGCCGGAAAACGTCGCCACCACCAGTACGGGTCATTGCCCCGCCGGCGGTACGCGAGCACAAATGTCCACAGTGCGGCGCAGAAAAAACCCGAGTAGAGCACCGCGTGATACGGGGTGGCGAAACTCTCCAGTTCGGTCGTGACATGAACGTGTGCCCAGGCGTCGACCAGTCCCCCCGCGATCATCCAGGTGCCGAACACGGCGCCGATCGCGTCCTCGGTGTGGGTGGCGGCCGGCGGAGACGCGGAGGCATTGACCGACATGATGGCAAGTAAAGACAGACGTCGATCCATTGTCAAGGTTGCCCGTGTCGTGATATCTCTGGTGACGTGCCAAAATCTTGGGATCCCGAGCCGTTTCGCCAAGACATTCTGGAATTTCTCGAGCAGCGCCGCGGGATCGATCCGGCCGAGGTCACCGACGAATCGCGGTTGGCCGAAGATCTCGGACTGGACTCCCTCGCCCTGGTCGAGATGGGGTTTCTCCTGCTCACCCGGCATGACATCGAGCTCAACGACGATCACATCCTGAGAATGCAGACCATCGGCGACGTACTCGACATGTTGGGAGACGCGAATGCCGGCCTACCTCACGGGCCTCGGTAGCTTCCTTCCCGGAGATCCGGTCCCCAGTTCCGAGATGGAGGAGTACATCGGCGGCCTCGGGCCGGAATGGACCGACCTGCGCGACAAGGTAGTCCGCAACAGCGGAATTCGTACCCGGCACTACGCGATCGACAAGCAGCAACGCACCCTGCACACCAATGCGTCGATGGCCGCGGAGGCGGTGCGGGCGGCGATCAAGCACGCCAATGTCGACCTTGACGAGATCGATTTCCTCGCCGCCGCGGCGAGCTTTCCGGACCTCGTCGCCCCGGGCATCGCCAGCATGGTTCACGGAGAGCTGGGCAATCCGCCCTGCGAGATCCGTTCCACCCACGGCACCTGTAGTTCGGGAATGATGGCGCTCAAGGACGCCTACGCCGCGGTCCGGCTGGGCGAGGCCGACTGCGCGGTCTCCTGCGCCTCCGAGTTCACGTCCCGGATCATGAAGGCGAGCCGGTTCGCCGGCGTCGCCGTCGACAGCGGCGACCGCAAGCTCGGCACCGAGTTGGCCTTCATGCGGTACATGCTGTCCGACGGCGCCGGCGCCGTCGTGCTCCGGCCGCGTCCCGCGCCGGACCGGCTGAGCCTGCGCGTCGAGTGGCTCAGCCTCACGTCGTACGCGAACACCACCGAGCTGTGCTCGTACCTCGGCAAGCCCAACAACAGCCCCGATTCGCCGTACTGGGGTGACTACCCCTCGGTGCACGACGCCGTCGCCGACGGGGCTCTGCTGCTGCGCCAGGAGCTGCGTCTGCTTCCCGGCCTGATCCGGGTCTGTGTCAACGAGTACGAACGACTGCTGGGCCAGGGGCGGTTCGACCCGGCCCGGCTGCGGTATCTCGGCGCGCACTACTCCAGCGAGGCGCTGAGGCCCGGGGTCCTGGGCGAGCTCGCCCGCCGCGGCCTGCCGTACCCGCCCGAGGACCGCTGGTTCACCAACCTGCACCGCATCGGCAACATCGGCTGCGCGAGCATCTACGCCATCCTGGAGGAGTTGTACCGCACCCAGCCCCTGGAGCCGGGCGACCAGGTGTTGTGCTTCGTGCCCGAGGCGGCCCGGTACGCGATCTCCTACCTGCTGCTGACCGCCGTCGGGCCGGACGACGCGTGACCCGCCGGGTGGTCGTGACCGGAATCGGGGTGGTGTCGCCGGTCGGCTCCGGCAAAGCGTTCTGGCCGGCCCTGCTCGCCGGCCGCTCCGGCATCGGCGCCATCACGGGATTCGACGCCGCCGACCATCCGGTGCGGATCGCCGGCGAGGTGCGCGACGTCGAGCTTCGCGAGTGGCTGGAGGTCAAGGACGTCGCCCGGCTCGATCGGGTGTGTCACCTCGCCCTGGTCGCCGCCGGGATGGCGATCCAGGACGCCGCGTTCGACCACCCCGACCCGGACCGGGTCGGGGTGGTCTTCGGCACCGCCATCGGCGGCGCGGAAACGATGCGCCAGGGCGTGATCGCCGAGCACGACCGCGGAGCGCGGTACGTCTCACCGCTGTTCGTGGTGACCGGCATCCCGAACATGGCGACCGCGCTGGTCTCCACCCGCTTCGGTTTCCGGGGTCCCTCGTTCACCACGGTCACCGCGTGCAGTTCCAGCGCCGACGCGATCGGCTGGGGCGCCCGCATGGTCCGCGACGGGTACGCCGACGCGTGTCTGGCGGGCGGCGCCGAGGCCGCGGTCTGCCCGCCGATCCTGGCCAGCTTCGCGCAGCTGCGGGCGCTGTCCCGGCGCAACGACGAGGCGACCGCCGCGTCGCGCCCGTTCGACGCCGACCGGGACGGGTTCGTGATCGCCGAAGGGGCGGCCGCGCTCGTCCTGGAGTCCGAGGAGTCGGCCCGGCGGCGTGCCGCGCCGATCTACGCGGAGATCGCCGGGTACGGACAGAGCAGCGACGCGTACCACGAGACAGCTCCCGACCCGTCCGGCCGCGGCGCCGCCCGCGCCGTCGACGCCGCGCTCGTCGACGCGGGCGCGCTGCCCGGGCAGATCGGGTACGTCAACGCGCACGGCACCGGCACCCGGCTCTCCGACGCCGCCGAGACGGCGGCGCTGAAGCGGGCGTTCGGAGCGCACGCGTACCGGCTCGCGGTCAGCTCGACCAAGTCGATGACCGGCCACATGCTCGGGGCCGCGGGCGCGGTCGAGGCGGCCGCCACGGCACTCGCGCTGCGCGACGGTGTGCTGCCGCCGACCATCAACCTGACCCGTCCCGACCCGGACTGCGACCTGGACTACGTGCCCGGCACGGCGCGCGAGCACCGCGCCGACGCCGCCATCTCGCTGTCGATGGGCTTCGGCGGTCACAACAGCTGTCTGGCGCTACGGAAGGTGGACGATGGGACTTAGCGTCGCGGTTACCGGTGCGACCGGCGATTTCGGCCTGCCGTTACTGCGGCGGCTCGACGCCGCGCCGGAGGTCGCCGAGATCACGGCGATCGCGCGTGGCGCGTTCGACCCGTTCGCCGCCGGGCTGACCAAGGTGCGGTTCCTGGCTGGCGACGTCCTCGACGCCGCGGCGATGGCCCGGGGTGTGGCGGGCGCGGACGTCGTCGTGCACCTGGCCTTCCTCATCTTCGGGCCGCGTGCGGAGACCCGACGGATCAACCTCGACGGGTGCCGGAACGTGTTCACCGCCGCGCGCGACGCCAGCGTCCGGCGGATCGTCTACGCCTCGTCGGCGGCGGTGTACGGCTTCCACGAGCGCACGACCGCCCTCCTGCCGGAGGAGACCCCGAGCCGACCGAACCGCAACTACGCGTACACCGGCGAGAAGGTCGCCACCGAAAGGATGCTGACCGATCTCGTCGCCGGCACGGACGTCGAGGCGTACCGGTTCCGGTCGTGCGTGGTGGGCGGTCCGGAGTCGCTGGCGCTGGTGCGGGACAACCCGTACCGGTTGCTGGCCGCCCGGCTACCGACCGGGGTCCGCCGGGCCGCCGGCCGGGTAGTCCGCCCCGTGGTGCTCGACGCGGGCGTGCCGATGCAACTGGTGCACGCCTCCGACGTGGTCGACGCGTTTCTCGCCGGGATCCTCGGCGCCGGTCCGCCCGGGGCGTACAACCTGGCCGCGCCCGAGGAACTGTCCATCAGCGAGGTGAGCCGGGCACTCGGCTGGCCGGTCCTGCGCATCCCACGAGGAGTCGCCCGGGCGGGACGGGGTCTCGCCGAGCTGACCCCGTGGACACCGCCGGAGCTCCAGTTCTACGCCCACCTGTTGAGCGCGCCGGTGCTCGTGGACTGCACCCGGGCGCGTAAGGAACTCGGCTGGCAGCCCCGCCACGACGGGGTAAGCGTGCTCGCCGAGACGGTCGCCGCGGCACGCGCCCGCGGCCTGCTCTGAGGAGAACAATGGCCAGACTGCCCTATGTGAACGCCGACGAGGCGAGCGAGCCCGTCGCCGAGGCGCTGCGCGCGATGCCCGCCAAGGTCGGCATCGTGCAGCTGATCGCGCACGCGGAGACCTGCCTGCGCCCGTTCCTCCGGCTCGGTCAGGCGATCCTGACCGCCCAGCAGCTGGACCCGGCCCTGCGGGAGCTGGCCATCCTGCGTACCGCCCAGCTCAGCGGCGCGGAATACGAGGCGGTGCAGCACGAGCGGATCGCCCTCCAGGTCGGGGTCACCGCCGAGCAGGTCGAGGCGGTACGTGCCGGCCGGATCGACGGGCCGGAGTTCACCGAGCTCCAGAGGAGCGTTCTGGCGCTCACCACCGAGGTCGTCGCCGGCGACGTCGACGACGACACGTTCGACGCGGTGTCCCTGCCTCCTCGCGAGACGATGGAGCTGATCCTCGCCATCGGGTTCTATCTGATGCTCGGGCGGGTGATGAACGCCGTCCAGGTCGACCTGGAGCCGGCCGCCGAGGTCGAGGTCGCGCAGCTGCGCCGCTGACCAACGGTGGAAGGGGAGAGTCGTCATGAGACGTCGTACCGGCCGGCGGACCGGGCTGCGGCTGTTGGCCCTCGTCCTCGCCGTCGGGTCGGCGGTGCTGCCGGCGGGCCCCGCCGCGGCGCACTCGGTCGGCGGGGTGGGTGCGACGAACTTCCGGACCACGCTGACCGGGCTGTCCCCACCGGTGGCGGGCGTGGCGTTGACCGTGATCGAGAACGGCAGTCGCCTGCGGGTGCGCAACGACACGCAGACCGAGGTCGTGGTTCGTGGCTACCAGGGCGAACCGTACCTGCGGGTGGGCGGCGACGGCGTGTTCGTCAACGACAACTCCCCGGCCACCTACCTGAACAGGGACCGGAACGGGGTGACGCCGGTCCCGGCGCGCGCCGGCCCGGGCCGGTCGCCGGAGTGGCGCAAGGTCTCCGGTGATCGGGTCTATCGCTGGCACGACCACCGGATCCACTGGATGCTCCAGCGGTTGCCGCCGGGGGTCGCCAGCTCTCCGGACACCTTCCACCACATCGCCGCCTGGACGGTAGTGCTCGACCACGGCGACCAGAGGCTGACCGCCAGCGGCGCCCTTGACTGGGTGCCCGGTCCCGCGCCGTGGGGCTGGCTGGGCGTCGCCGTCCTGCTCACAATCTGCGTGGCGGCGGTCGGCCTGCTGCGCCGGCCACACCGGTGGCTGGCCGCCGTGACAGGGCTGCTGGTGGCCGCGGATGTCGGGCACACAGTGGGGTTCGCGGCCGTGGCCGACGCCAGCCTGCCCGCCCGCATCGGCATGCTCACCATCCAGCTCATGCTGTGGCCGTTCGCCGTGGCCGTGGCGGTGCTCCTGGCCCGGCGCCGGACCGGCGGGATCTGGTTGGCCGCGGTGGCCGGAGCGGCCGTCGTCGTCACCACCGGGTGGCCGGACCTGCCGGTGCTGTGGCGCTCCTCGGTCCCGTCGGTGCTGCCGTTGGCCCTCGACCGGGCCAGCGCCAGCGTCGTGCTGGGAGTCGGGCTCGGGCTGATCGCCGCGCTCCCGGTGGTGCTCAGAACCGAGCGGCGGCGAGCAGGTCATGCCGCCGGGACGGTGACAGCCGCCGCGCACCTCCACCCGGCGGCCGGCGGCACCGAGCCGATTCCCGCCTCCACGACCACAGCGGTACGCGAGCCGGACGTCGGTGGGTCCGTGGCGGCGGCGCGACCGGATGCCGAGCCGGTGGCGGCGGCGGGCACGGCTGGCCCAGAGGGCGGGTCGACCCGGTTCAGCCGGCGTGGCGTCGTCGGCTACGTCACCGCCAGCGGGCTGGGCGGCCTGGCCGGAATGGGGCTGGGAGTGCTGGACCGGCCGAGCGGGCAGCAACCGCGCACCCCGATGGCGGTGTCGCCGGGGGCCGGAGGCAGCCGGACCGTGCCCTTCCATGGCAGGCAGCAGGCAGGCATCGCCACCCCGGTACGGCGGCAGGCGCACGGCCGGATCGCCGCCTACGACCTCCGGCCCGGCGCCAATCGGGCCGCGCTGCGGGCGATGCTGCGCGGCTGGACGGCCACGGCGGCCACCCTCGCGGCCGGGCGCCCCCTCGACGAGACCGACCCCGTGGCCGCGGGAGGCGGGCCGGCCGGGCTGACCATCACCGTCGGGTTCGGCCCATCGGTGTTCGGCAAAGCTGGACTGCCCCGCACCGCGCGGCCGGAGGCGCTCACGCCGATGCCCGCCTTCCCCGGCGAGCGCCTCGATCCCGCCCGCAGCGACGGCGACCTGGGCGTGCTGATCTGCGCCGACGATCCGTCGGTCGTCTTCCATGCCGCGCGCGCCCTGGAACGGCTGGCCGGCGGCACAGCGCGGCTGCGCTGGCAGATGAGCGGCTTCACCGGCACGCCCAACACGAGCGGTACGGCCGACCACCGCAACCTGATGGGCCACCTCGACGGCACCAACAACCCCCGACCCACCGATGCGGACTTCGACACCAAGGTCTTCGTGCCGGACGACGCCGAGCCGGCCTGGATGCGCGGCGGCAGCTACCTCGTGGTGCGGCGCATCCGCATCCTCATGGACTCGTGGGACGGGCTGGACCTGACGGCGCAGCAGCGGGTGATCGGCCGGCGCAAGGACAACGGGGCGCCGCTGTCCGGCGGTGGGGAATCCACCCCGGCCAACTTCGGCACGCTGTCCAGTGACGGCAACCCGGCCATCCCCGCCGACGCCCACATCCGCCGGGCCGCGCCGGAGTTCAACAACGGCGCCGCGATGCTGCGCCGCGGACTGTCCTTCGCCGACGGTGTCGCCTCGGACGGCCACCCGGACGCGGGTCTTCTCTTTCTGGCCTGGCAGGCCGACCCGCGGCACGGCTTCATGCCGGTCCAGCGTCGTCTGGCGGAGGGCGACGCGCTGAGCCGGTTCGTCCGACACGAGAGCAGCGCGCTGTTCGCCATGCCCGGTGGCGTCGCGGAGGGCGACTACCTCGGCCAGGGCCTGCTGGACTCGTAGAACCGCGACCCGGAAAGGAGCCACCCCGTGCGATCTCGCCAGCGCATGCGCCGCGCCGGCGCCCAGGCCGTCGCCCTCCTTGTCCTGACGTCCGGCTGTGGTGTCTGGGGGCCCGAGGGCGGGCCGGGCGGCTCCGGCGCGGCCGGACTCGACTCCTCCGGTCGCAACGCTCCGCAGCCCGTGGAGGCGAGCGTGAGCCCGGACGGGGTACAGCGGATCGAGATCACCCTTACCGACGAGCTGGCCGTCGTCCCGTCGCTGGTGCGCGCCCGGCCCGGTGTCATCGAGTTCACCTTCCGCAATGACGGGGTGACGCCGCACAGCGTCACAGTCGATGCGGGAGCCCCGACTACGACGGTCCCGCCCTCGGTGGACGGCGCCGCCGGCACGGGCAACCTCAACGGCGGTCAGGCCGGCACCGTGCGGGTGACGGTCACGGCGTCGGGTCGCTACCCGTACCCGTGCCGTTATCACCTGACCACCGGCATGCGGGGCGTCCTCGAGGTCAGCGGCCCTCCGCTGGCCCTGCCCACCACGCCGACGCCCGGCGCCGGGCGTTGAGGAGCGCGTGGGTGGCGCGCCCGGTCAGATCTCGTACCGCAGGTGCTTGATGCCGTTGATGAAGTCGGACAGCAGGCGGTCCGGTTCGCCGACGGTGCGGATGGTCGGGAGTTGGGTGAACAGTTCGCGGAGCATCAGGGTGATCTCCCAACGCGCGAGGTGGGCGCCGAGGCAGAAGTGCGGGCCCGGTCCTCCGAACCCGAGGTGCGGGTTGGGATGACGGGTGATGTCGAACCGCTCGGGGTCCCGGAAAACCGTCTCGTCCCGGTTGGCCGACCAGTAGTAGAGGATCAACTTGTCGCCCGCCTTGACGTGGTGTTCGTTGAGCATGGTGTCGCGGGTCGCGGTCCGACGCATCCAGATGACCGGGGCCGCGTAGCGCACGATCTCTTCGACGGCGTCCGGGATGCGGGCGTCGAAGTCGTCGAGCAACAGCGCCCGCTGGTCCGGATTGGTGGTCAGCAGGTGCAGGCCGTGCGCGATGGCGTTGCGGGTGGTCTCGTTGCCGGCGACCAGCAACAGGATGAAGAACGAGCCGAGCTCCTGGTCGGTGAGCGACTCACCGTCGATATTCGCGTTGACCAGGGCGGAGGTGAGATCGTCGGTGGGGTCGGCCCGACGCCGGCCGCTCAGGTCCCCGACGATGTCGTACAACGTCTGGCCGGCGACGCGCATGTTCAGGGTGATCTCTTCGTAGTTGTTCTGTACGACGAGTTCGGGGTCGTTGCCGGCGAGGATGAGGGTCGAGGCGTCCAGAACGGTCTGATAGTGCTGCTCGGGAACACCCATCATGTCGCAGATGATCTTCAGTGGGAGCCGGGCCGCGACGTCGGCGACGAAGTCACCGCTGCCGCCGGCCCTGACCTCGGAGACGATCCCGGCGGCCGCCGTCGCCACCTGACGTTCCAGCTGCTGGATCATCCGCGGGGAGAACGCTCGGGAGACGATGCGGCGGATGCGGGAGTGTCGCGGGTCGTCCATGCTGATCAGCGAGCCGAAATACTCGTTCATCTCCGGAGGCAGGTCCGGGATGTTGACGGCGCCCCTGCCGGAGCAGAAATCCGCGGGCCGCCGGGACGCCTCGGTCACGTCGGCGTGGGTGACCACAGCGTAGTAGCCCGGCCCTCTGGGGAGGGTGACGAGGTCGGATTCCTCGAAGAACGCCAGGCCTTCCCGCTCGCGCAGCACCGAGAAAGCCCTCTGTCGCTCCTCCAGCGGACGCGCCCAGAACTCCCAGTCGGTGAGATTGATGTCGTCGACTCCCAGTGCCACCGTCCGCCTCCCCACACGTGAGCGTCATCGGGTGACCATGATGTCAAAGAAATCGCATGCCTTCCAGACACTGCGATGACGTTCGTCAATGGATGCTCGGGGCCGCGACTCCCCCGAGCTCGGCGTGTTCCCACTCGAAGCAGCCGAGCGAGAACACGCCGAATTGACGACCCGCTAACCCATGGTGATGTCGGCGAGCAGCAGGTTCGGGTCCTGTCCGCTCGTCAGCAGGAACGATCCGCTGGTCACGTAGGCGGTGGTGCCGCGGATGCCGATCGCGGTGGCGATGTTGAGGCCGTCCTCGGCGGTGAGTGCCACGGTGTACGTGCCATCGGGCTGAATCACCACGACCTGGTTCGACACATTGAGCGCGGCGACGACGACGTTGCTGCGACCGACGAAATCGAAGTCGTCGACATTGACGATGCCGGAGGCCCTGAGCTCGAACGGTCCGGCGTTTCCCCGACGGTCGACAGGAATTCGGTGCAGCGTCCCCTGGTCGGAATTGCTGACCCAGACAGCTCCGTTGTGGATTTTCAGACCGTTCGCGCCGATCTGGAACTCCCCCACCCTCTCCAGCGCCCGGTCGCTGACCCACACACTGGGCTCGCCCCGGCCGGTGGGCACGCGCCAGATGCGACCGAGCACGGAGTCGGCGACCAGCAGATCACCGGTGTCCCTGTTCAGGGCCATGCCGTTGGGCAGCGAGTTCGCCGGCAGGGCGGCGATCCGGCGGGGAGCCCCACCGGGGCGGAGCCGCCAGATCCCGGTGAGTTCACTGGAGCCCGCCGCGTACCCCACGTAGAGGGTGCCGTCGTCGGACCGCGCGATGCCGGTCGCGAGGGCGAACCCCAGCACGGGCGTGTTCGCGCCCCCGTCGCTCGGCGCGGGAAGCGTCCCCAGGACGCGGACGCGACCCTGGCGATCCACGTTCACGACCTGGTAGCTGCGGGCGAGCACCAGGTCCGCGGTGCCGTCCGGTCGGACCAGGATGTTCTCCGGCTGTTGGCCGGCCGCGTAGTCGAAGTGGACCGCGATGCGGGGATTCGTGAGGGTGACGGTCGCGGCCGACGCCGACGTGGCCGACGCCGTCAACACGCCGACGACGGCCAGCGCCGAGATGGCCACCCGGGTCAGTGCTCTCTTGGACATACACAGGTTCCTTCACGGACGGCTACAGACAGTGGGATGCGAGTCACTGTGCACGTCGGTCGCACGAGGGCGTCCCGGAGTTTCAACAATTGAGAAACGTAAATATTATGCGGTCGCGGCGACCGGACCACTGCGACGCGGCGGGCGTAGTCGACCGCGACGGCTATCACGAGCGGACCCCAGAGCACCATCGGCACGTAGTAGCGCAGCACGTCCGTGCCGGGACGCTCGCGTGTCGGCTCGTCGCCGCCGATCCCCACCCAGCCCCGCTCCACGAAGTGGAACTGACTGTTCGGGATGAGGTACGCGCAGATGGCGACGAGCAGCGCACCGCCGACAAGTGCCGCGAGCACCACGGGACGCGCCGGGATGCGGCGAGCGCCGATCAGCGGCACCCACCGCGGAACCTGTTGCCCCCACCGGTGCACCAATCCGAGGGTCGACAGGGCCAGCCCCATCGAGAACACCGACAGGAAACACCATGTACCAGGGCGTGGGGGAATCGTCGGCGGCCAGGAGGGACAGTCGCCACAGCGCGGACGGATCGTCCCGTACGGCCGCTGTGAGCAGGCTGAGCGTTGTCGATCGGTCGGGTCGAGGTGGGTCTACTCGGTCCGGTGCTCGGCGTCGGCGGCGCTGTCGTGCGCGGTCGGCACGGCAGGGAGCAGGGGGAACATGCGGGTGACGAAGGCGACCGGCTCGGCGTCGGTCGGCCGGCGCGCCGGGTGGGCCTCGCGGTCCCGGAACGGGGCGAGCACGTCGTGCACGGCGGCGGCGACGGTGGACAGCTCGTCGGGGGTCAGGTAGAGCACGGCGCTGAACGCCTCGTCGCGCTGCCAGTGCCGCGGCGCCTGCTCACGAAGGGCCAGCCAGCGACGGTAACCCTCGTCCTCCAGCTCCCGGGCGAGCGACCCGAACGGGAGATCCGGCTGCGCGGCCGGCGGGGCGCCGCGCAACCGCCACGGCCGCGCCCGGCCGCGGCCGTCGCCATCCTGCTCCAGGTACCCGTAGCGGGCGAGTTGCCGGAGGTGGAACGAGCACGCCCCGGAACTCTCGCCCAAACGGCGCGCGGCCTCGTTGGAGGTGACGCTGCCCTGTTCCTCCACGAGTCGCAGCAGGGCGACCCGCAGCGGGTGCCCGAGCGCGGGGCTGGTCGGGGAGTGTTCGGTCATCGCCCGACTATAGTAACCTCCCACTTTGCAAAGTCTTTGCAAAGTGGCCGGAGGTGGAGATGGCGGTACTACCGGTGCGACTGTTCGGTGACCCGGTCCTGCGCGAGGTCGCCGAGGAGGTGACCGACTTCGACAGGCAACTGCGCCGGCTGGTCGCCGACCTGACCGACACCCTGCGCGACGAGCGCGGTTCCGGCCTGGCCGCCCCACAACTCGGCATCGGCCTGCGGGTCTTCGTCTTCGACGTCGACGGGGTACGCGGGCATCTGATCAACCCGGTCCTGGACTTCCCCGACGACGAGGAGCAGGACGGTCCCGAAGGGTGCCTGTCGATCCCCGGCCTGTACTACGACACCCGGCGGAGGATGCACACGGTGGCCACCGGCGTGGACATGCACGGGCGTCCGGCACAGGTGGTCGGCACCGCCGAGGTGGCCCGCTGTCTGCAACACGAGACGGACCACCTCGACGGCGTCCTGTTCCTCGACCGACTGGACCCCGCGACGCGACGGATCGCCCTGCGCGACATCCGCCGCGCCCGGTGGGCCGGGCACGAGCAGCCCCGCGTCAAACTCAGCCCACACCCGCAGCGACGACCGTTCCGGTGAGCCGTGATGACCGGCGGGTTGACCCTCGACCGGGTCGAGGCCGCAGCATGCCGGCATGATCGATCAGACAGCACCGGACCCGACCATGACGCGCATCATCGACGCGGTGCGGCTCGGCCAGACCGGCGACGCGGCGCGCGCCCGCGACGTCCTCACCGACCTGTGGGCCGAGATCGGACCGACCGGCGACGCCCTGCACCGCTGCACTCTCGCCCACCACGTCGCGGACCTGCAGGACAGCGCCGAGGCCGAGCTGCTGTGGGACGAACGGGCCCTCGCCGCCGTCACCGACCTCACCGACGACCGGGCCCGGGAGCACCACCACGCGTTGCGGGTACGCGACTTCCTGCCGTCGCTGCACCTGAACCTGGCCGACGTGCACCGGCGGCTGGGTCACACCACGGCCGCCCACGCGCACCTGGACACCGCGCGCGGCCTCGTCGGGCACCTGCCCGCCGACGGGTACGGCGACCTGGTCCGCGCCGGCATCCAGCACGTCGACCAGGCCCTGGCGGCGGGTTCGACGGACCGGCTCGACTCGCATCCGCACGGCTGACCAACCCGGTTGCGCCACCGCGGCTCGGCTGCGAGGGTCGACGGATGTCACCGGTGACCGGCGCCGACGTACGCGCGGCGGCCGACGAGATGACGCGTGTGCTGCACCCGCACCGCGAACGTGACTGGTCGGTGCCCGCCGGCACCCTGACCTGGAGCTGCTGGACCACCGCCGCGCACGTCGCGCACGATCTGCTCGCGTACGCCGGTCAGGTCACCGGCGGGCCGGATGACGCCTATCTGCCGTACGACCTGCGGGTCTCAGCCGACGCGAGCCCGGCGCGGACCCTGACCGTGGTGCGGGCCTGCGCCGGGTTGCTCGCCGCCGCCGTCGACGCGGCGCCTCCCGACGCGCGGGCCTGGCACTGGGGTCCCTGCGACCCGGGCGGGTTCGCCGCGATGGGGATGGCCGAGACCCTGCTGCACACCCACGACATCACCCTCGGCCTGGACCTGCGGTGGCAGCCGCCACAGCACCTGAGCGCACTGGTGCTGCGGCGACTCTTCCCGGACGCCCCGGCCGGTCCCGCCGCGCAGGTGCTGCTCTGGATGACCGGTCGCGGGGAGCTGCCCGGCCGGGCGCGGCGCACGTCCTGGAGCTGGCGCGCCGCCGTGAGCTGACCACCGACCGCGACGGTCACCGGCCCGGGGCGGGCAGCACGTGCCGGTGACCATCGCGGGGGAACGGGGGTCGGGCGGGCAGCGTCTCCCGGTAGACGAAACCGCACTTCTGCGCCACCCGGCAGGACGCGACGTTGTCCACCTGGTGCAGCAGGTCGAGGTGGGTCAGGTCGGGGAACCGGTCGAACGCCCAGGCGCTGAGCGCTGTCACCGCGCGCGGCGCGACACCACGCCCGCGCGCCCACGACGCCGTCCAGTAGCCCACCTCGGGGACCGGACGCTGCGACGTCATCCCCTTGAGCACCACGTTCGCCACCAGGCGGGGGCCGTCGGCGTGGTCCTCGAGCACGGCGAAGCTGTACCGCCGGCCGTCGTCGAAGTCCTGCCGGGTCTGCTCCAGCCACCGCCGGCCCTCGTCGGCGCTGTCCACCGGGGTCCGTGTCCACTGCCGCAGCACCGGGTCCCGGTACGCGCGCAGCAGCGCGTCCACGTCGTCGTCGCGCCACCGGCGCAGCGTCAGGTCCGACGCGCGCAGTTCGATCATCACGGGCACAGTGTGGCAGTGGATCAGCGCGACCGGCGTCGCCACCGACGCCACCAGCCCCGGCGGGGCCCGGCGACGACGCTGACCCGCTCGGTCGGCGGCGTCGTGAGGCGCGGCGGTGCGTGCTCGGCGCGCCAGCGCCGCACCACCTCGTCGACGTTCACCGGGCGCACCACCACCCGGGGCCCTTCGGGGTTGCGCAGCCACGCGACGATCTGCGCGTTGAGCTGCCCGACGAAGGCCCGCACCGCCTCTTCGGTGGGCAGGTCACGGACCTCGTCGGGCACCTGCTCGATGCGGCGGCGCAGTTGCAGCGGGGTGGGCAGCAGCAGGTCGCCGGGGAGCGCCTCGCGCTCCAGGAAGCTCTTGATCCACCACGACTCGTCGTACGGGGTCCCTCGGCCGGGGATCGGCTTGCCCATGCCGGGCAGGTTGTCGAACTCGCCGCGTTGCACGGCGCCCCGGATCTGCGCCTCCACTGCTGCTTCCCACGCCTCGGTCACCCTGCGGCACCTCCCCCGGCCACCGTACGCCCGCCACCGGTCGGCGGCGCGCACCTCACGCCTCAGCGCCGCCGCCGCGGTGACCATTCCCGCCGGGGGTGGCCCCGCGCCGGAATCGCCCCGTTTCGCACCCGGCAGGCCACGATCTTCCGGGTGGCCCTCGCCCGGGGTGGCCGGCACGCCTACGGTCGGTACCGGTGTCGGTCGAGACGGGGGGATCGTCATGGTGAGCACGGCGTCGCTGCTGGGCATCGCGCTGGTGGCGCTGGGGCTGGTGCTCACGCCCGGCCCGAACATGGTCTACCTGGTGTCCCGGTCGGTGGCGCAGGGCCGCCGCGCCGGGCTCGTCTCACTGCTCGGGGTGGCCGCCGGGTTCGGCGTCTACCTGGCCACCGCGGTCGCCGGCCTGGCCGCCGTCTTCGTCCTGGTGCCCACGCTGTACGCGGTGGTGAAGCTCGCCGGGGCCGGCTACCTGCTGTGGCTGGCCTGGCGGACGCTGCGCCCGGGTGGGCACTCGCCGTTCACCCCCGCGCCGCTGCCGCCGGACCCACCCCGGCGGCTGTTCACCATGGGCCTGGTCACCAACCTGCTCAACCCGAAGATCGCGATCCTCTACGTGTCACTGCTGCCGCAGTTCGTCGACCCGGCGCGGGGGCACGTGGCGACGCAGAGCCTGCTGCTCGGGCTGACCCAGATCGCCGTCGCGCTGAGCGTCAACGGGCTGATCGTGCTCACCGCCGGGTCCCTCGCCGGCTTCTTCGCCCGCCGGCCGGTGTGGCTGCGGGTGCAGCGGTGGGTGACCGGCACGGCCCTGGCCGCGCTGGCGGTCCGGATCGCCACCGACAGGTCCCGGGCGGCGGTCGCCGCGCCCTGAGCCGACGCTCACCGCTGCCTGTGACGACGGACCATCCCGGCGGCCAGCGGCGCGGCGTCCAGGTCACCGGCGGCGAGCCGGGCGGCGAGGGTACGACGCACCAGCCGGTCGGCCAACGCGGGCGCGTGCCGGCCGACGGCCATCTCCAGCCGGCCACGTGCGGTGGTCGCCACGTCCCGGGGCGCCCGTCGGGCGGCGGCGGCGCGCAGGATCGCCGCGACCACCCCTTCGACGGGCTCGGGGCGGGACACCCCCTGTAGCGAGAGTCCGGCCTCGGTGGTGCTGTCGTGGATCGGCGAGGCGACCATGCTCGGGTAGACGACGCTCACCCCGACGTGGCTGCCCACCTCGTGGCGCAGCGCGTCGGCGTACGCGACCAGGGCCCGTTTGCTCACCCCGTACGCGGCGGCGAGCGGCAGGGGCAGCACCGCCATCCGGCTCGCCACGAAGATCACCCGTCCGCGTGCGGTGAGCAGCGGGGGCAGCGCGGCGGCGGTGGTACGCCAGGCGGCGAGCAGGTTGACCTCCAACTGCCGGCGGACCACCTCGTCGGGCGGCAGCTCGGCCGGCGCGGGACCACCGATCCCGGCGTTGTTGATCAGCAGGTCGAGCCCGCCGAGCCGGTCGACGGCGGCGTCGACCGCCGCCGGCACGGCGGCCGGGTCGGTCAGGTCGCAGCCGAGCACCGGCGGGTCGTCGTCGGGGCGGGCGTGCAGGTCGAGCCCCACCACCCGGGCGTCGGCCGCGCTCAGCGCCACGCCGAGGTGCCGGCCGAACGTCCCGCTCGCCCCGGTGACCAGCACCCGCCGGCCGGCCAGCGACGGCTTCGTCACCGCTTCGCCCCGGCTGCGGCGCGGCGGGCCCCGGCGGTCAGCTCCCGGGTCAGCTCGGCCAGGTAGACGTCGAAGTCCACCCGCATCGCCGGGCGGCGCTGACCCCACCGGGCGGTCGCGGCCCGTAGTTCGGCGCGGCACACGGCGCGCTGCCGCTGCGGGTCCGGCAGCGCGTACCGGCCGGCGAGGTGCGCCGCGACCAGCTTGGCCTGCGCCTCGACCAGCGGGAGGGCGGAACCGGTGGACTGCATCAACCCGACGAAACTCAGACCGGGGGCGTCGGGGTGGAACACGTGCCGGTACAGCGGCAGGGTGTCGGCGCCGCCGGCGAGCAGCTCCGGGTCGAGGAAGGGCACGTCCACCCGGTAGCCGGTGCACCAGATGACCAGGTCGACGGTGTCGCTGCGGCCGTCGGTGAACTCCACCCGGTCACCGTCGAGGGCGGCGATGCCGGGGCGCGCCTCGACGTCACCGTGGGTCAGCCGGGACAGCAGACCGTCGGAGAGCGTCGGGTGGTCCTGGAGGAAGCCGTGCGTCGGCGCGGGCAGCCCGTAGCGTGCGGGGTTGCCGACGGTGGCGCGCAGCATCGTCTGGCTGACGCGTTGGCGCAGCCGCCACGGCAGCCGACGGGCCAACGCCCCGTTGAGGGTGTCCGACGGGCGGCCCAGCAGGTACTTCGGCACCACCCAGACACCGCGGCGCAGCGACAGCAGGGTGCGCGCGGCGGCGTACGAGGCGTCCACGGCGATGTCCATCGCCGAGTTGCCCCCGCCGACGACGAGGACCCGTTTTCCGGCCAACTGCTCCGGCCCCCGGTAGTCGTGGCTGTGCATCTGCGCGGCGGTGCGGGTGCCGGGCGGCGGCGGCTCGGGCAGCCGGGGCACCCGGTTGTGCCCGTTGGCGACGACCACCGCCTCGACGCCGACCTCGACCGGGCCGCCCGGCCCGTGGGCGAGAACCGTCCAGCCGCCGCCCGGTTCCCGGGTGACCCGTTCGACGGTGTGCCGCAGCCGGATGTCCTCGCCCAACCCGAAGCGGTCGGCGTAGTCGGCCAGGTATCCCGCGACCCGACGGTGGTCGGGGTAGTCGGGCCAGTCGGTGGGCATCGGATGGTCGGCGAACTCGGTCCGACCCCGGCTGGTGTTCAGGTGCAGCGTGCGGTACGCGGGCGAGTCGGGCGCCCCGTACACCCAGAGGCCACCGACGGTGTCGGCGGCCTCGAAACAGACCGTCGGCACGTCCGCGTCGCGCAGGGCCTTGACCGTGGCGAGCCCGGCCGCGCCGGCGCCGATCACCGCCACCCGATGTGGTCCGCCCATCGCCGCCCCCATCTAATCCAACGTCCGATGGATAATCGTCGCGCGGCGGCGGCCCGTCAAGATGCCGACGCCCCGTACAGCCCGTCCAGCAGGCGGTGCACGAACGCCCGGAACTCGCGGCGCTCCCGGGCGCCCGGCGCGCCGGCGGCCAACGCCACCACGTGTCCGTGCGTCGCCCACACCAGGCTGCGCACCGTGACGTGCGGGGTCGGCTCGGCCAGCGCGCCGCTCGCCGAGGCGGCGGCGAGCAGCTCGGCGACCAGCCGGTACAGCGGTTCGGCGTAGCGCTGGTCCAGCTCGGCGTGCCGCTGCGGCTCCAGCCAGCGCCGCAGCCACAGGGCGGTGGTCTCCGGGCGGTCCTCCAGGAAGTCGACGAACACGTCGACCAGCTCGTGCAGGGCCCGCCGGGCGGCGTCCGGCCCCGCGTCGAGAGCGGCGCGGGCCTGCTCGGCCGCAGCGGTCAGCACCTCCCGTTCGGCGGTGAAGACCCGGGCGAAGCAGGCGTCGTAGAGCGCGGCCTTCGTACCCGTGTGGTGGGCGACGGTGGCGACGTCGACCCCGGCGGCGGCTGCCACCTCCCGCAGCCCGACGGCGTCGAAGCCCCGCTCGGCGAAGAGCGCCGTCGCCGCGGTGAGCACCACCTCGCGGGTCGGGCGGATCTCGTCGCGGCGGGGCCGGCCCGGACGCCGGCGGGGCATGGTCATGACCGCCATTCTGCCCCTAGAATCCAGCAACCGTTGGATTGCGGAGAGGATGCGGCGATGACCGGGCTCGACCGGAGGTCCGCGGCCACCACCGACGCGACGCTGCCCCGCGCTCCCCTGGTGGGCTTCGCGACCGGGTCGCTCGGCATGGGCGTCTGGGTGACAGTGCCCGGCCTGCTGCTGCTGTACTTCCTCACCGACGTGCTGGCCGTCGGACCGTGGCTGGCCGGCCTCGCGCTGCTGCTGCCGAAGATCGCCGACGTGCTGCTGCACCCCTGGGTGGGCCACCGCGCCGACGTCGAGCAGGCCCGGCGCGGCGACCGGCGGCGGTTGCTGCTGCTCGGGTGCGCCCTGCCGGTCGCGTTCGCCGCGCTCTTCGCCGTGCCCGGCGGCCTGACCGGCGCGCCGGCGGCGGCCTGGGTGGCGGTGGTCTTCGTCGCCGGGAACCTGCTCTTCGCCGCCTACCAGGTGCCCTACCTGGCGACCCCGGCCGACCTGCGGATCGGCTACGACGAGCGCACCCGGCTGATGGCGTTCCGGATGGTCGTGCTGACGGTGGGCATCCTGTTCTCCGGGTTGCTGGCCCCGCTGCTCACCGGCGGTGAGGCCGCGACGCGCGGCGGCTACCAGCGGATGGGCCTGCTCCTCGCCGTCGGGATGCTGGTGGCCATGCTCGTCGGCGTCGCCGGCATCCGCCGGCTGCGCGGATCGGCCGCGGACCCCACCCCGGCGGGGCACGGCGGGTGGCGCGCCCTACGCACGGCGCTGCGCGACAGGCACTTCCGCTGGCTGGTCGCCGCGTACCTGGCGATGTCCACCACCACCCACCTGGTGCTGGCCGGTGTGCCCTACTACGCCGAGTACGAGCTGCGCGCCGCCGACCTGACCACGGTGCTGGTGGCGGCGTTCGTGGCGCCGGCGCTGCTGGTCACCCCGGCCTGGCTGCTGGTGGCCCGACGCGTCGGCAAGCAGCGGGCGTTGCTCGGCGCGCAGGGCGCGTTCGCGCTCGGCTCGCTGGTGCTGGCGGTGGGCCGCCCGGCCGGGTTGCCGATCCTCGTCGGCGCGGTCGCGGTGCTCGGCGTGGCTTTCGCCGGCATGCAGTTGCTGCCGTTCTCGATGCTGCCCGACGTGATCCGCGCCGCCCCCACCGGCGCTGGCGCGGCCGGCACCTACACCGGGGTGTGGACGGCGACCGAGGCCACCGGCGCGGCCCTGGGCCCCTACGCGTACGCGCTGTGCCTCAGCGTGGGTGGCTTCGTGGCCTCCACCGCCGGCGAGTCGCCGGTGCAGCCGGACGCCGCCCTCGCGGCGGTCCGCTACGGCTTCGGCCTGCTACCGGCGGCGGCGATGCTCGCGGCGCTGCTGCTGCAACGCCGCTACACCCTGGACGCGACGGCCCGGGCGACGAGCTGACCACCCGGCACTAGACTTCGCCCTCGATGGACGCCGAGCCCACCACCGCCGAGCCCACCACCGCCGAGCCCACCGCCGAGACCCGTCCCTGCGCGCACTGTGGACGGCCGGTGCCGCAGCGGGTCGGCGCGGGTCGACCGTTTCGCTACTGCCGCGACAACGACGGCGCCTGCCAGCGGGCGTCGCGCAACAGTCGGATGCGCCACCGCAACGCCCCGGGCCTGCCCGGGCAGGTGGCCCGCACCTGGGAGGCGGTGGACCGGCTCGACCAGATCGTCGAGACGTTGACCGAGTCGCTGCACGCCGAGTTGTCCCCGGTGGGCGTGCAGCGCCAACTCGCCCAGGCCCGCGCGGAGGCCGCCACCGAGATCGCGGCGGCGCAGACCGAACGCGACGAGGCCCGTGACGACGCCGAGAACGCTGCCGCCGACGCGGCGCGCGCCCGCGAGCAGGCCCGCGCCGCGCGCGCCGAGGCCGACGACGCCCGCCGGCGCGCCGAGCAGGCGACCCGGCAGGCCGCCGACGACGGCGAGCGGGCGCGGCACGCGGAGGCCGCCCGTGACCAGGCGCGCCACGACGCCAGCGCCGCCGAGGCGCTGCGCGCCCAGGCGGAGCGGGACCGTGACCAGGTCCGCGCCGAGGCGGCGGACCTGCGCGCGCAACGCGACACCGACCGGCAGCGGATGGCCGACCTGGGCGGGGAGCGCGACGCCGCCCGCGCCGACGCCGAACGGGCCACCCGGGCCGCCGCCGAGGCGACCGAGCGGGCCGGGCGGTGGCAGGCCGAGGTGCAGGACGTCCGGCGTCAGATCGAGCAGGCCCGCGCCGACGCCGCCCGCGCCCGCGCCGAGGCCGCCGACGCCGCCCGCGCCCGGGAACAGGCCGAGCGGGCCCGCGACCGCGCGCAGGTCGCCGCCCAGCAGGCCGACGACGCCCGGCAGGAGGCCGCGGAGCTGGCCGCCCGGCTGCGCGCGGAGCTGGCCGCGACGGCCGCGCACCGCGACACCCTCACCGCCGAGCTGGCCGCCGCCCGGCAGGCGGCGGCGAGCGCCGAGGGGCACCGCACCACCCTGACCGTACGGTTGGCGTCCGCCGAGGCCGACCGGGACGCCGCCCAGGGGCGGGTGGCGCAGCTCGGTGACCAGGTCAGCGACCTGGCGCTGGCGCTGGCCCGTCTCGGCGGCGGTGGCCCCGCCGCAGCGCCCGCGCAACCTTCGTCGCGCTCCGACGGTTAACATCCCCGGTGGCAGCGGTACCGACCGCTGCGGCGACCTCGCGGGGGATCACCGGCCGGGTGCCGGTGCGGGCCGGCTACCCTTGGTCCCGGCCCACCCGTGGACGTCGCACGCCCTCGGGCGGGAATGGCGCGACGGGAACGCACCGTTACACCCAGAAGACCAGCACCACGAACGAGGGGAAGTCGATCATGGGCGAGCGCATGCTGCGCGGAAGCCGCCTTGGCGCGGTGAGCTACGAATCCGACCGCAACACGGAGCTCGCGCCGCGTCAGACCCGCGAGTACCTCTGTGCCAAGGGCCACCAGTTCGAGGTGCCGTTCGCCGTCGACGCCGAGGTCCCGACGACCTGGGAGTGCAAGTTCGACGGCAGCGTCGCCCGACTCGTCGACGGCAGTGAGCCGGAGCAGAAGAAGGCCAAGCCGCCGCGTACCCACTGGGACATGCTGCTGGAGCGGCGCTCCATCGCCGAGCTGGAGGACATCCTCGAGGAGCGGCTGCAGGAGGTCCGGACCCGCCGCGGCCGCGCCTGAGCCACAACCACGACACGGCGCCCCCGGGGAGATCCCCGGGGGCGCCGTCGTGTCCGACTGTCAGTGCCGGCCGGGCTCGACGATCTCACCCTCGATGGCCCGGCCCCCGTCGACAACGACCGGCTGCTCCGGCGGCGCGGTCTGCTGCGGCGCGCCCTGACGCACCCGCACCGTGCGCGGCCCGAACAGGTCACCGGCGACCATCGACGACACCCGCCGCTCGGTGGCCCGGCGCACCCCGGCGCGGGCCAGACGCCGCACCGGCGGCACCAGCAGCAACAACCCGGCCAGCCCGCTGGCCAGACCGGGCACCGCCAACAGCAGCGCGCCGGCCAGACCGACGAGACCGTCGGTCACCTGCCCGCCCGGGGGCTGCCCGGCGGCCGCCGCGGCGCGGAAGCCCCGCCACGCGCGCATTCCCTCACGGCGCAGCAGCACCATGCCGAGCAGGGACGCGGCGAACACCAGCAGCACCGCCACCCCGAACCCCAGCGCCCGCCCCACCGAGACGAACACCGCAAGCTCCAGCACCACCGCCAGCAACAGGGCCAACGGTACGAACCTCAGTCCTCGGCGCATCTCACCTCATCGCCATTCCCGCGGACGTGTCCCGCCCATCCAGCATGACACGGCCAGGCTCACGGCCACCGGACCTGACCGGTGGGGGTGCCGTACAGGCTCCGCCGCACCGCCTGACGCCGGTCCCGCACACCCCAGGCGGTGATCCGCCACAGCGCCTCGGCCACGATCCGCGGGCTCATCTTGCTGTCCCCACGTTCGCGTTCGGCGAAGGTGATCGGCACCTCCACCATCCGTACCCCGGCCCGGTGCGCCAACCGGGACAGCTCCACCTGGAACGAGTAGCCCTGCGAGGTCACCGACTCCAGGTCGATGGCGTCCAACGCGCTGATCCGGTACACCCGGTAGCCGCCGGTGGCGTCCGAGACCGGCATGCCCAGCGCGAGGCGCGCGTACAGGTTGCCGCCACGGGAGAGCAGCAGCCGCCGCAGCGGCCAGTTGAGCACCCGCGCCCCGTCGGTCCACCGCGACCCGATCACCACGTCGGCGTCGCGGGCGGCGTCCAGCAGCGCCGGCAGGTCCTCCGGGGCGTGTGAGCCGTCCGCGTCCATCTCCACGACCGCCTGGTAGCCGCGCTCCCGCGCCCACCCGAACCCGGCCAGGTACGCCGCGCCGAGGCCCTCCTTGCCGTGGCGGTGCAGCACCTGCACGTGCGCGTCGCCGTCGGCGAGGGCGTCGGCGATCGCGCCGGTGCCGTCGGGGCTGTTGTCGTCGGCGATGAGGATCTCCACCGCCGGGGCGGCCCGGCGGACCCGACCCACGATCGCGGCGATGTTGTCGGCCTCGTTGTAGGTGGGAATCACCACCAGCACCCGACCCACACCGGGCACCTCGTCCGTGCGTCGGATCGTATCGGTCGCCTGGATCACGGTTCCTCCGCTCCCGCCGGCGCACCGGCTGTTGCTATCCGGGCCTGACCCGTTGCCGCCGGCGCAGCACCGCCGCGCCGACCAGGGCCGCGGCGGCCAGCGCGGCGAGCGTCACCTCCGGCCACCACCCCAGCCGGGTGGCGAGGGTACGCCCGTCGTCGAGCCGCAGCTGCCGCACCACAACCTCCCGGGTGTTGAACCCGGTGGCATCGCTTACCCGCCCGTCGGGTGCCACGAACCCGGACACACCGACAGTCGAGGCCATCAACGCCGGCCGCCCGTGCTCGACCGCCCGCAGCCGCACCATGGCCAACTGCTGTCGGGCCTCCGCGATGTCGAAGGTGGCGTTGTTGGTCTGCACCACCAGCAACTGGGCGCCACCGGTGACGGTGTCACGGACCACCTCGTCGTAGGCGACCTCGAAGCAGATCACGTCGCCGAGCACGGCGGGCCCGGCGCGTACCACGCCCGGGGTGCTGCCGGGCACGAAGTCGTTGCGGATCAGGTCGACCTGCTTGCTGACCATGCGGGCCACGTCGCGCAACGGCACGTACTCGGCGAACGGCACCGGGTGCCGTTTCGTGTACAACTGCCCCAGGTCCGCGCCGGTGCCGGGCCGCCACAGGATGCCCGCGTTGCGGACCTGCCCGGGGCCGGGGCCGAGCAGCACCGCGCCGACCAGGATCGGCGCGCCGATGGTGTCGGCGGCCTGGGAGATCCGCGCCCCGGCGGTCGGGTTGCGCAGCGGGTCGATGTCGCTGGAATTCTCCGGCCACACCACCAGGTCGGGCCGACGCTGCTGCCCGGCGGCCACCCGGGCGGCCAGCTCGACGGTGGCGTCGACGTGGTTGTTGAGCACCGCCTGCCGTTGGGCGTTGAAGTCCAGACCCAGCCGGGGCACGTTGCCCTGCACGATGGCCACGGTGACGGTGGCGCCGGAGCCGGTGGCGGCGACCGGTACGAGCAGCCCCGCCCCGGTCAGCGCGAGGGCCACCACGGCCGGTACGAGCGCCGGCGCCCACCGTCGGGCCGGCGCGCTCCGGGTCGTCGCCGGGGTGTCGGCGGGCGGCACGGGGTCGGTGCGTGGGGCGGCCCCGGCCGGCCCACCGGCCGGGTCGGCGCTGCTGGTGTCGGCGCTCACGGTGTCGGTGCTCACGGTGCCGGTGAGGCTGGTGGGGCGCAGGGCGCCCCCGAGGCGCCAGGCGGCGGTGACCAGCAGCCCGCCGACGAGCGCCACCGCGAACGTCACCAGGGGCGCGCCGCCGAGCGCCGCGAGGCGCAGCAGCGGGGACTCGTCCTGGCTGAACGCCAGCCGCCCCCACGGGAACCCGCCGAACGGGGTGCGGTCGCGCAGCGCCTCCTGCCCCACCCAGAGCAGCCCGGTCAGGGCCGGCCACGCCCACCGGCGGCGGTCGGCCAGCGGCGACACCCAGGCGGTGGCCGCGCCCAGTAGCGCCAGGTAGCCGGCCTGCAACAGCGACAACAGCACCCACGGCAGGTAGCCGGTGTGCAGGTTCGTCCAGGCCAGCAGGGGCGCGAAGAACGCCACCCCGGTCAGGAAGCCCAGACCGGCGCCGGCGCGCAACCGCCGCCGGTGCGCGGCGGCGGCCAGCAGGCCCACCCCGACGGGAGCGAGCGGCCACACCCCGTACGGCGGGAACGCCACCAGCAGGGCCAGCCCGGCGGCGACCGCCAGGGGCGCGGCGACCCGCAACGGCAGCGGCCGGCCGGTCACGACCGCTCGGGTAGGCGCTGGCGCGGTGAGGCTCTCATCCCGGTCCAGCATCGTCACCGCAGCTTCACCTCGATCACCCGGCGAAGGCTACCCGCCTGCCGGAGCCACGGGCCGCGCCGGGCCGCGCCGGGCCGCGGCGCGCCGGGCCGGGGGACACCGCGCCGCCCCGCACCGTCGATCTTGCACTCGCTGCACCGACATAAGGGGCATTCCCGCCCAGATCAACGACCGAAACCGCAAGATCGGCGCGGGGGGTGGGGTGCGGGGGTGGGGGGGGGTGGGGGTGGGGGTGGGGGTGTGAAATCGGGGCGCGGCTTGCGCCGCGCCCCGATGCTCCCAGGCCCTTCCCGGCCGGTGCGGCGAGGGTGGGGCACGACGACCTTCGGACCGACCGGACGCGGACTGGCTGCCCCCGCCGGGCCGTTGTCTACTGGCCGTGCACCTCACCCTGCCCAAACACCGGTAATCGCGGCCGGTTCGCGCCGCCCCGCCGACCCCCGCCCGCTGGACCTGGCCGCCGCGACGATGACGCTGAAAACATGTCGCTCGGCCAGCGGACGAAGGGACGAAGCGAACAACAGCCGCTTCCCGTGGTAGGACTCAAAGACGGTACGTGGCGACCCCCGTCGCTTGTCAACCCACACCCGGCCTGTCGTGTGTTGCGACACGGCGTGTCGGGTCGGCGAGTCTCAATGCGTGCGTAGGTGGTGACGCAGCAGCGCCTGCGCGGCGTCCCGGTGCTCCTCGGCGAGCAACCCTCCGGCGGCCAACATGTAGTCGGCGTCGACGACCGCGGCGGCGGCGCGCGGCACCGCCCACCCGCCGGCGTGGTCGGCGAGGACCGTCGCCAACACCTGCCCGGCCACGTCGGCCGGCGCGTGCCGCAGCACCCCACCCGAGCCCACCAGCAGCCGTACGTCGCGCAGGTCCCGCCCGGTCCGCTCACCGGTGCCGGCGCCGCGGGCGTGCCGGCGCAGCGCCACCGTCGCCGCGAGGGTGGCGATGCGCTGGTCCGCGGCCCGTTCGACGTCGTCGACCGCCAGGAACGCCGGGTCGGCCGCGCGCCGTGCGGCGGCGTCGGCGAGGTCGTCGGCGGCGGTGAGCAGCCGCTCCTCCACCGCCGCGCGGACGACCCCGGGCGCGCTCCACCGCATGCCCAGGTCCCCCTCCACGGTGCGGGCCCGCCACAGGCTGCCGGCGACCTCCCGGCCCGGCCCGGTGGCCCGCTCGTCCGGGGTGAGCACCGAGTACACGTCGGTGGTGGCCCCGCCGACGTCCACGACGGCCAGGTCCCCGCCGAGGTTGTCGGCGAGCACCTCCACGCCGGTGAGCACCGCGTCCGGGGTGGCCGCCCGCACCAGCCGGGCGAAACGGGTGCCCCTGGACAGTCGTTTACCTCCGATGACGTGCCGCAGGAACACCGCCCGGATCGCCGCCCGCGCCGACGCCGGCGCGAGCACCCCGATGCGCGGCAGGACGTTCTGCGCGCCCGTCACCGGCACCCCGGCGGCGTCCAACAGGCCGGTCAGCTCCGCGCGCGCGTCGCTGTTGCCCGCGTACACCACCGGCACCCGCCACCGCGCCCGCGCCAACCGGGTCGCGTTGTGGGTGACGGTGTCGGTGTCCCCGCCGTCGGTGCCGCCGACGAGCAGCACCACGTCCGGGCGGGCCGCCCGCACCGCGGTCAGCTCCGCCGCGCCGAGCCGACCGGCCGCCACGTGCACCACGTGCGCGCCGGCGGACAACCCGACCCGACGCCCGGCCTGCGCGGTGACCAGCGGCTCGTACCCGATCACCGCCAGCCGCAACCCGCCACCGGCGGACGAGCACACGTACCACGGCACGTCACGGGCACCGAGCCCGGCGGTGGCCGCCGCGACCGCGGCGTCCAGGCCCCGCAGCACGTCGGTGCCCACCGTGGTGGGCGTCGACGCCGCGCCGACCAGCACACCGCCGGCCAGGTCCACCACGGCGACCTTGGTGTACGTCGAACCGACGTCCGCGCAGACCGCCAGGCTCACGACGAGGCGGGAACGACCACGGTGCCGGTCGCGGTGACCGCCACGACCGGCGGGTCCAGGACCTCCGCGGCGGACGCGGACCGCTCCGGGCGGCCCCGGCACACCACCACGCAGCTCAACTGAAGGGTGCGGCTGCGGGCACCCACCCGCGACACCTGCGCGGTCACCTCCACCACGTCCCCGGCGTGGATGGGCGCGCTGAACCGCACGTCGGAGTACCCGGCGAACAGCCCCTCGTCGCCGTCGGTACGGATGCACACCTCCGTGGCGACGTCACCGAACAACCCCAGGGCGTACGCCCCGTCGACGAGGTTGCCGGCGTAGTGCGCGTGCGAGTACGGCACATACCGCCGGTGCGTCACCGTCAACCCGAGCCGTGCGTCGGTCATGCCGTCGCCCTCCCCTGCGTGATCAGAGCGTGGACCAGGTAACTGGCCACCTCGCCGGGCGTGGTGCCCCGGCCGAAGATCCGGTCCACACCCAACTCGTCGGTCATCGTCTCGTCGAACCGCGGCCCGCCGACGATCAGCAGCGGCCGCTTACCGGCCGGCATGGCCTCCCGGAACGCCGCGGACATCTCCCGGGTGTTGTGCAGGTGCGCGTCGCGTTGGGTGACCACCTGCGACACCAGCACCGCGTCGGCCTTCTCCGCCCGGGCGGTCTCCACCAGATCCGGCACGCTGACCTGCGCGCCCATGTTGGTGACCTTCAGCTCCCGGTAGTACTCCAGGCCCTTCTCCCCCGCGATGCCCTTGACGTTGAGGATCGCGTCGATGCCCACCGTGTGCGCGTCGGTGCCGATGCACGCGCCGACCACCGACAGCTTGCGCCGTAACCGCTGCTTGATGACCGTGTTGACGTCCTTCGCCGACAGCAGCGCGAAGTCCCGCTCCACGACCTGCACCGCGTTCAGGTCCACCAGGTGGTTGACCCGCCCGTACACCACGAAGAACGTGAACCCGTCGCCCATCGGTTTGGCGTGCACCAGCATCGCCGGGTCGATGCCCATCTTGTTGGCCAACTGCACCGCCGCGCCCTCGGCCCGCTTGTCGTGCGGCACCGGCAGGGTGAACGACACCTGCACCATCCCGTCGCCGGTGGTGTCCCCGTACGGCCGAACAATCGCCTTACTCACGCCACCGCCGTGCTGGCTGGTTCGCTCGCTCACGCCGCCTCCAGGATGTCGGTGGCCGGGTTGCAGTAGTCCGGCTCGTGCGCGGCGACCCCGTCGAGGCCCTTGCCCCGGTCCGCGGGCCGCTTCATGATCCCGAAGGTGCCCTCGGCGATCGCCGTCAGCAACGTCTGCTCCCCGATGCGCTCCAGCAGGTCCAACGCCTCACCGAGGACCTGGTTGGCCCGGCGGCGGATGAACCCGTCCGGCGCCGGCACGAAGTCCTCGTGCAAACCGCCGGCCGCGCCCAGCACGTACCGCACGTTCTGCAGGGCGATGTCCCGGTCGGACAACCACGGCGTGACCACCGCCTCGGTCATCATCCCCACCAGCAGGATGCCCTGCCCGGTCAGCGTCCCCGCCAGGTTGAAGAACCCGTCGAGCAGGTTGCCCCGGAACACGTCCCCGGTCATGTGCTTCGTCGGCGGCATCCACTTCAACGGCGCGTCCGGGAACAACTCCCGCGCCAGCAGGGCGTGCGCCAACTCCAGGCGGAACGACTCCGGCACCTCCGGGTTGATCTCGAACGCGTGCCCCAGGCCCAACTGCCAGTCCGCCAGCCCGGCCTCGTGCGCGAAGAACTCGTTGAGCAGCTGCGACACGGTCACCGTGTGCGCCTCGTCGACAGCGTCGGCGGTGGTCAGGTAGTTGTCCTCACCGGTGTTGATGATGATCCCCGCACGGGCGTGCACCTGCCGGGAGAACCGCTGGTCGACGAACGTGCGCACCGGGTTGATGTCGCGGAACAGAATCCCGTACATCGAGTCGTTCAACATCATGTCCAGGCGTTCCAACCCGGCCAGGGTCGCCATCTCCGGCATGCACAACCCCGACGCGTAGTTGGTCAGCCGCACGTAGCGGCCCACCTCCTTCGACGACTCGTCCAACGCCGCCCGCATCAACCGGAAGTTCTCCTGCGTGGCGTACGTGCCGGCGAAACCCTCCCGGGTCGCGCCCTCGGGCACGTAGTCCAGCAACGACTGCCCGGTGGAGCGGATCACCGCGATCACGTCCGCGCCCGCACGCGCCGCCGCCTGCGCCTGCGGAATGTCCTCGTAGATGTCCCCGGTCGCCACGATCAGGTAGATCCACGGCCGCCGCGCCGGGTCACCGTGCCGCTTGACCAGCCGGTCCCGTTCGGCGCGCCGCCGGTCGATGCGCCGGATGCCCGCGCCGACCGCCCTGCGGGCCGCCGACCGGGCCGCCGTGGCCGCCCGCCCCGACGGCACCGCGAAGCGCACCGACCCGGCGGCGGCCTTCTGCGCCAGCAACGTCACATCAGCGCTGCCCTCCCGGGCCAGCGCGTCGAACACCGGCACCGCCACCCCGTGACCCAGGCCGACGTCCGCGACGACCGCGTCGACGAGCCGGTTCACCCACGGGATGCCGTCCGGGTCGGCGCCGCTCACCCCGGCCAGGCGCAGCACCGCCCGCTCCACCGACACCGTCGTGTGGCTGCGTGCCAGGTCCACCACCGGCTGCCCGGCCCGCCGCGCCAACTCCCGCGCCCGCGCCACCAGCACCGGATCAAGATCAAGCTTGCTCATCGACAACCCACTCGTTTCCGTGCCCGAGGGTTCGCTCGCTGCGCCCGCTCACGACGACCCCTCCTCGTAGATGACCTCACCGCGCAGCACCAACCGCCGGCACACCGGCAACGGCGTCGGGTCGTCCGGACCCCGCAACTCCGGGTCCTCGGCCAGCAGCACCGGCAGGCCCCGCTCCACCCCCGCCGGCGTCGACCACACCGCGAACGTCGCCGGCGCGCCCAACGCGAGAACCCCCTCGACGTCCAGGTGCACCGCCCGCCACCCACCCCGGGTGTGCGCCGCGAACGCCGACCGCACACCCATCCGCTGCGTCGGGTTGTGGTGCGCCGCCGCCGCCCGCACCGACCCCCACGGATCCAACGGCGTCACCGGCGAATCCGACCCGAACGCCAACGCCACCCCGACCGAGTGCATCGCACCCATCGGGTTCGACTCCAACGCCCGGTCCAACCCCAACCGCGCCTCGTACATCCGACCCGCGCCACCCCACAACCTGTCGAACGCCGGCTGCATGCTCGCCACGATCCCGTACTCGACGAACCCGGCGATCAACCGCTTGTTCATGATCTCCGCGTGCTCGATGCGGTGCCGGGCCGCCCGCAACCGCTCCACACCCACCGACGCCGCCGCCGCCGCGAAACCCTCCAGCACCGTGCCGATCGCCGCGTCGCCGATCGCGTGGAACCCGCCCTGCATGCCGTGCGCCGCGCAGTCCACCAGGTGATCACGCACCTGCTCCGCCGTCAGGTACCCGTGCCCGCACCCGTCACCGTCGCCGTACGCCCGCGACACGTGCGCCGTGCGCGACCCCAACGCCCCGTCGGCGAACAGGTCCCCACCGGCGCCCACCGCGCCCAACTCCCGGGCCCGCGCCGCGCCACCCAGCTCACCCCAGTACCCGTACACCTCCGGCAACCCCGCCCCGGAGATGCCCAGCAACCCGGTGAAGTCCTCCTCATCGGAGATCTCCGGACCACCGCACTCGTGCACCGCCGCGATACCCAGCGACGCCGCGTGCGCCAACGCCACCCGCTGCGCGGCGACCCGCTGCGCCCGGCTCACCGACCCCTGCGCCGCCGCCCGCACCACGTGGTGCGCGTCGCGCCGCAACCACCCCGACACGTCGTACCCCGCCGCCTCGACCACCTGCGGGCACGCCGCCAGCAACGCTGACGACACCAACGCGGAGTGGATCGACGCCTGCGACAGGTACACCCGCCGCCCACCGGCCGCCCGGTCCAACGCCACCGCGTCCGGCAACGTCGCGTCCGACCACGCCGACTCGTCCCAGCCGTGGCCCAGCACCACCGCGTCCGCCGGCAGGCCCGCCGCGAAACCCGCCACCGCGTCCAGCAGCTGCCCGGCCGAGCGCACCCCGGACAGATCCAGCCCGGACAACGCCAACCCGGTGTCGGTGGCGTGCACGTGCGCGTCCACGAACGCCGGCGTCACCAGCGCGCCGTCCAGATCCACCACCCGGTCGGCCGGCGGCGCGTCACCGTCGGTCCCCAACCAGGCGATCCGCCCACCGGACACCAGCAGCGCGGTCGCGCTCGGGTCGGCCGGACAGTGCAGCACGCCGCCGCGGTACAACGTCGAGGGGTTCGTCATGACCTCAGTCTGCCGCGATCCGCGCCGTGAACAGCTGACGCACCCCCGGCTCGGCCCGCAGCAACCCCAACGCCAACTCCGCGTGCCCGGGCACGTACCCGTTGCCCACCAGCATCGTCACGTCCGCCGCCAGCCCCTCCGCGCCCAACGCCGCCGCGGAGAAGCTCGTCGCCATCGAGAAGAAGATCACCGTGCCGCCGTCCGCGGTGGCCAACACCGCCCCGTGCTCACACCCCGGCACGTCCACGCAGACCACCGTCACATCCGCCGGAGCGCCCAACGCCGTCGCCACCGCCGTGGACAACCCCACCGGGTCCCGCGCGTCGGCCAACGCCACCACCGACGCCAGGCCGGCCGCCGCCAGCGCGTCGCGCTCCGCCTCCACCGGCACCACCCCGACGGTACGGGCGGCGCCCGCCCTCCGCGCCGCGGCGAGCGACAGCGACCCGCTCTTGCCAGCCCCACCGATCACCGCCACCCGCACCGGCGACGGATCACCGGCCCGCCCCCGGTCCTCGACATAGCGCGACACCACCCGGGCGGTCAACGCCGGCGCCCCGCACACGTCCAGCACCGCGAGGGACAACTGCGGGTCCTCGTCGTCGGGCAGCACCGCGGCGATGGAGCGGGCGAACAGGATCGCCCACCCGTCACACGGCACCTGCTCGCTGCGCCCATCCCACCGGGCCAACCCGTCGGTGATCACCAACGGTGTCAACGTCAACGACACGAGCGTCGCGACCCGCTCACCCGCTCTGAGCCCGAGCGGAGACCGCCGACCGGCCTCCTCCACGACACCGATCAGCATCCCGCCGGACCCGGTCACCGGGTTCTGCATCTTCCCCCGGGTCGAGATGATCTCCAGCACCTCGGCGCGGACCGCGTCACCGTCACCGCCGTGCTTCTCCGACAACTGCCGGAAGCTCGCCGCGTCCAGGTTCAGCCGCTGCACCCGGATCCGCACCTCGTTCGGCGCGATCGCCGCCGACGCGTCCAGCCGCCAGGCCGCCTGCGGCAGCACCCCCGCCGGTTGCACGACGCGGTGCAGCCCCACCGGTGACGTCACGCCAACCTCCCCTGCCCAGCCGCCCGAAGCCCCGATCAAGGCTCGCGTAACGGGAAAACTTACGGCAGACTAATTTCTCTGCCGAATATTTTCCAGTAGCCTTCGAGCACCGCCGAGCAACCGCACCACCGAGGAGGGGCCGTGACCCACACCATCCCGCACCCCCGTCACGCCCCGGTCGCCACCCCGACCGCCGGGCAGCCCTACGAATACCACCGCCGCCCCCTGGTCGAACCCGACTGGACCCGCTTCCCCGGCTGGCGCCACGTCACCCGCGACCAGTGGGAATCCGCCCAGTGGCAACGCGTCAACTGCGTCAAGAACGTCAAGCAACTCCGCGCCGTCCTCGGCGACCTCGTCGACGACACCTTCTACGCCGACCTCGAAGCCGACCAGAAGACCCAGGCCACCATGTCCATGCTGGTGCCACCCCAAATGATCAACACGATGGTGCCGCACGCGCCGATGACCACCGAGGCATTCCTCGCCGACCCCATCCGCCGCTACATGATCCCCGTCGCCTCCGACCGACGCACCGACTGGCCCTCACACCCCTACGCCAGCCGCGACAGCCTCCACGAGCACGACATGTGGGTCGCCGAAGGCCTCACCCACCGCTACCCCACCAAGGTCCTCGCCGAACTGCTCTCCACCTGCCCGCAGTACTGCGGCCACTGCACCCGGATGGACCTCGTCGGCAACTCCACCCCCGCCGTCGACAAACTCAAACTCACCCTCAAACCCGTCGACCGCTACGACGCCCACATCGCCTACCTCAAGGCCCACCCCGGCGTCCGCGACGTCGTCGTCTCCGGCGGAGACGTCGCCAACGTCCCCTGGCGCAACCTCGAGTCGTACCTCATGCGCCTGCTGGAACTGGAGACGGTCCGCGACATCCGACTCGCCACCAAGGCCCTCATGGGCCTCCCCCAACACTGGCTGCAACCCGACGTCGTCGAAGGCCTCGAACGCGTCGCCCGCACCGCCGCCCGCCGCGGCGTCAACCTCGCCATCCACACCCACGTCAACCACGCCCAGTCGCTCACCCCACTGGTCGCCAAGGCCGCCCAGACCGCCCTCGACGTCGGCGTCCGCGACGTCCGCAACCAGGGCGTGCTCATGCGCGGCGTCAACGCCACCACCACCGACCTGCTCGACCTCTGCTTCGCCCTGCAGGGTGAGGCCGGCATCCTGCCCTACTACTTCTACATGTGCGACATGATCCCCAACGCCGAACACTGGCGCGTCCCGGTCTGGCACGCCCAGCAGCTCCAGCACGACATCATGGGCTACCTCCCCGGCTACGCCACCCCCCGGATCGTCTGCGACGTCCCGTTCGTCGGCAAGCGCTGGGTGCACATGCTCACCGACTACGACCGCGCGCGCGGCATCTCCTACTGGACCAAGAACTACCGCACCTCCATCGAGTCCGCCGACCTCGAAGCGCTCAACAAGCGCTACGCCTACTACGACCCGATCGACACCCTGCCCGCCGACGGCCAGCAGTGGTGGACCGACCACCGCGACGACTGACCCACCCACGGCGGCGCCCCCGGGCAATCACCCCCCGGAGGCGCCGCCGTTCCCGTCACCGGCCGCCCGCGCCCCGGAGAATCGTCAACTCGGGAATGCCCCACGCCGCGGACGGCTAGCGTCCACCACCATGGGACAGCCGAGGCCCACCCCCGACCGGGTCACGCTCGACGAGGTGTTCTTCGACGTCGTCTTCGTCCTCACCGTCACCCAACTCGCCGACGTCCTCGAAACTGACCTCACCTGGGCCGGCTTCGGCCGCACCGCCCTGCTCCTCGGCCTGCTCTGGTACCTCTACACCGGCTACGCCTGGCTCACCAACCACCTGCCACCCCGATCAAGTGCCACCAAAACACTGCTCTTCGCCGGCATGGCCGGATTCCTGCTCACCGCCATCGCCCTACCCGATGCTCTGACCGACACCGGCGTACTCTTCGCCGTCGGCTATCTCGTCGTCGTCGCCGTACACCTCATCCTGTTCCTGGGCTCCGACGCCCGCAGCGGCGCACTCCGACTCGCCCCCTACAACATCGGCGCAGCCCTGCTCGTCCTGGCCGCCTCCGCGTTCACCGGCCACGTCGTGACCGCCCTCTGGGTCGCCGCCGTGTTCACCCAGTTCGTCCTGCCCTACCTACTACCCCACCTATCCTGGACCGGCGCCCCCGCCGCCTTCCACCTGCGCCCGGCGCACTTCGTCGAACGACACGGCCTGCTCGTCATCGTCGCGCTCGGCGAGTCCGTCGTCGCCATCGGCATGGGAGTACCCACCGAACAGCTCACCGCCGGTGCGGCCGCCGCGATCATGCTCGCCCTCGCCCTACCCGTCGCCCTGTGGTGGACCTACCTGACCGACACCCGATCCTCGGAAGCTGCCCTCGCCGCCGTCGCACCCGCCGCGCGTAGCCGGATGGCCGCCCGCGCCTACGTCCTCCCCCACTTCCTGCTACTGCTCGGGGTCATCGCCACCGTCAGCGGCCTGCACGCCGCCGTCGCCCATCCCGATGAACCGGCTGCCCCCGGCGCCGCCCTCGCCCTCAGCGGCGGCGTCGCCCTCTTCCTGACCGGTGTCACCGCCACCCGCCGCGCCCTGCGCCTGGGCATCACCCTCAGCCGACCCACCGCCGTGCTCGCGGTGCTGGCAACGATCGCCATCGGCCCTGCCCTCCCCGCACCCGTCCAGCTCGTCACCATCACCGGCGTCCTGGTGCTGATGCTGGTGACCGACGCCCTGCGGCCCTCACGACGCGTCGACCACGACGGCAGCCGCCCGGAACCAGCCTGATACCGCTCGGTCTGCGCCAGTACGCGTGCCGGTCAGGCGCCGGCCAACACCTCGGACAACGGCGCCGGCACCAGCCCTCGCTCCCGCAACCCGGCCAGGATGTGCGGCAACGCCTCGTCGGTCATCGGCGCGTTCGCCTCGGTCACATGCATGATCACCACCGACCCGGGACGGACGTGCTCCAGCACCGCCCGTACCAGCGGCTTCCACGCCCGCGCGAACGGATCACCGCTGACCACGTCGCCGTCCACCACCGTCACGCCCAACGGCGCCAGGGCCTCCAGCGCCGCCGCGTCGTGGCACAACCCGGGAAAGCGGAAGTAGCGGGTCTGCCGACCCCCGTACGGTGCGATCACCTCGAACGTCCTCGCCACGTCCTCGCGTAACTCGCTCACCGGCTGGGCCGGCAGGTCGTAGCAGTCCCTGGTGAACGCGGCGTGCCCGTACGTGTGATTGGCCAACTCGAAGCGCGGATTACCGGCGATCCGCCGGGTCACGTCCGGATACCGCCGCACCCACTTGCCGGTCAGGAAGAACGTGGCCGGGACCCGCTCCCGTTCCAGCAGGTCGAGGATGCGCAGGTTGGCGTACGACCGCACCCGACCGGACCGCAGGTTGGCCAGCATCGCATCGGTCATGTCCGCGTCAAAGGTCAACGCGACCTTGTCACCGATCCGCGGCCCGTGGTCGACCACAGGGGCCGGGGTCCCGGTCGGTACGGCGCCCGGGACTGCGGCACCCACCGACGGCGACCGGACACCCGTCGACGGCGCGGGCGCGGCGGCGCTCGACGGCGCCACTGTCGGAGCGGCGTCGAGCGACGGCGAAGCAGACGCCACGGACGGCGTCGACGAGGCGGACGAGCCGACGAAGACCGGCTGGTCCGCCGGCGGCACCCGCGACGCCGTACAGCCCGCGGAGCCGACGAGCGCCGCCACGACAAGCACACCAAGCCGAGCCCGGATCACGCCGGAGATCATGGCAGACGCGAAAGGCCCTCACCGCCCCGTCGCGCCGATCTTGCACAAGCTGTCGTCGACACGCGGAGATACGCCCCTTATCTCACGACAGCTTGTGCAAGATCGGCGAGGTCAGGAGCGGGGGGCGTACATGATGACCGCCACGCCCAGCAGGCACAGGGCCGCTCCGGTCACATCCCACCGGTCCGGGCGGAAGCCGTCCACCACCATCGCCCAACCCAACGAACCGGCCACGAACACCCCGCCGTACGCGGCCAGTATCCGGCCGAAGTTCGCGTCCGGCTGGAACGTGGCGACGAACCCGTACAGGCCCAGCGCGACCACGCCGGCCGCGATCCACCAGAGCCCTCGCTGCTCCCGCCACCCCTGCCAGACCAGCCACGCGCCGCCGATCTCGGCCAGCGCGGCCAGCGCGAACAACACCAGGGAACGCAGCACCGTCACCCAGCGACAGTAGCCGCAGCACGTTGAGGGTCCCCGGGCGACGACACGCCCCGGGGACCCCGCGAACCGCTCAGGTCACTTCGTGAACGAGTCCTTCACGTTGCGACCGGCGTCCTTGACGTTCTGACCAGCCTGCTTGGCGCGCGCGTCGCTCTGCTGACTGGCGCCCTCGCCCCGCATCCGCTCGTTGTCGGTCATGTCGCCGATGCGCTCCCGCGCCGCGCCGGCCATCTGCTCGACCTTGTTGCGTGCCTTCTCGGTGAAGCTCATCGCGCCTCCTCGGTCTGGCGACTGTCCCCGTCCGCATGCCCGCTCTCCCGGCGCCGAAACCGGTGCCGAAACCGGTGGTGCCGGTCGGCACAACCGCTACGGCATCCTAGGAAGATAGGTTGTGGGAGGGCCGGGAGATCGCCGCCAGGTCGGTGGTTAACTGGCCGTATGGGAGAGCTCCTGCTGATCCGGCACGGCGAGACCACGTGGAGCGCCAGCCTGCGGCACACCTCGTACACCGACCTGGAGCTGACCCCCGACGGCGAGCGGCAGGCCCGTACCCTGGCCGCGTTCCTGGCCGGCCGGCGCTTCGTCACCGTGCTCGCCAGCCCCCGGTCCCGCGCGCTGCGCACGGCGCAGCTCGCCGGGCTCACCGTCGACGGCGTCGACGAGAACCTCAGCGAGTGGAACTACGGCAAGTACGAGGGCCGCACCACCGTCGACATCCACGACGACCAGCCGCACTGGAACATCTGGACCGACGGCTGCCCCGGCGGCGAGTCCCCCGAGCAGGTCGGCGAACGGGTCGACCGGGTCCTGGCCCGGGTCACCCCGCTGCTCGACCAGGGCACCGTCGCGCTGGTCGGGCACGCGCACAGCCTGCGGGTGCTCGGCGCCCGCTGGATCGGCCTGCCCCCGTCCGCCGGCGCACGGCTACGCCTGGACACCGCCACCGTCAGCGCGCTCGGTCACGAGCACGGCCGGCAGGTCATCCTGCGGTGGAACCAGCCGGCTCCTCCGGCGCCCGGGACCGCGACCGACTCGGCGGCGCGGCACTGATCTTCGGCGGCCGGTGCTCGTACGGCGTGGACAGCACCACAGTGGTGCGGGTGGTGACGTTGGCCGAGGTGCGGATCTCCTGCAACAGCCGCTCCAGATCGGTCGGGCTGGCCACCCGCACCAACAGCAGGTAGAAGTCCTCCCCCGCGACCGAGTAGCAGGAGTCGATCTCGGGCAGGTGGGCCAGCCGCTCCGGCGCGTCGTCCGGCTGCGACGGGTCGAACGGGCGGATCGCCACGAACGCGGTCAGCGGCAGGTCCAGCGCCTCGAACGACACCCGGGCCGCGTACCCCTTGACGACTCCGCGCTGCTCCAGCCGGCGCACCCGCTGGTGCACCGCCGACACCGACAGCCCCACCCTCTCGGCCAGGTCGGTGTACGACAGACGGCCGTCGGCGGTCAGCGCGGCGACGATGGCGCGGTCGATCTCCTCCACGGCGTGCAACCTACCGGGAAAACCGCCCGACGGCGACGAGGTAGCCGGGTGGCAGGCCGCGACGGGCCGTGAGGCACCCACCGAAGCCGCACCACCACGGGCCGTCGTCAGTCCCGGGTGAGGGCCCGGGAGATCACCATCCGCTGGATCTGGTTGGTGCCCTCCACGATCTGCAACACCTTCGCCTCGCGCATGTACCGCTCCACCGGGTGGTCGGCCACGTACCCGGCGCCGCCGAGCACCTGCACGGCGTCGGTGGTCACCCGCATCGCCGTGTCGGTGGCGAAGAGCTTCGCCTTGGCCGCCTCGATCGCGTACGGGCGACCGGCGTCGCGCAGCCGGGCCGCCGCGAGGGTCAGCGCGCGGGCGGCGGAGATCTGGGTGGCCGCGTCGGCGAGCAGGAACCCGAGGCCCTGGAAGTCGATGATGGACCGGCCGAACTGCTGCCGCTCCCGGGCGTAGGCGACCGCGTAGTCCAGCGCCGCCTGGGCCAGCCCGACCGCGCAGGCGGCGATGCCCAGCCGGCCGGAGTCCAGGGCGGACATCGCGATGGTGAAGCCCGCCCCCTCCCCGCCGATCAACCGGTCGGCGGGGACCCGCGCGTCCTCGAAGACGATCTGCGCCACCGGGGACGAGCGCAGACCCATCGTCCGCTCGGCGGCCTGCGGGGCGATGCCCGCGGTGCCCGCGTCGGCGAGCAGGCAGGAGATCCCCTTCGGACCCGGCCCGCCGGTACGGCAGAAGACGTTGTAGAAGTCCGCCGACCGGGCGTGGGTGATCCAGGCCTTGGTCCCGGACAGCACGTACGCGTCCCCGTCGAGGACCGCCCGGGTGCTCAGCGCCGCCGCGTCCGAGCCACCCTGCGGCTCGGACAGGCAGTACGCGCCCAGCAACTCGCCGCCGATCATGTCCGGCAGCAGTTTGCGCTGCTCGGCGCTGCCGAACTGCGCGACCGGGTAGCAGGACAGGGTGTGCACGCTCACCGCCTCGGCGACCGCGAGCCACCGGCTGGCCAGGATCTCCAGCACCTGCAGGTACACCTCGTACGGCTGGGCCGCGCCGCCGTACTCCTCGGGGTAGGGAAGGCCGAGCAGGCCGGCGCGGCCGAGGGTACGCAGCACCTCGCGGGGGAACTCGGCGCGTTCCTCGAAGGCGGCGGCCTTCGGCGCGAGCTCGCGGTCGGCGAGCTCGGTGGCGAGACCCAGCAGGTCGTGGGCCTCGTCGGTGGGCAGGATCCGGTCGACAGTCATAGCGCGATGAGCTCCGTGGGGGTGGTGTTGAGCCGTTGCACGCCGTCCGTGGTGCAGACGACGATGTCCTCGATGCGGGCGCCGTGCCGACCCGCCAGGTAGATGCCCGGTTCGATGGAGAACGCCATGCCGGCCTCCAGGGGCCGGTCGTTGCCCGCCACCAGGTACGGCTCCTCGTGACCGTCCAGACCGATGCCGTGGCCGGTGCGGTGCAGGAACGCGTCGCCGAAACCGGCGGCGGCGATCGGCTCGCGGGCCGCCGCGTCGGCCGCCGCCCCGGTGACCCCCTGTCGCACCGCCGCGACGGCGGCGCGCTGGGCGTCGCGCAGCACCCCGTAGTAGTCGAGGAAGTCGGCCGGCGCCGGCCCGCCCGCCAGGTAGGTGCGGGTGCAGTCCGAGCGGTAGCCCGAGGCCATCGTGCCGCCGATGTCGACCACCACCGGCTCGCCGGCCCCGATCGGGCGGTCCGAGGTGCCATGGTGCGGGCTCGCGCCGTTCGGTCCGGCCGCGACGATGACGAAGTCGACGGTGACGTGCCCGGCCTCCCGGATCGCCGCGGCGATGTCGGTGGCGACCTCGGCCTCGGTGCGTCCCGGGCGCAGCCACTCGCCCATCCGCAGGTGCACCTCGTCGATCGCCGCCCCGGCCTCGGCGAGCGCCGCGACCTCCGCTGGGGACTTGCGGATGCGCAACTCGCGCAGCACGTCCCCGGCGAGCCGTTGGGTGGCGCCGGGCAGCGCCGCGCGCAGGGCGAGGACCTGCTCGGCCCACATCCGGTCGGCCAGCCCGACCGCCGCCACCGGGCCGTCGAGGGCGGCGACCACCAGGGGGTACGGGTCGGTGCCGTCGACGTGGTCGACGATGCGTACCCCGGTGGCCGGCGCGGGCGATGCCTCCGCGGCCGGGCGTTCCAGTCTCGGCACGATCAGCGTCGGCTCGCCCTCGGCGGGCAGCACCAGGCAGGTCAGCCGCTCCCCCGCGTGGGCGTCGTACCCGGTCAGGTAGCGCAGGTCGGAGCCGGGGGTGAGCAGCAGGGCGTCCAGGCCGGCGGCGGCGGTGGCGCGCCGCGCGGCGGCCAGCCGGTCCGGTGGGTACAGCGCGGCGACTCCCATCCCGTCAGCTTAACGGTCGTTTGGGCAAACTCCATATCGACGCCGACGCTCCGGAAATCCACCCATGTTGATTGACTCGCACAGTTAACACTCTTTAAGATTTGGCTGCCTCGAGGCCCACCCGTTCCCGCGTCCCCCGTACCGTCCGCCCGCGACAACCCCGCGCGGGCGGTGCCGTCGTCCCCGCCCACGGGAAGGCCCCCGATGTCCTCACCACTGCGCCGCGCCCTCGCCGCCGGCCTCCTCGCGCTGGCCACCGCCGCCGCCACCCTCACCGTCACGTCCACCGCCGCGCAAGCCGTGGTGCTGCCGAACAACTTCAAGAGCGTCGGCTACATGCCCTCCTGGACCGGCAACATCAACGCGATCCAGTTCAACAAACTCACCCACATCAACTACGCCTTCGTGCTGCCGAACAGCAACGGCAGCCTCCAGGGCGTCGACGGGGCGCGGCTCTCCTCGCTGGTCTCCGCGGGGCACGCCAACAACGTCAAGGTCTCGATCGCGGTCGGCGGTTGGAACGACGGCAACGACTCGGCCTTCGAGGCCCTCGCGGCCAACGCCACCACCCGGACCACCTTCGTCAACAACCTGGTCAACTTCGTCAACCAGTACAACCTCGACGGCGTCGACATGGACTGGGAGTACCCCGACCCGGGCGCCTCGGCCAACAACTACACCGCGCTCATGACGCAGCTCGGCAGCGCGCTGCGCAGCCGTGGCAAGCTGCTCACCGCCGCCGTGGTCTCCGAGGGCTACTACCTCGACGGCATCCAGCCCGCCGTGTTCAACCAGGTCGACTGGCTCAACATCATGGCGTACGACGGCGGCAACCCGCACGCCGGCTACGACTGGTCGATCAACAGCGTCAACCTGTGGAAGGCCCGGGGCCTGCCGGCCAGCAAGGCGGTGCTCGGCATCCCGTTCTACAGCCGCCCCGGCTACTACACCTACTCCGCGCTGGTCGGCATGGACCCGGCGAACGCCAACCGGGACTGCGCCAGCATCGGCGGCGCGCAGCAGTGCTGGAACGGCATCCCGATGGTCAAGCGCAAGACGCAGTGGGCCCTCGCGAACGCCGGCGGCGTGATGAACTGGGAGCTGACCCAGGACACCAGCGGTTCGACCTCGCTGCTCAGCGCGATGTACGACACCATCATGGGCGGCACGACCCCGCCGCCGACCGGTCGTACCGGGCGGATCACCGGCATCGGCGGCAAGTGCGTCGACGTGGCCTCGGCCAGCACCGCCAACGGCGCCGCCATCCAGCTCTGGACCTGCAACGGCACCACCGCCCAGACCTGGACGGTGGCCAGCGACGGCACGCTGCGCGCCCTCGGCAAGTGCGCCGACGTCGCCAGCGGCTCCACCGCCAACGGCGCGAAGGTCCAGCTCTGGGACTGCAACGGCAGCGGCGCGCAGGTCTGGCAGGCGCAGTCCAACGGCACCCTGCGCAACCCGCAGTCGAACAAGTGCCTGGACGCCACCGACAACAGCTCCGCCGACGGCACCCGGTTGCAGATCTGGGACTGCTTCGCCGGCGCCAACCAGCGCTGGACGCTCCCGGCCTGACGATTTCCCCGGTCCCCGGTTGACGCGGCGCGTCAGCCGGGGACCGTCGTGTGCTGCCGGACCAGGGCGAGCATCTCGTCCACCGAGCCGGCCGGATCGGTGACCGGGAACTGCACGGCCCGGACCACCGCCGACGGGTCGACAAGCAGCGTCAGCCGCTTGAACCGGGTCATCCCGCCGGCGCGGAACACCGGCAGCAGCAGCCCCGCGCCCAGCCGGCCGTCCTGGTCGGACAGCAACGGAAACGGCAGCTCGGCGTACGCGGCGAACTCGGCGAGCTGGTCGGGTCGCTGGGTGCTGATCCCGTACACCTCGACCCCGGCGGCCCGGAAATCCGGGTGCCGCCTGGCGTAGGTGGTCGACTCCAGGGTGCAGCCCCGCGCACCGGGAATCTCCGCCCAGCCCGGCGGGTGGCCCGGCGTGCCGGGCGCGTACGCGCCGGGGAAGAAGTAGAGGACCCGCCACGCGCCCGCCGCGCCCACCGCGACCGGCTGACCGTCCGGTCCGGGCAGAGCCACCTCGGGCACCCGATGCCCGACCAGGTCGTGCGCGCGGCGTTCCTCGGCGGAGCCGTTGGCGGCGGTCGCGGTCAGCGTGCCGTCACCCATGAGGTGCCTCGTCCCCCAGTCCTGCAGGGCGATCAGGACCGGCAACAGCCCCTCGCCCCGCGTGGTGAGCAGGTAGTCGTAGCGCGGTGGATGGACCGAGTAGGGCCGGCGCCCCAGCACCCCCTGCTCGACCAGGGCGGCGAGGCGTTCGGTCAGGGCCCGCCGGCTGATGCCCAGCTCCCGTTGCAGCGCGTCGAAGCGGGTCGTCCCGCCGGCGACATCGCGCACGATGAGGAACGTCCACCAGTCCCCCAGCACGCCGAGCGCCTGCGCGATGCCGCAGTCCGCGTCGGTAAGATCCTCTCGCCGCACCGGCCACCTCCTCCCGACGACTATAGTCCGTTCCGAATTGGAACTATTGGGTCCGCAGGCGGTGGCGACCCCGCCCGGTGTTTTCCGCGACGGCTGGCGGTGGCGGACATAGCCTGGCATCCGGGGGCCGAGCGGCGCCCGCTACCGGAGGGGCCGACGTGGCAGCGAACGGAACGAACCGGACGGTGACACGCCGTCGCCGTCAACTGTGGGCCGGGGTCCTCGCGCTCGTCGGCCTGGTCCTGCTGGTCGTCGGCCTCACCGTCGCCGACGGTGTCGCCGCCTGGATCGAGGTGGTGGTCGCGGTGCTGCTGCTGGTGACCAGCTACGTCGTCCAGCACCTGGCCCGCCGGGAAACCGTCTACCGCTCCGACGAGCGGCCCTGACCCACCCGACGGCCGGGCGTACGCCTGATCGTCGGAGGGTTGTGCCAGGCTGTCCGGCGTGGCACACCGACCCCCGATCCTGCTGATCGACGCACCCAGCCTCTACTTCCGGGCCTACTTCGGCATTCCGGAGTCCGCCGCCAAGGCCGAGGACGGCACCCCGGTCAACGCGGTACGCGGCTTCCTCGACATGCTCGCCACCCTGATCCGGGGGCGCGGCGCCGACCGGATGGTCTGCGCCCTTGACCACGACTGGCGCCCAGCGTGGCGGGTCGACCTGCTGCCGTCGTACAAGGCGCACCGGGTGGCGCCGCAGGGTGGCGAGGTCGTCCCGGACACCCTCTCACCGCAGGTGCCGATGATCCTTGAGGTGCTGGCCGCTGTCGGCATCACCGCCGTCGGCGCGACCGGCTACGAGGCCGACGACGTGCTCGGCACGCTTTCGGTCACCCAGCCCGGCCCGGTGGAGGTGGTCTCCGGCGACCGGGACCTGTTCCAGCTCGTCGACGACGCCCGGCCGGTCCGGCTGCTCTACGTCGGGCGCGGTGTCGCCAAGCTCGACGACTGCGACGACGCCGCGGTGCGCAAGCGCTACGGCGTGCCGGCCGACCGGTACGCCGACTTCGCCGCCCTGCGGGGCGACCCCAGCGACGGGCTGCCGGGGGTGGCCGGTGTCGGTGAGAAGACCGCTGCCCGGCTCATCGAGCGCTACGGCAGCATCGCAGGCATCCTGGCCGCGCTCGACGACTCCGACTCGTCCTTCGCCCCGGGCCTGCGCACCAAGCTGGCCGCGGCCCGCGACTACCTGGCCGTCGCGCCGACGGTGGTCCGGGTCGCCCTGGACGTGCCCCTGCCGGAGCTGCCCACCGCGCTGCCGACCGCCCCGGTCGACCCGGAGCGGCTGCTCGACCTCGCCGGGCGGTGGAACCTGGCCGGGTCCACCCGTCGCCTGGTCGACGCCCTCGCCGCCCGCGCCGACGCCTGACCGGCGCCACCGGGCGGTACCGTCGGCGAGGGGCCGTGGCGCTTCGCCGACGGCGGCGTCCTGACGGCCCACGGCCGCCGCCGGTCGCGACGTGAGGGTGGCGCCAGGGAGTGTTCTCGGACAGCCGGCCGTGCCTCGTCGGCCAGCCCGCCGGCCGGCCTCAGGCGCGCAGCGCCGCCGCGAGGTCGCCGACGGCAGCCATCGCCTGCCGTTGCAGGCCGGGGCCGAAGGTGATCCGGGTCGCGCCCCGGCGTCCCAGGTCGGCGATGGTCTCGCGGTCCGGGCCGGCGACCATGTTGAGGGGCCCGGTGATGCCCTCGCGCAGCTCCGGGAGCACCTGTGCGGGCGCCAGGATCGGGTAGACGCAGTCGGCGCCGGCCGCCACGTAGAGGCGGGCGCGCGCCACCGCGTCGGCCGGGTCACCCGCGCCGACCAGGAACGTGTCGACCCGGGCGTTGATGAAGAGGGCGTCGCCCGCCTCGGCCCGCACCTCGGCCAGCCAGTCGGCGTGCTGCCGCGGGTCCTTGAGCGTGGTGTGCCCCTGCGAGTCCTCCAGGTTGCAGCCGACCGCGCCCGCATCAAGGAGCCGCCCGACCAGCTCGGCGGGAGCGAGACCGTAACCGCCCTCGACGTCGGCGGACACCGGGACGGAGACGGCCCGGACGATCCGCGCCACGGCGGCGAACATCTCGTCCGGCGGGGTCGCTCCGTCCTCGTAGCCGAGGGCGGCGGCCACCCCGGCGCTCGGGGTCGCGAGCGCGGGGAACCCGGCGTCGGCGAAGACCCGGGCGCTGCCCGCGTCCCACGGCCCGGGTAGGACGAGCGGGTCGCCGGCGGCACGGTCGTGGTGCAGGGCTCGGAAGGCGGCGGCGGTCATCGGGCCGACCCCAGACTCATTTGATCTTGCGGGTCGAGCGGACCACGATGCCCTCGTACTCCGGGTGTCTGACCAGCCAGTCGGCGAGGAACGGGCAGATCGGCACGACAGTGCGGCCCCTGGCCCGCGCGTCGTCCATGACCGCGCGTGCCAGCGTCGACCCGACCCCCCTGCCCTCGTACGCCGGGTCGACCTCGGTGTGGGTGTAGGCGATGATCGCGCCGGTGAGCTGGTAGGTGACGAACCCGGCGACCGCGCCCGTCTCGTCGCGCGCCTCGAAACGCTCCCGCTCCGGCGCGTCTGTCACGGTGAACTGCACCCGACCATCCAACCACCCGACAGGGCGGTGCTCCCGGCGAGGCCGGCGGGAGGCGATCCGCGCCACGCATCGTCGCGGCGCGAACGGGAACGCGGTCGCCGAGGGCCCACCTGGGAGGAGACGCGCCACCATGACGAACCCGGCGACGGACGGCGGCTTCGCCGTCGTGGAGCTGTTCACCTCCCAGGGCTGCAACAGTTGCCCGCCGGCGGAGGAGTTGCTGACCGAGATCGAGCGCGACGCCCGGGAACGCGCAGAGCCGATCTTCGGACTCGGATTCCACGTCGACTACTGGGACGATCTGGGCTGGCCGGACCAGTTCGCCGACCCGGCCCACACCGCCCGACAGCAGGCGTACGCCCGGGCTTTCGGCACCCGAGGGCTGTACACGCCGCAGATGGTCGTCAACGGCGGCGTCGAGTTCGTCGGGTCCGACCGGCGACGGGCCGCCGACGCGATCGCCACCGCCCTGGCGACACCTCCCGCCACCGCGCTCGCGGCGTCGGTGGCCGAGCGGAACGGGCGGCGGATGGCCGTGGACTACCGGGTCGAACCGCCACCGGAGCGCACGGTACTGAACGTGGCGGTGGCGCAACGGGGGCTGCGCAGCGAGATCGCCCGGGGCGAGAACGCCGGGCGGACGCTGCGCCAGGACAACGTGGTGCGCGCGTTCGCGTCGGTGGGTCTGGACTCCGCGCGGGGACGGGTGGAGTTGACCACGCCGCCCGACCTCGACCCGGGCGACGCCGTCGTCGTCGCGTACGTCCAGCGGGAGGGCAGCGGGTCCATCGTGGGGGCGACCACCGTGGAGCTGTCCGCCGCGTAGTCTCGACCCATGCGGGCGGTGGGGGGCGCGAGGGGGACCGGTGGTTGACGCGCAGGACGTACGCCGGGTGGCGCTGGCCCTGCCGCACACGGTGGAGGTCCCGAGCGACGGCTTCGACTTCCGGGTGGCCGACAAGGGCTTCGTCTGGTCCTATCCGGAGCGGACACCGGGCCGGCCCCGCGTCCTGCGGCTCGACATCGCGGTGCTGTTCGTCGGTGACGAGGCCGAGAAGCAGGCGCTCCTGCTCGGGGAGCCGGACCTCTTCTTCACCACATCCGGCTACGACGGTCTGCCCCTGGTCATGCTGCGGCTGGCGGAGGTCGACCTGGACCGGCTGACCGAGCTGGTGACCGACGCGTGGCGGATGCGGGCGCCGGAGGCGCTGTTGAGCGATCTCGAAGACGCCGGGACGTAGCGACATCAGCACGCAACCCGCCGGACACATTGACGGGAATCTCGGTCCTCCACTACCGTGACCGAGAGAGCGCTCTCTTGGATCACCTTCCCCCCAATTCAGACGCAACGCGTCGGCCCCGGCACGGACCGCACACCGGCGCGCGATGGAGGCACCATGAAACCTCCCGTCCCCCACCGCCGATGGGCCCTGGCCGTCGCCACCGCGCTGGCACTGGTGGCCGGTGGTCTCGCGATCCCGGTCACCCGCGCGGCCGAGGCCGCACCCGTCGGCGCCGGCAGCTACACCACAACGCCGGTCGGCGCGCTTCCCAGCGGCTGCGGCGCGATGTCCAGCAACCCCCGGCAGTTCGCCACCGCCAACGCGCCCACCGGCCCCATCCCCACCAACGACTGGTGGTCCTCGCTGCTGTGGAAGCGCACCGACTGCTCCTTCAGCGAGCCCCTGCACGCCCACCCGATCTCCTACGACACCTTCGGTGACGGCCTCGGTTTCTCCGCCAACTCGACACCCGCCATCAGCGGCACCGCGACCGGTCCCGGCGAGTTCCACTACCCGTACGTGCAGGACATCCGGGTGGGGGTGACCGGGCTCGCCGCGCCGGTGGTCAAGGTCGACGGTTGGACCGACTGGACCGTCAGCCCACACTGGAGCGACGGTGCCCGTACCCTGCGCGCGACCATCGGTCACGGGCTGCCCTTCGCGTACTTCCAGGCCACCGGCGGAAACGCGTCGATCAGCACCGCCGGCACGCCGGACGTGTGGTCCAGCAGCGGGGCGACCATCGGCTTCCGGGTCAACGGCCACGACTACGTCGCGTACGCGCCCAGCGGCGCGAGCTGGACCGTCGCGTCCGGCCGGATCACCTCCACCCTGGCCGGTCGGGGCTACTTCTCGGTCGCCCTCCTGCCACCGACGTCGAGCGCGACCGAGCGCGCGAGCCTGGCCGCGACCTACGGTCAGTACGCGCACGCCCACGTGACCGGCACCCGGGTCTCCTACGCGTACGACCCGGCGACCAGCGGTCTGACCACCACGTACGCGTTCACCACGACCGCCCGCGAGGGCAGCGCCACGCAGACGGTGGTCAGCCTCTACCCGCACCAGTGGAAGTCGTTGAGCGGGTCCACCGCGATCACCCCGACCTACCCGTCGGCGCGCGGCCGGATGAAGGTGCTCACCGGGGTCAACCAGTTCCGTACCGCGATGAGGTTCCAGGGCGTGCTGCCCGAGCTGCCCGCCGTCGGCGACGGCAGCGGCAGCGACCTGGCGACGCTCACCAGCCAGCTCGCCGCCGTCCGGGCGAACCCGATGGACCAGCGCGGCAACGACACCTACTGGACCGGCAAGGGGCTCGGCCGGGCCGCCCGGATCGCCGAGATCGCCGACCAGGTCAACGACACCACCACCCGCGACAGCGCGCTGAACGCGATCCGCAGCACGCTCACCGACTGGTTCACCGCGTCCAGCGGCAAGACCAGCCGGGTGTTCTACTACGACAACAACTGGGGCACCCTGATCGGCTACCCGGCGTCCTACGGCTCCGACCAGGAGCTCAACGACCACCACTTCCACTACGGCTACTACATCGCCGCCGCCGCGACCCTCGCGAAGTTCGACCCGACCTGGGCCTCCACCAACCGCTACGGCGGCATGGTCGACCTGCTGATCCGCGACGCCAACAACTACAGCCGCGACGACACCCGCTTCCCGTACCTGCGGGACTTCGACATCTACGCCGGTCACGACTGGGCCTCCGGGCACGGCTCGTTCGGCGCGGGCAACAACCAGGAGTCCTCGTCGGAGGGGATGAACTTCGCCAACGCCCTGATCCAGTGGGGGCAGACCACCGGCAACACCGCCGTCCGCGACGCCGGTGTGTTCCTCTACACCACCCAGGCCGCGGCCATCCAGGAGTACTGGTTCGACGTCAGCGACCAGAACTTCCCCGCCGCCTTCGGGCACTCCACGGTCGGCATGGTCTGGGGTGACGGCGGCGCCTACGCCACCTGGTTCAGCGGTGAGCCGGAGATGATCCAGGGCATCAACCTGCTGCCGGTCACCGGCGGGCACCTCTACCTGGGCAACAACCCGGCGTACGTGCGGACCAACTACGCCGAGCTGGTGCGCAACAACGGCGGGCAACCGACGGTCTGGCAGGACATCCTCTGGCAGTTCCAGGCCCTCGGCGACGCCGACGCGGCGCTGGCGAACCTGCGCGCCAACCCGGGCTACACCCCGGAGGAGGGCGAGAGCCGGGCGCACACCTTCCACTGGATCCGCAACCTCGCGGCACTGGGCACCGTCGACACCTCGGTGACCGGCAACCACCCGCTGTCGGCGGTGTTCTCCCGCAACGGCGCCCGCACCTACGTGGCGTCCAACCCGACGGCGACGCCGATCACCGTGCGGTTCTCCAACGGCACGACCCTCACCGTGGGCGCGGGCAAGACGGCCACCACCGGGGCGTACACCTGGAGTGGCGGCAACGCGGCCGGCGGGGTGCCCCCGACGACGCCGACCGATCCCCCGCCGACGACCACCCCGCCGCCGACCACCCCGCCGACGACCACCCCGCCGACGACCACCCCGCCGCCGTCCACCGGCGGTCCGACGCGGTACCTGCTGCCCGGCGGCGGGCTGGGCGCCGCCGGCAGCGCGGCCACGACGACGCTCGCGGCGGCCAACGGCAACCACGACGGTACGCCCACGAACGCGCAGGTCTTCACGGCGACCGGCCTCACCCTCGGCTACTCGGGTGGGCAGACCGCGTTCGACCTGTTCGTGGACGCCGGAACGGCGGTCGGCAACGGCGTGCAGGTGCGGGTCTCCTACGACCTCACCGGCAACGGCAGTTGGGACCGGGTGGAGACCTGGCGCTACTTCGCGACCGATCCGGTAGCCGGCTACGAGCACTACACCCAGAACGCCGGGCTGGCCTCGGCCACCGGCACGCTGGGAGCGCTGAGCAACGGCACGGTACGGGTGGAGGTCTGGTCGGCGATCGGCAACAACCCGAGCACCGTGGGCCTCGGCAACCAGTCGGTGCTGCGGTTGCCGTACTCCTGATCCCACAGGGCACGTGACCGGGCCGGTGCGGAGGACCAGCGGTGGTCCTCCGCACCGGCCGGCGTTTATCAGGAGGCGGTGCAGGTGGGCGTCACGCCGGTGGCGCTGCCCGTGCCCTGGAAGCCGAACTCGGCGACCTGACCGGCGCTGAGCCGGCCGTTGTAGTCGACGTTGGCGAACCGGACGGTGCCGGTGGAGCCGCTGGCAGTGGCGCTCCAGGTGTTGGTGACGCTGGTGCCACCCGGAAGCGTGACGCTGACGTTCCAGCCGTTCGTGCCGGCGGAGCCGGCGGTGACCTTCACGTTGGCCACGAACCCGCCGTTCCACGTGTTCAGCGACACCGAGGCCGAACACCCACCGGCGGTCGGCGGCGGCGTGGTGGTCGGCGGATCGGTGGGCGGGTTGGTCGGGATGCCCGGTCCGGCGTTGAGGGCGTTCAGCACGTTGGTGTACGCGGCCTTCTTGTTGCCGTTGCAGTCGAACAGCAGCGCGTTGTCCGACCCACGCCACGAGTCGCAGTCACGGACGCCCCACACGGTGATGCCGGTGCAGCGCGACACGTTCATGCAGGCCCGGGTGACGGCCCCGAAGATGTTGGCCTGGTTGCCGCCGGTCATCACGTCCAGCTCGGTGATCTGCACGTCCACGCCCAGGTCGGCGAACCGCTGGAGGTTGGCCTGGTAGTCCGAGGCCAACGAGGTGCCCAGGTGCGACTGGAAACCCACGCAGTCGATCGGCACGCCACGGGACTTGAAGTCCCGCACCATGTTGTAGATCCCCGTCGACTTCGCGTTGATGCCGTCGGTGTTGTAGTCGTTGTAACACATCTTCGCGCCCGGGTCGGCCGCCTTCGCCGCCCGGAACGCCGCCTCGATCCAGTCGTTGCCGGTCCGCTGCAGGTTCGAGTCGCGCCGGCCACCGGAACCACCGTCGGCGAACGCCTCGTTCACCACGTCCCACGAGTGGATCTTGCCGCGAAAGTGCGTGGCGACCTGCGTGACGTGGTTGATCGCGGCGTTGCGCAGCGCGCTGCCGGACATGCCCTGCGCCCAGCCCGGCTGCTGCTGGTGCCACAGCAACGCGTGGCCGCGCACCTTCATGCCGTTGGCCTGCGCGTAACTGACCAGACGGTCACCACCGCTGTAGTTGAACCGCCCCTGCTGCGGCTCGGTGGCGTCCCACTTCATCTCGTTCTCGGCCACGACATCGTTGAACTCGCGGTTGAGCACGGTCGTGTAGGTGCTGTTGGACAACTTGCCCGTCGCGACCGCGGCACCGAAGTAGCGGCCCTTCTCCGCCGCCGACGCCCCGAGGGTCGTGCCGGCGCTGGCCCCGCTGGTGAGCGACAGCGTCACACCGGCGGCGAGCGCGCCGGTGACCGCTATGGTCACCGCCGCTCGCAGGGCTCTCTTGTGATTCATGCGGATTCCTTCTCTGTGGTGGCGCGGCGATGGCGGTGTGGCGCCGCGGATTCGTCCCACACCGGCGAGGCCGTGACCAGCAAGAGCCCGGTCGCCGTCACGGCATCGGTGCGGGGTACCGACCCGACGGCCCGCATGCCCTGGGCAGACGTCGAGCCACGAGGCACGGCAGCGGGTTCGCCCGGTGAACCGCAGGTGCGACCGTCCTCAGACATCGACTGTGAGCGATAACATGGCGTACGTCAAGGTGCCCGGGACAGGGCGCGCGGATGGTGCCGGAGCCGTCCGCACGGCTCCGGCACCACGCGTCACTGCAACGAGGCGTCGTCGACGAGGAGGCTGTCGGTGCCCGCCGCCGTCTCGACGTAGAAGGTGGCGTTGGTCAGCGTGCCACTCCACGACGGGGTCGCCGTGCCGGTGAGCTGGGTCCAGCCGTTGGTGGTGACGGCCGTGGCCGGGGTGAGCTGGAGGTAGCTCGTCGTGCCGTTCGCGGTGAGCGCCAGGGTGGCCTTCGCCGACGGCGTGCCGCTCTGCGCGCGTACCCAGACGCTCGTGCTGTAGCTCCTGCCGTTGGTGAGCTTCGCCGTCACGTCCTGGCTCGGGCCGTTCCACGCCGAGGTGCGCCCGGTGATCGACAGGGAGCCCGTGCCACTCCGGACGGTCGACGTGTTCCGGGAGATCGTGCCGCTGCCGTTGACCCCCCAGCCGGTCGTGCCGTTCTCCACGTCGCCGTTGGTCAGCACGTTGCCACCGCCGGTGCCGGTGCCGCCGGCGAACTGCCACCAGTTGACGTTGAACAGGTTGCCGCTGCCGCCGGCGAAGCGCAGGTACAGGTCGTGGGTGCCGGTGGCGCCGCTCACCCCGCAGGTGCTGGTGGTCCAGGTCTGCCAACCGCCGGTGCCGCCCACCGTGCAGGTGCCGACAACCGGGCCGCTGGCGCTGTCGAGGCGTACCTCGATCCGGCCTCCGCTGGTCGCGGAGGCGACCCGGGCGCTGAACGACGTCGCTCCCGCACCGAACGCGACGCCCTTCACCTTGATGTAGTCGCCGTTCTCGATCCAGCCGACGTTCATCCCGCCCTCGCTGGACACCTCGGTCTCGATGCCCGAGCCCCAGGCGATGGTCTCCGCCTCCTGCCGCACGTACGGATTCAGCGTCCCCACCTGCGGCGCGCCGGTGGTGGTCATGTTCATCGTCGGGATGGTGCCGTCGGCGTTGTAGGTGAACTTCTCCACGGCCACCGACCTGGTGTAACCGCTACCGCCGGGCAGCGCGCCGTTGTGGTAGAAGAAGTACGACCCGCCCTGGAAGTCGATCACACCCGCGTGGTTGGTGAAGCTGGCTCCCTGCCGCGGCATGATCGTGCCCCGGTACGTCCACGGCCCGGTCGGACCGGGGGCGGTGGAGTAGGCGATGAACTCCGAGCAGCACTCGGCCGCGAACACGTTGTAGTAGAGGCCGTTGCGCTTGAACACCCACGGCCCCTCCTCGTAGAGGGTGGGTCGGCTCGCGTTGCCGTTGCGGGTGCCGAAGCCCGCGGTGGTCAGCGGGATGCGGGTCACGCCGCCCGAGTACGAGATCATGTCCGCGTTCAACCGCACGTACCACAGCCCGGGGTTACCCCAGTAGAGGTACGCCTGACCGTCGTCGTCGATGAACACCGACGGGTCGATCTCGTTGTTGCCGACCAGCGGCCGGCCGAGCGCGTCCCGGAACGGGCCGGTCGGGCTGTCGCCGACCGCCACGCCGATGACCATCTGCCCGTTCGAGCGCTGGCGCACCGGCACGTACCAGTAGAACTTGCCGTTGCGGGCGATGACCTGGCCCGCCCACGCGTTGGCGTCCGCCCAGGAGAACGTGGCGAGGCTCAACGGTGAGCCGTGGTCGGTCCAGTTGACCATGTCGGCCGACGACCAGACCCGCCACTCCCGCATGGTGAAGTACGTCGAGCCGTCCTCGTCGTGGCCGGTGTAGAGGTACACCCGGCCGTTGTGCACCAGCGGCGCCGGGTCGGCGGTGTAGATGTGCTGGACGATCGGGTTGTCCGCGTGCGCGGGCGTGGCCGGCAGCAGCGCGAGGCCGCAGACGATGCTCGCCAGCCAGGCGACGACCCGCCTGGCGCGGCCGCCGGTCCGGTTGCTCGGGGTGGTGGTTCTCTCGTTCACTGTCACTGTTGCTCCCACAGAGAGTGCGCGGTGCGCGGGTTCCGGGTCGCCGGGCCACCGCCACCGGCCGTTGGTCGAGCGGCGTCACCGGCGCACGCCGAGCACCACGACCGACGGCCGTGTTAGCGTTAACAGCTTGCGGTTGAGGCAACCCCCTTCCCTGGGTGACCTGGATTTTCACGCGATGCGAGATGACCGTCGTAACCACTCGGCAGCATTGCGGTATCGACCGTGACATCCACGATTTACGATGCACCGTACTGAGCGGCACGTCGGGCGTCAACGGCCAGTGAGGTGCCGACCCCTGCACACCGCGTCACCACCCCCTCGACGGGCGCTGTCGCGCCGCACCGCCCGCGCCGGGCGCGCGCCGCGCCGGCCGGGCGCCGGGGCGCGCCGCATCGGGCCTGCCGGTCCGGGGGTTGCGGGCTCGGTGAGGACGAACTATGTTAGCGATCACATTGATGTGCCGCGATACACGCCGAGGTGGGCACCCGGCGTCCACGGCAGCAGGCTCCCCCACCGCCGGCGACGGCGGTTCCGCCACACCCGGCCCCACCCGTCCCGTCGGGCTGCCGCCACCCTTGGAGGTTCCCCATGGCACCACCCCTCAGCCGCCGTCAACTGCTCCAGGCCGCCGGCGCCACAGTGGCGCTCTCCGCGACCGGCGCCGCCGTCGCCCCCAGCGGCGCCAGCGCCGCGGTGGTTCCGCCGGCGCGTGCCGACATCGGCGTCTCGGCGTACGCGTTCGACCCCGGTCAGGTCCGCCTCAGCTCCGGTCGCTGGATGGACAACCAGAGCCGGACGCTCAACTACCTGCGCTTCGTCGACGTGGACCGGATGCTCTACAACTTCCGCGCCAACCACCGGCTCTCCACCAACGGCGCCGCCACCAACGGTGGCTGGGACGCGCCGAACTTCCCGTTCCGCACCCACATGCAGGGCCACTTCCTCACCGCGTGGGCGTACGCGTACGCGGTGCTGGGCGACACGACCTGCCGGGACAAGGCCAACTACATGGTGGCCGAGCTGGCCAAGTGTCAGGCCAACAACTCCGCCGCCGGGTTCGGCGCGGGTTACCTGTCCGGCTTCCCGGAGTCCGACTTCACCGCCCTGGAGGCCCGGACGCTGTCCAACGGCAACGTCCCCTACTACTGCATCCACAAGACGCTCGCCGGCCTGCTCGACGTCTGGCGCTACACCGGCAACACCCAGGCCCGTACGGTCCTGCTGAACCTCGCCGGCTGGGTCGACACCCGCACCAGCCGGCTCAGCTCCAGCCAGATGCAGTCGATGCTGGGCACCGAGTTCGGCGGGATGAACGACGTGCTCACCGACATCTACCAGCAGACCGGCGACAGCCGCTGGCTCACCACGGCCCAGCGCTTCGACCACGCCGCCGTGTTCAACCCGCTCGCGAACAACCAGGACCAGCTCTCCGGGCTGCACGCCAACACCCAGGTGCCGAAGTGGATCGGCGCGGCCCGCGAGTACAAGGCCACCGGCACCACCCGCTACCGGGACATCGCCACCAACGCGTGGAACATGACAGTCAACGCGCACACCTACGTCATCGGTGGCAACAGCCAGGCCGAGCACTTCCGGGCGCCCAACGCGATCGCCGGCTACCTCAGCAACGACACCTGCGAGCAGTGCAACACCTACAACATGCTCAAGCTGACCCGGGAGCTGTGGCTGCTCGACCCGAACCGGGTCGACTTCTTCGACTTCTACGAGCGGGCGCTGCTCAACCACCTGATCGGTGGGCAGAACCCCGCCGACAACCACGGCCACATCACCTACTTCACCCCGCTGCGGCCGGGCGGGCGTCGGGGTGTGGGTCCGGCCTGGGGCGGCGGCACCTGGAGCACCGACTACAACTCCTTCTGGTGCTGCCAGGGCACCGGCCTGGAGATCAACACCAGGTTGATGGAGTCCATCTACTTCTACAACGGCACCACGTTGACGGTGAACCTGTTCACGCCGTCGGTGCTGACCTGGTCGCAGCGCGGCATCACGGTCACCCAGAGCACCACCTACCCGGTCGGGGACACCACCACCCTGACCCTGTCCGGGTCGATGAGCGGCTCGTGGAGCATCCGGGTGCGCATCCCGGCCTGGACCAGTGGCGCGACGATCGCCGTGAACGGCGCCGTGCAGAGCGTCGCCACCACGCCGGGCAGCTACGCGACGGTCACCCGCACCTGGGCCGCGGGTGACACCGTCACCGTGCGGCTGCCGATGCGGGTGGTCATGCGGGCCGCCAACGACAACAGCTCGGTGGCCGCCGTGACGTACGGCCCGACGGTGCTCGCCGGCAACTACGGCAACACCACGCTGAGCACCCTGCCGGCGCTGACCGTCTCGTCGATCACCCGGACCAGCACCAGCTCGCTGGCGTTCACGGCGAGCGCCAACGGGTCCACCGTCAACCTCGCCCCGTTCCAGGACGCGCACGGCTACAACTACACCGTCTACTGGAACACCGGCGGCGGCAGCACCGGTGGCAGCTACCGCCTGGTCAACGCCGGCACCGGGCTGGTCCTCGGCATCCAGAACATGTCCACCGCGGACGGCGGGCTGGCCGTGCAGTGGGGCGACACCGGCACCGCCGACCACAACTGGGTGCTGGTGACCGACGGCAACGCGGTCCGGTTCCGCAACGTCAACAGCAACAAGGTCCTCGGCGTGGAGAACATGTCCACCGCCGACAACGCCCGCGTCCTGCAGTGGGCGGACAACGGCACCGCCGACCACCGGTGGATCCTGGTGGACAACGGCGACGGGACCTACAAGATCCGCAACGTCAACAGCAACAAGCTGCTCGGCATCCTGAACGGCTCGACAGCGTACGGCGCGCAGGCCGTCCAGGATTCCGACAACGGCAGCGCGGACAACCGCTGGCGGCTGGTCCGCAACGCCTGACCCGTACCTCATCCGGTGATGTCACCGGCGCGGACCCCAGCCCGCGCCGGTGACGCCGGGCGGGTGCGCGGCGGCGGTCGTACAGTGGAACGGGTCCTGGCCCCCGTGAACCAGGCGGAAACCCCGGCTCGTGCCGCGACTCCGCCCGGAAGGAGCACAGTGAACCGTCCCCTCCGCACCGCGCTCGGCGCCGTGCTGACCGCCGCGCTGCTGACCTCCGTCACCGTCGCGCCCGCCCAGGCGCACCCCGCGGCGCCGCCGCCGACGCTCCTCGCCCTCCCCGACGGCTTCCAGCCCGAGGGCGTCGCCACCGCCGGCCGGTACGCCTACTTCGGGTCCCGCGCCACCGGCGAGATCTACCGCGTCGACCTGGTCAGCGGCCGGGGCACGACGATCGGCGCGGCCACCGGCACCCCGTCGCTGGGCCTCAAGGTCGACCGGCGCGGTCGGCTCTTCGTGGCCGGCGGCACGGCCGGCGACGCCCGTGTGCTCGACACCCGCACCGGTGCGGTGCTGGCCCGCTACCAGTTCGCCACCGCCCCGACGTTCGTCAACGACGTCGTCCTGACCCACGACGCCGCGTACTTCACCGACTCGAACCGCCCGGTGCTCTACCGGCTGCCGCTCGGCCGTGGCGGCGCGCTGCCACCGGCCGACGCGTTCACCACCATCGCGCTGACCGGCGCGTACCAGCAGGTCGGCACCGGGGTGAACCTCAACGGCATCGTCACCACACCGGACAGCCGGGCGCTGATCGTCGTGCAGTCCACCACCGGCACGCTGTACCGGGTCGACCCGGCGACCGGCGTGAGCACCGCCGTGGACGTCCCCGGTCACACCTTCACCAACGGCGACGGGCTCCTGCTGCTCGGCCGCACCCTCTACGTCGTGCAGAACCGCCTCAACCAGGTCGCCGTGGTGCGGCTCAACCACGCCGGCACCGCCGGCACGCTCACCGGCCTCATCACCGACCCGGCCTTCGACGTGCCCACCACCGTCGCCGCGGCCCTGGGCCGGCTCTACCTGCCCAACGGCCGCTTCACCACGCCGCCGACCCCGACCACTCCGTACACGGCCGTCGCGGTCCGCGCGCGCTGAGCGACCGAGGGGGTACGCGTACCGCGCGTACCCCCTCGACCACGCGCGGCGGCGGTCGGCGGCCGACCGCCGGTACCATCACCGGCACCTGGGCGACGACAGTCGCCCCGCGCACCCGGAGTCCGCGTGGCCGTCGAACCGCACCGCCTCCTGCGCCGCGCCCTGGCCGTCGGGTGCCTGGTCGCCGCCGCCGCGCTGCCCGCCACACCCCCGGCGAGCGTCCCCGACGCCGGCGGCGACGCGGCGCGCCCCCTGGTGCTGCGGGTGCTCCAACTGAACCTCTGCAACAGCGGTCGCGCCGGCTGCTACACCGGCCGGGCGATGACCACGGCCAGCGAGGTGGTGCGCGCCGAGGCGCCCGATCTGCTGACGCTGAACGAGGTGTGTCAGGGCGACGTCGCCGCGCTGCGACGCGTGTTCGCCACCGTTCACCCCGGTCGGACGATCGTGTCCGCGTTCCGGGCGGCGCCGGACCGCCCCAGCGGCGACGACACCCGGTGCCGCAACGGCCAGCCGTACGGCGTCGGGCTGCTGACCCACCTGCGGACACCGCGCACCCCGTACGCCGTGTACGACGGCGTTCACCCGACGCAGGACCTGGCGGACCCGGAGGTGCGCGCCTGGCTCTGCGTCAAGGTCGACGGGGCCGTGCTCGCCTGCACGACGCACCTGGCGGCCACCGGATACCGGGTCGCCCTCACCCAGTGCCGGCACCTGCTCGACATGATCCTGCCGGCGCTCAGCCGCCGCTTTGGGTACGAGCCCGTCGTGGTGACCGGCGACCTCAACCTCCGCGCCGACGCCGACCCGGACGTGCGGTCCTGCACGCCGTCCGGCTACCAGCGGATCGACGACGGCCGGCTGCAACACCTGCTGGCCACCACCGACATCACGCTCTGCTGCCGCAGGTCGGTGCCCCTGCGCGGGGCGACCGACCATCCCGGGTTGCTGGCCACCCTCACCATCGACCGGAGTCGACCCGGACGCCCGTCGAGTTGACCGGTTTCAGGCGCGTGCTCGCGCCCCCGCGGCACGCCGGCGTCCGCCGCAGGGGTCAGCGTGGGGTGTCCCGGCGGGACGGGAACGGGGTGCCCGGCTGGCCGAGGGTGGAGCGGGCCCGCAGGCCGACCGGGTCCGGGGCGGGAACAGGCTCGGCCGGCCGTTCCGGCGTACGCCGCCCATCGAGGTACGCGGACGCGGCCCGGTCGTCGTCGGTCGGGGCGGCGAGCAGCGCGTAGAGCAGCCCGACCACCCCGAAGATCACCGCCAGCACGATCGGCACCAGCAGCGTGCTCACTCCGGCGCCGCTCACCTCGCCCGTCCCTTCGTGGCGGTGTACGGACAGGGCGCTCATCCCGGTGAAGTGCATGCCGTTCACGGCGACACCCATGACCAGCGCGGAGGCGACGATGGCCAGCCCACGCCGGACGGTCATCGCCAGCCACAGCGCGACGGTGGCCGCCACCACGGCGATGACCACCGAGAGCACCACCCGCAGGGTGTCGTAGCCGAGGGTGCCGTTGAGCCGCATCGCGGCCATGCCGGTGTAGTGCATGGAGGCCACCCCGGCGCCGGTGAAGACGCCGCCGGCGATCAGGCGTACCGGATTGAGCCGGCCGGTGCCCACGACGGCCAGGCCGATACCGACGGCGACGACGGCGATGACCGTGCTGGCCACGGTGAGCGGCACGTCGTAGCGGATCCGGGTGTTCCGCACGGCGAAGCCGAGCATGGCCATGAAGTGCATGGCCCAGATGGCGGTGCCGCCGAGCGCCCAGGCGGAGAGCAGACCCCACCACGCCCGCTGGCCGGCGGTCCGCGCGGTACGGATGCGCCCGGCACAGATCAGGCCGAGCACCGAACCGAGCACGGACAGCGCGTAGCTCAGCGCCGGTGTGATCCATCCGTACTCAAAGTGATTGATTTCCGCCACGGCGGCTTTCTCCCCATTCGTTACCGGCGCGTCAACGAGGCGCTGCGGCAATGATCAGGGGTGCTCTGATCAGGCGCAATAGCACCCTCGGCCCTATTCGGGGGGTGTCATCGCGGTGACGGTACGCTGCGTCGATTCGATCGGCCGTCGTGACCGAAAGTGACGGTCAGGCCGAGGTGTGATAAGCCAGCACACCCCGGTTGACCGCCGCGATCGCCTGGCGGGCCGTCGACCGCAGCTCCGGTGCCGCGCCGCCGGAGTCGGCGAGCTGACCGAGCAGGTCGACGACCTGGCGGGCCCACCTGACGAAGTCGCCCGCGGGCATCTCACCGTCGATCTCGTGCCCGCTGCCGAGCACCTTGGCCAGCGCCTCACCACGCGCCCACCGGTAGACCGGCCAGGCGAAACCGAGATCCGGCTCCCGGGTCGCGGTCAACCCCCGCGCCGCCTCGTCGGCCTCGATCTCCCCCCACAGCTTCAGCGTCTCGTCCACCGCGTCCGCGACCGGCCCGCGCGGCAGCGACGCCCGCTCGTCGACGTCGCGGCGCGCCTCGAACACCACCACCGACACCGCGGCGGCCAGCTCGGCCGGGGACAACCCGTCCCACACGCCCCGACGCAGGCACTCGGCGACCAGCAGGTCCGCCTCGGTCCAGATCCGACCGAGCATCCGGCCGGCGTCGGTGACCGTGCCGTCGCCGGTGAGGTAGCCGCGATCGGTCAGCAACGCCACGATCCGGTCGAACGTGCGCGCGAGCGAACCGGTACGTCCGCTGACCCGCTGGCGCAGCTCCTCGGTGTCGCGCTCCAACCGTCGACGCCGCTCCGCCCAGCGGGCGTGCTCCTCCCGCTCCGGGCAGGCGTGGCAGGGGTGCCGGCGCAGCTCGCCGCGGAGCTGGGTGATCCGGTGGTCCTCGCCGCTCACCTGCCGCGAGCGGCCACCGCGCCGCCCGCCGTGCCGGTCCAGACCGGTGCCGCTGACCTCGGCGGCGAGGTCGCGACGGGCGGCCGGCGAGCGGTGGTTAAAGTGCTTGGGCACCCGGATGCGGGCCAGCACCTCCGCCGGGGTGGTGAAGTCGCCGGGGCTGACCCGCCCGGCCCAGCGGTCCTGGGTGAGCACCAGCGGTCGGGGCTCACCGAAGCCACCGGTCGCCGGGTCCAGCACGACGGCCAGCCCGGCCCGCCGACCCGACGGCACCCGGATGACGTCACCGACGCGCAACCGCTCCAACGACGCCACAGCGGCGGCCTTACGCTGGGTCTGCCCCTGCCGGGCGATGGCCTTCTCCCGGTCGGCGATGGCCACCCGCAGCGCGAAGTACTCGTCGAAGTCACCGTGGTGGCAGGCGGCCTCCGCGCCGTACGCCTCGATGGTCTCGGTGTTGCGCTGCACCTGACGGGCCAGGCCGACCACCGACCGGTCCGCCTGGAACTGCGCGAACGACGACTCCAGCAGGGCTCGGGCCGGCTCCGCGCCGACCGAGCCGACCAGGTTCACCGCCATGTTGTACGACGGCCGGAAGCTGGAGCGCAGCGGGTAGGTGCGGGTCGACGCGAGCCCGGCCACCTGCCGGGGGTCGGTCTCCGGGGACCACACCACGACGGCGTGCCCCTCCACGTCGATGCCCCGGCGGCCGGCGCGCCCGGTAAGCTGCGTGTACTCCCCCGGCGTCAGGTCGACGTGCGCCTCGCCGTTGTACTTCACCAGGCGTTCCAGCACCACGCAGCGGGCCGGCATGTTGATGCCCAGCGCCAGGGTCTCGGTGGCGAAGACCGCCTTGACGAGCCCTCTGACGAACAGCTCCTCGACGACCTCCTTGAACACCGGCAGCATGCCGGCGTGGTGCGCGGCCAGGCCCCGCTCCAGACCATCCAGCCACTCCCAGTAGCCCAGGACCGACAGGTCCTCGCCCGGAATGGCGGTCACCTTGGACTCGACCACCCGCCGGATCTCCGCCCGCTCGTCCGGTGAGGTGAGCCGCAGCCCGGCCGCGAGGCACTGCTGCACGGCGGCGGCGCAGCCGGCCCGGCTGAAGATGAACAGGATCGCCGGCAGCAGCCCCTCCCGGTCCAGCCGCTCGACGATGTCCGGGCGCAGCGGGCCACGCCAACGCGGGCCACGCCGGCCGGCCCCCGGCCCCGCGCTGCGACCCTCGCCCAGCTCCAGCCGCCGTACGGTCTCCCGGGTGTAGCGCAGCAACTCCGGGTGCACGTCGTGCTTGCGGGCCGCGTCGGCGTCGTGGAACAGGTCGAACATCCGCCTGCCGACGAGCATGTGCTGCCACAGCGGCACCGGACGGTGCTCGCTGACCACCACGGCGGTCTCCCCGCGGACGGTGACCAGCCAGTCGGCGAACTCCTCGGCGTTGGAGACGGTCGCGGACAACGAGACGAGCGTGACCGAGGCGGGCAGGTGGATGATCACCTCTTCCCACACCCCGCCACGGAACCGGTCGGCCAGGTAGTGCACCTCGTCCATCACCACGTACGCCAGGCCCTGCAACGTGCTGGAACCCGCGTAGAGCATGTTGCGCAGCACCTCGGTGGTCATCACCACCACCGGCGCGTCGCCGTTGATCGCGTTGTCACCGGTGAGCAGGCCGACCTGGTCGGCGCCGTAGCGGGCCACCAGGTCGTGGTACTTCTGGTTCGACAGCGCCTTGATCGGCGTGGTGTAGAAGCACTTGCGCCGGGCCGCCGGGGTCGCCGCGTCGACGGCGGGCGCCGGGTCGTCGGGCCGTCCGCGCAACGCCAGGTGTACGGCGAACTCCCCGACCACCGTCTTACCGGCGCCGGTGGGGGCGCAGACCAGCACGCCGCTGCCCCGCTCCAGCGACTGGCACGCCTCCCGCTGGAAATCGTCGAGGTCGAACCCCAGATCGAGGGCGAACTCGTGCAGCGCCGGAAACTCGGAGGCCTGTGCGGCCCGGCGGCGCGCCGCTGCGTACCGCTCGGCGGGGCTCGACATGGCACCAAGATTAGTGCGTGCGGGGACGGGTCACCCCACAAGGCCGACCGGAGGGACCGTCACCGGCGGTCGGTAGGGTGCACGGCGTGCCGGACCATACCGAACCGCCCACGACCACCCCGCCGGGCAACACCGACCGCCGGGCGTCCCGACGCCCGGTCAAGGCGGTGCTCTTCGACTTCCACGGCACGCTGGCCCAGGTGGAGGAGCCCCGGCAGTGGGTACGCGAGGCCGCCGCCGCCTGCGGCGTCACCCTGGACCAGGTCCGTGCCACAGCGCTCGCCGACCGGCTGCTGACCGCCGGGCGGGCCGGTGGACCGCTGCCGGCCCGGGTGCCACCCCGGCTGGCCGAGCTGTGGGCCGACCGGGACCTCTACCAACACGCCCACCGGGGCGCGTACACCGGGCTGGCCGAGACCGTGGACGCGGGCATCGAGGGCTTCGCCGACGCGCTCTACGAGCGGCTGCTGACCGCGGACGGCTGGCTGCCGTACGCGGACAGCGCCGCCACGTTGCGCGCGTTACGCGACGCCGGGGTGCCGGTGGCGGTGGTCAGCAACATCGGCTTCGACCTCCGTCCGCACTTCGACACCTGGGGCTTCACCGACCTGGTCGACGCCTTCGTGCTCTCCTACGAGGTGGGGCGCTGCAAGCCCGACCCGGCGATCTTCTGGCGGGCCTGCGGGATGCTCGGCGTCGACCCGGAACAGACGCTGATGGTCGGCGACACACCGGCCGACGCGGGCGCGGTGGCCGCCGGCTGCGCGGTGCTTGTGCTCCCGGCGGCCGAGCCGGGCCGGGAGAACGGGCTCGGCGCGGTGCTCGACCTCGCCCTGCCCGCCTGACCCCACCGACAGCGGGCGACAGGCCGGCAGCGGGCGACGGGCGCGCACGGGCGGCAAGGCGCCGCCTGGCCGCAGGCCGGCGGCGCGGCCAGTCGGCGTACCCCGAGCCGCGCCACCGCCAAGATCGCACAAGATCCTGGTTGTGGTGGCCTTCTGCGTGATCCATGACCACTAGAACAACGATCGAACAGGATCTTGGCGGTGACGTCGCCGGGCTCAGCAAGGCGGAACCGTGGGGCGGCCGGGTGACGGCGGTCGCGGACGGGCGTGCGCGGGGTCACGGGGTGGGTACCGGCGCGGCCCGGCCGAGGCGGAGCGCCTACCGTCCTGCGCGTGACGGAAACTGTGCTGCCCGCGCCACGACCAGCTGAGACACCGGTGCAGCGGCGTGGTGGCGTCGTCGCCGTGGGGCTGGTGCTCGGCGGCGCCCTGTCGGTGCAGTTCGGCTCCGCCGTGGCCGCGTTGATCTTTCCCCGTACCGGTGTGGCGGGCGCTGTCACCCTGCGCCTGACCATCTCGGCGGTGCTGCTGCTCGTCGTGTGCCGGCCCCGACTGCGCGGGCACGACCGGTCGGCCTGGCTCGCGGCGGGCGGGTTCGGGTTGGCCCTGGCCGGCATGAACTCGCTGTTCTACCAGGCCATCGAGCGCATCCCGCTGGGCCCGGCGGTGACCCTGGAGGTGCTCGGGCCGCTCGCGCTGTCGGTCTTCAGCGCCCGACGACCGGCCAGTTGGGGCTGGGCGGGGCTGGCGCTGGCCGGGGTGGCCCTGCTCGGGCAGGGTGGCTTCGACCGGCTCAACCTGGTCGGGGTGCTCTTCGCGTTCGGCGCCGGGTCGATGTGGGCGGCGTACATCGTGCTGAGCGCCCGGGTCGGCAGCCGCTTCCCGGGCGCGGACGGGCTGGCCCTCGCCCTGACCGTGGCCGCGCTGGTCACCCTGCCGCTGGGCGTGCTCGACGCTGGCGCGGCGCTGCTCGACCCACAGGTGCTCGCGCTCGGGGCGGCCCTCGCCGTGCTCGCCTCCGGACTGCCCTACACGTTGGAGCTGCTGGCGCTGCGCCGGATGCCCACCGCCACCTTCGCGGTGTTGATGAGCCTCGGTCCGGCGGTCGCCACGCTCGCCGGTTGGCTGGTGCTGCGGCAGGAGCTGACAGTGGTGGAGTGCGTCGCCATCGTGCTGGTCATCGCGGCCAGCATCGGGGCGGTGCGGGTCAACGCAGCAGCCGCACGGCGTCCGGAACGGCGCTGATCGTCACCGGCAGGTCAAGGGACCGTTCCCCGTCGGCGTAGGTGGTGATGCCGTCGGCGGCCAGCTCCACGGTCCGGGCGCGGAAGCTGCGCACCAGCGGATGCTCGACGTGGGTGCCCTGGTAGATGCGGGGCTTCACCCGGACCAGCGTCCGCCGGTCGACCCGACCCGCCACCACCACGTCGAGCAGGCCGTCGGTCGGGTCGGCGTCCGGGCAGATCCGCATCCCCCCGCCGTACGTGGGGCAGTTGCCCACCGCCACCAGCACCGCGTCCAGCTCCTGCGGCACCCCGTCCAGGCGCAGGGTGTAGCGGCGCGGCCGCAGCCGGGCCAACTCGACCAGGATGGCCAGGTCGTAGCGGCGCTGACCGCGCGGCCAGCGCATCCGGTTGGCCCGCTCGTTGACGATCGCGTCGAAGCCGGCCGCGAGGACCGCCCCGTACCAGCGTTCGGCGCCGTCCACCCCGCTCATCCGGGCCAGGTCGACGGTGTGGCGGCGACCGTCACGCAGTGCCGACGCGATCACGTCCACCGCGGCGAGCGGGTCGGCCGGAAAGCCGGTGTCGAGGGCGAAGTCGTTGCCGGTGCCGGCCGGAACCGGGCCGAACGGCACGTCGGTGCCGGCGACCGCCTGCAGCGCCCGGTGTACGGTGCCGTCCCCGCCGACGGCCACCAGCGCGCCCGCGCCGTCGGCGACAGCGGCCCGGCAGGCCGCCTCCGCCTCGGCGGGATTGGACGCCGGCAGCACCCGTACCGGCCGGCCGGCGGCGGACAACCCGTCCAGCAGCCGGGGCAGCAGCGTACGGTGCCGTCCCCGCGCGGCGGTCGGGTTGGCGAGCACGGCGACCGGGCCGGGCCGGTGGTCGTCAGCGGTCACGGGCAGCACGGTAGCGGTAGGGAGATCACCGGCCAAGCTCACCGACGGTCCCGCTGTCGGCGCTGCGGGTGAGGCCGTCGACAACGACGACGCCGCCCCCGCAAGACCGGGGACGGCGTCGTCGAACAGGTGGTACGCGGCTCAGGTCATGTCGTCGTAGCGCCGCTCGATCGGCGCGGGCGGAGCGACCGGCTCCGGTACCCCGATCGGTGCGCTCGCGTCGACCCGCTGCCCGGCCACGACCGGGTCGTTGTCGAACTCCAACGGCGACACCTCGTCGTCGCTGATGCCGGCGTACACCTCCTTGCCGCGACCCCGCCGCTTGTCGTTGATGAACGCGACCCCGACGGCGGCGAAGTAGAGCGCGGAGAGGCACAACGCCAGCGCGGTCATCCCGAACGGGTCCGGGGTGGGGGTGACCACCGCCGAGAAGGCGAAGAACACGAAGATCGCCACCCGCCACCAGCTGAGCAACCGCTTCGCGCTGGCGATGCCCACGAAGTTGAGCATCAACACCAGCAGCGGGAACTCGAACGCCACCCCGAACAGCAGGATCAGGTTGGTGATGAACGAGATGTACCGGGTGATGTCCAGCGTGGTGGTGATGTCCCCGCCACCGGAGACGTTGAGCAGGAACTCCAGGCCCTTCGAGGTGACGAAGTATGCCAGCACGGCACCGGCCGCGAACAGTGGCGCGGCCAGACCGGTGAAGACGTAGGCGTAGCGCCGCTCGTGCCGGTGCAGACCGGGCGCGATGAACGCCCAGAGCTGGTAGAGCCAGATTGGCGCGGCCGCGATCAATCCGACCCAGAGCGCGACCTTCAGTTGCAGCAGGAACAGGTCGGCCGGGCCGAGCTGAACGAAGTTGCACTCGCCGTTGGCCAACCGGGCCTTGGGCAGATCACAGTAGGGCTGCTGGAGCAGGTGCAGCACCGGCCCGGCCAGCCAGATGCCGAGGCCGAAGCCGACCACGATGCCGAGCGACGCGCGGAACAGACGGTTGCGCAGCTCGCGGACGTGCTCGATGAGGGTCATCGAGCCGTCGGCGGCCCGTTCGAAGGTGCTCGGGCCGCGCTTGCGCAGGGCGAAGGCCACTGTGGTGGGGCCCTTCGGTCAGTTGTCGCGGACGCGGTGCACCGGGTCGACGACCGGCTGCTGCGGCGGCGCCTGCTGGTACGGGGCCTGCTGCGGCTGCCCGGCGTACGGCGCCTGCTGGCCGGCGTGTGGCGGCAGCGGCTGGTAGCCGGCCTGCGCGTCGGCCTTCTCGGCGAGGTCGCGGTCGTCGTCCTGCAGGCTCTTGGTCTCCGCCTTGATGATCCGCAGCGAGCGACCCAGCGAACGGGCCGCGTCGGGGAGCCGCTTCGCACCGAACAGCAGGATCAGCACAACCACGAGTACAGCGATGTGCCACGGCTTGAGGGCACCCATGAGAAGCTCCAGTCGCTCTGTGTCCGAGGGGTGGTACGCAGCCCATCGTACGTGCGGATCGGCCGCCCGCCATCCGTTGGGTGGTGGTGGTCTGGCCCGGAGGGTGAAGTCTTGACCAACCCGCGATGATCCGTCAACCACCGCCGGGTTCGGGCGCGTTCAGCCGCGCTTGGCCTTGATCACCGCGAGCCGGCGCTGGGTGGTGTCGAGTCGCCGCTGGAGCCCCTCGGCGCGCTGCTGCAACGCCTCGGCGGCCTCCCGCAGCTCCTCAGCCTCGGTGGCCCGCCGTTGCAACCGCACGGCGGCCCTACCCAGTTGGGGCAGTCGGGCCAGCACCGGGCGCACGGCCAGCGCGAGCGCCACGAGCGGGAGCAGCACCACCGCGAGCACGATCCAGATCAGCACGGCGGTCAGCCTACTGGGTGCGACCCCGCGACCGCCCGGTCACCCGACGGCGCGTCCTCGGGTCGCCGGGGCGTGGTCGTCGGCGCGGGCACCGCGTACGCGTCCAGGGCGGCGGTGGCGCTGGCCCGCACCTGCTCGGCCAACTCGACCGGGGCGACCACCGTGACGTCGGCGCCGAGGCCGAGCACGAACCGGCGGGCCCACCCCAGGTCGGTCACCCGCAGGGAGACGAGCCACTGGTCGCCGTCGCCGGCCTCCACCCGCTCACACGGATAATATTCGGTGATCCACCGCTCGCCCCGACCGATGCGCAGCGTGATCAGCGGCAGGTCGGCGGAGGGGCGGAACACACCCTCGGTGAGGTCATGTGGGACGGCCTGCGGCGGCACCGCTGCCGGCTCGTCCAGCTCGGTGACCGCGTCGATGCGGTCGGCCCTGAACAGCCGGACCGCCTCCGCGCGGCGGCACCACGCCTCCACGTACGCCCGGCCGCCGACCATCAGCATCCGCAGCGGGTCGATGACGCGTTCGGTGGTCTCGTCGCGCGCGGCCGTGTAGTAGGTGATCCGCAGCGCCCTGCCGCCCTCCACGGCGGCGCGCAGCGCCTCGACCCGCGGGGTGTCCCCGGGCAGTCGGACCGCCACCGGCGCGCCCACCAGGTCACCCGCGTCCTCGATCTTGGCGAGGGCCCGTTCGACGGCGTCCCGGTTGGCGACCCCGGGCGTCTCGGCGAGCATCCGCAGCGCCACCACCAGCGCGAGGGCCTCGTCCGGGGTGAGCCGCAGCGGCCTGTCGATGCCGGCGTCGTAGGTGATGGTCACCCGGTCACCGTCGAACGCCATGTCGATCAGGTCGCCGGGCCCGTACCCGGGCAGACCACACACCCAGAGCAGCTCCAGGTCCTCGCGGAGCTGGCGCTCGGTGACGCCGAGGTCGCCGGCCGCCTCGGCGATCTCGATGCCGGGACGGGCCAGCAGGTAGGGCACCAGGTTGAGCAGTCGGGCCAGCCGGTCGGCGGACGCGCGGGAGCCGCCGCGGGCGGCCGGGCGGGTCACCGGGCACCCCCGGTGACGGCCAGCTCGTCGTGTCGGACGGCGATCTCCTTGAGTCGTTGGATGACCGCCTCGCGCACCTCGGGCGGGTCGAGCACCCGCACGTCCGGGCCGTAGCCCACCAGGTGGCCGGCCAGCCCGTCCGGGTCCGCGTACGGCAGGACCAGCCGGTCGCCGTCCGGCCCGGTGGTCACCTCGACCGCCCAGCGGCGCAGCCCGGCGGCGCGCCCCGGCGCGGCCAGGACGGTGGCCCGGCCGGTGCGCTCCACCGGGCCGGACCAGCGGGCGACGTGGCTGATCAGGTCCACGTCGGCCGGCGGCTCGTACGCCCCCGGGGCGCCGGTCACCCGGACCGGGCCGACGACCCGGGACAGCCGGAAACAGCGGGTGGCCTGCCGGTCCTGGTCGTGGCCGACCACATACCACCGGCCGCGCCAGCAGACCACGCCCCATGGTTGCAGCCGCCGCCGGCTGGGCGCGTCGCGGTCGGGCACCCGGTAGTCGAACCCCACCTCGCGGCGGTCGCGGGCGGCGGCTGTCAGCGGCGCGAAGGCCGGGTCGACGGTGACCATCGGCTCCAGGCCGAGGGTGGCCTGCGGGTCCACGTCGACCCCGGCGGCGCGGAGTTTGGCCAGCCCGGACGACGCGGCGGCGGCCAGGCCGGCGTGCTGCCACAGCCGGGCGGCGATGCCCACGGCGGCGGCCTCGTCCGGCTCCAGGAGGATGTCGGGCAGCGCGTACTCGCGGTGCGCGATCCGGTAGCCCGGCTCCGCGTCGAAGGCGCTGGCCGTGCCGGTCTCCAGGGGCACACCCAGCTCGCGCAGCTCGGCCTTGTCCCGCTCGAACTTGCGTTGGAACGCCTCGTGGTCACGCGCGTCGTCCGGGTCGTGCTCGTACCCGGGCACGGTCGCGGCGATCTGCGCGGCGGTCAGGAACCGTCGCGTGGACAGCAGGCAGATCACCAGGTTGACCAGGCGTTCGGTGCGGGTCCGCGACACGCGGTAGACGCTAGCAGCCGACGCGCCGATGCCGTGCACCCACGCGGGGCGTGCCGCACACTTGTTCGGATCGGGTCTCGTCCGGCGCGTCGCCGTCGGCGGTCATAGGGTGGGCCCCATGCCCCAAGCGCAGGCCAAACCCGAGAGCGAGAGCGTCGGGACCGTCGTCGTCGCCGGCGCCGCCAATCTCGCCATCGCGGTGGCCAAGCTGATCGCCGGGCTGATCTCCGGGTCGGCCGCGATGCTCTCCGAGGCGGCCCACTCGGTCGCCGACACCACCACCGAGGTGCTGCTCTTCCAGGCCCTGCGCCGGGGCGCCCGGCCCGCCGACCAACGGCACCCCTTCGGGTACGGCAAGGAGAGCTACGTCTGGGCGTTCTTCGCGGCGATGTTCACCTTCGTCGCCGGCGCCGGGTTCGCCGTCACCCACGGCGTCACCACGATCCTGGTGCACGAGCACAGCGGCGACTACCTGATCTCGTACATCGTGCTCGCGGTGTCGTTCGTCATCGAGTCGATCTCGCTGGCCCGCGCCGTGCGCCAGGTCCGCCGCGAGTCGCGGCGCTGGCAGACCACGCCGCGACGGTTCCTGCGGCTGACCGCCGACACCACCGTCAAGGCGGTCTTCCTGGAGGACAGCGCGGCCCTGATCGGCCTGGTCCTGGCCGGGCTGGGCGTCGGCCTGTCCCACGCGACCGGCGACGAGCTGTGGGACGGTGTCGCGTCGATCCTGATCGGCCTGCTGCTGCTGACCGTCGCCGGGATCCTCGCCGGCAACAACCTGTCGCTGCTGGTCGGCCGGGCCGTTCCGGAACGGCTGCGGCGCGAGATCGAGGCAGAGCTGGCCGAGCTTCCCGAGGTGGAACGCATCGACACCCTGCTGACCATGCAACTCGGCCCGGACGACATCCTGGTCGCCGCGAAGGTGGACTTCCGTGACGAGGCCACCGGCGCGCAGATCGAGGCCACCGCCGACGAGGCCGAACGACGGCTCACCGGCCGCTACCCGGAGATCCGCTTCGTCTTCCTCGACCCCACCCGCTCGTTGCCCGGTGTCACCGGCGACGCCCGGCACACCCAGGCCGGCCCCGACCCGGCCTGACCCCCGCCGGGCAGCACCCGGGCGCGGGCCGTCGGGCCCGCGCGGCTAGCGTGCCCGTCATGGTGCGATGGCGTACGGGGACGGTGGCGAGGCTGCGACGGCAGTGGACCGGGGCGGTCGAGTTGGACGTCGACCTGCCCGACGGCACGCGGATGCGGGCCCTGGCGTACCCGGAGCTGGTCGGCACTCCCGAGCCCGGCGACCGGGTGCTGCTCAACGCCGGCGCGCTGCTGATGGGGTTGGGCACCGGCGGGTACGCCCTCGTGGTGGCGGTGCCGGACCGGCTGCCGCCGGACCCGCCGGACGCCGGCGACACCCGCGACGCCGGGCACCTGGTGAAGGCCCGCTACACCCCGTTGCAGCCGATCCTGCTGGGTGTCGACGAGGAGGCCTCCCCGCACCGCGACGTGCTGGCCGAGGCGGACGACCTGAACGGCCTGCCGGTGGTCACCGCCGACCTGCACTCGGCGCTGCCGGCGATCCTGGCCGGCATCCGGGCCGACGCTCCCCGGGCGCGGGTGGCGTACCTGTTCACCGACGGCGGGGCGCTGCCGGCCTGGTTCTCCCGGACCCTCGCCGGGCTGCGCGACGATCTGGTCGGGACGATCACCGTCGGGCAGTCCTTCGGCGGTGACCTGGAGGCCACCACTGTGCACGGCGGCCTGCTCGCCGCGCGCCACGTGCTGGAGGCCGACATCGCCGTCGTGGCCCAGGGACCCGGCAACCTGGGCACCGGCACCCGCTGGGGTTTCTCCGGCGTCGCCGTCGGGGAGGCGGTCAACGCCGTCGCCACGCTGGGTGGGCGGCCGGTCGGCTCGCTGCGCATCTCCAACGCCGACCCGCGCCCCCGGCACCGGGGCGTGTCGCACCACAGCCTCACCGCGTACGGCCGGGTGGCGCTCGCCCCGGCGGAGCTGGTGGTGCCCGACGGCCTGGCGGCGGACCTGGCGGCCGAGGTCGACGCGGCCCTGGCCCCGCTGGCGGCGCGGCACCGGATCGTCCGGGTCCCCACCGACGGCTTGGACGCCGCCCTGCGCGCCAGCGCCGTGCCACTGTCCACCATGGGCCGCGGCCTGGACGCCGACCACGCCTACTTCCTGGCAGCAGCCGCAGCCGGCCGCCACGCCGCAACACCCCCCACCCCCGGTCCCCCCACCGACCCCACCTCCCCCACCTCCCCCACCTCCCCCGTTGATCATGAAGTTATGACCCGTCCGCCCGGCGTGTCGTGGCGCTAACTTCATGATCAACTCGGCCTGGGCGGGGTGGGGCGGCACGGGCGGGGGTGGGGGGTCAGGAGAGGAAGATCAGGGCTAGCCAGCCGCCTACGATGAGGGCCAGGGCCAGGGCCAGCACCCAGGTCGGCACGGTGTAGTCGCCGCGCCGGTTGCGCTCGATCTCGGCGCGGATCTTCTCGCGCCGGCGTTCGACCCAGTTCTGCCGCTCGGTGCCGCGGTCGGTCGGGTCGGATGGTCCAGATGTCGTCATGGCGCGCCCAGCCTACCGGGCCGTTCGACCCCGACGGCGGGGACCGCCGCCGGGGTCGACCCACCCGGTCACATGCTGGCGATCAGCCGTTCCACCCGCTCGTCGTACGCCCGGAACGGGTCCTTGCAGAGCACTGTGCGCTGCGCCTGGTCGTTGAGCTTCAGGTGCACCCAGTCGACGGTGAAGTCGCGCCGCTTCTCCTGGGCGTGCCGGATGAACTCGCCGCGCAGCCGCGCCCGGGTGGTCTGCGGCGGGGTCTCCTTGGCCTCGAAGATCTCCGGGTCGGTCGCGACCCGGTCGACGTCGCCCCGACGCTCCAGCAACCCGTAGAGACCCCGGCCCCGCCGCACGTCGTGGTACGCCAGGTCCATCTGCGCCACCCGGGGATGCGACAGCGGCAGGTCGTGCTTGCGCTGGTAGCGCTCGATGAGCCGCAGCTTGCTGACCCAGTCGATCTCCCGGGCGACCGGCTCCAGGTCGCCGGTCTCGACGGCGTGCAGCACCCGGCCCCACAGCTCGACGACCCGCTTGGCCGCCTGGTCGCCGCCGCGCCGCTCGACGAACTCGGTGGCCTTGGCCAGGTATTCCTGCTGGATGTCGAGCGCGCTGACCTCCTTGCCGGAGGCCAACCGCACCTTGCGCCGGCCGGTGATGTCGTGCGACACCTCCCGGATGGCCCGGATCGGGTTCTCCAGGGACAGGTCGCGCATCACCACCCCGGCCTCGATCATCCGCAGCACGATGTCGGCGGTGCCGACCTTGAGCAGCGTGGTGACCTCGTTCATGTTGGAGTCGCCGACGATCACGTGCAGCCGCCGGTAGCGCTCGGCGTCGGCGTGCGGCTCGTCGCGGGTGTTGATGATCGGGCGACTGCGGGTGGTCGCCGAGGAGACGCCCTCCCAGATGTGTTCGGCCCGCTGCGACAGGCAGTAGACCGCGCCGCGCGGGGTCTGCAGCACCTTTCCGGCCCCGCAGATCAACTGCCGGGTCACCAGGAACGGAATGAGCACGTCGGCGAGCCGGCCGAACTCGCCGTGCCGGGAGACCAGGTAGTTCTCGTGGCAGCCGTACGAGTTGCCGGCCGAGTCGGTGTTGTTCTTGAACAGGTAGATCTCACCCGCGATGCCCTCGTCGTGCAGCCGCTTCTCGGCGTCGACGAGCAGACCCTCGAGGATCCGTTCGCCGGCCCGGTCGTGCGCGACCAGATCGGTCACCGAGTCGCACTCCGGAGTCGCGTACTCCGGGTGCGACCCGACGTCCAGGTAGAGCCGGGCTCCGTTACGCAGGAAGACGTTGCTCGACCGGCCCCAGGACACCACGCGGCGGAACAGATACCGCGCGACCTCGTCCGGGGACAGCCGTCGCTGCCCGCGATAGGTGCAGGTGACGCCGTACTCGGTCTCGAGGCCGAAGATTCGCCGCTCCATGGTGAGACATTAGCCGCCCGGAGGGTCGGTTCGTCACTGTCAGACCACAGGTCGTGCTCCGAGCGCTGTCACATACCGGTTGAGTGCGACATTCCGTCCGGGCCGAGGGTCGCCACGAAGCGCCGGCAGGCGTCGTACTCCGGTAGCAGGCCCCGCTCGCGGGCCTGCGCGAGGGTCGGCGCCGCGTCGTCGCGGGCGGACAGCTGCGGGACGTCGGCCGGCCACTCGATGCCCAACTCGTCGTCGAGCGGGTGCACCGCGTGCTCGCCGGTCGGGTTGTAGGTGGCCGAGCAGAGGTAACTCAGGGTCGCGTCGTCGGTCAGCGCGCAGAACCCGTGCCCGAGGCCCTCGCTGAGGTAGACGGCCCGCCGGTCGGTGTCGTCCAGTCGGACGCCCTCCCACCGGCCGAAGGTCGGCGAGCCCACCCGCAGGTCCACGATCACGTCGAGGACGGCGCCCCGCACGCAGGTGACGTACTTCGCCTGCCCGGGCGGGACGTCGGCGAAGTGCACCCCGCGGACCACGCCACGCGCGGACACCGACAGGTTGGCCTGAGCCAACCGCAGCGGATGCCCGACCGCCTCGGCGAGCCGGTCGAAGCGGTACCACTCCATGAACATCCCGCGCGGGTCGCCGTGCTGCTGGGGGGTGATCTCCCAGGCGCCCTCGATGCCCAGCTCCCGGATCTTCACCAGCTCGTCCCGTCGCCGTTCTTCTCGGCCAGCAGACCGAGCAGGTAGTCGCCGTAGCCGCTCTTGGTCAGCGGCTCGGCGAGCGCGCGCAGCTGCGCGTCGTCGATCAGGCCGGCCCGCCAGGCGACCTCCTCGACACAGCCGATCTTCAGACCCTGCCGCTCCTCGACCACCCGGACGAACTCGGCGGCCTGCATCATCGAGGTGAACGTGCCGGTGTCCAGCCAGGCGGTCCCCCGGTCCAGCACCGTCACCGACAGCTCGCCGGTCTCCCGGTACACCTCGTTGACCGCCGTGATCTCCAGCTCGCCGCGGGCGCTCGGGGTGAGCTTGCGGGCGATGTCCACGACCCGGTTGTCGTAGAAGTACAGACCGGGCACCGCGTAGCGGGACTTCGGCCGGGCCGGCTTCTCCTCGATCGACAGCACCCGGCCGTCGGCGTCGAAGTCGACGACGCCGTACTCCTGCGGGTTGGACACCTGGTAGGCGAAGACCCGCCCGCCCACCGGCTCGCCGTGCGCGGCGAGCTGCCGACCCAGACCCACGCCGTGGAAGATGTTGTCGCCGAGCACCAGCGCCACCGACTCGGCGCCGATGAAGTCCGCGCCCAGGATGAACGCCTGGGCGATGCCCTCCGGGCGCTCCTGCGCCGCGTACTCCAGGCGCAGGCCGAACTGGCTGCCGTCGCCGAGCAGGCGACGGAACTGGTCCTGGTCGTCCGGAGTCGTGATCACCAGGATCTCCCGGACCCCGGACATCACCAGGGTGGAGAGCGGGTAGTAGATCATCGGCTTGTCGAAGACCGGCATCAGCTGCTTCGAGACCGCCCGGGTGATCGGCCAGAGCCGCGACCCGGTGCCGCCGGCAAGTAGGATTCCACGCACCGGGGAAGCCTAGCGGCACGGGCGCGGGGTCGCGTGCCGGGTGTGACCCCGGCTGTCGCGTATACTTCCGGACCCGTGAGGATCCTCGTCACCGGCGGAGCCGGATTCATCGGGTCGGAGTACGTGCGCCTGTTGCTGGGCAAACCCCTCGGCAGCGCCGACGGCGTGCCGCCGATCGAGCCGGCGGTCGTGACCGTGCTCGACAAGCTGACCTACTCGGGCAACCTGGCCAACCTCGAGCCAGTCCGGAACGACCCACGCCTGCGGTTCGTGCAGGGCGACATCTGCGACCCGGTCGTCGTCGACGAGGTCGTCGCCGACCACGACGTGATCGTGCACTTCGCCGCCGAGTCGCACGTCGACCGCTCGATCGCCGGCGCCGCGCCGTTCGTCACCACCAACGTGCTGGGCACCCAGACGCTGCTCGACGCCGCGCTGCGCCACGGCACCGGCCGGTTCGTGCACGTCTCCACCGACGAGGTCTACGGCTCGATCGACGAGGGCTCCTGGACCGAGACCTGGCCGCTCTCCCCGAACTCGCCGTACTCGGCGTCGAAGGCCGGCTCCGACCTGCTGGCGCTGTCGTACCACCGCACCCACGGCACGGACGTGGTGGTCACCCGCTGCTCCAACAACTACGGCCCGTACCAGTTCCCGGAGAAGGTCATCCCGCTGTTCGTCACCAACCTGCTCGACGGCGGCACCGTGCCCCTCTACGGCGACGGCGGCAACATCCGCGACTGGCTGCACGTGCACGACCACTGCCGGGGCATCGCGCTGGTGCAGCAGAAGGGCCGCGCCGGCGAGGTCTACAACATCGGCGGCGGCACCGAGCTGACCAACAAGGAGCTCACCGGCCTGCTCCTCGACGCCTGCGACGCCGGCTGGGACCGGGTCGTCCCGGTCACCGACCGCAAGGGCCACGACCGCCGCTACTCCCTCGACATCACCAAGATCAGCGATGAGCTGGGCTACACCCCCAGCATCACCCTGGACCAGGGCCTCGCCGACACCGTCCGCTGGTACCGGGACAACCGCACCTGGTGGGAGCCCCTCAAGTCCGCCCCGACGGCATGACCCGACTGCTCGTCACCGGCGCGGGCGGCATGCTCGGCCGGGACCTGGTCACCGTGCTGGGCCGCCGGTCCGACCTGAAGGTGACCGCCGCCACCCGCGGCGACCTGGACATCACCGACCCGACGGCGGTCCGCGCGGCCGTCGCCGGGCACGACCTCGTCATCAACGCGGCCGCCTGGACGAACGTCGACGGCGCCGAGACCGACGAGGCGGCGGCCACGGCCGTCAACGGCACGGGCGTGGCGAACCTCGCCGCGGCGTGCGCCACCGACGGGACCCGGCTGATCCAGGTCTCCACCGACTACGTCCTCGCGGGCAACGCCGACACCCCCTACCCGGAGGACGCGCCCACCGCGCCGGTCAACGCGTACGGCCGCGGCAAGCTGGTCGGCGAGCAGGCCGTCGCGCGACTGCTGCCCGACACCGGGTACGTCGTGCGCACCGCCTGGCTGTACGGCGCGCACGGCCCCAACTTCGTGGCCACCATGCTCCGGCTCGCCGGCCAGCGCGAGCACCTCGACGTGGTCGACGACCAGCACGGGCAGCCCACCTGGTCGTACGCCCTCGCCGAGCGTCTGGTCGCGCTCGCCGACGCCGCGCTGGCCGGGCAGGCCCCGCCCGGGGTCTACCACGGCACCTGCGCGGGCCAGACCACCTGGTACGGCCTGGCCCGCGCCACGTTCACGCTGGCCGGGCTGGACCCGGACCGGATCCGACCCACCACCAGTGACCGGTATCCACGTCCCGCACCCCGGCCTGCGTACAGTGTGCTGGGGCACAGCCGCTGGGCAGCCGTCGGTCTGCCGCCGCTGCCGGACTGGCACAGCGCCCTGGTTGACGCGTTCCACTCCCCCGCTCCACCCGCCCCGTGGAAGGTCGCATGAAGCTCACCCTCGTCACCGGCCTGACCGGCCTGCTGCTCCTCGGCACCATCGTCGAGCTGCTGCGCCGCCGTCAGCTGCGCGAGAAGTACGGCATGCTCTGGCTCGCCGTCCTGGTCGTCGTGATCCCGCTGTCCCTGTTCCCCCGGCTGCTCGACAGCGTCGCTGGGCTCCTCGGCGTCGCCTCCGGTGTCAGCCTGGTGCTCTTCCTCGGCATCGTCTTCCTGCTGCTCGTGTGCGTGCACCTGAGCTGGGAGGTCAGCGCGTTGGAAGAGGAAACCCGCACCCTGGCCGAAGATTTCGCCCTGCTCCGCGCGCAGATCGACGCGGACCGGGCAGCCCGAGACGAACTGGTGTCCCGCGATGGTTAACGGCAAGCGCACCCTGATCATCATCCCGGCCCTCAACGAGTCGGGCTCCATCGCCGACGTCGTCGGCGAGGTCCGCGGCGAACTGCCCGGCGTCGACGTCCTCGTCGTCGACGACGGCTCCACCGACCGCACCGCCGCCGTCGCCGTGGCCGCCGGCGCCCGCGTCGCCAAGCTGCCGTACAACCTCGGCGTCGGCGGCGCCATGCGACTCGGCTACCGCTACGCGCGCGACAACGACTACGACGTCGCCATCCAGATCGACGCCGACGGCCAGCACGACCCCCGGTACGTGCCGAAGCTCGTCGACCTGCTCGACGACAACGACCTGGTCATCGGCGCCCGGTTCGCCGGTGAGGGCGACTACAACGTCCGCGGCCCCCGCCGCTGGGCGATGATCATGCTCTCCGGCGTGCTGTCCCGGGTCGCGCGCACCAAGCTCACCGACACCACCTCCGGGTTCCGGGCCGCCAACCGGCGGGTCATCGAGATGTTCGCCGGGTGGTACCCGGCCGAGTACCTCGGCGACACAGTGGAGACGCTGGTGCACACCGCCCGACGGGGCTACCGGATCAAGCAGGTGCCGGTCGCCATGCGCAAGCGGATGGCCGGCACGCCCAGCCACTCCCCCGCCCGCGCGATGATCTACCTCGGCCGCGCGTTCGCCGTCCTCACGCTGGCGCTCATTCGCCGGTGATCCGTCGTCTCCTGAGCCTGATCCCGCCCGGCACCATCGCTGTTGGTGCCGGGCTGGGTCTTCTCGGCCTCGCCTCCTACGTCCATCTCGCCGTCGCCGGCCACAGCCTCAGCGCCGCCGACTACAACTCCCTGTCCGTGCTCTGGTCGATCGTCTTCACCCTCGGCATCGGCGTGTTCATGCCGATCGAGCAGGAGGTCGCCCGGGTCGTCGCCGCCCGGCACAGCCAGGGACTCACCCCCGGCCCGGTGCTGGCCCGGGGTGTCACGGTGGCCGCCGTGACACTCGGCGTGCTGGTGCTCGCCGTCACCGCCGGGCGGCACCTCCTCGCCGACAAACTCTTCGGCGGCGACGGCACCATGGTCACCGTGCTCGTCGGCGCGCTCGCCGCGATGGCCGTCGCCTACGCCACCCGCGGTGTCCTCTCCGGCCTGCAACTCTTCCCCTGGTACGGCACCCAACTCGGCATCGACGGCGGCCTGCGCATCGTCATGGTCGCCCTGCTCGGGCTCGCCGGAGTGACCTCCCCCGTCTGGTACGGCGTCGTCCTGGTCGCCGCGCCCCTGGCCAGCGTCCTGCTCACACTGCCCCCGGTGCTGCGCGCCATCGGCGGCGGAACGCCGGTGGCCTGGGCCACCCTGCTGCGCGGCCTCGGCCTGCTCACCGCCTCCAGCCTGCTCTCCCAGGTGGTGGTCAACATCGGCGTGATCAACGTGCAGTTGCTCGCGCCCACCCAGACCGCCGCCGCCGGCGCGCTGCTCTCCGCCCTCGTGCTGGTACGCATCCCGCTGTTCGTCTTCGGCTCGATGCAGGCGTCCCTGCTGCCCGGCCTGGCCACCACCGCCACCACCGGGGACCGGGCCGGCTTCCACAGCCTGCTGCGCCGGGCCCTCGGCATCGTCACCGCCCTCGGCCTCACCGGGGCCGTCGGCGCCATCCTGCTCGGCCCATGGCTGGTCGGCGCCCTGTTCGACGCCCCCGGCGTGCTCGGCCACGGCGACTTCGCCTGGCTCGGCGTCGCCACCCTCGCCTACCTGTGGGCGATGGTGCTCGGCCAGGCCCTGCTCGCCCTCGACCGGCACCGGGCCCAGGCCGTCGCCTGGACCGCCGGCGTCGCCGCGCTGATCGTCGTGACGTTGCTTCCCGCCCCGGTGGTCCTGCGGGTCGAGCTGGCGTACGCCATCGGCTCGGTCATCGTCGCCGCCACCATGGCGGTGCTGCTGCGCGGTGGCGTCCGCCGACCCACCACCTCCACCCCGTCCCTCGCCGACGCCGTCACCCCCGCCGTATCCGGAGGCATCCGATGACCCGCCCACAGGTGACCGCAGTGATGCTCGCCTACGGCGCCGAGCCGTACCTGGTCGACGCCGCCCGGTCCGTGCTGGCCAGCACCGACGTCGACATCGACCTGGTCGTCGTCGACAACGGCTGCACCGGCGACGGCATCGACATCGTCAAGGGCTTCCCGCAGGTGCGGGTGATCCGCCCCGAGGAGAACACCGGCTACTCCGGTGGCTGCCGAGTCGGCGCCGCCGAGGCCACCGGAGACTGGCTCGCCTTCGTCAACTCCGACGCCATCGTCGCCCCGGACGCCCTCGCCAAGACCGTCGCGGTCGCCGCCGAACCCGGCGTCGGCGCCGCCATGTCCTCGATCCGCCTCGCCGACAACCCGCAGCTGATCAACACCTCCGGCAACCCCCTGCACTTCACCGGGCTGTCCTGGGCCGGCGGCAACGGCGAGCCCGCCACCGCGCACGCCGTCCGCACCAGCGTGCCGTCGCTCAGCGGCTGCTGCTTCGTGATCAGCCGGCAGCGTTGGCAGGAGCTCGACGGCTTCGCCGCCGAGTACTTCGCGTACCACGAGGACACCGAACTCAGCCTGCGGCTCTGGCAGCGCGGCCTACGCCTGGAGTACGTCCCCGACGCCGTCGTCCGCCACCACTACGAGTTCTCCCGCAACGACCTGAAGCTCTACCTGGTGGAACGCAACCGGCTGGTCACGCTGCTCACCGCGTACCAGACCCGGACGCTGGTGGTGCTCGCCCCGATGCTGCTGCTCACCGAGGCCGCCATGTTCGCCGCCGCGCTCGCCGGCGGCTGGACCAGGCAGAAGACCCGCGGCTGGGGCTGGCTGTGGCGCAACCGGGCCTGGGTCCGCGCCCGCCGCCGTCAACTCCAGACCGAACGTACGGTGCCCGACGGCGTGGTCGCCGAGCTGATGACCGCCCGGGTCGCTCCCTCGAACGTCGACTCGCCGCCCGGCATGGGTGTCTTCAACGCGGTCGCCGCCGGCTACTGGGCTCTCGCCCGACCGCTGCTGCAACGCCGCTGACCCGGCCCGCCTGCTGACCCGGCCGACGTCCGCCGGCCGGGTGGGCGGCGCTGTCCGGACAGCGCCGCCGGTTTGGCACAGACGACAAGCGCCGGGGCCCGCCGCACGCGGACCCCGGCGCTTCGCTCGTCACCCGATCAGCTGTCGGCCTGCCCCGGACGATCCTCCAGGTCCGCCGAGCCCGCCGAGCTGGTCGGCTTACCCGCCTCAGCGGTCGGCACCGTGGGCGTGTCCCGCTCGGCGCTCGCCGCCGGGGCATCCTTGCCGTCCAACAGCGCGGTCAGCGCGGCCCCGGTGATCCGCCGGAACGTCCGGCCGATCCGCTGCCGGTCCAGCACCGCCACCTCGAGCTGGTCCGCCGCGATCGTCCGCGCCGCACCACCCTCGCCACCGGCGCTGCCCAACGCCTGCACCGCGACCTTCACCGCCTCACCGAGCGACATGTCCGCCCGGTGGTTCGACTTCAGCACCCCGGTGATCGCCTCGGCCTGGCCACCCATCGCCATCCGCCCCGGCTCGTCGTTGACCGAACCGTCGTACGTGAGCCGGTACAACTCGTCGTCGTCGGCGGTGGCCCCGACCTCCGCCACGCAGATCTCCACCTCGAACGGCTTCGACTGCTCGGTGAAGATCGCGCCCAGGGTCTGCGCGAACGCGTTCGCCAGCGCCCGGCCGGTCACGTCCCGGCGGTCGTAGCTCAGCCCGTTCAGGTCGGCCATCCGCACGCCGGCCCGACGCAGGTTCTCGAACTCGTTGTACCGGCCGACGGCGGCGAAGCCGATCCGGTCGTAGATCTCACTGACCTTGTGCAGGGCGCTGGAGAGGTTCTCCGCGACGAAGAGCACCCCGCCGGAGTAGCTCAGGACCACCGCGCTGCGCCCCCGGGCGATGCCCTTTCGGGCCAGCTCGGAACGGTCGCGCATGATCTGTTCGGGCGAGGCGTAGAACTGCATGGCCACGGCGGCGGTTCTCCTTACGGCGCTGTGCTGACGACTGCTGGTTGGTGGGGGTGGGCGGGGCTCAACCGCCCGGGTTCTCCATCCGACCGGAGACCACGCTCTCGGCGATCGCCGCCGTCTCGGCGTCGGTGAGCCGGTAGGTGCCCTCGGCGGTCGCGGTCATCACCACCGGGTAGATCCGCCTGGTCAGGTCCGGACCACCCGTCGCGGTGTCGTCGTCGGCCGCGTCGTAGAGCGCCTCGACCGCGAGCCGCGTCGCGTCGGCGACCGACAGACCGGCCCGGAACCGCTTCTTCAGGGCGGACTTCGCGAACAGCGAGCCGGAGCCGATCGCGTCGTAGCCGGTCTCCTCGTACGGGCCACCGGTCACGTCGAAGCTGAAGATCCGGCCGGCCCGCGCCGGGTCGGCGGCGGCCAAATCGAAGCCGGCGAAGAGCGGCACCACGGCCAGCCCCTGCATGGCCGCGCCCAGGTTGCCCCGGATCATCGAGGCCAACCGGTTGGCCTTGCCGTCCAGCGAGAGCATCGCGCCCTCGATCTTCTCGTAGTGCTCCAGCTCGACCTGGAACAGCCGCATCAGCTCGATCCCGATGCCCGCGGTGCCCGCGATGCCGACCAGCGAGTACGCGTCCGCCGGGTGCACCTTCTCGATGTCGCGCTGGGCGATCAGGTTGCCCATCGTCGCCCGCCGGTCGCCGGCCATCACCACACCCTCGGCGGCCGCGATGGCCACGATGGTGGTCGCGTGCGGCGCCAGGTCGGCGGCCATGCCCGGCGGCAGCGCTCGCCGACCGGGCAGCATCTCGGGGGCCACCCGACTCAGGAACGTCGTGAAGGAGGACGTCCCCGCGTTGGTGAACACATCTGGTAGACGCCCGGATGGATCAAAGCCCGCTGCCACGTGGTTCCTCTCAGGTACGTGATCGCCCTGGCCAGCCTCGTGGGACTGTCACGGAACTGGCCAAGACCACCGTTGCAGTTGAAGCAGAGTATCCCGCGCACCCATCCGGTGCGATGATCGTGGTCCAGATGTTGTGGGTCCGCGCCCCCACAGATGGCACAGACCCCGCCCTGCTCGGCCAGGAGCTCCTGAAACTCCTTCTCCCCCACGCCGTACCGCCGCCGTAGGTGGTACTCGCGGTTGCCCCCGTACAGCCGGTCCTTCGTCTCTCTGGTCTTGGTGTTGTGGCAGGGCTTGCAATAGGTCGCGTAACCGGAGGCATCCGCACGGTTGCGGGGAAAAGCTTCGAACGACTTGACCGCATCGCAAGCCGGACAGAATTTGTGTCCCTCCGGCACGACTCGGCCGGGTCGCACCGCACGGTCGAACTTTGCCTTCACTCGACGCGCGTAGCTTGCCTTGGACCGCTCGTTGGAGCAGGGCTTGCAATAGCTGCCCCGCCCATCCGGCCGCTTCGAATTCGCACAGAACTGATCGAGCGGTTTCCATTCGCTGCAGTCGCGGCAGCGACGGCGCCCGTCGCGGTCATCATTGACCCGAGCCATGTCCGAATTACCCTATATGCTCACTGACCTCCTTTTTGTACGTAACCCCTCACGAATTCTTCTGCGTTTTCCTCGAGGACCGAGTCGATCTCGTCGAGCAGGTCGTCGACGTCCTCGGTGATCTCGGCGTGCCGCTCGGCCACCTCGGGGTTGACCTCGGTGGTGACGTCCTCGATCTCCTCGCCCTGACGGGACTTGCCGGACTGCGACTGGCCGCCGCTGTCATGAGTGGCCACTGCTGCCTCCTCCACGATCGTCTGCGATGAACTTACCTCGCGCGAGCGACGAAAAGCCCGCCGCGCGCCGGCTTGCGGCACACGACGGGCTTCGAAATCTTGGATCAGCCGCCGGTCAGCGTCTCCAGGAGGTCCTTGGCGCTGGCGCAGCGGTCGAACAGCGCCCCGACGTGTGCGCGGGTGCCCCGCTCCGGCTCCATCATCGGCACCCGCACCAGCGACTCCCGACCCACGTCGAAGATCACCGAGTCCCAGCTCGCGGCGACCACCTCGGAGGCGTACTGCGCCAGGCAGCGGCCACGGAAGTAGGCCCTGGTGTCCTCCGGGGGCTCGGTCATGGCGGTGCGGGTCTCGTCGTCGGTGAGCAGCGTCTTCATCGCTCCCCGGCTGACCAGGCGGTGGTAGAGGCCCTTCTCCGGTCGGACGTCGGAGTATTGCAGGTCGACCAGTTGGAGCTTGTGCGAGCCCCAGCCGAGCTTCTCCCGCTCCCGGTAGCCCTCCAACAGCCGCAGCTTGGCCACCCAGTCCAACTCGTCGGCACAGAGCATCGGGTCGCGCCCCAGCCGGTCGAGGACGCTCTCCCAGCGGTTGAGCACGTCGACGGTCTGCTCGTCGGCGTCGGCGCCGTACCGGTCGTCGACAAAGGACCGGACCCGCTCCAGATAGGCCCACTGGAGGTCGAGCGCGGTGAGCCGGCGGCCGTCACGCAGACGCATGCGGTGCGTCAGGCTCGGGTCGTGGCTGACGGCGCGCAGCTCGCTGACCGGGTCGGCGATGCCCAGGTCGCCACCGAGCGCCTTCTCCTCGATCATGGTGAGGATCAGCGCTGTGGCGCCGACCTTGAGGTAGGTGGAGATCTCGGAGAGGTTGGCGTCGCCGATGATGACGTGCAGCCGACGGTATTTGTCGGCGTCGGCATGCGGCTCGTCGCGGGTGTTGATGATCGGGCGCTTGAGGGTGGTCTCCAGGCCGACCTCGACCTCGAAGAAGTCGGCGCGCTGGGAGATCTGGAAACCGCTCTGGCCGCCGTCCTGCCCGATCCCGACGCGTCCCGCGCCGCAGACGATCTGCCGGGTGACGAAGAAGGGCGTCAGGTACGCCACGATGTCGGCGAACGGCGTCTGGCGGCGCATCAGATAGTTTTCGTGGGCACCGTAGCTGGCGCCCTTGTTGTCGGTGTTGTTCTTGTAGAGGTGGATCGGCTGGCTGCCGGGAATGGTGGCGGCGCGGCGGGACGCCTCGGCCATCACCCGCTCGCCGGCCTTGTCCCAGCGCACCACGTCGCGGGGTGTGGTGACCTCGGGGGTGGAGTATTCGGGGTGGGCGTGGTCGACGTAGAGCCGGGCCCCGTTGGTGAGTATCACGTTGGCCAGGCCGAGGTCCTCGTCGGCGAGCGCCTCGGCGGGGTCGTACGCGGCGCCGGAGTAGGTGAAGCCTCTCGCGTCGCGCAGCGGCGACTCTTCCTCGTAGTCCCACCGGGCCCGCCCGCCCCGGTTGAGTTCGGGGCGCGCCCCATAGGCGTTGACCACCTGCGATGAGGTGACCATCGGGTTGGCTCCGGCCTGACCGGGCACGGAGATGCCGTACTCGACCTCGGTGCCCATGATCCGACGTACCGTCATGCGACCACTCGCTTCGCTCGCCCACGGAGCCGGCGTGCCCGCCGCTCACACCATCGAGACTAGTCTGCGCGATGCCGCGCCGCGCGACCCTGTGGGTCGGCGCGGCGCGGCTACCGGGGCGTGGTGGGCTTGAGCGGTACCACGGTGAGGCCGTCGCGCAGGGCCGGGTCGGCGGTGAGCGCGCCGTCGATGGCCCGCTGGGCTGCCGGGTCGGCGACGATGAGGCGCAGTGGGCGGGGTACGCGGCGCAGGATCTCGGCGGTCCGGGCGGGCTCGTCGTAGATCGGGAAGTAGATGCCGGGTTCGGTCTGGGCGCTGGTCCCCTGCATCGCGGACAGGAAGATCGACTCCCGGTAGCCCTGCAGGCCCTGCTTGTCGAGGACCAGGGTGACGGTGCCGGGGATCGCCGGATAGTTTCGGTAGGCGGTGTTGGTGACCGACGCGCTGCGGGAGACCGCCCGTACGTCCCGGTCGGCCCAGTCCGAGGCCCAGGTGCCGTTGCTGTCGTTGCGGTGGAAGTAGCCACCGGTCCAGCCGAGCAGGCCGGTGCCGGCGAGCACGGCGAGTGTCACCAGGGCGGCGGTGGCGACGGCGGGGATGACCCCGCTGATCGGGCGGCGGCGCGGTTCGCCGTCGGCGCTCGGGTCGGGTGGCGTCGGGAGCAGTCGGGCGAGCGCGGCCGCGCCCATGGTGAGCACGACGATGACCAGGTGGGCGGTCTTGCCGAAGTAGTAGGCGGGTTGGGTGCCGTTGGCGAGGTTGACGCCGGCGATGCCGGCGGAGAAGACCAGCGCGACGGCCAGCACGACGAGGTAGCGCCGCCAGGTGGACTCGGCGAGGTTGGTCCGGACGAGGACGGCGGCGACGACGAGCGCGCCGAGCCCGAGCATGGCGTTGTAGGTCTCGACCGGCGGTGTGCCGCCGGGGGCGGCGAGCGCCTCGCTCTGGCCGGCGACGAGGACGCCGAGCGCCGCGACCAGCGGGGCCAGGGCGGCGGTGAGGACGGCGACGACGGCGACGGTGCCGGGGCGGGTGCGCAGTCGACGCCGGTCGGCGATCAGCCAGCAGAGCACCATGGCCCCGGTCGGGAAGAGAAAGAGGTAGTAGCTGAAGCCGATGCCGATCAGCAGCGCCCCGACGAGGACGAGTTGTTCGCGCAACCGGTGCAGCGGGCGGGCCACGAGGGCGACGAGGACCACGGCGAGGCTGAGACCGAACGCCTCACTGGGGTAGCCGGCGACCAGCAGCCGGGGCAGTTCGGTGCCGAGGACGAGCGCGGTCACGCCGATGATGAGGACCACGCGGCGCAGTGGGTGCAGCGGGCCGGCGACGTGCTGGGCGGCCCAGACCAGCGCGAGCACCAGCAGCCCGAAGGTGGCCAGGCACCAGAGCACGTAGTGGTCCATGAGCTGCGCCCCGGTGGGCGGGGCGCCCGCGCTGCGCAGGAAACCGTCGAGCAGGGCGGTGGTGAGGTGCCACCCCTGCGGGTAGTGCACGAGTTGGGAGAAGATCTGCTCGCGGGCGGCGTCGGGGTCGAGGAAGAGGTATCCGCCGACTCGGCCGATGACGTCGACCAGCACGGGGTGACGGCCGTTGTCCTCGCCGACCATGGCGAGGTTGAGTCGCTGACCGAAGGTGTCGGCCCGCAGGTACGGGATGGCGAGGTAGCCGGCGGCGAGGGCCGGGACGGCGAGCGAGGCCAGGTCGGACCAGCCGGGGCGGGGCAGCCGGGGGGCGCGGTGGGACAGCACGGCGGCCCCGGTGAGCACGGTGAACGCCAGGCCGCTGACCGGCACCGGGTGCAGACCCCAGGGCCAGACGGTGAAGAGGAGCCCGACGGCGCAGGTGAGGCCGGCGAGCAACGCCAGGGCGAGCATGATCCGGTCGAGCAGGGCGCGGCCGGAGCGCAGCAGGCTGGCCGTGGCGAGCAGGACGATCGGTGGCAGCAGCCAGGCGGCGTGCACGGCGGTCGCGGCGACGGGAACGAGCCAACTGGCGAGCAGGGCACCGAGGATCAGGCCGGGGCCGGGGCGTCGGGCGGGCGTCGTGGCGGTTACCGGTTCCGGGTCTTCCGTGCGGCCTGACACTGCTGGTAGTTGCGCGGTGATCTCGGCACGCACGGTCGTCCTCGTTCGGTAGGTCGGCAGGGTCGCCGCAGTGTAGCCGGAACGAGGGTGGGCGGGGGTGCCGCTGCCGCGGTGGTGTCAGGCACAGACAGCGGCGGCACCGGACGTGGTCCGGTGCCGCCGCTGGACGGTCAGAGGTACTGGCCGGTGTTGCTGGCGGTCTCGATGGACCGGCCGGCCTCGGTGCCCTTGCCGCCGGAGACGAGCGTGCGGATGTAGACGATCCGTTCGCCCTTCTTGCCGGAGATCCGGGCCCAGTCGTCGGGGTTGGTGGTGTTGGGGAGGTCTTCGTTCTCGCGGAACTCGTCGACGCAGGCGTCGAGCAGGTGCTGCAGCCGCAGCCCCTTGCGCCCCGAGGTGAGGAACTCCTTGATGGCCATCTTCTTGCTGCGGTCGACGATGTTCTGGATCATCGCGCCGGAGTTGAAGTCCTTGAAGTAGAGGACTTCCTTGTCGCCGTTGGCGTAGGTGACCTCGAGGAACCGGTTCTCCTCGGTCTCCGAGTACATCCGCAGCACCACGGCGTCGATCATGGCCGCGACGGTCGCCTGGGGGTCGCTGCCGTGCTCGGCCAGATCGTCCGGGTGCAGGGGCAGCCCGGAGAGGATGTACTTGGAGAAGATGTCCTTGGCCGCCTCGGCGTCCGGCCGCTCGATCTTGATTTTCACGTCGAGCCGGCCGGGGCGCAGGATCGCCGGGTCGATCATGTCTTCCCGGTTGGAGGCGCCGATGACGATGACGTTCTCCAGGCCCTCCACGCCGTCGATCTCGCTGAGCAGCTGCGGGACGATCGTGTTCTCCACGTCGGAGGAGACACCCGAGCCACGGGTCCGGAAGATCGAGTCCATCTCGTCGAAGAACACGATCACCGGGGTGCCCTCGCCGGCCTTCTCCCGGGCACGCTGGAAGATCAGCCGGATGTGCCGCTCGGTCTCGCCGACGTACTTGTTGAGCAGCTCCGGGCCCTTGATGTTGAGGAAGAAGCTGGTGTGCTTCTCCTTGCCCTGCCGCTCGGCGATCTTCTTCGCCAGCGAGTTGGCCACCGCCTTGGCGATCAGCGTCTTGCCGCAGCCGGGCGGGCCGTAGAGCAGGATGCCCTTGGGCGGACGGAGCTGGTGCTCGCGGAACAGGTCCGCGTGCAGGAACGGCAGCTCCACCGCGTCGCGGATCTGCTCGATCTGCGACTGGAGGCCACCGATGTCGCCGTAGTCGACGTCGGGCACCTCCTCCAGGACCAGCTCCTCGACCTCGCTCTTCGGGATCCGCTCGTACGCGTACGCCGAGCGGGGCTCGATCATGAGCGAGTCGCCGGCCCGGATCGCCGAGCCGATGAGCGTCTCGGCGAGGTGCACGATGCGCTCCTCGTCCGAGTGCGAGACCACGAGCGCCCGGTCACCCGGCGCGCCACCCGGCCCCTCCAGGATCTCCTTGAGCATCACCACCTCGCCGACCCGCTCGTAGCCGAACGCGTCGACGATGTTGAGCGCGTCGTTGAGCAGGACCTCCTGGCCGCGGCGCAGGTCACCCACGTCCAGCGAGGGCGAGACGGCGACCCTGAGCTTGCGGCCGCCGGTGAAGACGTCCACCGTGCCGTCGTCGTGCTTGGCCAGGAAGACGCCGTAACCACTCGGCGGTTGCGCGAGGCGGTCGATCTCCTCCTTGAGGGTCACGATCTGGGTGCGCGCCTCCTTGAGGGTGCTCACCAGCCGGTCGTTGTTCTCGGTCAGCCGCGCCAACTGTGCCTGGGTGGCCGCCAGCCGCTCTTCGAGCTGCCGGACGTGTCGGGGGCTTTCGGTCAACTTACGCCGCACCAGGGCGAGTTCCTCCTGCAGGAACGCGACCTGCGTGGAGAGATCGTGGGCTTCCTTCTCCCACCGTGCGGCGCGCGAGTCCGCGTCGTCGCTGCGTGCTGCCACGTCCCACCTCCCCGGGGGGCTTGAACGTTCTGCCCTAACACTAGCCGCTATGAGGCCGATTCGGTCCCACGCAACACCCTCGTCACCGAACCTTGATCGCCAAGTGGGGTCCGACGGGCGGTTACCGGCGTTCGGGTACCGTCGGAGCGTGGCACGGGAGAACATGGGGGGTGCGCCGGTGGCCGAGGTCGCGACCGACCAGTTGCAGGTCTGGGTGGATCAGGACCTGTGCACGGGCGACGGGCTCTGTGTGCAGTACGCGCCGGAGGTGTTCGAGTTCGACATCGACGGTCTGGCCTACGTCAAGACCGGCGACGGTGAGCTGCTGATGGCGCCGGGCAGCCGGGTCGACGTCCCCGCGCACCTGCGACTCGAGGTGATCGACTCCGCGAGGGAGTGCCCGGGCGAGTGCATCCACGTGGTGCGCGGCGACGGTGTCGAGGTGGCCGGCCCGGAGGCCGAGGACGCCTGACCCCACCGGCCGGGCACGCGGCCCGGCCGGACCCGAAGGGTGGTACGCCTCAGAGCATCGGACGGCCGACCACGGAGGCGACCAACCGCGCGAACTCCTCCAGCCGGGCGATCTGCCCGGCCCCGCCGTCGTCGAGGGTCTTGCCGAAACGCAGCGCGTCGTGCCGTGGCGTGGCCGCCATCTCCTCGCTCGGCGGCGCCTCGTCCAGCGAGGTGAGCAGCAGATAGACGTCGATGCTGTCGACCCGGATCTCGCCGCTGTCGCTGCGGTTGAGCCGCCGGCGGCAGCCGACCTCGGTGACGGTGGAGACCGGCACCACCCGCAGCGACGAGGTCATCGAGCCCGGTGGCCCCTCCTCCGGCGGCACGTCCTCGCCGTGCCAGAGGATCAGCCGGCTGCCGTCGCAGACGACGACCTCCTGCCACACCCCGTTGACCTCGTTGACGAAGCGTTCCAGGGTGAAGCCGAGCACCGACGCGCCGCGCAGCACACCCCCGAGCGCCTCCAGGGCGACGTCCGGGTCGCGCAGGTAGGCGCGCGCCGCGGATTCCAGGTCCTGGTAGGGCGACCAGTCGGGAAAGACCGCCGGTAGGTCTCCGCCGCCGTAGCCCGGTCGGCTCATGCCAGCGCCTCCCCCTGCGCGGCGGTGCCGGCGCCCAGCTCGGTGGTCACGGCCGGTCCATCTCCCCCGCGCCGTCGGGCTGCGCGCCGGCCGCCTGCGCGGCCGCCGCCTGGCGGGCCGCCTCCGCCTCGCGGAGCACCTGGCGGCGCTGCGCGTACGCCTCGGTGCCCTTGCTGGGCTTGCGCCGGCGCGGCGGTGCGGTGACCCCGGGGGCCAGCTTGCGCGCGGACACCAGGAACGCGGTGTGCGCGATCATCCGGTGGTCCGGGCGGACGGCGAGGCCCTCGGCGTGCCAGTCGCGCACCAGGGACTCCCAGGCGCGCGGCTCGGTCCAGCCGCCACGCTCGCGCAGCGCCTCGACCAGCTCCGACAGCTGCGGCGTGGTGGCGACGTAGCCGATGAAGACGCCGCCGGGGACCAGCGCCCGCTCGACCATGTCGAGGGTCTCCCAGGGGGTCAGCATGTCCAGGATGATCCGGTCGAAACCGGTCTCCTGGCACTGCGCCACGTCGCCGACGTGCAGGTTCCAGGCCGGGTGCGGCCCGTTGAAGAACGCCTCGACGTTGCGCCTGGCGATCTGGGCGAAGTCGTCGCGCAACTCGAACGAGTGCAGCTCGCCCTCGGTGCCGACGGCGCGCAGCAGGGAACAGCTCAGCGCGCCGGAGCCGGCGCCGGCCTCGAGAACCTTCGCGCCGGGGAAGATGTCACCCATCGCGACGATCTGCGCCGAGTCCTTCGGGTAGATCACCTGGGCGCCGCGCGGCATGGACAGCACGTAGTCCGACAGCAGGGGGCGCAGGGCCAGGAACGCCGTGCCGCCGCCGGAGGTGGTCACCACGCTGCCGTCGGGGAGCCCGATCAGCGCGTCGTGCGCCAGGATCCCGCGGTGGGTGTGGAACTCCTTGCCGGGCTCCAGCGTCACGGTGTGCATCCGCCCCTTGGGGTCGGTCAGCTGGACCCGGTCGCCGGGGCGGAACGGGCCGCGGTGCACGGGTGTCAGCGCCGGCGGGGCGGGATCGGCGGCGACGGTGGAGGGAGTTGCGGTCACGGTGTCATCTTCCGGTTGGGTTCGAGGAGCTGTGCCAGGTCCGCGATGTGCAGAATGCCGACGACATCTTCGCCTGACGTCACCACGTACTGCGCGCCCGGGTGGGTCTGTACGGCCTCCATCACCTGCTCGCCGTCCCATCCCAGGGTCAACGTGGGAACGGCGCCCAGGGAGCGGGACACGGCGTCCACCGCCAGCCACGGCCGGCGCTCGACCGGCACCGCCTCGGCGGCGACCGGGTCGACCAGCGCCGCCGGCCGGCCGGTGGAGTCGGTGACCAGCAGGGCCGAGCCGGGCGGGCCGACCTCGGCGCGTCGGCGTTGGGCCTCGGCCAGCGGTGTGCCGGAGGGCACCGGCCAGACCGGGCGGGCCAGGCGGGCGAGATCGATCAGCGGGAACCGCCGGCCGACCCGGGCGGCCCGGATCGACTGTCCGGCCCCCCGCCAGAGGGTCACGGCGACCAGCAGCGTCAGCGGCAGGGCCAGCGGCGCCAGATAGTCGGCGACGGTGAGGAGCAGGACGGTGACCGCGGTGCCGACCGCGACGACGCGCCCGGCCCACCCGGCGACCTCGGTGCCGAGGTGCCGGTCGCGGGTCAGCCCCCAGACCGCGGCGCGCAGCGCCCGGCCGCCGTCCAGCGGCAGCCCGGGCAGGCTGTTGAACAGCGCGACGATGACGTTGCTGACGGCGAGCTGGAAGGCGAGCTGGTGGGTCAGGGTGCCCTGGGGCAGGGCCACCGTGGCGGCGACCGCGAGCACGCCCAGCACCGCGGAGACCGCCGGGCCGGCGAGCGAGACCAGCAGGTCGACGCGGGGGGACGGGGCGTCGCGCTCCATCTCGGTGTAGCCGCCGAGCAGTTCCAGGGTGATCCCGCGCACACCGATGCCGTGGCGCCGGGCGGTGAGGGCGTGGCCCAGCTCGTGCAAGAGGACGGAGCCGAGCAGCGACACGACGAAACCGAAGCCGATGAGATAGCCGCTGAGCTGCGACAGGTCCAGTTGCCGGCGGGCGAACTCCCCGTACAGCACGGCGATGAGCACCGCGAGCAGGACCATGGAGCCGTTGAGGTGCAGCGGCACCCCGAACACCCGGCCGACGTTCAGGCCGGAGCGCCGGTCCGGTCGGCGCGGGGGCCGGGATGTCTGCTCCATCGCCACGATGCTACGGACCGTCGCTGTGCGGGGCGGGCGGCGGTCGGTGTCACACCGGTGGCCTAACCTTTGCCCCCATGACGGCGGAACCGGTCACCAGCTCCCCACCCTCCTCACCGGCGCGGCCGACGTCGACGGTGCGGGCGTCGCTGTCCCCGTCCCGGGCGGCGGATTTCAAGACCTGCCCACTGCTCTACCGGTTCCGCAGCATCGACCGGCTGCCCGAGCGCACCACCGTCGAGCAGGCCCGGGGCACGCTGGTGCACGCGGTGCTGGAGCGGCTGTTCGACCTTCCGGCGACGGGTCGCACCCCGGAGGCGGCCGGCGACCTGGTGGCGCCCCAGTGGGACCGGCTGGTCACCGAGGAGCCGGAGCTCGCCGAGCTGTTCGACGGCGCTGATCCGGCCGCCCCGGCCGAGTTCCTCCGCTCCGCCGCCGGGCTGCTGGAGGGCTACTTCGCGGTGGAGGACCCGACCCGTCTGGAGCCGGCCGAGCGGGAGAGCCTGATCTCGGCCGTTGTCGACGACGAGCTGCTGATCCGGGGCTACCTGGACCGGCTCGACGTCGCCCCGGACGGGGCGCTGCGGGTGGTGGACTACAAGACCGGCGGCGCGCCGCGGGAGGCGTTCGAGGCGCGGGCGCTGTTCCAGTTGAAGTTCTACGCGCTGGTGCTGTGGCGCACCCGGGGGGTGGTGCCCCGGGTGCTGCGGTTGCTCTACCTGCGCGACGCCGAGGTGTTGGACTACACGCCGGACGCCGACGAGCTGGCCCGCTTCGAGCGCACCGTGGTGGCGCTGTGGCGGGCGATCGAGCAGGCCACCGCCCGGCAGGACTTCCGGCCCCGGCCGAGCCGTCTCTGTGACTGGTGCAGCCACCAGGCGCTGTGCCCCACGTTCGGCGGCACCCCGCCACCGTTCCCGGTCGCGGCGGCGGGCGCCGACCCGCTGCGCGACTCCCGGTCGGCGCCGGTGCCGCCCGGGGCCGACGAGTGACGGCCCTCTGCGCCACGCCGTGAGCGGTCGGCGGGGAACCGGCACACCGTTGCCGGAGGAACCCGACCGCTGCGGCGCCACTTCGGTCGGGACGGGGCGACCGGCCGGCCCCTACGGTGATCCGCGACGCGGCACCACCCGTACGCGAGGATGGGGCGGCACGGCCTCGGCGGGACGGGAGTGGAGATGACCGATCGGGTGGCACCGGCGCGGCCGGTACGGATCCTGCTCGCCGACGACCAACCGCTGCTGCGCACCGGGTTCCGGATGGTCCTCGCCGCCGAGAGCGACCTGGACGTGGTGGCGGAGGCCGGCGACGGCCTGGAGGCGGTGGAGCTGTCCCGCCGGCTGCTGCCCGACGTCGTGCTGATGGACATCCGGATGCCCCGGATGGACGGGGTGGCGGCGACCCGGGCGATCGTCGACGCCCGGCTGCCGGTGCGGGTGCTGGTGCTGACCACCTTCGACCTGGACGAGTACGTGGTGGGCGCGTTGCGCGCCGGCGCCACCGGGTTCCTGGCCAAGGACGTGCCCGCGGAGGACCTGATCGCGGCCATCCGCACCGTCGCCGCCGGGGACGCGGTGGTGACGCCCCGGATCCTGCGGCGCCTGCTGGACCGCTTCGCCGAGCTGCTTCCCGATCCGGCGGCGACCCCGGCGGCGGCGCTCGACGCGCTCACCGACCGGGAACGCGAGGTGCTGGTGCAGGTGGCCAGAGGGCTCTCCAACGCCGAGATCGCCACGGTGCTGTCGGTCAGCGAGACCACCATCAAGACCCACGTCGGGCATGTGCTGACCAAGCTGCGGCTGCGGGACCGGGTGCAGGCGGTCGTCCTGGCGTACGAGTCGGGGCTGGTCCGCCCCCGGGCGTAGCCGCGCCGCCGGGGCTACCTCATCGGTCGTACCCGAAGATCCCTCCGTGGGGGGACGGCTGCTGTTGCCGTCGTCACCTACCGTGACCGCAGATGGCTCGGTTCGGTTGACCCTCCTGTGGCGTCAGGTGGGAGTGTCGGTGCGCCGCCCGGCGTGGGAGAAATCGGTCGACGGGTCGTCGGCTCAGGGGCAACCCTGAGTCGGCATGGGGGTGCACCCGCAGCGGGAAATCCGCGCCGGGTCCCCCCTGGGGCGGACGGGAAAGGCCGAGGCGGCACCGATGATTGAACGGTCGCGCCGGACCATCGGGGGGCGGCGTGCATTTTCGGACAGACGGAAGAGGTAGATGACGTGACCGCGACGGTAGGCCAGCAGGCGCAGGCCGCGGCCCGGGCGAACGACGTGTGGAAGGTGTACGGCAGCGGCGAGGCCCAGGTCATCGCGCTGCGGGGGGTCAGCGCCGAGTTCGAACGGGGCCGCTTCACCGCGATCATGGGTCCGTCGGGTTCCGGCAAGTCGACGCTGATGCACTGCCTGGCGGGCCTGGACTCGGTCACCCGGGGCACGGTGTCGATCGGTGAGACGACCGTCACGGGGCTGGGCGACGCGGGGCTGACGAAGCTGCGCCGCGACAAGGTCGGCTTCATCTTCCAGCAGTTCAACCTGCTCCCGACGTTGACCGCCAAGGAGAACATCCTGCTGCCGCTGTCGATCGCCGGTCGTAAGCCGGACCCGGCGTGGTACGAGACGGTGATCAACACGGTCGGTCTGCGGGACCGGCTGGACCACCGGCCCGCGCAGCTCTCCGGCGGGCAGCAGCAGCGGGTGGCGTGCGCGCGGGCGCTGGTGTCCCGCCCCGAGGTGATCTTCGCGGACGAGCCGACGGGCAACCTGGACTCGCGCGCCGGCGCGGAGGTGCTGGCCTTCCTGCGCGACTCGGTGCGGCAGCACGGTCAGACCATCGTCATGGTCACCCACGACCCGACCGCCGCCGCGTACGCCGACCGGGTGGTCTTCCTCGCCGACGGTGAGATCGTCTCGGAGCTGGTCGAGCCGACCGCCGAGACGGTGCTGGACACCATGAAGAAGCTGGACACGCCGGCCGAGGTGGGCAACTGATGTTCCGCGCGACGATGAAGAGTCTGCTGGCCCGCAAGGTCCGGCTGATCCTGTCCGGGTTGGCGGTGGTGCTGGGCGTCATGTTCGTCTCCGGCGCCTTCGTGCTCACCGACACCCTGGGCCGCTCCTTCGACTCGGTCTTCGCCGACGGCTTCTCCGAGATCGACGTGAACGTCGCGGCGAAGCCGAAGGTGCAGGTCAGCGAGATGGAGGGCGAGCAGACCGCCGCCCCGCTGCCGGCGGCCGTGGTGGAGCGGGTCAAGCAGGTCCCGGGGGCGGCCTCGGCGACGGGCATCGTGAACGCCGACGGCGCCCGGCTGATCGGCAGCAACGGCAAGGTCGTCACGTCGTTCGGGCCGCCGCAGTTGGGTGAGAACTGGGTCGGCGAGAGCGACCTGCTGCGACTGCGCGAGGGTCGCGCGCCGCAGGCCGACGACGAGATCGTCGTCAACAAGGCGCTGGCCACCGCGGCCAAGGTGCAGGTCGGTCAGAAGGTCGGCGTGCTCACCGCGTTCGAGTCGAAGAAGCGCGAGTTCACGCTCGTCGGCGTGTTCGGCTACAGCGGGGACCGGGACTCGATCGGCGGCGTCAACGAGGTCTTCTTCACCACGCCGGTGGCGCAGCGGCTGATGCTGGGCGAGCCGGACGTGTTCAGCAGCATCACCGTCCGCACCGCCGCGGGGGTGTCCGACGAGGCGTTGCGCGACGACGTGGCCCGCGCCCTCGGTTCGGACTACGAGGTCAAGACGGGCGCGCAGGTGGCCGCGGACGCCTCGGCCAGCCTGAAGGAGGGCCTGTCCTTCTTCAACAAGATCCTGCTGGGCTTCGCCGCCGTGGCGCTGCTGGTGGGCACCTTCCTGATCCTCAACACCTTCTCGATCATCGTGGCGCAGCGGACCCGCGAGTTGGCCCTGATGCGGGCCATCGGCGCCAGCGGCAAGCAGATCATCGGTTCGGTGGTGCTGGAGGCGATAGCGGTCGGGCTGATCGCGTCGGTGCTCGGCCTGGCGGCCGGCATCGGCGTGGGCGCGCTGCTGGCGAGCCTCTTCGGCAACCTCGCCGGTGGGCTCGAGCTGGCCGGGATCGGTGTCCCGGCGGCCGCGGTGATCGGGGCGTTCTCCGTCGGTCTGGTGATCACCGTGGTGGCGGCGCTGCTGCCGGCGCTGCGGGCGTCGCGCATCCCGCCGATCGCGGCGATGCAGGACGTGGCCACGCCGGACCGGCCGTTGACCAAGGTCACCGTGGCCGGATCGCTGGTCACCGCCATCGGCGCGGTGCTGCTGTTCCTCGGGCTCAGCGGCAACGCCGGGTCGCAGACACTGGCCACCATCCTCGGTGGGGTGCTGTTCGCCTTCATCGGTGTGGCGCTGCTGACCCCGCTGATCAGCCGGCCGGTGGTGAGCCTGCTCGGTGTGATCTTCTCCTGGTCGGTGCCGGGCAAGCTGGGCCGGCTCAACTCCGGGCGCAACCCCCGCCGTACGGCGATCACCGCTGCCGCGCTGATGGTCGGCATCGCGCTGGTCACCGGTGTGACGGTGATCCTCGACTCGGCCAAGAGCAGCATCAGCGCGCTCGCCCAGGACAATGTCAAGGCCGAGCTGGTGATCGCCGGGGCGCAGGGCGGGCCGCGTCCGCCGAGCTTCGACCCGGGGGTGCTGGACCAGGCCAAGACCCTGCCCGGCGTACGGATGGTCGACGGCGAGTACGGCGACATGGCCCAGATCGACGGCGAGCGCACCTGGGTCGGGGCGAGCAGCGACATCGCGTCGCTGCGGCAGATCTTCAGTGCCAAGCCCGTCGCCGGTGACATCGACCGGCTCTCCCCCACGCAGATGCTGGCCAGCTCGGACACTGCCACGTCCCGGGGCTGGTCGGTCGGCTCGACGGTGAAGGTGCAGCTGACCCGGGGCGCGGAGCGGACGTACACGATCAGCGGCATCTACGAGTCCGGGCAGTTGTTGAACCCGGTGATGCTGCCGGTGACGGCGGCGAAGGACTTCGCCATCCCGCAGCCGTTCCAGGGCTTCGTGCAGCTGGCTCCCGGCACCCGGGTGGCCGACGTGCAGCCGCGGGTGGAGGCGCTGCTCGCGGACAGCCCCGAGGTGTCGGTGGCCGACCGGGACGCGTTCATCGAGCAGCAGACGGGTCAGCTCGACGGGCTGCTCACGATGATCCAGATCCTGTTGGCGCTGGCCATCGTGATCGCGGTGCTCGGCATCATCAACACGCTGGCGCTGTCGGTGCTGGAGCGGACCCGGGAGTTGGGTCTGCTGCGGGCGATCGGTCTGCGCCGGGGGCAGACCATGGGCATGATCACCGTGGAGGCGGTGGTGATCTCGGTGTTCGGCGCGCTGCTCGGGGTGGCGGTGGGCACCGGCCTGGGCGCCGCCGTGGTGGAGGCGCTGAAGGACGAGGGCATCACCGACCTGGTCCTGCCCTGGGGCCAGATGGGTGTCTTCCTCGGTCTGGCCGCCATCATCGGCGTGGTGGCCGCTGTGCTGCCGGCCGTCCGCGCGGCCCGGATCAACGTCCTGGGCGCCATCGCCCACGACTGATCGGGGGACGAGAGGGCCCGGCCGACGCCACCGCGTCAGCCGGGCCCTCTCGTGTTCGCCGTCGCTTCGGTCAGGCCGCGGCGCGATCGGCCAGCAGCGCCGCGAGCAGGTCCAGGTCCACGTCGGTCAGGCTCTCCACCTGGTGTACGCCGGCAGTGGGCGCCAGGGGCACCTCCAGCGGTACGGCGAGCACCGCCGCCCCGGAGGCCACCGCGCTGGCCACTCCGGTGGGCGAGTCCTCGATGGTCACGCACCGCTCGATCGGCACCCCGAGCAGCCGCGCCGCGGTCAGGTAGGGCTCCGGGTGCGGCTTGGCCGCGACCACCTCGTCGCCGCAGACCACCGCGTCGAAGTTGTCCCGGCCCAGGGTGTCCAGGGCGATCTCGACGAGCGCCCGGGGGCTGGAGGTGACCAGCGCGGTGGGAATCCCCGCCGCCCGGACCGCCCGCAGCAGGGCGAACGCCCCGGGGCGCCAGCGCAGACCGGTCCGGAACAGCTCCAGGATGCGGGCGTTGATCCACGCCCCGCTGATCTCCGGGTCCCGTTCGGGCTGGCCCAGGTCGTCGTGCAGGATGCGCATCGACTCGGCCATGCTGGTGCCGGTGATCGCCCGGCGACCGTCGTCGGAGAGCTCTCCGCCGTACTCCCGGGCGAGCTCCTGCAACGCGATGTCCCACAGCTTCTCGCTGTCGACCAGCGTGCCGTCCATGTCGAAGAGCACGGCGGCGGGGTGGTGGCTGTTCAGCGGATCCTCCAGGGTCGTGGCCGGACACCGCGATCCTGCCAGCACCGCGGCTGACCGCAGGCGACAACGGGCCCCGAGGTGATCCGGGCAACCGGCTCACCCCAGGTCGCACTCCTTCAGGGAGCCCTCGTACCCGCGGAAGAACATGTCGGTGCGCTGCTCGGCGGTGCCGTGCGCGCCCTCGGCGAACCACGGCTGGTCCGGGTCGTCGCCGACCGCCGCCACCCCTTCGCGGAACTCCTCCAGGTCGCCCTCGGCGAGGGTCAGGGCGCCGGAGCGCACCGAGTCACCGAGGTACGCGCCGGCCATGCAGTCGGCCTGCAACTCCTGCTGGATGGTGAAGCTGTAGTTGATGCCGAGCCGCACCTGGATGGCGTGCGCGTACTCGTGCCCGAGCAGGTAGAACACGAACGCGTCACCGACCTGCCGGAACGCCGCTACCGACCAGGCCACGTCGTAGGCGATGAAGTCGCCCCGGGAGCAGTAGACGGCGTTGTTGCGGGGCAACGCCTGGCCTCCGCAGGACACCTCCCCGGCCCGCTGGTACGGGATGATCCGCCGGACCGGTTGGAACCGTTGCCCGGACTCCTTGAACTGCGCGGCCCAGTACCGCTCGGCCACCGCCTGCGCGTCGGCGACGTCCTGCTCGAACTCGGCGACGCTCGTGGTGCTGTCGGCCCTGGTGGTGTCCGGCCCCGGGGACGCCGGTGCACGCTCGGACGCGGGCCGTTCCCCCGCCGGCTCGGCCAGCCCACCGCCGGCGCAGGCGAGCGACACCAGCGCGGCGACCAGCAGGCCCGCCAACGAACCCCGGCCGGGGCGTCCTGACCGTGCCCTCACGTGTGCCTCCCCAGACATTCGGCTGCGCGTGTGACGTACCCCGACGGTACGACCGCCACGCCCGTCACCAAACTCACGTCCGCTCCGACCGATCGGTTCACCCGAGGTGCCGACGGATCGCGCGATGATCGACTCGCTGTCCTGGAACTCGGGGCATCCGTCGCGCTGGCAGAGCCCGACATCAAGAAAAGCGAGTCGACCTTGGTGGAGTGTCCGCTCGGAGGGGAAGTGCGTTCCTACGGCCAGTAGGGTCGATCAGCCACCGGCCTCCCGTTCACGCTGCCACACACCGCCCTGGTCACCGTGTCGCTCGGCCTCGTACCTGCGCTGCCGACCCCGAGCCTCGCGCCCGGCCACCCACCCACCCACCCACCCGCATTGGTTGATCATGAAGTTAGCGTCATCCCGCTCGGCGTGTCGTGACGCTAACTTCATGATCAACGGCTCAGATGACGGTTCGGGTGGGGTCGGGGGGTGTCCGGTTGGCGGGGGTGGGTTCGACGTCTCTGGTGGCGGTGCCATTCGGGGCACCTCAGCCAGGAGGGAACGCAGCGTGAAGTACATGATTTTGCTCTACGGGTCACAGCAGGACTACGACGTGCTGTCCGGGCGGGCGACCGACCGGCCGGCGATGTCGGCCGAGCAGGTCGCGGCGATGCACAAGCACATGGAGACCTTCCACCAGGCGCTGGCCGAGTCCGGCGAACTCATCGACGCGCGCGGTCTGAGTGAGCCGGTGCACGCCCGCCGGGTACAGGTGCGTGAGGGCGCTCCGGTCGTCACCGACGGGCCGTACCCGGAGACGCAGGAGGTCCTCGCCGGCTACACGATCGTCGAGTGCGCCAGCTTCGACCGGGCGACCGAGATCGCCGCGGGTCTGGTCGACCCGGATGCCCCCGACGCGTACGTGGACGTGCGGCCGGTGCTCGACGGTGTCGAGGATCTGGCTGGCTGAGCGGTGCCGCAGACGCCTGCCGAGGACCTGCTGCGCGAGCTGGCGCCGCAGGTCCTCGGCGCGCTGGTACGCCGCTACGGGCACTTCGACACCGCCGAGGACGCGGTGCAGGAGGCCCTGATCGCCGCGGCGGGCGACTGGCCGCGCGACGGCGTACCGGACAACCCGCGCGCCTGGTTGATCACCGTCGCGTCCCGCCGGCTGACCGATCTGCTGCGTCGCGAGCAGGCCCGCAGGCGGCGGGAGGACACCGTGGCACGCGGGGTGCTGCCGGAGCAGTGGCAGGCTCCCGCGGCGGACAGCCCACCGGCGGACGCCGACGACACGCTCATCCTGCTGTTCCTGTGCTGCCATCCGGCGCTGTCCCCGGCGTCGCAGATCGCGCTCACGCTGCGCGCGGTGGGTGGGTTGAGCACCGCCGAGGTGGCGCGGGCGTTCCTGGTGCCGGAGGCGACGATGACCCGGCGGATCAGCCGGGGCAAGCAGCGGATCCGCGAGAGCGGGCTGCGGTTCGCGCCGCCCACCGACGCCGAGCACGCCGACCGGCTCGCCGCCGTGCTGCACGTGCTCTACCTGGTCTTCACCGAGGGGTACGCGCGGACGGCCGGGCCGGGGCTGCTGCGCGCCGACCTGACCGCCGAGGCGATCCGGCTGACCCGCATGGTGCACCGGCTGCTCCCGGACGACCCCGAGGTCACCGGCCTGCTCGCGTTGATGCTGCTGACCGACGCCCGCGCGCCGGCGCGGACCGGCCCGCACGGCGAGTTGGTGCCGATGGCCGAACAGGACCGCGGCCGGTGGCGGGCCGAACAGATCGCCGAGGGGGTCGCGTTGATCACGGCGGCGCTGCCGCGGGGGGTGGTCGGGGCGTACCAGGTGCAGGCGGCCATCGCGGCCCTGCACGACGAGGCGCCCAGCGCGGCGGATACCGACTGGGCGCAGATCACCGCGCTGTACGAGGTGCTCCGGAGTCTCTCGGACAACCCGGTGGTGGCGCTCAACCACGCGGTGGCCGTGGCGATGAGCAGCGGCGCTCCGGCCGGGCTGGCGCTGCTCGCCGACCTGGCCGGCGACGGGCGTCTCGCCGACGATCCCCGGTTGCCAGCCGCCCGCGCCCACCTGTGGGAGCTGATGGGTGAGCGGGGCGCCGCGCGGGAGGCGTACCGGCTGGCGGCGGCGCGCTCGACGAACCTGGCGCAGCAGCGCTACCTGTACGCCCGCGCGGAACGGCTCACCGACGGACCACCGTCGGCCGGGGCAGCCGGAGCCGAGCCCGCCGACGGGCCACCGCCGGCCGGGGCAGCCGGAGCCGAACCCGCCGACGGGCCACCGGCCGACTGAGCCGGCAGCCCGGTCAGGGGCTGGCGGCGAGGAAGACGAAGGCGGCCAGCAGCACCAGGTGCACGCCGCCCTGGAGCACATTCGCCCGGCCCGGCACGACGGTGAGCACGGCGGTCACCGCGGTGAGCGCGAGCAGGGCGAGCTGGGTGCCGCCGAGGCCGAGCAGCAGGGGGCCGTCCAGCCAGATCGAGGCGATCGCGATGACGGGGATGGTCAGGCCGATGCTGGCCATCGCCGAGCCGAGCGCGAGGTTGAGGCTGATCTGCACCCGGTCGCGGCGGGCGGCGCGGGCAGCGGCCAGGGTCTCCGGCAGCAGCACCAGCAGGGCGATGATCACACCGACGAACGCGTGCGGCAGGTTCGCGGCGGCGACACCCGCCTCGATGGTCGGCGACACGGTCTTGGCGTCGCCCACCACCGCGACGAGCGCGACCAGCAGCAACCCCAGGCTGACCAGCGCTGCCCGGTTGGTGGGCGGCTTGGCGTGCTCCTCCGCGTCGATGACCTGGCCCCGGCTGTCGACCGGCAGGAAGTAGTCGCGGTGCCGGCCGGTCTGCACGAGCACGAAGAGTCCGTACAGCGCGAGGGAGGCGACGGCGGCGAAGGTGAGCTGGGCGGGGCTGAACTCGGGGCCGGGTCGGGACGTGGTGAAGCTCGGGATGACGAGGCTCAGGGTGGCCAGGGTGATCACTGTCGCGAGGGCGCCCCCGGTGCCCTCCGGGTTGAACACCGCGACGCGTCGGCGTAACGCGCCGAGCAGCAGGGACAGGCCGAGTATCCCGTTGCAGGTGATCATGATGGCGGCGAAGACGGTGTCCCGGGCGAGGGCCTGGGTCTTCTCCGGTCCGCTGATCATCAGCGTGACGATGAGGGCGACCTCGATCACGGTGACCGCGACGGCGAGCACCAGCGACCCGTACGGCTCCCCGACCCGGTGGGCGACCACCTCCGCGTGGTGCACGGCGGCGAGCACCGCGCCGCCCAGCAGCAGCGCCACCAGCACGATGATCGGGCCGGGCAGGCTCCGCCCCCAGGTGGCGATGAGCACCAGGACGGCGAGCACGGGCACGACGACGGTCCAGTCGGGCAGGCGGGAGCGAAGGAGGGCGGCCATGCCGTACAGACTGCCAGGTCAGGTGATCATGTGCCCACCACCGACGCGCGGATGTGGCGATATCCGTAACCTCTGGGTTACGCTTTGGTCGTGGACGAGGTAGCCGTCGCCGTCGCGGACCCGGTGCGGCGGCACATCCTGACCCTGCTCCGCGACGAGCCGTTGACCGCCGGCGAGATCGCCAGGCGGTTCACGATCAGCAGGCCCGCCATCAGCCGCCACCTGCGGGTGCTGCGCGAGAGCGGCCTGGTCCGCGACGAGGTGGTGGGCCGGCAACGGATCTACCGCCTCGACCCGGCGCCGCTGGCTCCGCTGGTCGGCTGGCTCACCGGGCTCGCCGGCACCGACCGGTGGGCGCGGCACCTCGACGCGCTGGAGACCGAGATCTACCGCACCCGCCGGGAGCGGCGCGACCGCGCCCCGGCGGCACACCGAAGGGATCAGACAGCATGACCCGCACACCCGCCGGACGCCTGCTCCGCACCGACACCGGGCACGACCTCGTGCTCACCCGGACGTTCCGCGCCCCGGCGACGGACGTCTGGGCCAGCCTGACCGAGCCCGAGCGCACGGCCCGCTGGTTCGGCCCGTGGGAGGGCGAGGCCGGGCCCGGCCGCACCATCCGGGTCCAGATGGCGTACGAGGAGCAGCAGCCCTGGTGCGACGTCCACATCGACGCGTGCGAGCCGCACCGACGTCTCGCCGTGTCGATGGTCGACGACCACGGCAGCTGGCTGCTGGAGCTGACCCTGACCGAGGCCGCCGGCGCCACCGAGCTGCGGTTCACCCAGCACCTGGACAGCGTGGAGGGCATCGCCGAGATGGGTGCCGGTTGGGAGTACTACCTGGACCTGCTGGTCGCCTCCCGGGACGGCTCGCCCCGCCCCGAGTTCGACGACTACTACCCCACCATGCGGCCTTATTACCAGGAGCTGGTCGCCACCGCGCGTTAGCCGTCCAACTCCCGCCGCAGTCGGGCGAACTCGGCGGTCAACGCGGGCAGCGGGAAGTGCGCGTTCAGGCCGCTGGGGTTGGGCAGCACCCAGACCCGGGCCGCCCCCAGCCGCTCCGGCCGTGGGCCCAGCCCGGCCGTCGGCTGGGCGAAGGCGATCCGGTACGCGGTCACCCCGAGGATCGCCACCCACCGCGGCCGGTACCGCTCGGCCTTCACCGCCAGCCCGGTCACCCCGGCCACCAACTCCTCCGACGTCAACTCGTCGGCGCGGGCGGTGGCCCGGTTGCTCAGGCTGGTGAGGCCCAGCCCCTGCCGCAGCAACTCGGCATGCTCCCACGGGCGCAGTTGCCGGTCGGTGAAACCGGCGCCGTGCAGGGCCGGCCAGAAACGGCTGCCCCGGCGCGCGAAGGGCAGCCCCACGGCGGCCGAGTAGAGACCCGGGTTGAAGCCGCAGAACAGCACCCGCAGGTCGGGGCCGATCACGTCCGGCAGGCCCCGACCGGCGGCTGCCGCGATCTCCTCGCGGGTCGGCCGCCGCGTCGGCCAGCCACGGTCCGCGTCCATCACACCGATCCTGCCGTACGCCCGGACCGCGCGCCGGTCGCTCGGCACCCACCGGGTGGGAAACGCGCGTTCGACCCACCGGGCCGGTCGGGGTGGGTCACAGTGGCGGCGGAAGCTGTCGACGGCGGCGGGCACGACGACGTCGTGCGCCAGCGCAGGTGTGAGATGAGCGATCCGGCCCGGCCCGCCCGCAACGTCGTCCCGGTGCACGGCGCGTACGCCGACGGCTCCTCCTGGTCGGACGTCACCGCCTGGCAGGACGGAGCGCCCCTCGATCCCGAGGCGACCGGCTACGCCACGACCCTGCTGGACCAGCTCGCCTGGTGGGCGGACGCCCTGCGGACCGCCCGCCGCGCCACGCCGTACCCGGGCGGGGCGTGAAGGAGGACGTCCGACTCGGCCGCAGCGACCCGACGGTCAGCCGGGTCGCTGCGGCTGCACGTCCGTCATCCGGTGGTGAACGCGCCTGGGCTTGACGGCGCGCAGACATCGGAGGTTTACTGCCTCAACGACGCCAGTCGATGAATTCAACCGTCCATAGTGGTCGGTCGGTCGTCGGCGGACGCCGCGCCATCCCACCACCGTCGCCCCACCACCGCGCACCACCTCAGCCGAGCATCGGCGGCCCGGCTTCCGTACCACCGCCATCCTGGGCCCTGGCCTGCCGCGCGCACGCCCTGGGGTCGACGCTCAGCAGAGGAGCATCACCATGCGTTCCCGTTCCCGATTGTTGGCGCTCATCACCGGCTTGGCCGTGATGCTGACCGGCCTGGTCGCCCTGCCGACCCCCGCATCGGCGGCGCCGCTGACCAAGGTCCTGGTGTTCAGCAAGACCGCGGGCTTCCGCCACTCGTCCATCCCGAACGGCATCGCCGCGATCCAGCAGCTCGGCTCGGCCAACGGCTTCACCGTCACCGCCACCGAGGACGCCAACCAGTTCACCACCTCCAACCTGGCCCAGTACCAGGCGGTGGTCTTCCTCTCGACTACCGGCGACGTGCTCAACTCCAGCCAGCAGACGGCCTTCGAGTCGTACATCGCCGCCGGCGGCGGCTACGTCGGCGTGCACGCCGCCGCCGACACCGAGTACGACTGGGCGTGGTACGGCGGCCTAGTCGGGGCGTACTTCAGCTCGCACCCGGCGATCCAGAACGCGACAGTGCGCATCGAGGACCAGACCAACCCGTCGACCGCCCACCTTCCGGCGACCTGGGTGCGCTCCGACGAGTGGTACAACTACCGCACCAACCCCCGCTCGAGCGCGCGGGTGCTGGCCAACCTCGACGAGTCGTCCTACAGCGGCGGCAGCATGAGCGGCGACCACCCGATCACCTGGTGCAAGGCGTACGGCGGCGGTCGCGCCTGGTACACCGGTCTCGGGCACACCGAGGCGTCGTACACCGACCCGAACTTCACCCGGATGCTGCTCGGCGGCCTCCAGGTCGCCGCGGGCTCGGTGACCGCCGACTGCTCGCCGCGCACGACCACCCCGCCGCCCACCGCCACCGGCTCCACCCTGCGGGCCCGGGCCAACAACCAGTTCGTCAGCGCCCCCAACTCCACCACCGCGCTGATCGCGAACAAGACGACCGCCGGCACCAGCGAGCGGTTCGACCTGGTCAACCTCGCCAACGGCAACGTGGCGCTGCGCGCCAAGAGCAACGGGCAGTACGTCGCCGCCGAGAACGCCGGCGCCGCCGCGCTGATCGCCAACCGCGCCACCGCGGGCTCCTGGGAGACGTTCCAGCTGGTCCGCAACTCCGACGGCACGGTGAGCCTGCGGGCCACCGTGAACAGCCGGTACGTCGCCGCTGACAACGGGGGCTCCTCCCCGCTGATCGCCAACCGGACCTCCATCGGGCAGTGGGAGAAGTTCGACCTCGTCACCAACTGACCGACCGGTCCACCACCCCACCACCTCGCTCCGGCCGGGGTGTGCCCCCGCACGCCCCCGGCCCCCGATCGTCGAGAAAGGACGATCATGTCCTCCTATCCCCGGCGCTGGCCCCGGGCGCTCTTCGCGGCGGTCCTCACCGTCGCGAGCGCGGCCCTCGCTGTGGCTGCACCGTCCACCGCCCAGGCGGTGGTGATCCCCGCCTCCGACTACCAACAGGTCAAGCTCGCCACCGGCTCGGCCGAGCTGGGCGAGGCCATGTCCCTGGCCGTCCTGCCCAACCGCTCGGTGCTGCACACCGCCCGCAACGGCGTCCTGCGCGTGACCGACGTGGCCGGCAACACCAAGGTCTCCGGCACCCTGTCGGTCTACACCCACGACGAGGAGGGGTTGCAGGGCGTCGCCGTCGACCCCAACTTCGCCACCAACCGGTGGATCTACCTGTACTACTCGCCCACGTTGAGCACCCCGTCCGGGGACGCGCCGACCACCGGCTCGCAGTCCGACTGGGACCGGTGGAAGGGGCACCTGCGGCTGTCGCGGTTCACCCTGAACTCCGACGACACGCTCAACACCGGCAGCGAGAAGATCATGCTCCAGGTCGCCAACGACCGGGGGCAGTGCTGCCACGTCGGTGGTGACCTGGACTTCGACGCCGCCGGCAACCTGTACCTGACCACCGGCGACGACACGAACCCGTTCGAGTCCTCCGGCTACGCGCCGCTGGACGAGCGGACCAACCGCAACCCGCAGTTCGACGCCCAGCGCACCTCGGCCAACACGAACGACCTGCGCGGCAAGCTGCTGCGGATCAAGCCGCAGGCGGACGGCACGTACACCATCCCGTCGGGCAACCTGTTCGCCCCCGGCACCGCCAACACCCGTCCGGAGATCTACGCGATGGGCCTGCGTAACCCGTTCCGGATGAGCGTCGACAAGGCGACCGGCGTGGTCTACATCGGTGACTACGGTCCGGACGCGGGCAGCACGAACTCCAGCCGGGGCCCGCAGGGTCAGGTGGAGTTCAACCGGATCACCGCGCCGGGCAACTTCGGCTGGCCGTACTGCACGGGCAGCAACACCAGCACGGAAACATACAATGAATACACCTTCCCGTCCGGGCCGTCGCAGTCGAAGTACAACTGCTCCGGCGGGCCGACGAACAACTCGTTCCGCAACACCGGGCTCACCACGCTGCCCGCGGCCAAGCCGGCCTGGATCAAGTACGCCGGCGACTCCGGGTCACCGTCGGAGTTCGGCAGCGGCTCCGAGTCGCCGATGGCCGGGCCGGTGTACCGCTACGACGCCTCGCTCAACTCGAGCATCAAGTTCCCGTCGTCGCTGAACGGCCTCTTCTTCGCCGGCGAGTACGGCCGGCGTTGGATCAAGCCGATCGCTGTCAACGCCGACGGCTCGCGCGGGGAGATCTCCACCTTCCCGTGGAGCGGCACGCAGGTCATGGACATGGCCTTCGGCCCGGACGGCGCGCTGTACGTGCTCGACTACGGCACCGGCTCGAACAACCAGGCGCTGTTCCGGATCGAGTACATCGGTGGCGGCAACCGCAACCCCATCGCCGTCGCCTCGGCGAACCCGACCTCGGGGGCGAACCCGCTGACCGTCAACTTCTCGTCAGCCGGCAGCTCCGACCCGGAGGGTGGCGCGCTGAGCTACCTGTGGACGTTCGGCGACGGCACCACGTCCACGGCGGCGAACCCCACGAAGACGTACACCACGAACGGCACCTACTCCCCCACGTTGCGGGTCACCGACCCGACCGGACTGACCGGCACGGCCAGCCTGGTCATCACCGTCGGCAACACGGCTCCGACGGTGACGCTCACGACCCCCGCCGACGGGCAGCTGTTCAGCTTCGGTGACACGGTGTCGTACCAGATCACCGTGAGCGACCCGCAGGACGGCACCATCGACTGCTCGAAGGTGAGCCTGACCTACGCGCTGGGCCACGACAGCCACGCCCACCAGATCACCTCGAAGAACGGGTGCAGCGGCTCGATCACCGTCCCGACCGACGGGGAGCACGACGCCGCGGCGAACATCTACGGGGTCTTCGACGCCGCGTACACCGACAACGGTGGGCTCACCACACACAGCATCAAGACGCTGCAACCGAAGCACCGTCAGGGTGAGCACTTCGGCGCCACCTCCGGCGTGCAGGCCACCGACCACACCAACGCCGAGGGTGGTCGCACCGCCGGGTTCATCGAGAACAACGACTGGATCTCCTACCAGCCGTACAACCTGACCAACGCCAACCGCATCACCGTACGGGCGTCGTCGGCCGGCGCCGGCGGCACCATCGAGGTGCGGACCGGCTCGGCCACCGGCACCCTGCTGGGCACCGTCACGGTGCCGGTGACCGGCGACTGGGAGACCTTCGTCGAGGCGTCCGGCACGATCAGCAACCCGCCCACCGCGTCGACGACGCTGTACCTGGTGTTCAAGGGTGGGTCCGGCTACCTGTTCGACGTCGACGCGTTCACCTTCACCACCGGCACCGGCAGCACCACGCCGGTGAGCACGCTGCGGGCGCAGGTGAACAACCAGTACGTGTCGGCGGTCGGCAGCACCGCGCTGATCGCCAACAAGGCCAGTGTCGGCACGACCGAGCAGTTCGACAGGGTGGACGCCGGCAACGGCACCATCGCCCTGCGGTCGCGTGCCAACGGGCTCTACGTCTCGGCCACGAACGCGGGCGCCGCAGCGTTGGTCGCCAACGCCGCGGCGATCGGATCGTGGGAGAGGTTCCAGCTCATCAACAACTCGGATGGGACGGTGAGCCTGCGCGCCACCGTCAACAACCAGATCGTGTGCGCCGAGAACGCCGGTGCGGGATCGTTGATCGCCAACCGGACATCGGTCGGGTCGTGGGAGAGGTTCATCCTGACCACCGGCTGACGCGCTGACGGACGGTGGGGCCCGGCCCGGTCATCGACCGGGCCGGGCCCCACCGCGTGAAGTAGGCGGCGGTCCGCGCGTCCGCCGGGTAGTACGACTCCACCGAGATCTCGTCGACAGTGATGTCGAGCGGCGTGCCGAAGGTGGTGATGGTCGAGAACAGCCGCAGCTCCCGACCGTCGACCCGCAGGATCATCGGGATCACCACGTCGGCGTCGACCCGTTGGCCCACCGGTTCGTCGGCCGACGGCGCCAGCAGCTCGTCGTAGAGCGCGGCGAGGTCCTCGTCGGCGGTGGTGGCGAGCTGGCGCGAGATCCGGTCCCGGAACACCGCTCGCACGTCCGCCAGGTTGACCACCAGCGAGGCGAGCCCGCGCGGGTCCAGACCCAACCGCAGCAGATTCACCGGTGGCCGTAACAGCTCGGGCGCGACGTGCGCGAAGAACGGGTCGACCGCGCTGTTGGTCATGACGATGTTCCACGACCGGTCGAAGACCAGCGCCGGGTACGGCTCGTGCGCCCGGAGCACCCTGCGGACCGCGTCGAGGGCACTGGACAGCGCGGCGTCGTCGAGTGGGCGGTGCGCGTACCGGGGCGCGAACCCGGCGGCGAGCAACAACCGGTTGCGGTCGCGCAGCGGCACGTGCAGATGGTCGGCCAGTCGGAGGATCATGTCGGCGCTCGGTCGGGACTTGCCGGTCTCGACCAGGCTGACGTGGCGGGCCGAGACCTCCGCGGCGATCGCCAGGTCGAGTTGGCTCAGCCTCCGGCGCTTGCGCCACTGGCGCAGGAGTTCCCCGACCGTCGACACGGTCATGAGCGTAGACGCGTCGTCGGGGCAAGGCGATGAAGTGCGACTTCATCGACAGCCGGTCGGACCGGGGCAACACTGACCGGCATGACCATCGAGAACAAGCAGATCGTCGGACGCGCGCTGGCGACGCTGGTCGACAGCGGCGACGTCGACAGCCTCGCTGCCCTGCTCAGCGAGGACTTCGTCCACCACCGATCGGACTCGACGACAGCGACCAAGGCGCAGTGGCTCGCCAGGGTGCGTGCGGCGCTGTCCCAGACCGCCGGCATGCGGGTGGACGTCGTGCACCTGTTGGCCGACGAGGACCGCGTCGTGGTGCACTCACGTCGTTGGCTGCCCGACACGGGGCCGGAACTCGTCGTCGTCGACGTCCTGCGTGTCGCCGACGGGTTGATCACCGAGGTGTGGGAGGTCATCGAACCGGCGGCCGACGCGGCCGCCAACACCCTGTGGTGGGCGACCGCCCGGCAGCCGCAACCGGTCGGGGACGCGGCGGCGACCGACGGGACATGACCCGCGCGTTCGACGAGACGGGCCGCCCGCAACCGGATGGCCGCAGTGGACGTCGGCCCGCTCGGCCGGTGCCGCGTCAGACGGGGTCGATGGCGAGGTTGGTGACCTGGTCGTCCTTGATGCCGAACACCAGGGCGAAGGACAGCGGCGCGCCGGGGAAGTCTCCGTCCCCGGAGGCCACCAGCCGGTCACCCGCGAACGAGGTCGGCGTGATCACGATCCTGGGGTTGATCAGTTGTCGCTGGATCCAGTCGCGGATCTCGGCCGTGCCAGCGTAGGTCGTCCCCACATCGCGCACGGTGGCCCCGTCGCCGAAGACCGCGGCCAGCGCGTTCGCGTCGTGCGCGTTGATGGCCGCGACGAAGTTCTCGACAGCCTTGGGAAGGGTGATGTCGGCCATGTGCTGCTCTCCGATCTCCTCAGCTGCCAGGACGCGGCCCGTCCTGGCGAGTTTCCGAGCACTGTCCGTCGCGGTGACGTGGGGGCGTCATCGCCCTGACGACGGCCCGCGGACGCGCCCCGGTATGTCGCCGACCCGCTGGACCGTCACCGACGGCGCTGGAGCGGGAAGCGGCCGTGGCGCCAGTGCCAGTGCCCGCCGGCGCGCAGGTGGTCGATGATCGCCCGCTGGAGCGCGGTGCGGCGGGGCAACTCGTCCAACGGCGTGCTCAACGTGCGGAACCCGAACCGCAGCACCTCGACGTCGCCGTTCGGGCCGTCGTCCTCCCGGTAGGGCTCCAACTCGAACATCCGCTGGAACCGGATGATGTTGGAGTCCGCCGGGAGGTATTCCCGTAGCTGCGGGTCGAGCAGCCACGAGGCGCAGGAGAACGCCGTGTAGCGCTCGTCGGGGAAGTGCCGGGGAAAGAACGCGCGGGCCTCGTCGAGTGACGCCGCGACGGCCTCCGGGGTCAGCGGCCCGGAATCGGGGACGTGCAGGCCGATGGCGCCGTCGCCGCGCTGGTGCTGGAGCCGGCCCAACTCGTAGACGCTGCCCCGCACGTGCAGCGTCAGCCAGCTCTGCATGATCGGCCAGCCCTCGCCGTGCATCCGCCTGTCGATCGCGAGGTTGCGGCCCAGGTCCGCGAGGGTCACCCAGGACACGGCGTCGGGGATGCCGTGCTCGGTGTGGTAGGCCCGCACCACGTCGACGAGCGCCAGGTACGCGTAGACGAAGAGGTGCCGCCAGGCCGGCCCCCGGTCGCGCGGCAGGTCCGGGCCGGGCGGCAGCCACTCGTAGCCGGCGAGGTCGGCGCGGACCAGGGCGATCGTGCGGTCCAGCAGCCAGCGCAGCTCGGGCGTCCACAGCGGGGAGTCGGGGTCGGGCCAACCCCGCATGATCTCGGCCGCGTCGGTCGGTGGCACCGCGAGCCGGTCCAGCATCGCGGGCGCGTCGGCCTTGGCCGGCAGCGGAGCCGACGGCCGGTCGCCGGCGAGCCGGTGGACGCGCTCGACCTCCTCGACGGGCACCCCGAGCCGGGCGGCGATGTCGTCCAGGTCCACCCGGACGACAGTACCGGCGGTCGCGGCGGCGGTGTGCCCCGCGCGGCGGGCTCACGACTGCGCCGGCACCCCCGCGTCGAGTTGGCCGGTCATCGGGGCGAGCAGGTCGTTGAGTTCCCGGGCCAGCACGACGACGGCCCGACGCGCGGTGGACGCGACGTCGTCCCCCGGCCCGGCCGGCGCGGGCGGCAGGTCGCCGAGCGGGACGGGCGCCTCCACCGCGAGCAGGGCGCGCAGGTGCGGCCGACGCGTCCGGTCCTGCTCGGTGGGCGTGGTGAACTGGCCGAACAGCCGGGGCCAGTCCTGCCAGCCCCGGTCGCGCTGCCACTGCCTGGTCCAGGTGAGTTCGGCCGGCCAGGGAGACGCCACTGTCACCGCGCACACCATGCTGCCGTCCCACGGGCTGCGGGCGCAGGTTGCCGAGATGATGCGCCGGTGCCAGCGGACGAAGCCGGGCGACAGCCCGCTGGCCAACCGCCAGGCCGTCGCCGCGAACGTCACCGGCGCGATGTCGCCCCAGGCGTCGGCGAACTCGTCGACCCGGGCGAGCACCTCGGCCTCGTACCGGCCGCGCCCGTCGACGCCGTGCTCACGGTCGAACTGCTCGTCCACCCAGAAGGCACGCGGCTCCGGCATCCCCAACCCCGTCTCCCCGCCCCACCCACCGATGTGGACGGCATACTCGCCGACGTCACCCCACGAGTATGCAGAACGGATGACCCGCCGGGTCGGCGTACACGCGCAGCGGTTCCTCCGGGTCCTCGATGCGGTCGTACCGCAACCGGCCGCCGAGGCGCAGCACGCGCTCGTGCTGCACCAGCAACTCCGGCACCGACCCGACGGTCAGATCCAGATGCAGCTGCTGGGGGACGTCGTTCTTCGGCCAGGTCGCTTCCGGCAGATCGTCCACCTGCTGGAACGCGAGCTGGGAGCCGCCGTCGGGAGACCTCAGCACCAACCAGTCCCGACCACGCTCGTCGTCCTGACCGGCCGCCGGTGGCTCGTCGCCGGGCCGGTACACGTAGCCGAGCAGGTGTCGATAGAACTCCGCCAGGGCCCGCGCGTCGGTGCCGTCGAACACCACCGACCCCAGCCGGGGCACGCTCTCCGGTGCGCTCATCGCGATCACCTCCGGGTGCACATTCTCGTCGTACCGGGCCGCCGCCGCATCCGCACCGCCGCGGCCCGGAGACTTGACAGCCACCGGCCTCCTGAGTGGACGATGCGGCGTGCGGATTCTCGTGATCGGTGGCAGTGGCCTGATCGGCGCCCAGGTGGTGAACGTGCTGCGCGAGCGCGGCCACACCGCGACCACCGTGGCGCGTACCGCCCGACCGGGCGTCGACCACCTGGCCGACGTCGGCGCCGCCTCCGTCGACGACCTGCGGTCGTTGCTGGCCGGCCACGACGGTGTCGTGTACGCCACCCGCACCGACGAGCAGCGACCGCTGCCCCGACCGATCTACCCCCGGTTCCGCCAGGACAACGTCGAACCGGTGGTCCGCCTGTGCACCGCCGCCCGCCTGGAGGGCCTGACCAGGGCCGTCGTCATGGGCTCCTACTACACCTACTTCGACAGGCTGCACCCACGGTGGCGTCTCGCCGAGCGGCACACGTACATCCGCTGCCGGCTGGAGCAGGCCCGGGAGGGGCGCGCGGCGGCCGGCCCGGACCTGCCGGTCGCCGTCCTGGAGCTGCCCTTCGTCTTCGGTCGCGCCGGCGACCGGCTGCCCAACTGGTCCGGTCCGCTGGATCGGTGGGCGCGCTCGCGTACCCCTCTGGTCGCCCCCACCGGTGGCAGCGCCGCGGCCTCGGCCCGCAGCGTCGCGGACATCGCGGTCGACGCCCTGGAACAGGCCAGCGGCGCGGACATCCCGGTCGCCGACGTCAACCTCACCTGGGCCGACATGCTCGCCCGCATCGCCGAGGCGGTCGGTCGGCGCCGCCGCGTCGCCCGCCTACCGGCGGGCGTGGCGCGGGCCGCCCTCCGCCTCGGCGGCGCGGCGCAGGCCCTCGGCGGCAAGGAGTCGGGAATCAACCCCCGCCATGTCGCCGACCTCCTGCTCACCGACCTGTTCGTCGAGCCGACCACCGGCCGCTCGCTGGACGCGGCGCTGCGCGAGACCTTCCCCGCCGACAACGACCGCTGAGCGTTCCCGCGGGTCGACCCAACCGACATCCGCCGGACGTCGTCGGGTCGTCCAGGCCGGGGTCAGAGGAACTCGCTGCGGTACGTCGAGGCCAGGTCCGCCGCGCGGCGGCGGCGCTCCGCCATCTCGTCCGGTGTCAGCCGCGGCGGCGGCGCGTCCTTGCCCGCGACCACGTCACCGATGCGCATGAAGTACTCGTCCTGCCCGGCCGGTGTGCACATGCAGAGCATCCGGGCCGGCGCTCCCGAGACGTTGCGGAAGTGGTGCGGCGCGTTGGCCGGGATGTTGACAGTGGAGCCGGCCCGTACGGTGTGCCGCTCACCCCGGAAGGTGAACTCGATCTCGCCCTCCAGGATCGTGAACATCTCCTCGAAGTCGTGCCGGTGCGGCGGCGGCCCGCCACCGTCGGGGACGCGCATGTCGATCAGGCAGTACCTGCCGTTGGTCTGCTCACCAGTGATCAACATGCCGTAGGTGTTGCCGACCAACGAGATGTAGGTCGTACCGGGATCGTCGGGGTCGGCCACGGTCAGCGAACGGGACGGATCGTCGTCGGGAATCACTCTGGTTCTCCTTCGAGGCTTCGGTGCTACAGCGACTCGGGTGGCTCAGGCCGTGGGAGCGAGGACGACGACCTTGCCCGGCAACTCATTCTCGGCGGCCCGCGCGTGCAGGGCCGGCAGATCGGCCAGCGGCACCCGCTCGCCGACGTCGACGCGCAGCTCACCGGTGCCGACGCGGGCGACCAGGTCGGCGAGTTGGTCGGCGTCGCTGCGCACGAACATGTCGATGCCCCGTACCCCGCGCCTCTCGTCGGAGGGAGCGGGCATCCAGACGGTGCTGTTGACCAGGGTGCCGCCGTCGCGGATCACCGTGACCAGCGCGGCCAACCGCTCCGGGGTGACCGGCGCGAGGTTGAGGACCAGGTCGACCGGCTCGGTCACCGCCGCTGTCACGTCGGTGGTGGTGTGGTCGATCACCTCGTCCGCACCCGCCGCCCTGACCCGCTCGACGCTGCGCGGGCTGCCCGTGGCGATCACCCGGGCGCCGATCTCCCTGGCCAGCTGCACGGCGTAGCCGCCGACCGCACCTCCGGCGCCGTTGATCAGCACCCGCTGGCCGGCGGTCAGCTTGCCGTGGTCGAACAGCGCCTGCCACGCGGTCAGGCCCACCAGCGGGAGCGCCGCCGCGTCGGCCAACGGGATGTTCCCGGGTGCCCCGGTCAGGATCTCCGCCGGCGCGATCACGTACTCCGCGGACGCTCCCGTCCCCGTCATCGGCAGGAAGCCGACGACCCGGTCGCCGACCGCGACGTCATGCACGCCGTCACCCACCGCGTCGACGGTGCCGGAGACGTCGAGGCCGGGAGTGTGCGGCAGCTCGACCGGGATCGGACCCTGCATGAAGCCGGCCCGGATGTTGCCGTCGACACCGTTGAACGACGTCGCGGCAACCCGGATCCGGACCTGACCGGCACCCGGGGTAGGCCGGTCGACATCCTCGTAGCGGAGGACCTCGGGACCGCCGAACTCGTGGAAACGTACTGCCTTCATCACTGGACCTGCTCTCGTCGGGTGTCGCTCGCGGACGTCACCCAATCTGGCCGGAGTCGGCGCGGTTAGCCTGGGCCGGCTTGGCCCACCCTGACGATGGTCGGTTCGACGGCAGCACCGACGATCTCGGCGAGACGCGCCGCGTCGGCCGAGCCGGGCGCCGCGGTGAGCATCAGCGCCGCCAGGTCGTCGCCCGGGATGGCGAGCATGCTGCCGAGCAGCGTGACCGCCCCCGCGTCGGGATGGATGAACGCGGCACTGCTCTCGTGGGCGACCACCGCTCGCGGCACCCGCCACAGGTCGTCGAACCGGCGGCTGCGACTGCGCAGCTCGTCCACCAGCGCGGCGAGCGACGCGTCGGCGGGGTAGCGCAACCGCGCGCTCCTCAGCCGGGCGACCAGGACCGCCTCATGATCGGTCGCGTCGGCAGCGGACTGCTTGAAACCGTCGAAGGGATCGCAGAACGACCGCCAGGCGATGTTCCACTCCCACGGGTCACCGGTGAGCTGCCAGTGCCCCAGCGCCAGGAAGGCCCCGTTCACGGCGACCAGGTTCATCGCCGCGTCCGACACGAACATCGGAGTGTCGCCGAACCGCTCGAGCAACCGCATCGCACCCGGACCGACCTCGGTCGGCACCTGCCCGTCCGCGGCGGCGTACCCGGCCAGCGCGCAGAGCCTCTCGTACTCGGCCCGACCGGTCCGCAGGGCGCGGGCGATGGCGTTCACCACCCCGGCCGACGGATGGCTGCGCCCCTGCTCCAACCGGCGTACGTAGTCCGCGGACATCCCGGCGAGCTCGCCGAGTTCCTCCCGCCGCAACCCCCGCGTCCGTCGACGGCCGACCGGCAGGCCGACCCTCTCCGGGGCGGTGCTCTCCCGCAACTGGCGCACGGCGGCACCGAACTCCTGACGTTCCACCGGGCAAGTGTGCCCCGACGAGGCACTCGGCGCGGGTGGCAGGGATCACGGCGGGCAGCGCCGGCCGGCGGACGCCGCGCCCTCGACCACGCGGTCCCATTCCTCGGTCCGACCCGCGCCAGGATAATCGCAGGTGCCCCACTGTCGATGTGTGTGAGAATTCCCCGCATGGCTGTGCAACGAAGGGACCGTGCCGCGTAGACGGCCGGCGGCGCTACGCGCCGCAACACCCAGTCGTCGACAGGCACACGACCGTCGCGGACACATTCCCGGCGTGTCCGGCAAAGTCGCGGCCGACATCGTCCGGCTGGAGCGCCGGGACAAGCGGTTACGCCTCGGCGACATCGCCCGCGCCCTCCGCGGCTGGAGCCGGCAGGCGCGTGGACCGGCCAGCGACCTGCTGGACGAGTTCGGCGGGTGCCCGTGCGGCTGCACCTCGCACCATCGCCACGTGTTGGACCTCGCCCTACGGGCGTTACCTCGACGAACCGCGCGCGAGCTCAGATCGGTCGTCGAAGCGGCCGACGACCGGTTCCTCAGCAGAACACTCGCCAACCCCTGGGCCGACCCGAGCGCCCCCTGGTGGCAACAGCGGCTGTGAGACGGCGCACTGATCAGAACACTTCTGGCGTCTGTTCTTCAGCATGTGATCCGACAGTGGCGGCGGACGCGCGCGGGCGTCAGCCGAGTGGCTCGGGGAGAGGCACCTCTCCCCTGATCGTCCTCGCGCTCAACTCGACGCGCTCGGGGTGGAGTCGGTTCTCCTGGAGGGGGTGGCCGGGCGCGTTGACGCAACGCTGGCCGGACTGCGCGCTGCACACCGGGCACTTGAGGAAGAAGCCACTGGACGGCACCAGCTCGACGCCCTGCGCCAGCGCCGACTTACCGATCTTGACGATGGCCCGGTACAGGCCGTCGTCCTGGTGCCGGGCAGCGGCGGCGGCAGCCTCCCGCATCCCATCCCAGAACAATTCGACAGCGTCCGGTTCGTTGACGTCAATCCGCACCGTCCAGACTGCCCACCTTCGATCCATCTAAACCCGACCACGTCGGGCGCACCCCGACGCAGAGCGTCACTTGGCGTTGAAGAGAATCGCGCAGGTCGCTGACCTGCGGTGACGGCTCGAAAGGGCCTGTGAGCAGCCACAACGGCCACTCGCTATCTCTCATCAAATCGCGCGGGCTCCCGGTGCCATGTGCCCAGGATGTGCCCACGACGCCAAGGGGTGGCCAGTCGTGAAGACCGTCTTCGTAGCTCTCCTGATCGCAGTGGCGCTGGGCGTCGCGTTCGTCCTCGGCTTGGCCGCGATGCTCGGCCTGGAGTGGGACCCGCGCGGCTCGGTGATCATCGCGCTCGCCGCGGTGTGGATCCCGCAGACGCTCATCACGGCGAACCGCTACCGGCGCCGCTGACCCAGTAACGCGCCCCCGGGACGGTGATCTCACCCACCGCCCAGGGACGACTTGACCGCCCCGTGGAGGCGACCCGTGAAGAAGATACCGTTCCCCCTGCCCGTGTGCGACCAGCCGGCCACCGGGCGCATCGAGATCTACACCCCCGACCCCGCCGGCGACGCCTTCGGCTCCCTCGACGCGTCGGTCTACGCCTGCGACGCCCACGAGCCGGACGTGATCGCGGCGGCGTGGGCGGCCGACATGACGGCCTACCGGATCGAGATGGCGCCGGGCGTCGACCGCACATGCTCCGAGGTCTACGTCTACCGCACCGGCAACCTCGGCGGTGGACAGTGAGCACGCTGACGAAGCAGGCCCGCGAGATCATCAGGTGGTGGTGGTTCGGCGAGACCGCCCGCGAACGCACCACGATCGCCGGCTACACCCGTCACTACTTCGGCGACCAGCCGTGGGGCGGCGACCGGTGCGGGTGCGTCGACGACCGGTGCATCGGCTTCCACCACAACGACGAGACCGACTGCGAGTGCCTGCCCGCGTGGCTGGACGACTACGTCAAGGCGATCCGCGGCGGTGCGAAGTGAGCCGGGCCCGCCGCGTGCAGCTGCGGCGCGCGATCGTCGCCATGGTCGCCCGGTACGGCGAGGCCGAGCGGCAGTTCGCCCGGCTCCCCCTCACCTCCGTTGAGGGCCGCCGGGCGGGCCGGGCTGCCCATCGCCGGTTCGGTGCGGTCGTCCGCCTGGTCGACGTCCTCGTCGACGAGCGGGGCGTCCGGTGAGCCGGGCAGAGCGGTGGTGGCGGCCAGCCGGTCAGCGCCCGGGCGCGCGTCCGCCGGTGCGGTCGGCGCGCCGCGCCCGGTACGCGGCGCAGGAAAAGCTGATGGAGGGCTTCGACCTCGGCATGAAGGTCGGCGAGGCCGAAGAGCGCCGCCGGCACCAGCAGCGCGACGAGCAGATCGCCCGGCTGGCCCGGGCGGCCGAGGCGGCGCAGGACGGTGACCCGTCGCTCCTCGAGGAGATGATCCGCGAGCAGTCCGGTGACGACCTGCTCGACGTGGCCAAGGCGGCCGGCGCGACGCCCCTCGCGGACGTCGACGGCGGGCAGCTCGTCGACGAGGTCGAGGCCTGGCTGCGCGGTGATGCCCAGTGACCGCGCCGGCCGTCAACGGCACCCGCTACCCCCAGCCTGTGGACAAGCTGCTGCCGGCCGCCCAGGCGCTCACGAAGCGACTGGACGAGGTCCCGTCGCGGAACCGGTTGATGCGCGAGTTCCGGATCGGAGCGCCGAAGGCCGGCGAGCTGCTCGACCTGCTCCGCGCCGACGGCGGGGCCGTCGACCAGGGCACGCCGGTCGCGGCGGCCGCCCTGGAGCTGCCTCTCGTCGCGGCCCCGGACCCGGGCCCGCGTCCCGAGTGTGGCCCGAACCTGCGGCCGGTGTTCGTTGAGCCCACCGCAGGCCCGGGCACGGACCCGGGCACGCCCGCCGCGCCGCAGCAGCCCGACCGCGACCCGAGCCGGGAAGCGTCGCCGCAGGTCGCCACGGACGGACACCCGGTCACGCCCGGCGAGCGCGACCAGCTCCTGCGGGTCCGGTGGGCGGTCCGGGCCGTCCTCGCGCTCGGCGTCGCCGCGTCGATCGCCGGGAACGTGCTGCACGCCCGCGACGAGCTGATCTCGCAGGTCATCTCCGCCTGGTCCCCGCTGGCCCTGCTGCTGACCGTCGAGCTGATCTCCCGGGTGCCGGTGCACCGCCGGACCCTCGCGGTCGGCCGGTGGATCGCCACCGCGCTGATCGCCGGCATCGCCGCGTGGGTCAGCTACTGGCACATGGCGGCCGTCGCGTCCCGCTACGGCGAGACCGGCGGCGCCCAGTACCTGCTCCCCCTGTCGGTCGACGGCCTGGTGGTCGTCGCCTCCATCTGCCTCGTCGAGCTGGGTGGCCGGATCGCCGCCGCGACGAAGCGCTGAATCCGCCGGCGACCGGCGGATCTCCACAGCCGGGGCGGCGGGCGCTGACCCACCCGCCGCCCCTCACCAACACCCAACGCACAGGAGGACGGACCATGCACCAGACCAACCGCACGCGCCGCGCCGTCAAGGTCGCCGCAGTCGTGACCGCGCTCGCCGCGGTACTCGCCTGCGAGGGCGAAGGCACCAAGAGCGACCGGCCGGCGGACGACCGCGCCGTCGACCCGAAGGCGAAGCGGACCGTCGTCATCCAGATCACCGAGGCCACCGGCCCGTACGACGTGTGGGTGCGCGCGTCGAAGGTCGGCGAGGCCCGGGGCGACCACACGCGGGAGAAGATCGCCAGCGGCCCGTACCGGCAGACGCTGGACTACACGTCCGGGCTGAAGATCGAGGTCACCATCACCGCGACCGGGCACCGCACCGACCTGTTCCGGTGCGAGATCACCGACGGGGCGAAGGTGGCGCGGGAGCGCGCCGCCGGCCAGGTTCAGTGCAGGCTCACGACCTCGCAGTGACCCGGCGGACCGCCCGGGCCAGCGCCAGGCGTAGCCGGTCGCGCCAGCTGGCCCGCCGGTAGGACGCGGGCGGGTTGAGCCTCCAGCCACCTGCACTCATGCCGCCAGTATGACCGGCCTGGCCGGCTGGCGGGGTGCTCGAAACGCGGGGACCGTCGTTGATCTGTCCCATCGACGGTCCCCGCGCGTCACGTCTTCAGCCGAGCCTTCCGGGATCGCCCCGTCGGCCGGCGCGCCGGTTCGGCCGGCCACTCCCCTGCCTGGCGCCGCCGGCACTCGTCCTCGGGGCAGTCGCACCACCACCCGAGGCCCTGCGCGCGGATCTTGTCGCCGCCGCAGTCGTGGCCGTGCTCCATCCAGGACGCGCAGCCCATGCAGCGGGACGGGCCGCTGGGCGCTGGCCGGCCAGGGGCCGTGTCGACGCCCCCGTGCATCAGTAGTCCTGGCCGCTGCGGATGCTGGCGAGGAACGCCGTCCACGCCTCGCGGCCTACGATGATCTGCTGCTCGGGCCGGTGGGAGCTGCGCAGGACCCGCTTGCCGCCGCGGTCGATGCCGACCTCCAGGCGCTCCACCTCGTCCGGCGCCGGCACCTGATCGGTCATCGGGGCTGCCACTCGTAGCGGTGCTCGGCCTGGCGTTGCCGGGCTGCGGCGCGCAGGCGGCGTACCGCGGCCTGCTGCTCTGCGCGCTCGGCGGCCGGTCCGGCCTGGTCGTTGGGGTGCTTGCGCTTACGTCGCAGGAACGTCCACAGCGGCATCGGTGATCACTCTCCCGAGTCAGGCGGTCACCTTATGCAGCCTATACAGCCTCTACAGGCTATGCACAGAGGCTGCACACGCCGTTGCTGCCCGAGTGTCCGCATGATGCAATTCCTGGCCGTCAACGCTCAGGAGTAACTGCCATGCCGCCCGCACGCCGGATGACCTTCCAACAGATCACCGATGATCTGGCGGCCCGGATGGCGTCGGGCGAGTACCCGCCCCACACGAAGCTGCCGTCGAGCCGGGAACTCGCCGAGCTGTACTCGGTGGCGGTGGGCACCATCGCAAAGGTGCACATCCTGCTGCGGGAGCGCGGCCTGACCTACGGCGTTCCCGGCGCCGGTGTGTTCGTCGAGGGTCCCGACGAGTGACGCCCGCCTGCGGGCTGGATGCCTGCTGACGGGCGTCGTCGCTACTTCGGTCGTGGCCCGGACGGTCCGGACGGTCCGGGTGGCCCACCGGGGCGGGTGCCGGCCGGTCCTCCGGCGTTCCTCACCGCGATGAGCGACCACCCAGCAGCCGGGCCACCGTCGCCGGGGCGTACACCTGACGGCGGCCCCAGAACGCCACGACGAACGGGGCGGCCACGGCGATCACGCCGAGGATCCGCGCCTGCTGGTCGTCGGAGATCGGCAGGCCGAACGCCACCAGCAGGCCGAGCACGGCGGTCACCGCGGCGGTGATGACGCCGACGGTCACCAGGGGCTCAGTGGAGTCGGAGTCGGGTTTGACGGACGGGATGGACATGGTCATCTCCTACAGGGTTGGGCAGCCGAACTCGGCGCGCAGCTGCCGAACGTCGCGGGCGATCTTCTGCCCGGCGGGGGTCTGTGGTGGGGTCTGCCGGTACGCGTCGTCGAGGGTGCTCACCACGCCGCACAACTTCCGTTCCGACTGCCGGGCGGCCTCGTTGCTGTAGATGATCGACACGGTGGATGACCCGAGCGCGGCGAGCAGCACGGCGACCAGCACCCGCCATCCGTTGAACGTCACGGCTCACCCACCCCGGAAGAGGCCGGCGCCGACGAGGATGCCGACGCCGATGATGAGGGCGACGACGGAGAGCCAGATCCGGCTCCGTTGGCCTCCCGGCGCAGGCCGATAGCTCCACCCAGGGCCGGACCGGTCAGCAGCGTGATCCCGGCCAGTACGAGCATTTCCGACGCCTGCCCCGGCGGCACGACGAACGCCTGGTGGCAGATGATCCCCAGGCCAAGCAGGACGCAGGACCAGTCCCTGAAGGTCTGCCGGATGCGCTCTGCGGTCACTCATCTGCCCGGCCCAGGCGCGCGGCCAGCTCGTCGGCGACCTGCTCGGCCACGTTCGGCGGGATCGCGTTGGCGATGGCCCCCGGTGTCAGCGCCGCCAGGACGGCCGTGACGATGGCGGCCTCGTCGGTGAAGTCCTTGCCGGCGAGTTGGCCGAGCGCGGTCAGGATCGCGGCCCGATCCCGCTGCCCCTCCCGGACCCACTTCTGCAACTCGATGTGCTCGCCCCCCGACGCCTTCTCCGCGCCGTTCAGCGCCTTCTGGACGTAGTCCCTGAGCCAGGCGATATCGGTTGTGGCCTGCTGCAACCAACCGCGCTCGGTGGTGTCCATGTCGTCCTCCCTCGTGGCCACGGCGGGCCAGCTCGCGGTGTTCTCGTCGTCGGCCGCCCACCCCGAGACGTGGATGTGGTCGGTGTGCTGGTCGGAGCCGGTGTACTTCGTCTTGCGCCACCCGTTGGACCGCGACCAGATGTAGCCGTTCCAGATCACGTAGTAGATCCGGCCGCGTGCCCTCGGATCGGCGACCAGGCGCGCGACCAAGGCGTCCGCGTCGGCCTTCGTGAACGCCTTGCCGAGCATGATGTCGATCGCCCGGTGCTCCGCCCGGCCATCCGGGTCGGACTGTGCGGCCCGGCTGCCCGTGGTGTCGTCCTCGTTGTGGTCCGACGCCCGGAGCTTGTGCGCGGCGTCGCCGATGCCGTAGACGACCACGCCGGGAAACTCGCGCTTGACGTCGTTGGTCAGGGCTTGCATGTTCGCGGCGCGGGCCATGAGCGTCTCCTCAGAACTCGATCAGCCAGGCGCTGAAGCGGACACCGGCCAAAAGGTTGAGCGCGCCGCCGCTGTTCTGGTGGGCGAACAACTGCAACTGGTCGCCGGCCGCCGCAACGTGGGTGTCGGAGAGGGTGATGGCCGTGTTGTCGCCGCTGACGGCCGACCGGGAGTCGATCCACGGATACGTTCCCGAGCCGTTGACGTCGACCAACAGCCGCCGCAGGCCGGTGCCGTTCGAGGCGAACACCCCACCGGCGGCGAAGCCCCACAGGCCACCGATTGGCAGCGTGATGATCGTGGACGTCGCGGCGAACATCGACGAGTTGTCGAAGTCCTCGGCGTCGAATGAGATCGCGGTGACCGCCCCGGACGACAGCGACAAGGTGTTGGTGCGCCGGGCCCGAACGGAGCGTGTGTTCAGCCGCTGCGGGGTGAGGTAGTTGCCGGTCTGGATTCCCATGGGTGTCCTCTCAGAGCGCCGCGACTGCGGGCAGCCAGACGTTGACGTCGGTGCCGGTCGGCCAGGCCCGCTGGCTGCCGTTGACGCCCCGCCCGGACGCCGAGCACGAGAGCCGCTGGAACGCGCCTGACCCGGTGGCGGTGGAGTCCGCGACCAGCGTGAACTCGCTGATCCGCCACGTTGCCGACGCCGCCGGGGTGCCCTGGTGCCGGCCGCGCGGCACCGCCAGCCCGGTGGTCGCGGGCGCGGTGGCAACCAGGACAAGCGGTGTCCACACGCCGACCGGCAGGGCGGTCACCGTGCCGAACGAGGTGCTGATGTAGACGCCGCCGGACGTCTGCCAGTCCACGGCCATGCTGATCTGCACGGTGGCGGTGTCGGCGCGGACCCACCCGGTAATCCGGTAGGCGGTGCCGGCGGTGGCCGCGATGGCGGGCGAGTAGATCCCGCCGACCGCTGTCACGCCGTCGGGGTTGACCCGAGCCGCACCGTGGGGTGTGCCCGGCCGGCCGGCGGCCTGCCAGGTCAGGGTGCTGCCGGCCGCGACGTAGCCAGCCGTGCTGGTTTCGAACCATGCCGTCGTCGGGTTGAGCACTGTGCCCGGGGCGTCCGCGCGGACCTGCTCACCGCCGACCCTGACGTCCAGCGGGTAGTCGGTGGGGTCCCAGGTCCACGGTCCGTTCGCGACGGTGTTGGACAGCGTGACAACCGTGCCCGTGCTGGTCAGGTTCGCGGCCAGGGTTGACCCCTCGCCGGCTGCGCGCTGCGGCCCGCCGGCCTCGGCGACGTCCCACGGCGAGGCCGGCGGGCCGTTGAACGTGATCGACCACAGGAACTCGTCGATCGTCTCGGTGTAGCCGGTGACCAGCGTGCGCACCCGCCCGGACACCCACACGGGCGGGCCGGCCACCTCCAGGACGCCGCCGACGTCCAGGGCGAGCAGCTGCGCGCGCAGCGTCGGCGCGGCCACCCAGTCGGGGGCGGAGAGCTGCACGGTGATCGCGGGATAGCGCGGCTCGTCCACGGTGCCCAGGCGCAGCCGGTGGCCGGCCTGGTCGCCCAGCTCGCCGTCGTCGAGTAGGTTCAGCGTCTCCGACGTGGTGTAGATGCCCACCCCGTCCGGTGGCACCGCGGCGGCGAGCGGCCCGGTGAGCTGGACGGCTCGCGCCGATGACCCGTCGCGCCGCTCGACGGTGATGCTGTTGCGCACGTCGTCGGCGTCGTCGACCGGGTCGAACGGCTCGCCCGTCTGCCCGGCGTACGCGATGGCGACCGGCGTCTGGTTGTACAGCTCGCTGCGGGTCCGGTACGCCAGCGCGCCGGAGTCGCGGGACTCGTAGAGCAGCCCGCCGTCGACGGCGATGGCGTCGTCGATCGCGGACGTGGTCGACGCGGCCAGCTGGACGTTCATGCGCGAGACGTGACCCGGGTCGGCCGGTGCGGCGTCGAGGTCGAGGCCGATCTCCGCAGCCAGGCGGATCAGCCGGTCGACTGCCGCCTCACCCAGGTTCGAGCGGCGCGACTCCCGCACGAACGTGCCGTACGAGTCGGTGGCGCCGACGATCGCCACGGGGATCGGCGCTGCCACCCAGACGGCGACGTGCCCGGCGGGCATCGGACTCGACGACGTCACCCCGGTGGCGTTCACGGTCACCGAGGTCACGCCGCCCAGCGACCCCGCGAACGTGGTGGTGAGGTTGACGCCGTTGGAGGTCTGGAGCCGTGCGGTGACCGTGCCTCCGGACACGGACGCGGACCCGGCGAAATGGTGGAACGTGGGCGACGCCGATGGATGGTCGATCAGCAGGGTGGACGCACCGGCCGACGTGATCCCGACCAGCTGCGTCCGCGCGGTGGTGGTGACCTTGATCTGCCAGCGGGTGTAGGTGCCGCCGTTGGTCGTCCACTCCAGCAGCACCACGTCACCCGACAGCGTCCCGAGGTTGTCCACCAGGATCGCCGTGTGCACCGTCCACGGCCCGCCGGCGGTGGCCGCCGTGGCGTCGGCCGACAACCGCGCCGACAGCTTCCCGCCGGCGGCCAGGTCCGCGAGGGCGGTCGTGCCAAACACCGTGCTCGACGCCGCGAAGGTGTAGTTCTCGACCGGTTTGAACTCCACGCTGCCCGACGCGACCAGCGGCGACAGCCCGGACGTCGCGGCGCCCGCCTGCCCGGACAGCTCGCCGTCCTCACCCGGCCAGTACGCCACCGGGTTCGAGCCCTCGATCGTGCGGCGCATCGGCGAGAGCACCGGCTGGTCACCCTGGCGGAAGCGGCGCAGCAAACCGGCGGCGTCCAGGTCGACGTACCGGTCGGCGCCCGACAGCGACCACCGCGGCGGCCACGACGGGATCTCGCCGAAGAACCGGCCCACCAGGGACCCGCCGATCGGCCCGGCGGACACCCGCACGAGGGTGTTCTTCCCGATCAGCCCGTACAGATCGGACAGCGGGTTACGCGGGCTGTACCGGCCCGTGCGGTTGTCCAGGCGGAACCCGCACTTGCCCGGGTCGGCCCGGTACCCCTCACCCGACCGACCTCGGGTGATCGACAGCGACCCCCGCACGTCCGCGGTGATGTTGACCCACCCGAGCGTCGGCCCGGCGTAGATCTCCACGCGGTACTGCCACCGCTTCATCGGGACCCCAGCACAGCCTGGGCGTTGCCGCCGCCGCGCTTGATGGCGGCACGGAGCACCTCAACAAGCAGGTCGTCGAGCCGGGACCCGGCCGAGTCGAGCACCAGCCGCAGATCCCCGCCGCCGGAGGCGCTGCGCGACGAGACCTCCTCACCGGCCAGGGCGAGGATCGGCACCGGTGTGCCCGGGGTGCCGGGCACTCGGCCGCCGGAGTGGAACGTGGGCAGGCGTGGGGCGCCCACGCTGTTGCCGCCGATGCCGGGCACCCAGCCGGGCACGGTCCAGTGCAGTCGGCCGACGGTGTTGTTCCAGGCGCGGGAGATCGCGTTGAAGCCGTTGCGGAACGGGGCGCTGATGTACCCGGCGATCTTGAGGAACGCGCGGCCGACGCGGCCGGGCAGGCCGATCGTGTAGTCGAGCCAGCGGCCGGCCATCCGACCGACCCCGGTCCAGAAGCCGGAGAACAGGTCCCACCACGCCCGCACGCCGGTGGTGAAGGTCTTGTAGACCCACTTCCAGCCGCCGACGATCCAGTTGAAGACGAACTCGGCGGCGGCCTTGATCCCGGCCCACGCCACGTTCCAGATGTCCTGGAACCACGTCGTTTGCGTGGCCACCCACACGATCCCGGCAGCCAGCACGGCCAGGCCGGCGACGACCAGGGTGATCGGCGCTGTGGCCACCGCGAGGGCGATGTTCCACGCCCACTGCGCGGCGGTCGCGATGGCCGTGGCGGCGGCGCCGGCGATCGTCGCGACCTTCGCGATGGTCATCGCCGCGGCCGACTTGACCGCCGATGCGGTGACGGCACCGTTGGCCATGGCGAGCAGGTTCACGATGCCGACCAGTCCCAGCGCGGCCGTCGACACCGTTTCGATCTCCGTCCCCCACCGGGACAGGGTCGACGGGTCGGCGGCCCGCTGCGCGTCGTTGAGGTTGAGCTGGGCGTCCTTGGCGTCGCGGTTGGCCTGGGCCATGTCGCGGCCGGCCTGGGCGGCGTCCTCGTTGGCCTGGGTCAGGTCAACCTGGGCTTGTTGGCTGTCGATGCCGGCCTGCTTGAGGTCGAGCTGGGCCTGGGCGAGGTCCTGGGCGGCCTGCTTCGCCTCGACCGACCCCTTGCCGTGCTCTTTGACCGCGGCGGCGTAGTCCTGCTGGGCGACCTTCGCGTCGATGCCGGCCTGCTTCACGTCGAGCAGGGCCTGCTCCGCGTCCGCCCCGGCCTGCCGCGAGTCGACCTGCGCCTGGTTGAGGTCGATCTGCGCCTGCTTCAGGTCGCCGAGGGCCTGGTCGGCGTCCAGGCCGGCCTGCTCGACGTCGGCCAGCGCGCGTGCCTGCGCCTGGGCCCGGTCCGCGCTGCGGTTCTGAAGCGCGGACAGCGCGGACACGGTGCCGCCGGCGTCGCCGATCGCGGCGGACATGCCAGCCGCGCTCGCGCCCACGCGGGCCATCCGGTCGCCGTACGCGCCCGCTGCCGCGCCGGCCTGGTCGGTCTGCCGGCTTGCCCGCTGCGCCGCGTCGCCGACGCTCTCCGTCGCCTTGGTGGCCTGGTCGGCGGCCTTCGCGAGCTTCGTCGCGTCGCCGGCGAAGGTGAGGGTTACCGCGTTGCCCGCCACGTCAGTCCACCTCCAGCCCGGCGTCCGACACGACCTTCAGCAACGCGCCCGCCAGCGCGCCCTGGACGTCGTCGCGCTTGGCGTGGAACGCCGGGTACACGTACCTGCCGCCCTTGCGGAACTCCCGGTGCGCCGGGCGGCCCTTGACCCGGCCCTCGCCGCCGTAGTCCAGCCACGGCACGTACGGCGCCCGCGCGGACCCGGCCGACACCCGGGTCGCGGTGCGCGTCGAGCGGGCCTTGACCGCGGCCCGTGCCCGGCCGGTGCGGCTGGGCATCATCGGCCGGGCGGCGTCGACCACGATCTGCGCGGCCTCGTTGTGCGCCAGCCGCAAGCCCTTCGGCGCGTCCGCGTCGAGCTTCTTCAGAGCCCGGTTGAACTCGTTCAGGCCCTCGATCCGGATCGGCTCGGTCACGCCCGCTCACCTTCCCCGCTGCTGTCCCTGCGCCATCAGGTCCTGGAGCTGCCGGCGCTGCGCCTTGCGCGCGAAGTAGACGGACCACTGCACGTACTCGTCGTTCGTCATCTCGGCCCGCATCCGGGCCACCGTCATGCCGAGCTTCTCGGCCAGGACGAAGTCGAACTCAAGATCCGGATTCGCCTGGAGGGCTTTTGTACGCCTCCTTGTCGGCGCGGCCGGCGATGCCGGACAGCTCGTTGATCGCCAAGTTCAGCGTCTCGATCTCGCCGAACGGGGCGACCAGAGCCCACTGCCGCACCTCGTCCTCGGTCAGCTCCGGATCCACAAGCGCCGTCGACAGCGACAACGCCTCCACGTCCGCCGGGTTGGCCTTGCTGTCGCTCATAGCCTTGCTGATCCTCAGGACCTCCGCGCGGGTCAGCGCGCGGATGCGGACCGTGCCCAGCCCGGGCAGCTCGACGTCCTGTTCGGTGAGCCGCGGCTGTAGCAGTGCCGCCTTGTCGATCGCCACCGGTGATCTCTCCTTACGCCTGGGTCGTGTCGACGACGTCGTCGCTGATCGTGAACTGGGCCGACCAGGTGACCATGTCGGCCACGGGGTTGGTCTCGACGTACTGCGTCAGCAGCGCGTCGAAGGTCTGCTCCGGCTTGCCCACGCCGGGGCCCTCGGGCTGCCGCACGATCTCCACGACCGTGCCGACCAGGGGGTTGAGTACCGCGTGCGGGCCGGTCGCTGCCTCGTTGTCGTAGGTGCCGCCGCAGGTGAACTGACCGTTCTTCAGGCCGCCGGTGTGGACCTCGGCGTTCTTGCCGTACATGGTGACGTTGTGCCCGGCCGCCCCGCGGGTCATCTCGGACGTGTTCGTCCACTCCGAGATGTCGTCACCGGCGACGGTGATGTTGGTGTCCTTGCCGTGCTGCCAGCCCATGGCCTACGCGCCCTTTCCGCTGATGTCGAGGTGGAACGTCGCCGCCAGGTAGGGGACGTTGTTGTATGTGGCCTCGTCGAAGTCGCACGAGGCGACCCGGACCGTGTCGCAGGTCGTGTAGGTGTGGCCCTCGATCGCCGCCTTGACGGACAGCGGACCGGACCTGGCGGCGTACTCAACGACGGCGCGGCGTGACTCCGGCTTCACCGGTCGATCGACGAGCACCATCAGCGGCCAGTCCTCGATCCGCCAACCGGTCCGGCCGTACGCCATGTCGTAGGCGATCTCGGGTAGCGGGATCAGCGCGAACGGTGGCGACACCCGCTGCTCGCCCCACTCGGGCACGGTCAGCCCGTCGATCGTCTTCAGTGCGGCGCCCAGCTCGTCGGCGACGGCGATCAGGTCCACGGCTCAGCCCACCCGTCGACGCCGGGACAGACCGGCCAGCGCGGTGTGGACGTCCGGGTCGAGGCGGGCCAGCAGCCGCAGCTCCGACCCGGTCGACGGTGACCCCGCCACCCCGTACGGCGAGTCGCGGCGCGAGTCCCACCGGGACACCTGGAGCTTGCACGCCCCGATGACGCCGGCGGGCACCGCAGACCAGCCCCAGAGCGCCGACACGACGACCGGGCCGTCCGGGTAGTCGGTAAAGCCCAACCGCTCGTACGGCTTGCCATCGGCCGCAGCGTTGTCGGGCAGCAACGTGGCGCCGCTCGACGCGTACGCCACCCCGCCGACGGTCAGGCCGGTGACGTCCTGGACGTCGTCGACCTCCAGCAGCCACAGCCCCGACACCACGTCGTACGACGCCGGCCGGCGGTACGTCCGCACCTGCGGGGCGTCGACCTTCCCGAACTGCCGGTTACACCGGGTGTCGATCGCCCGGGACGCGGCCGTGCACCAGGTCGCCAACTCCGCTTCGTCGCCGGGGTTGCGGCTGCGGATGAACACCGCGGCGTCCTCGGCGGCGACGTAGTCAGGCTTCCAGGGCACGGCCGCGTCTCCTCAGTTGCCGTCGAGCACGTAGTACTTGACCTCGGACGCGGTGCCGTCGATCGCGACCTGCACCCGCTTGTTGACGTCGCCCCAGTCCTTCGGCACCTGACCGGCCTTCACCTGACCGGCAGCCAGAGCGATCGTCCGGTCGGCGACGGCCAGGTCCCCGACCGTGTTGTTGGTGGTCAGGGTGACGGTGTGCGCCCCGATGCCGGTGTTGCGCCAGAGCACCAGCGACCCGGCCGGCACGGTGTCCGCCGACGCCGTCCCGGACCGCTCGGTCACCGCGGTGCCCTGGCTGCTCGCGACGCTGACCGCCGCGTAGTCGGTCATCGTTACTTCTCGGCCGGCTTGGCGGGCTTGGCCTTGGCGAACTCTTCCGCCGTGGCCTCCCGCGCGTCGTCCACGCTGGTGCCGACGTACCGCTTGCCGGTGAACGGGCTGACGGTCCGACCGGTGCGCTCCAGCTCGTCGCGCTGGCCCTCGCTGAAGGTGAACTTCGGCTCGGTCGGCTTTGCGGCCGGGGCCGGGCTGCCGGCAGCGGACAGCTTCTCGCGCAGCTGCGCGTTCTCCACCTCCAGTTCCCGCACCCGGTCAGCGTCGGTCTTCGGGGTCGTCTGCGTCTGCGGCGCCGGGGTGCTCTGCGCCCCGACCGCCCGCGATCCTGTCTGCGCCATCGGCGTCTCCCTGCTCGATTCGGTCAGTCCGGGCTGGCTCACGGCACCGGGTCGTACGTGATCTCGCGGACGCCGTTGATGTCCGTGATGGCGGTGGCCTTGTAGCCCCAGATCGCCAGGTCGACGTACGCGACCCGGTACTGGAACTCCAGGCGCTGCGGGGCGGTCGCCCAGCCGTGCACGACCTCCCGGTCGAACAGGTAGGAACTCGCCACCACCGAGCCGGTCGCGGCGAGGGCCCACGCGGGCAGCGCGGTCACGCCGTTGACGTCGATCGCCGCGTACCTCGAGCTGGCCGTGCCGGACGCGTTCGACGGGCCCAGCGCCGGGTACAGCCGGCGGCCGGTGGTGTCCTTCGCCGCGACCATCGCCTTGTACAGGTCGATCTGCGTGAACATGGTGTCCATCGAGAAGCCGCCCCGGATGTACTGGAGGCCGGCGAACGCGGCGGTGATCTCCCCGTCGAGGGTCTGGCCGGTGGTGCCGCCGCCGGCGGTCAGCGCGATGGCGGTCGGGGTCGCGGCGTCGAGCACGGCGACCGCGGCGGCCTCCAGCGACTCGTACCAGGCGCGGACCATCTGCCGCCAGATGATGCCGGAGAGCTGCGGGTTGCCGCCCTGGTCCCACGCCTCGCGGGTGATCTCCACCTTGCCGGACACCGCCGACGGGGTGATGGTCTGCGAGGTGGCGGTGTACGCACCCGGGGTCGGCTCGGTGCCCTCGGTGTGGTTGGCGACCATGCCCGAGGCGCTGTTGAACTTCGGCAGCACGAACGGGGTCGCGTCGGCGATGGTGCCCTTGTTGACCGCCGACCACACCGGGTACTGGTACTCGCGCTGGTCGACGTACATGTCGGGCCGGTTGCGGTTGGGGTTGAGCGCGCCTACGTCGGCCCGGTCGACGTCGAACTGAGCCGCGGTCATCTCCCGCTCGAAGCTCTCCCGCATGAAGCCCTGGGCCCGCTCCAGCGCGGCCATGTCGCCCTTGCTGCCGGCGATCAGGTCGGTCGAGAAGTCGTGCGTGCCCCGGGCCAGGTTGCCCTGCCGGTCGAACCGGTACGGCATCTCGTCCTTCACGCTGGCGGTCACGGTGCGCCGGGTCGGGTCGACAGTCGCCCGCTTCTCCGGCTCGGCGGCCGGCGCCGGGGTCACCTGCGGCAGGCCGAGCAGGGTGGTGAACTTGCCGCTGCGGATCAGCCCGTCGACCTGCTCGGCCGACAGCACCAGACCGCCCTCCGGGGCGGTGGGACGCTGCGGCGTCTGCTGGGCCGCGACGAGCGCCTGGATGGCGCCGGGCCGCTGGAGCAGCGCGGTCAGTTGGTCCTGGTTGAGGTTGACGCCACCGGCGGCCGGCGGCGTGGTCTGAGTCTCGGCGGACTCGTGCTCGTCCGGCATCCCGGATCCTCCATCTCGTTGCGCCCGCACCTTGGCGACGCGGGCGTCGTCGAACGCGGGGACCGCCGTGATGCTGGTCTCCCGCAGGTCAGCCCGGCGCACCCGCACCGTGCCCTTGTTCTTGTCGTCCGGCACCGTGTCGGCCGCCATGTCGAAGTCCACGCCGACGGAGAGCCCGTCGAGGGTGCCGTGCTCGGCCAGTGCCAACGCCTCGTCGCCGGCCGCGCCGGGCGCGACGCTGAACTTGACCTTCAGGCCGCGCGGGGTGTCGGTCAGCTCGATGGCCTTGCCGAGCGGCTGCCGGTAGTCGTGATCGCGCAGCAGCTTGACCCGGCCCGGGTCGGACCACTTCAGCGAGCCCGGCTCGAACAGGAACTTGACGCCGTACTTGGTGGCCGTCTTGCCGTACGGCAGGGCCAGGCCCTCGATCGTGCGGCGCTGCGTGTCGACGGTGAAGCCGAGCACCTCGGCGTCGAACGTCACCGCCGACTGCGCGTCGAACGTCCGCCCGGCCGGCTCGGCGGCGGCGTCGACCTGCTCCGGCTCGGCGGACTCGCCGCCGCTGGTCTCGTCCTGGTCGGCGGGCGGGGCCGGCGCCGGGGCGGGCTTCTTCTTCGGCGCCGGGCCGGACAGCTGGGCCATCGCGCGGACCTCGTCGGAGTCGATCGCTCCCATGTCGTACAGGCCCTTCCAGTAGGCGATCTGCCCGGCCGGGTCGGGCTTCAGGTAGTCCGTCAGGTCGAACCGCACGGCGTGGCCACGCCTGGTGACGTCGCCCATCGAGAGCCGCTGGGTGATCGCGGACATGTACGGCGCGTACGTCTCGTTGATCTTCGTGGTGCGTCTGTCCTGCGCGTTGAAGTACGTGCGGCTGGTGGTGCTGACGCCCAGGTCCTCGGGGTCCACACCGAGGCCGTTGGCGATCTCCAGCGTCACCTGCTGCTGAAGCTCGACGAGCTGGAGCTCGGCCGGGGACGGGGCGTTGACGTCGAGTCGCTTCACGGTGGCCGGCACCCAGGCGGTGCTGCCGCGCTTGCGGGCGGCCTTCCAGTCGGCGAGGAACGAGTCGATCTCTTCGTCTTTCATCGGGTCGACGCTCATGTCGTCGGAGTCCGTGAACAGGTCCAGAGGGCGCGGGTTGTCCGCGTACGTGGTGGCCAGCCGGTTCAGCAGCAGCGCCCGCTTGACCACCAGGGAGTCCGTCGACAGCAGGCCGGGGTTCGGCGAGTCGAACCGGATCAGCTTGTCCGCCGGCGTGGCTACGCCCGCCACCCACACGATCTTCACGCCGCGGGCGTCGTGGCCGGACGGGAACGGGTTCGGCTGGTTGGCCGGAGGGTCGAGGCTGACCGTGGCCACGTCAAGGTGCCGCGCGGCGATGGGGTAACCGGCAAAGTCCTGCGCGGTGATCAGCCACCACGAGATGGCGTCGAACGCCAGATCCTCGATCGTCTGCGCCAACGTGACCACGTTGGCGACGTCCGGGTCGATCTGTTCCAGGAACGGCGAGCGGACGATATCCAGGCCCCTGTACTGCACCAGCGGCAGCGTGGCGACCGAGCAGAGCGCGTTCCGGCCCTTCTTCACCGCCGTCACCGACAGCGCATCAGACCGAGACACCCGGCCCGGCATCGCCGCGCTCATCTCCAGGATCAGCCGGTCGATCGGGCGGGCCGGCGAGTCGAACTCGGCGGTCGCCGGCTCGTCGAGGGCCAGCGGTTGGGGCAGCGACAGCAGGTCTCGGAACTGCTGCCCGACCGCTGAGAGCCACCCCATGGCCCGGAGCGTACATGATCATGCCGAAGAATCATCAGTCTGAACGGTCACAAACCTTCGATTCTTCGGCTCAACTGTGCGTACGCCGTGACACCTTCCGTGGCTTCGGCAACGTGCGCGCCAGGTGAGCGGCACCCGCGACCGCGTACACGGCGTCCGCCGGACCGCCCGCCCGGGTGAACACCCACCCGTCGCCGCGCTTCAGCTTCTCCGCGCCGGCGACCTGGTCGTCCAGCATGTCCTGGCCGGAGTGCGCCAGCGTGCGCGCCTTCACCTCCTTCACCAGACCCATGCACACCGCCGTCGTCTCGCCCCGGATGTCCTCCACCCGCACACCGCGCGGCGGCCACCCCCGCACGCCCTCCTTGCGCCGGTCGGCGACCTTCGCCGCCACCGCGGCGGCCGGGCCCGCCGGGAACCAGCCGATCACCCGCGGCTTCAGCTTCTCCACCCAGCCGGGCAGGTCCCGCTCCAGCTGCGCCGCCGCGTCCGGCCCGGACCACTCGTGCACGGTCTCCACCCGCACGCGCTCGTCATCGAGGACAGCGGCCACCGCGAGGGTCGCGTGCGTACCGTCCGGGTTCAGGTCGATGCACCCCGCCAGCCGGCCGCGCACCGCGTCCAGGTCCCCGACGTCCCGGCAGTCCTTCCAGTCGCCCGGGTTGATCGCCGGGTTCAGCAGCGGCACCCGCTGGCACAGCACCTCCGCACGGAACCCGGCCTCTTCCTCCCCGCCGGCGCGCTTCGCCCGACGGGCCGGGCCGAGCAGGTCATCCCAGTGCTGCCGCCGGCCGACGTTCGGATTCGCCGCGGCGATCGCGTCCGGGTCGTCGACGTCGCAGCCCTCCGGCGCCGACCACTCCAGCAGCCCGAGCCGGTAGTCGCCGACCATGTCCGGGGCGTCCAGGAGCTCGGCCACACCGCGCTGCCCGGACTCCTCGTCCCACCACTCGATGAAGTCCTTCGCCGACTGCCGCAGCGAGTTCAGCACCACCGACGTGTCGTCGCCCATGTTCGTGATGCACCACGCCTGACCGAACGGGCGGGCGTTCATCGCGTTCGTTGCCGCGTTCCACGCCACCCACGTTGCGTGTTCCCGCAGCTCGTCGATGATCAACCGGTCGATCCGCAGCGACCGGCCACCCCGCCGGTTCGCCGCCGCGATCTTGTACCGGGTCCCGTGCGACGTCAGCAGCCGTACGTCGTTGTTGCCCTCCTTGACCGCGTTGCGCGGCAGCTGCGCGGCCAGCTCGTCGACGTCCTCCGCGATCACCCGCGCCTGGTCCCACGACTCGCGGGCGTACTCGAGCATCGTCGACATGCCCAGCGTCAGCGGCCACCGCTCGACGAACAGCCAGAACAGCGCCAGCACGGTCAGCAGGTGCGTCTTGCCGGCCTGCCGGGCGACCAGCACCAGCACGGTCCGGAACCGCGGGCGCCCGTCCGGCAGCAACTCCCCGCCGTGGATCACCGCCCGCTCCTGCCACGGGTCGAGCGGCATCCCCAGCTTGTCGCGGGCGAAGTCGATCACCGCGAACCCGTACGACGTCGCCGCCGTCAGCGCGCACCCGCAGCCACACGGCCCAGGCGGACCGGTCACGAGCGGCGGCGTGATCAACCGGGGCGCGGTCGAGCCGAGCCGAGCCGGAACCTGGGCCAACACGGTCACTACGAGTCACCATCCGAGGCGGGAGAGAGAGAAAAGGGACAGGGCGGGGTGTCCGTGGGGTCCCCTGGTGGGGAAAATCCGCAGGTCATCGGACGCATCGGCGATGTGCCCAACGCCACCGCCACATCAGCATCCGTCGACCGCAGATTCGGCAGCGGCGCTGCCTGTCCGTTGGCTCGTACATCACCACTTGGTCACCGCCTTGTTGGGTCGGTCGGCGAGCTTGGTCGGGTCGCCGAGCTTGAGGTTGCACGGTGCGCAGCTGGCCACGAGGTAGGCAGGGTCGTCGCCTGTGACGCTGCGGCCTGCGGTGTGGTGAACGTGGGTGGCGGTGGTGGTGCACACCCCGGGTAGGCGCAGCTGGCAGAGGTACCCGTCGCGCACGAGCACCAGGGCGCGGGTGCGTCGCCAGGCCCTGGTGCTGCCGCCTTCCCAGGATCGGCTCATGGTCGTGCGCTGGCCATGTGGATCTGTACGAGCTGGAGTGCTCGGGCCAGGTATTTGCCGCAGAGCAGGATCTCCCCGTCTGGGTCGACGGCTTCGCCCGTGCACTGGAGGCTGTTGCGGCGGATGTACCGGCAGCGGGTCAGTCGGTCGCTCACTGCTTCAGGGCTCCGATCATGAGGGCGACGAACAGGGCGCCGGCGAGGATGAGTGCGAGGTTGGGGCCGATCTCGATGGTCATTGGCTGGGTCGGTCCTTCCGTCCGTGGAGCTTGGCGTGGTGGCGTCGCTGTAGACCGATGACGCGCGCCTCGTCGAGCTGGCGGCGTACCTCGCGCTTCGCCTGTCGCCGGCGGACGGTCTCGGCTACGGCCGCTTGGAGTCGGGCGTCGAGTTCGTCCCTGAGGTTTGGGGTTGTGGGTCCGTCCGGAGTTCGTCCCTCGTCCTCGTCCCTATACGACGGGACGAGGGGACGAGGTCCATCAGTTCGTCCGGGACGAGGTGGGACGAGATCGGGACGAGGGACGAGGTCATCACTCATCAGGGGCCTCCAGGGCCTCGATCACGAATGGCTTGATGTGGGAGTGGACCAACGCCGCGCCGACCTTGCTCTGGAGCACGTAGCCCTCGTTCACGAGCAGCTCCAGGGCGGTGCGGACCATGGCGGCCTTGCCACCGGCCATGTTCTCGATGGCGTTCTTGGACAGGCCACCGGGGTTGTCCGCGACGATCCTGGACACCTTGAGCATCACGGCGGTCGGTCGCAGGCCGGTGTCCGGGCTGGCCACGGGAGCGTCGAGGGTCAGCTCGACGAACTCGGCCTCGTGGGAGGTCATCACCAGGTCGCCGAACCAGAACAGGCCCTCACGGCCGGGCAGCGAGTGGCGACGCAGCTGGGCGGGCCGGTCCTTGGTGATCTGCACGGTGGAGCGGCCGGTCAGGCCGACGCCGAACGGGCGCCGATTCTCCAGGGTGTACGCCGCCCCGTTGAGGCCGTTGAGCTTGTGCACGCCGCCGATGGCGTACCGGCCGCGGCCCTCGGCGCTCTTCGTGACGTGGTCCAGGGCGACGGACGCCGGTCCCCGGTCGGCGATCCACCGGGGCAGCATCTTGCCGAACGCGGCGATGTCGGTGTTGTCCTTCATCTCCAGCCCGTGCAGCGACATGGCCTCGGTGACACCGTCGAGCACCGACAGGGTCGGCCGCAGGTCGCCGAGCGCCTGGGCGAGGTCCTCGCGGTTGCCCAGCGACCCGATCGCCTCGTCGGGCTTGAAGTAGGCGAACCGGTCGCGGATCAGCGCCGGCTTGACCTGCATCGCCATCAGCCGGCCCACGACGCCGCCCTCGTCATCCTCGAAGTCGAGGTACACGACCGCGTTGCCGGCCTCCAGCTCGGCGCGGACGGCGAGCAGCGCCAGCCATGTCTTGCCGGCCTCGGACTCGCTGGCGATGGTGTGCAGCCGGCCGGGGTAGAACATGCCGACGCCGTCGCCGCGGCGGCCGACGGTGGGCAGGGGCGGCTGGTACTCGCCGGCGAGCACGGCGGTGAGGTCGACGGGTTTCCAGCTGCGCCGGGGTGCGTTGGCGGCCTCGTCGGGCTGGCCGGCGAGTTCCTGGAGCAGCGCGGGGGCGCGCCGTTCCCACAGCTCGTCGTTGCCGGCGATCTGGGCGGCCTCGATGACCAGGCGCTCGCGGCGGCGTCGGCGGGCAGCGGTCCGGATGATCCCGGCGTGGTGCGGGACGGTGCCCGGACCCATCGCGGCGCCGGAGCACTCGGCGAGGTAGTTCAGGCCACCGATGCGCTTGAGGTCGCCGGGGCCGAGCCGGTCGCCGATGGCGACGGGGTCGGTGGGCTCGCCGGCGGCCCGGGCGGCCGTGATGGCCCGCCAGATGATGCCGTGCCGGCCGAGGTAGAAGTCCGTCGCGGTCAGCTCGTCCGCGCCGGGGGTGTGGTCGATCTCGGTCAGGGCGGTCCCGATGACGAACCGCTCGGCTTCGACGACCGGGTCGGTGTTCGCCGACGTGGGCTCGGTCAAGGTCGCGGTCACTCGGCCCGCCCCAGCGCCAACCGGCGGATCAGCTCGCCAATCGGTTCGGGGTCGACGTCGACGTGGTGCTCCGGGCATCGCGCATCCGGTCGGCATCCGCCGTACCGCCGGCAACCTTCCCCCCGTTCCTTGCGCTCCACCTCAGGCGCTCGCCTTGGCCTGGTCGGCGAGCCACGCGTCGACGTCCGCCCAGTCGTACCGGAGCCACCGGCCCACCTTGGAGCACTTCGGGCCGGTGCCCTTGTGGCGCCATTGGTGGAGGGTGGCAACCGGGACCTGGAGGTAGTCGCTGACCTCCGTGGCCGACGCCAGCGGCCTACGCTTCATATTGTCTCCTGAGCAAGTAGACGTATCTGCTGAGCAAGATCGTTGCTCCTCGCAGTCTTCGTCAACCCCTGGCGCTTGTCAACACATCGCGGTAACCTGCTCCCATGGCAAGCTCTCAAGACCTTCCGACATCTGTAGTTGCGCGCAGGGTGAAGGAGATCCGGACACGACAGGGCATCACCGCCGAGCAGCTGGCGAACCGGATGCGCGAGCTCGGCGTCCCGTTCGACAAGACCGTCATCGCCAATTTCGAGACCGGGCGTCGGCGATTCGTCACCGTCCAGGAAGCGTTCGCCCTGGCCTACGCGCTGAACGTCGCCCCGATCAACCTGCTCACGCCCGTGGCGGATGAGATGGACGACACCTACCAGGTGGTCCCCAATGGCTCCGCGACGGTTCGACCGCTGCACGTCCGGGACTGGCTCCGGGGCATGGTTCCGCTGCCGGGGCAGGACGACCGGGTCTTCTACTCCGAGGTCTCGCCTGCGGAGTCGGAGATGCAGCGGGAGACCATCGCTGAGATCATCAGCGGGCGCCTGGGCCTCTCGAAGGACTTCCGCGAGAGCATCGCCCGCGACTACGCGGCGGGCCAGTTCTTGCCGATGGTGTCCAACAGCGCCCGGGTCATCGCCCTGTTCACGGTCGGCGGGACTGGCGACCGTGGCGAGCGTTGAGCGGGACGCCACCCGCACGAAGACGCCGTGGGTGGTGCGGTGGCGCGACGAGGCCGGCCGGCAGCGCAAGCAGGGCTTCGCGAAGAAGATCGACGCCGACCGGCACCGCGCGAAGGTCGAGCACCAGCTGGCCACCGGCGCGTACATCGACCCGAAGCTCGGCCGGACCACGCTGCGGGAGTACGGCGAGGCGTGGCGCGCCGCCGCGGTGCACCGGGAGAACACCGCCAGCCGCACGAAGAGCCAGCTCCACTGCCACGTCTACCCCCGGTTGGGCGACCGCCCGATGGCGGCGATCCGCAACAGCGAGCTACAGGCGTTCGTGACCTCGCTCGACCTGGCACCGTCGTCGGTGCGGCCGGTGTGGGCGACCGTGCGTGCCATCTTCGGCGCGGCGATCCGCGACCGGGCGATCGGTCACGACCCGTGCCTCGGGGTGAAGCTGCCGGAGCTTCCCCTCGCCGAGGTGGTGCCCCTGCTGCTCGACCAGGTCGACGCACTCGCCGCCGCCGTTCCGGATCGGTACCGCGGGCTGATCGCGGCGGATGCCGGATCCGGGCTACGGCAGGGCGAGATCTTCGGCCTGGAGGTGCCCGGCATCGACTTCCTGCGCCGCGAGATCACCGTCAGCCAGCAGGTCCAGCCCACCGCCGGCGGCGGGGTGAAGGTGTGCCCACCGAAGAACCGATACAGCCACCGGACGGTCCCGGTCGGCCAGGTGGTCGTCGACGAGCTGGCCGCGCACCTGGCCGAGTTCCCCGCCGAAGAGGTCGAGGTGCTCGACGTGACCGGGAAGCGGCCCGTACGCCGGATGGCCCGGTTCGTGTTCACCGACGCCGCCGGGCAGCCGCTGCTCCGGAGCGCCTTCAACGCCGACGTGTGGGACCCGGCCCGCCGGGCGGCCGGCGTGCCCGAGGCGACGCAACACGATCTGCGGCACTTCTACGCGTCGTTGCTGATCCGGGCCGGTCTTGGTCCGAAGGTCGTGGCGAAGCTGCTCGGTCACAAGGACGCGTCGATGACCCTCCGGGTGTACGCGCACCTGTGGCCGGACGACGACGACCGTTCACGCCAGGCGATCGACGACGCTTTCCGTCGTGTGGCATCGCCTCAGGCATTGACTCCGGCATCACTTCCGGTATAGTTACGGGCATGAGTGAACGCGCCACCGACAAGGTCCGGGAGAACCGGCTGCGCCGCATGGCTGAACGGCAGGGCCTCGCCCTGATCAAGTCGCGGCGTCGGGATCCCCGGGCGCTCGACTTCGGGCTGTACTGGCTGATCGAGTCGGGCAGCAGCACGACGCAGCCCTCCGAGCGGGGGGCGTCGCTCGACGAGATCGAGGCGCGTCTCGTGGGTGATGTGCCCACGATGCGCCCAAGCCGGGGAGCGTGACTGATGTTCTCGCAGGTCAGCGACCGTGCGCCACCCGTGTACTCTATTTGGCGTTGAAGTAGCTGGCTTCCGGGTGGTGCACCACGATCGCGTCGGTGGCCTGCTCCGGCATGAGCTGGAACTCCTCGGACAGCTCGACACCGATCCGATCCGCGCCGAGCAGGTCCACGATTTTCGCCCGGTCCTCCAGGTCGGGGCAGGCCGGGTAGCCGAACGCGTACCGGCAGCCCCGGTAGTCGTTGCGCAGCAGGCCGGCCAGATCGGTCGGGTCGTCGTGGCCCAGCGGACGGCCGTCGGGCAGGGTCAACTCGGCCCGGACGCGCCGATGCCAGTACTCGGCGAGCGCCTCGGTCAACTGCACGGACAGCCCGTGCACCTCCAGGTAGTCGCGGTACTCGTTGCGGGCGAACAGCTTCGCCGCGTACTCACTGACCGGCTGACCGACGGTGACCAGTTGCAACGCGACCACGTCGAGCTGGTCGCCCTTGGGCTTGAAGAAGTCGGCCAGGCAGAGCCGCCGCTCCTGCCGCTGGCGGGGAAACGAGAACCGGGCGCGCTCCGCGTGCCCGTTCTCGTCGAGCACCACCAGGTCGTTGCCTTCGGAGTACGCGGGGAAGTAGCCGTACACCACCGCGGCCTCGAGCACCTGGTCGGCGATCAGCCGGTCCAGCCAGTACCGCAGACGCGGGCGGCCCTCGGTCTCCACCAGCTCGTCGTAGGAGGGACCGTTGCCACCCCGGGCGCCATTGAGCCCCCACTGCCCCCGGAACGTGGCCCGCTCGTCGAGCAGCGCCGCGTAGTCGGCCATCGGCACACCCTTGACCACCCGGGTGCCGAAGAACGGCGGGGTGGGCACCTCCACGTCCACCGCCACGTCGGAGCGGACCGACGAGTCGTGCAGCTCCGGCAACGACTCGGTGACCATGGTGCGCTGCCGTTCCCGGCGGGCACGACGGGCCGCGAGCGCCGCCTCCCGCTCCGGGTCGACGACCGGCGCCCCGCCGCGCTTGGCGGTCATCACCCTGTCCATCAGCGACAGACCCTCGAACGCGTCCCGCGCGTAGTGCACCTGCCCCGGGAACATCGCCCGCAGGTCGTCCTCGACGTACGCGCGGGTCAGCGCCGCCCCACCCAGCAGGACGGGCCAGCGCTCCGCCACCCCGCGGGTGGCCATCTCGGCCAGGTTCTCCTTCATGATGACAGTGCTCTTGACCAGCAGACCGGACATCCCGATCGCGTCGGCACGGTGCTCCTCGGCGGCCTCCAGGATGGCGCTGATCGGCTGCTTGATGCCGATGTTCACCACCTCGTAGCCGTTGTTGGACAGGATGATGTCGACAAGGTTCTTGCCGATGTCGTGCACGTCGCCGCGCACCGTGGCGAGCACGATGCGGCCCTTGCCGCCGTCCTCGGTGGTCTCCATGTACGGCTCCAGGTACGCCACAGCGGTCTTCATCACCTCGGCGGACTGGAGCACGAACGGCAGTTGCATCTGACCGGAGCCGAACAGCTCGCCGACCACCTTCATGCCGTCCAGCAGGATGTCGTTGATGATCGACAACGGGGACCGGCCGCCGGCCATCGCGTCGTCCAGGTCGGTCTCCAGGCCGTTGCGCTCACCGTCGATGATCCGCCGCTTGAGCCGCTCGTCCAGCGGCAGCGCGGCCAACTCCTGCGCCCGGCTGGCCCGAGCGCTCGTCACGTCGACACCCTCGAACAGCTCCAGGAAGCGCTGCACCGGGTCGTAGCCCTCGCGTCGCCTGTCGTACACCAGGTCCAGGGCCACCTCGCGCTGCTCGTCCGGGATCTTCGACATCGGCAGGATCTTGCTGGCGTGCACGATCGCCGAGGTCAGGCCGGCCTGCACGCACTCGTGCAGGAACACCGAGTTGAGCACCTGGCGGGCGGCCGGGTTCAGCCCGAAGGAGATGTTCGAGATGCCGAGCGTGAAGTTGACGCCGGGATAGCGGGCGGCGATCTCCCGGATCGCCTCGATGGTCTCGACGCCGTCGCGGCGGGTCTCCTCCTGCCCGGTCGCGATCGGAAAGGTCAACGCGTCGATCAGGATGTCGGCCCGGTCCATGCCCCAGCGGCCGGTCAGGTCGTCGATCAACCGCGCGGCGACCCGCACCTTCCACTCCCGGGTGCGGGCCTGCCCCTCCTCGTCGATGAGCAGCGCCACCACCGAGGCCCCGTGCTCGCGGACGATAGGCATCATCCGGGCGTACCGCGACTCCGGGCCGTCGCCGTCCTCGAAGTTCACCGAGTTGACCACGCAGCGACCGCCGAGCATCTCCAGGCCGGCCTCGACGACCGCCGGCTCGGTGGAGTCCAACATGATCGGCAGGGTCGACGCGGTCGCGAACCGGCCGGCCAGCTCCCGCATGTCCTGGGTGCCGTCCCGGCCGACGTAGTCGACACACAGGTCGAGCAGGTGCGAACCGTCGCGCGCCTGGCTGCGGGCGATCTCCACACAGGCCCGCCAGTCACCGGCGAGCATCGCCTCCCGGAACGCCTTGGAGCCGTTGGCGTTGGTCCGCTCCCCCACCATCAGCACCGACGCGTCCTGCGCGAACGGCACCGGGTGGTACACCGAGGAGACACCCGCCTCGTGCCAGGGCTCCCGCGCCGGGGCGACGGCGCCGTGCAGCCGCTCGGCCAGCACCCGGATGTGCTCCGGGGTGGTGCCGCAGCAGCCGCCGATCAGGCCCACCCCGTACTCGGAGATGAACCGCTCCAGGGCCTCGGCCAGCTCCACGGGAGTCAGCGGGAAGTACGCCCCGTCGGCGGTCAGCACCGGCAGGCCGGCGTTCGGCATCACCGACAGCGGGATGCGCGAGTGCTGCGACAGGTAGCGCAGGTGCTCGCTCATCTCGGCGGGACCGGTGGAGCAGTTGAGCCCGATCAGGTCCACGCCGAGCGGCTCGATCGCGGCCAGCGCCGCCCCGATCTCACTGCCGACGAGCATGGTGCCGGTGGTCTCGACCGCCACGTGGCAGATGATCGGCACCGACTGGCCCAGCTCGGCCATCGCCCGCTTCGACCCGACCACCGCCGCCTTGACCTGGAGCAGGTCCTGACAGGTCTCGATGATCAGCGCGTCCGCGCCGCCGACCACCAGACCGGCGGCGTTCTCCTGGTACGCGTCCCGCAGGGTCGCGTAGTCGGCGTGCCCGAGGGTGGGCAGCTTGGTGCCCGGCCCGATCGACCCGAGCACGAACCGCTGCCGCTGCGGCGTGCTCGCCGCGTCGGCGGCCTCCCGGGCGATGCGGGCGCCCGCCTCGGACAACTCGCGGATACGGTGTGCGATGTCGTACTCGGCCAGGTTGGCGAGGTTGGCGCCGAAGGTGTTGGTCTCCACGCAGTCCGCGCCGACCGCCAGGTAGGCCTCGTGCACTCCGCGGACCACGTCCGGCCGGGTGACGTTGAGGATCTCGTTGCACCCCTCGAGGCCGTCGAAGTCGTCGAGCGTGAGGTCAGCGGCCTGCAACATGGTGCCCATCGCGCCGTCAGCGATGAGGATCCGATCGGCCAGCACATCCATCAACGAAGTCCGCACCCGTTCAGGTTAGTGCGCCCCCACCGCGCCGAACGACCCTCCGCACGCGATCCCATATTGTGTCACCGGGATCACGATGTCCGGTTCATTCGTGTATGACCGTCCGCCGGGTCGCCCGACCGGCGCGGCCGACCGGCCGCACCCCGGCCCGGCACGTAGGCTGGCGGACGTGAAGGACAACAGGGACGCCACCGTGCCGGACGGCATGACGACCGGGCGCGGTCCCGGCGCCAGCCGCGACGAGCACTGTGAGGTGACGGCGTGACCGAGTTCGACGGACTGCCGGTGCTGCGGTCCCCGGTGGCGATCGCCGCGTTCGAGGGCTGGAACGATGCCGCCGACGCGTCCACCGCCGCCGTCGAGCACCTCGAGCAGGTCTGGAACGCCAGGCAGATCACCGAGCTGGACCCGGAGGACTTCTACGACTTCCAGGTCAGCCGGCCCACCATCACCATGGCCGACGGCGAGACCCGCCGGGTCGAGTGGCCGACAACCCGGTTCATGGTGGCCAGCCCCGACGGCACCGACCGCGACGTGGTGCTGATCCGCGGCATCGAGCCGAGCATGCGGTGGCGGACGTTCTGCGAGCAGGTGCTGGAGATCTGCCACAGCCTGGAGGTGGAACGGGTGGTGCTGCTCGGGGCGTTGCTGGCCGACGTTCCGTACACCCGACCGTTGCCGATCAGCGGCAGCGCCTCCGACGCGCAGGCCGCCGAGCGCTACCAGCTCACCCCCACCCGGTACGACGGGCCGACCGGCATCGTCGGCGTGCTGCACGACGCCTGCACCAGGGCCGAGGTGGACGCGGTCTCGTTCTGGGTGCACGTGCCGCACTACGCCAACAACCCGCCCTGCCCGAAGGCCACCCTCGCGCTGCTGCACCGCGTCGAGGAGGTCGTCGACCTGCCGGTGCCGATGGCCGACCTCGCCGAGGAGGCCGCCGAGTGGGAGCAGCGGGTGCGCAGCGCCGCGGAGCAGGACGCCGAGCTCGGCGAGTACGTCCGCGAGCTGGAGGAACGGGTCGGCGACGAGGGCATCACCCCATTGACCGGTGACGAGATCGCCCAGGAGTTCGAGAAGTACCTGCGCCGTCGGGGCGGCTCGGCCGGCCCCACCGCCGGTTCCTGGTAACACCTGCGCCGAAAACGGGCCCTCGGATCTCCTCTGGTCCAGGGGCCCGTTTTGGTGTGTCCGGGTGGCGGCCGACACACCCTCTAAGGCATCCTAGGAACCTAGATGTGATCAAGGAGGCGGGTGTGCAGATCAATCCCGGGGCCGCCGAGTTCCCCCACCGACAGATCGCCGCGCAGCTCAAGGCCCAGGTCCGCCGCGGCGACTGGGGGCCCGGCGAACGACTGCCGTCCATCCCGGCCATCGCCGAGATGTTCGGCGTCGCGAAGCAGACAGTGCAACGCGCCGTCGACCAGCTGCGGGTCGAGGGCATCCTGATCACCAAACCCGGCTCCGGTACGTACGTCCGGGGCACCCGCCGCCGACTCAACCGCCTCTCCCGGGGCCGGTACGGCGGCTTCCGCGGCTACCACACCGACCTCGCCGCCCGATACCGTCAGCAACTCGTCTCGGTCGGCCGGTCCCCCGCCCCCGCCGAGGTCGCCGACGCGTTCGGGGTGCCCGACGGCACCGACCTGCTCTGCCGCCGGCACCTGGTCCGCACCGACGACTCCCCCGTCGAGGTGGGCGCGTCCTGGTTCCTGCCCCGCGACACCGCCGGCACCACGCTGGAGCGCGCCGAGGCCTTCGGCCGGCCGCTCTACCAGGAGGCCGAGGAGGCCACCGGCCGGCGGTACGTCTCGGCCACCGACACGATCAGCGCCCGCCAGCCCAGTCGGGAGGAGGCGGAAACCCTCCAGATCCGGCCGGACACCCCGGTGCTGCACCTGCTGCACGTCGCCTACGACGCCAACCGCAAGCCGATCGAGGTGTCCCAGGCCACCTGGCCCGGCCCGATGACCACCCTCACCGAGGAGTACAAGATCCCCGCCCCAACCCCCGACGCCGACCCCGACCCCGGCCTGGTCCTCGGCTGACCCCCACCGCACCCCGCACCCCACGCCCCACGCCCCGCGCCCCGCGCCCCGCGCCCCGCCGATCTTGCACTTGCGGTCGGCCTTATATAATGCTTCGCACTTTTTGTCGGGGCAGAAAGTGCAAGATCGACGCGCGGAACGGGCGCGCGAGGCCCCGACGCGCGAGACCGGGCGCGCGAGGCCCCGACGCGCGAGACCGGGCGCGCGAGGCCCCGACGCGCGAGACCGGGCGCGCGAGGCCCCGACGCGCGAGACCGGGCGCGCGAGGCCCCGGCGCGCGAGACCGGGCGCGCAAGACCCGGGCGCGCGAGGCCCGGGCGCGCATGACCCGGGCGCGCGAGGCCCGGGCGCGCAAGACCCAGGGCGGGGCGGTGGAGGGTGGTAGGGCTAGAGCTTGACGCCGAGGAGGGCGTCCACCGTGCGGGCGAACAGTTCCGGGGCCTGCGGGTCGTCGGTCGCGCCGGCCAGGGCCGCCTCCGCCCAGCGGTCGGCCGCCGCCAGCGCTCCGGGGGTGTCCAGATCGTCGGCGAGGCGTGCGCGTACCTCGGCCAGCAGCTCGGCCCCGGACGGCCCGGCGGGCGCGGCGGCGGCCCGCCGCCAGCGGTCCAGGCGCTCCTGCGCGGCGGTGAGCAGGTCGTCGGTCCAGGTGCGGTCGCTGCGGTAGTGCCCGGAGATCAGCGCCAGCCGGATCGCCATCGGGTCGACCTTGTCGGCGCGCAGCCGGGACACGAAGACCAGGTTGCCCCGGGACTTGGACATCTTCTCGCCGTCCAGCCCGATCATGCCGGCGTGTACGTAGTGCTGGGCGAACGGCGCCTCGCCGGTGAGCCGCTCGGCGTGCGCGGCGGACGCCTCGTGGTGCGGGAAGAGCAGGTCGTTGCCGCCGCCCTGCACGTCGATGCGGTCCCCGAGCAGGTTCAACGCGATCACCGCGCACTCGATGTGCCAACCGGGGCGACCGGGGCCCAGCTCCCCGCCCGGCCAGGAGGGTTCGCCCTCGCGGGCGCCACGCCACAGCAGCGGGTCGAGCGGGTCGCGCTTGCCGGCCCGGTCGGGGTCGCCGCCGCGCTCGGGGAAGATCTCCAGCATCTGCTCACGGGTCAGGTTCGACTCGTAGCCGAACCGGGGCGTGGCAGAGATGTCGAAGTAGACGTCGCCGCTGCCGTCGTCGAGCCGGTACGCGGCGCCGTCCTTGAGCAGCATCTCGACCTTGTCGGTGATGTCCGGGATCGACTCGACAGCCCCGACGTAGTGCGCCGGCGGGATGATCCGCAGCGCCTCCATGTCCTCCCGGAACAGGGCCGTCTCCCGCATGGCGAGGACCACCCAGTCCTCGCCGTCGCGGGCGGCCCGTTCCAGCAGCGGGTCGTCGATGTCGGTGACGTTCTGCACGTAGCGGACCGGGCGGCCGGCGTCGCGCCACATCCGCTGCACCAGGTCAAACGTGATCATGGTGGCGGCGTGACCGAGGTGGGTGGCGTCGTACGGAGTGATGCCGCAGACGTACATGCTGCCCGCGTCTGCCGGCGCACTGGGGTGGACGGCCTGCCGCGCCGAGTCGTACAACGCCAGTGGCTCGCCCCGGCCCGGCAGCCGTGGCACCTCGTGTCCCGCCCAAGACTCCATGGACTCAGCCTAGCCAGCGGGGTGAGGCCGCCGGAGTACCCCACGGGTGATCAAGATGACAACGTTTCACATGGGCGGCCAGGGCATGGCCGGCCACTCCTCGGGCGGTTGGGGGAAACGGCCGGTCAGCCGTAGCCGGTCGACCCGCGCGGCGACCCGTTCCACCTCGCTGATCGTCAGATGGTCGGCCAGCTCCGCGCCGAGCGACCCGGCTACCTGGCCCGCCAGCGTGTCGAGCATCTCCACCGCGTCCGGGGGCAACTCCCGGCCGGCCCAACCCCAGAGCACCGTGCGCAGCTTGTCCTCGACGTGGAAACACACCCCGTGGTCCACGCCGTAGATGCGGTCGTCGGCGCCGACCAGCACGTGCCCACCCTTGCGGTCGGCGTTGTTGAGCACCGCGTCGAGCACCGCGAGCCGGGCCAACCGGGGGTCGTCGGCGTGCGCCAGCGCGTAGGCGGCGCCGTCGTCGTCGCGGGCGGCGGCGATCGGGAACCAGCGCGGCGGCACCTCCTCGGCGGGCACGAACCCGACCAGCGGCTCGGCGTCCTCCGGTTCGTCGATCCAGAGCTGGCAGGAGCCGGGGCCGAACGGGCCGTCGCGCAGCACGGTGGGAGGCACCAGGTCCCATCCGGTGGCCCGGGAGACCAGGTAGGCCGAAACCTCCCGGCCGGCCAGGGTGCCGTCGGGGAAGTCCCAGAGCGGCCGCTCGCCCCGGACCGGCTTGTAGACGCAGCGGGCGGTCAGCTCACCGAGGGTCAGGATGCCGCGCAGCGTGGTGTTGGACGCGTCGACGAGCCGACCCTCCAGTTCGAGCGCGCCGTCGCGGAGCAGCCGCAGCGCGGCGTCGCCGTCCTGGCGAGGCTGAAGGCCGGACGAGGTCACCGGTGGTAACCGTTGTGCCGCGGGCAGAGGTGCCCGGCGGGGTCCAACGGTTGGCCGCAGAGCGGGCACGGCGGTCGGCCCGCGTTGACCACTCGCCGGGCCCGCTCGATGAACTGGCGGGTCGCCTGCGGGGTGAGCCGGACCCGGAGCCGGTCCAGGTCCTCGTCCGGCTCGTCGTCCTCGTCGTCGTCGGATTCGTCGTCCTCGTCGCCCAGCTCGACCTCGGACTCCACCTCACCGGCGGCGATCGCCTCGATCACCACTGTCGCGGTGTCCACGTCGAAGGCCAGCCCGAGGGTCCCGACCCGGAACTCCTCGTCGACGGGAGTGTCCAGCGGCTCGTTGTCGCCGATCACCGGCGACAGCTCGGGCACGTCCACGCCGAAGCGGCGCTGCGCCTCGCTGAGCAGCTCCTCCAGCTTCTCGGCGAGCAGGGACACCTGGACCTTCTCCAGCGCGACGCTGACCAGCCGGCCGCCACCGCGGGCCTGGAGGAAGAACGTGCGCTCCCCCGGCGGCCCGACAGTCCCGGCGACGAACCGCTCGGGCGGCTCGAAGGCGTGCACCTGGTGCGTCATACCCACGACCCTATCCGGCCCGTCGTGGCATCGTGCACCCCACCGACCCGCGCGGTGACCCGGGGGGCCGTCACGGGGCCGCGCCGGCCCCGCCGCCGACAGCGGCGTCCGAATCCGCCGGGCGCGACGCCCGCCGACGCCGCTTGCGCGGCGGCGGCACCAGGGCGGAAAGGTCGCCGCCGGTATCGTTGAGCCGGACCACGAACGGTCGCAGCGGCGTGAACCGGATCGCCGTCACCGACGCCGGGTCGGCCACGATCCGCTGAAAAAGATCCAGGTGTACGCCGAGAGCGTCCGCCACGATGGCCTTGATCACATCGCCGTGGCTGCACGCCAGCCAGAGCGCCTCGGGCCCGTGCTCGGCGGTCACCCGGGCGTCCCAGGAGCGCACCGCCGCCACCGCGCGCGCGGCCATCGCCGCCATCGCCTCCCCGTCCGGGAAGACCGCCGCGCTGGGGCGCTGCTGGACCACCGGCCAGAGCGGCTCCTTGGCGAGCTTCTTCAGCGGCTGCCCCTCCCAGCTGCCGTAGTCGCACTCGATGAGCCCGTCCTCGACCTCCGGGGTGGCCTGCGGGACCGCCAGTTCGAGGGTCTGCCGGCAGCGGATCAACGGGCTGGTGACCACGGCGGCCAGGGGCACCGTCCGGAGCCGTTCGCCCACCGCGGCGGCCTGGGCGCGCCCGGTCTCGTCCAGTTCGACCGGTTGCCGGCCGGCCAGCCCACCGTCGGCGTTCGCCGTGGTCCGGCCGTGTCGCAGAAGCAGAAGGGTCGCCACGGTGACCACCCTAGGGCCTCCGCCGCGGCGCTGGGCCTGGGCGCGGCGCTGGGCCTGGGCGCGGCGCTGGGCCTGGGCGCGGCGCTGGGCCTGGGCGCGGCGCTGGGCCTGGGCGCGGCGCTGGGCCTGGGCGCGGCGCTGGGCCTGGCTGCCGGCCGGTGCGGGCCTCCGTTCGTCCTTTGCTCTGCCGACTCATACGCACCAGTGCCCATCCGGGTACCGGACACGCTCTGGCGCATCCAGGTAAGCAGAGCAAAGGGGCAGAGGAGGCCACCGGACGCGCGGCGCGGGGGCAGCGCCCTGCAAGGGTGATCACGCCGCTGGCCGGCCCCCGATCTTCGGGAACCGGCCAGCGGCGGCACGGCGGACGGTGGACCGACTGCCGTCAGGTCGCCTCGATCGTGCCGGTCAGCAGCAGGGCCAGCACCAGGGTGCCCAGCGCGACCCGGTACAGCACGAAGACGTACAGGGTGTGGTGCGCGACATAGCGCAGCAGCCAGGCGATGGCCGCGTACCCGATGCCGAAGGCGATGACCGTCGCCACGATCATCTGCGCCACAGACGGCGCCGACGTGCCCGGGGCGGACGGCTCGAACACGTCCCCGAGGCTGAACACGCCGGACATCACCACCGCCGGGATGGCCAGCAGGAACGAGTACCGCGCCGCCGCCTCCCGGGTCAGGTTGAGCAGCAGACCGGCGGTGAGCGTGCCACCGGACCGGGACACCCCGGGAACCAGCGCCATGGCCTGGGCGAAACCCATCACCACGCCGTCCTTCATCCGGAAGTTCTCCAGCGTACGGGTCTGCCGGCCCCAGTACTCGGCGAACGCCAGCACGAACGCGAACACGATGAGCGTGGTCGCCACCAGCCACAGGTTGCGCCCGGCCGTCTTGATCTGGTCCTTGAACAGGAAACCGAACAGGCCGATCGGGATCGAGCCGACGATCACGTACCAGCCCATCCGGTAGTCGAGGCTGGACCGTACCGACCTGTCCCGGATGCCGACCAGCCAGGTACGGGTGATCCGCCAGATGTCCTTGGCGAAGTAGATCAGCACGGCCGCCTCGGTGCCGAGCTGGGTGACAGCGGTGAACGACGCGCCGGCGTCCCGGTCGAAGAAGATCGCCGAGGTGATCCGCAGATGCCCCGACGAGCTGACCGGAAGAAACTCGGTCAGTCCCTGGACGATGCCCAGGACGATGGCCTCGACCCAGGTCACTCGCCGACTCCCGCGAGGTCGAGCGCCTCCGCGACGGTGCGCAGGGTCTGCACACCGCTGTCCCGGTCGGCGGCGAACAGGGTCACCGACAGCGTGGTCACGCCGGCGGCGGCGTACTCCCGCATCCGCTCGGCGACGCGCTCCTTCGGGCCGAGCAGGGAGGTGCGGTCGATGAACTCCAACGGTACGGCGGCGGCGGCGTCGCGCTGCCGCTTGGCCAGGTAGAGGTCCTGCACCTCGCGGGCGGCGTCGCCGTAGCCCATCCGGGTGGCGAGCTGGTTGTAGAAGTTCTGCTGGCGGCTGCCCATGCCACCCACGTAGAGCGCGGCGTACCAGCGGACCAGCTCGGCGCAGGACGCCACGTCGTCACCGATCACCACGGGCACCGACGGCACCACGTCGAACCCGTCCAGGTCCTTGCCGGCCTTGGCCCGACCGGCGCGCACCGAGGCGAGCTGCTCCTCGGCGAACTCCGGGGCGTAGAAGATGGCCAGCCAGCCGTCGGCGATCTCGCCGGCCAGCTCCAGGTTCTTCGGGCCCACCGCGGCCAGGTAGATCGGTATGTGCTCGCGGGGCGGGTGGAAGCCCAGCCGGAGCGCCTTGCCGGGGCCGTCCGGCAGCGGCAGGGTGTAGTGCGCCCCGTCGTACGCCACCTCCTTGCGGGCGACGGCCAGCTTGACGATGTCGACGAACTCGCGGGTCCGGGCGAGCGGCTTGGCGAAGCGCACACCGTGCCAACCCTCGGAGACCTGCGGGCCGGAGACGCCCAGGCCGAGCCGGAACCGGCCACCGGAGAGCGCGTCGATGGTGGCGGCGGTCATCGCGGTGGCCGCCGGCGTGCGGGCGGGGATCTGCATCACCGCGGAGCCGACGTCGATCCGTTCGGTCTGGCCGGCCATCCAGGCGAGCATGCTGGGCGAGTCGGAGCCGTACGCCTCCGCCGCCCACACCACCGAGTAACCCAGCCGATCTGCCTCCTGGGCCAGCGCCAGGTGGTCAGCGGGTGTGCTCCACGCTGTCTGGTATCCGAGACTGAGCCCGAGTCGCACTGGTCCTCCCCCATCCGTGGCACAGGTCGCACCAGGTTACGCAATGCCGACAACGGACTCGATCACCGGCTCGACACCCGCGCTCCCCCGTCCGTCGGGGCAGCCCGGGGCGGCGGAACCGGCAGAACCGGTAGAGATACGGGAGCGAGGATATCCGTGGCGGCGGGTTCGAAATAAGGTTCACCCATGCAACAGCGACCGCTCGGCCGAAGCGGGCTGGCGGTTTCGCGGCTCGCGCTCGGCACCATGACCTGGGGCCGGGACACCGACGCCGATGACGCGGCCGCCCAGCTGAAGAGTTACCTGGACGCGGGCGGCAACCTGATCGACACCGCCGACGTGTACGGCGACGGGGACGCGGAGTCGGTGATCGGCTCCCTGCTGGGCGGCCTGGTCCCGCGCGACGAGCTGCTGATCGCCACCAAGGCGGGGTTGCGCCCCGGCAGCGGCCGGCGTCGCGACGGCTCCCGGGGGCACCTGCTGCGTACCCTCGACGCGTCGTTGCGCCGGCTCGGCACCGACCACGTCGACCTGTTCCAGGTGCACGGCTACGACCCGGACACCCCCCTCGAAGAGACCCTGGCCGCGCTGGACCACGCGGTGGCCAGCGGCAAGGTCCGCTACGTCGGCGTGTCGAACTTCTCCGGCTGGCAGACCGCACGGGCCGCCGCCTGGCAGACCGCCTGGCCGGGGCGCGCCCCGGTGGTCGCGGCCCAGGTGGAGTACTCGCTGCTGGAGCGGGGCGTGGAGCGGGAGGTGTTGCCCGCGTGCGACGCGCTCGGCCTCGGTGTGCTGCCCTGGTCGCCGCTGGGTCGGGGCGTGCTGACCGGCAAGTACCGGCACGGCCGCCCGGCTGACTCCCGGGCCGCGTCGCCGCACTTCGAGCGATTCGTCGCCACGTACCTGGAGCCGCGCTGCTCGAGCATCGTGGAGGCGGTCGCGACAGCGGCCGGTGGGCTGGGTGTGTCGCCGCTGGAGGTGGCCCTGGCCTGGATCCGGGACCGGCCCGGCGTGACCGCGCCGATTCTCGGGGCCCGGACGGTGGGGCAACTGCTCGGTGCGCTCCAGGTGGAACGGATCACTTTGCCCGAGGAGATCACCACCGCGCTGGACGACGTCTCCGCGGTGCCGGTCGGCTACCCCGAGCGCGACAGCTGAGCCGGCCGGGTCAGGGGCTGACCAGCCGGCCGGGTCAGCGCTACCGGCGCGCCGGCGTCACGGCGTCGGACGCCGCCCGGGGAGGTCGTGGATCGCGGTCAGGAAGCGGGACTGGTCGTCGCGCAGCGCGGGCTGGGTCAGCCTGATCCACGACCCGTCGTCGAAGGCGACGGTGGAGGTGAGCTGCACGAGCCCGGTCGCGCCCCGTTCGGAGTCGACCCGGGCCACCCGGGCGCGTGGCACGCTCCACAGCACCCGCGGTTGCCGCCGGTCGGGTCGGTCCGGGTCGGGCCGGGGTCCCATCCGCAGCAGGTGCAGGTGGGTGTCGGTGACCGCCAGCGGGGTGCCGGTGTAGCGCTCCAGGAAGAGCAGCAGGCTGCCGGCGAGGGTGGCGAGATCGCCGCTGAAGACGTACCGGCGGCGGTAGGCGATCTCGGCGAGCTGCTCGGCCAGCGGCCGGTGCTGGCTGAGCCGGAACAGCGCCCGGAACGCCTCCTGCTCCTCGGTGAGCGGGATCGGCTCCCGCTGGGCGGGTTGGTGGGGCGGCGCCGGTTCCGGCCCGGCGGACTCCGACACGCCGGCGGCGAGGGCACCGGCGTTGCCGGGCAGCAGCAGCACGCCGGCGGCCAGCCGCACCGGCGTGAGCACCGCGTCCACCCAGACCACCGGGTTGACGATGTTGAGCAGCCCGAACAGCACCTTCGGGTCGAGCGCCTCGGCCAACTCCGCGCCGACGTCGTCGGCGAGCTGCCGACCGGCCTGGTGGGTCTGCGACATGCGCACCGGCCCCAGCCCCACGTACCGCAGCTCCTGGTCGGTCAGCAGCGGCGCCACCAGGGTGCGCTCCGGCTCGTCGCTGGTGCGGAACTCGTCGCGCAGCTCGCGGGCCTTGTCCCGGGCGGCCCGCGCGCCGCCGAGCACCGCGTCGGTGAACCGACTAAGCCGCCCGCGCTCCCCTGACATCACCCGTCGCCTCCCTAGCGGCCCGCCGGCTGACCTGCCGGCGGCTGCCCGAAGACATTCGGGTCGATCCAGTCCGCGCCTCCCTGCACCGCCTGGTCGATCTGGTCGCCGACCTGCTCGCTGCCGGGTACGGAGAGCCCGCTGGTCAACGCGACAGTTCCCCAGGTGACACCGTGGACGACGGAGTTCGGCACGTTCCACGGCAGGTTGGTCGCCCAGTCCCGGGCGATCACCCGGGCGCCGTCGGCCATTCCGTGCGCGCGCAACGCGGCGGCCCGGTCGAGGGCGCCCATGTCGAACGGGGAACCGGACTTGCCCAGTTTGTAGGTGCCCTTGGTGGGGTCGAGGAACTTGTGGTGCCACTTGTCGAGCTTGCCGGCGGCGCGGCGCTTGTCGGCGTACTTCTTGCCGGTGCGCAGCGCCTTCTGCATGTCGACGAGCTTGTCCAGGTGGGTGCGCAGCTTGCGCAGGTAGAGCAGGACCCGCTGGAGCAGGCGGATGACCTTCTGCAGGTGCACAGCGAGCGGCCGGATGACCTTCAGCATCCGGGTGACCACGATCAGGCCCCTGGTGACGGCCAGGCCCACCCCGGCAGCCCAGGACGCGCCCATGGTGACCGGGGCCATCAGCAACGCCGTCACCAGCGTCACGAGGAGGAAGTTCACGAACTCCACGCAGAGGTCCACCAGCACGTCGTGCACGGTCTGCAGGCCGTCGGCGACGCTGCGCAGGTACTCCGCGGTCGCGGCGAACTGCTCGGCGACGTCGAGGAGCTGTTGCTCCACGTCGGCCAACCGCTGGCCGTACGCCGCGCCGGCGGGTGAGCGCCACCCGACCTGCGCGGACTCCCGGGTCCCGCGGTGGCCCTGCGCCAGGTCACGCACCTGGGTGGCCAGCGCGTCCCACTCGGCGGCCTTCGCGCGCAACACGGCGGGCTCGCCGTCGACCAGGTCGACGAGCTGGATCAGCGGCCACGCCAGGGTCCGGCAGACACTGTCGACGGCGTCCTGCACACCGGAGAGGGCGTTGTCGAGGCCGTTCCACAGTTGAACGGCGCTGCCGGCCGGGCCGCTCATCCGGGCAGTCCCGCCTGGATGGCCTTGAAGCCGGCGTCGAGGTTCCGTTCGTTGTGCTCGTACGCCTCGACCGTGTCGGCCAGCGCCTTCGCGACCCGGCCGAACGCGGCGTTCGCGGCGGCGAACAGCTCCCTGCCGCCGGTGACCTGCTCGGCGTACTTGTCGCGGAGCATGTCGCTGGCGAACGGCAGATGACCGAACGCGTCCGACGGCACGTCGCCGGCCGAGACGATCTGCCCCTCCAGCGCGGCGAGCGAGCTGGCGACGTCCCTGGCGGCTGTCTCCAGTCGACGGACCGCCAGCACGTCCACATCGATATCCGGTGCCATGCCGTTCCTCCCCCGTGAGTCGAGCGCACCGACGATACGATCTCCCGGCCGCCGGGCACCACCCGGTCGCACGATCCACGGGGAGGAATCTCATGACGGACCCGACGTCGGCGTTCGACGCGCTCGCCGGGCGGATCGCCCACATCGAGCGCCGGTTCGCGGGCCTCCGCGACGAGCTGGCCGAGCTGTCCGGCACCGCCACCGACGAGAGCGGACTGGTCTCGGCGACCGTCGACGCCACCGGCGCGCTGACCGGCCTCAGCCTCGCGCCCGCCGCCCTGCGTGTCGGCACGGAAGGTGTGGCCGAGCTGGTGCTCGACGCGTACCGGCGGGCTCGTGACGTCGCCGGCGCGCACGTCGACGAACACACCGAGGGATTGGACGTCGCGCTCGGAGCAGGGCTCGGCGACCTGTTCGGCACACCGGGAGATTTCTCGGCGCTGGGCCGGCTGGAGGAGACCGTTGCCCGGCTCGGACGGCTGGACGACCGCCTGCCGGGCGCACCGGCGTGACGTCACCGTCGCCGACCTGGCCGGAGATCGCCGCCCGGCTGCGCGACACTGTCGCCCGCTGCGACCGGGACACCGACCTGGAGCTTTCCGCCGGTCCGCGCGGGATCCGCCTGCTGGTGCGCCGCGAGGTGGTGTGGGCGCTCTGCCCCGGCCACGACGAGGCACGCCTGGCCGCGCTCGGCTGGCGGCGCCCCACCGACGGCCACATCTGGTGGTACGAGGTGCCGCGCACCCCGGAGCAGGTGGAGCGGCTGGGTGCGCTGGTGGCCCGTACCGCCGCCGTGGTGTTGACCGACGAGCCCGGCGCGCTGTCCTGCCGGGTGGTGTCACCGGCGGCCGGGCCCGCGCGGGCGACGGTGGCGACGTCGCACGCCGAGCCGGCCGCCGAGCCGACGGTGGCGGCGTCGCTCGCCGCGGCCGCCGAGCGTCGCGACCTGCCCGGTTACCTCGGGGTGTTGGCCGGCGCCACGGTGTGCGTCCCGCTGACCGGGGAGCCGACACCGGGGGCCGACTTTCCGTGGTCGGTGGTTGGCGACCCTGCCGGCGGGCGTCTGCTGCCGGTCTTCACCTCGCCGCAGGCGCTCGGCACGTTCTCCGGGGACGGGGTGCCGTTCGTGGCGCTGCCCTGCGCGGAGCTGTTCGAGGACTGGCCGGACGCGTCGTGGGGGTTGGCCGTCGACCCGGGCAGCGCCCGGGCGGTCGCCCTGGCCGCGCCGGCCCTCGCCGCCCTGTTGACGGCCAACGTCCGACCCGGCTGACGGTGCCTCTGGCCGTGCCGGGCGGCCGAGCGCGTTGTTGGTCACTCGGGAGGGGGTGGCGGACGGCCGCTGGGCTGGGCAGCATGGGTGCATGGACTACGAGTACGCGCCGCTGCGGCTGCCGCCGAACGTCGACCGGTTGACCGCCGCGGCGCAGTTGGCGATCCAGGCGGAGTTCTCCGGTTGGGAGTTGGCCCGGGTACGGCTGTACCGGGACGGCACCCGGCAGGTGGTGCTCCGGCGGCGGCGGGTGAACCAGCCGCAGCCGGGCCTGTCGTACTGAGGACCGGTCGCGGTGCGCCCGGGGCCGCGCGGGTCCCGGACGCACCGCGCTCCGATCTTGCGCGTTCGGTTGCCCGAATGTCGGTAACGCCCCCTTTTGTCGCGACCGCAACTGCACGATCGCGGGGAAAGGGCGGGGCGGGTGCGGGCGGCCTAGTGCTGGTGGGTGGCGTGGTCCTCGTCGTCGAGCTCCAGGAACGGGTGCTCGTCGAGCCGCCCGACGAGCCGGTCGTCGACCGCCGGTTGGAACGGGCCGACCGCGTCGTCGTCGTCGAACGACTCGAGGTCCACCGGGGTGCCCACCTCGCTGACCATGACCACCCCGTCGAGCGGCTCCAACTCGGGCACGTCCAGCGCGCCGAGCGAGCCGTCACCGCTCTGCAGCAGCTCCAGCACCGCCTCGCCGACACCCTCGACCGGCGCCGGCTCGTCGTCCTCCGGGGTGCCCTCGCGTCGGGCCGCCTCGGCCACCCGCAGCAGCGCGGCGATGCTCGGCACCCGGTAGTCGCGGCGCTGGCGCACCGAGATCACCCGGGGGTGCGGGTCGCTGGCCTCTGCCCCCTCGCCCCCGCCGAATCGCTCGTCGGCCTCGTCCGGGTCGATCGAGTCGACATCCCACGGCGTCACCTCGCCGAAGGCGTCGAGCAGCCGCTCGTCGTACGCGAAGGAGGCGTTGTTCAACGCCACGTACGCCTGCCAGACGTCGTCGTCGTCGACGCGGCCCTGCGCGGCCCGTACGGCGGCCAGGTGGTGACGGGCCGCTTCGATCACCCGCTCGAGAGCGGCGTCCAGCTCACCGTGCTGGTCGGTCATGGTGGGGCAGTCCCTTCACGTCGGGAGGTCACGCGTCGGCGGCGACGGCCGGGCGTGGTTAGCAGGTGCGGAGGAACCGGTCGAGAACCCGCACGCCGAACTGTAGTCCGTCCACCGGAACGCGCTCGTCAATGCCATGGAACAACGCGGAGAAGTTGAGGTCGGCGGGGAGCTGGAGCGGTGCGAAACCGAAGCAGCGGATGCCGAGCTGCGAGAACGCCTTGGCGTCGGTGCCGCCGGAGAGCATGTACGGTACCGGCCGGGCCCCCGGGTCCTCCGCCCGCAGGGCCGCCGACATGGCCTCGACCAGCGCCCCGTCGAAGGTGGTCTCCAGCGCCGGTTGCCGTTGGATGTACTCGATCGCGATGTCCGGGCCGACCAGCTCGCGCAGCTGGCGCTCCAGCAGCTCCGACTGGCCCGGCAGGCTGCGGCAGTCGATGGTGGCGGTGGCCCGCCCGGGGATGACGTTGTCCTTGTAGCCGGCGGTCAACCGGGTCGGGTTGGCGGTGTTGCGGATGGTCGCGCCGATGATGTTGGCGATGGGGCCGAGCTTGGCGATCGCCGTCTCCGGGTCGTCCGGGTCCAACTCGATGCCGAGCAGGTCGGACACCTCGGTGAGGAAGGCCCGCACGGTGTCGGTGACCACCACCGGGAAGCGGTGCCGGCCGATCCGGGCGACCGCCTCGGCGAGGGCGGTGACCGCGTTGTCGTCGTGCACCATCGAGCCGTGCCCGGGGCGGCCCTTGGCGTGCAGTCGCAACCAGTCGATGCCCTTCTCGGCCGTCTCGATCAGGTAGAGCCGCTGGCTCTCGTTGACCGTGTAGGAGAAGCCGCCGACCTCGCCGATGGCCTCGGTGCAGCCGTCCAGCAGGTCGCTGTGGTGGTCCACCAGGAAGTGCGCCCCGTACTCGCCGCCGGCCTCCTCGTCGGCGGTGTAGGCGAGCACGATGTCGCGCGGCGGGCGCACGCCGGTGCGCTGCCAGTGCCGCACCACGGCGAGCACCATCGCGTCGAAGTCCTTCATGTCGATGGCGCCGCGACCCCACAGGTAGCCGTCGCGCAACTCTCCGGAGAACGGGTGCACCGACCACTCGTCGGCGTCGGCGGGCACCACGTCCAGGTGCCCGTGCACCAGCAGCGCGCCCCGGCCCGGATCGACGCCCGGGATGCGGGCCACCACGTTGGCCCGGCCCCGCGCGGACTCGTGCAGCACGGACTCCACGCCCACCTCGGCGAGCTTCTCCGCCACGTACTCGGCCGCGCGGCGCTCGCCGGCGCTGGTGTCGTTGTCCCCGGTGTTGGTGGTGTCGATGCGCAGCAGGTCTCGGCAGAGGTCCACGACCTCTGCGGTCGGGTCGGGTCGGGCGGAGGCGGCATCGCTCGTCATCGCCTCTTCATACCAGCCCGAGCCGGTCGACAGGTCGGCGCACCGGCGGGGACGGGCGCACGCATCGACGGGCCGGTTTCGCGTCGACCGCGTCCGGGTATCGCCGCCGACGACCGTACGTCCCCTGCCGGAGCTTCCGCCCGCCAGTCGAGGAGGGCACCATGTCCGCCGTTCCCCTGCCGCCGCTGCCGCCCGCGCCCACACCCGAGGAGGGCTACCGGCCGGCCGGTCGCAGCATCGCCGACATCATCGACCGGGAGCACCGGCAACTGCTGGCGTTGCTGACCCAGCTCAGCGGTCCGGACAGCACGCCGCAGGAGGGGTTGGCGGTGCTCACCGCCGCGCTGTCGCGGCACCTGTCCGCCGAGGAGCAGTACCTGCTGCCGGCGGTCCGCGCCGCGTTGCCGGCCGCCGGCGACCGGGTGGATGCCGAGATCGCCGCCGACGCCGCCCTGCTCGCCGCGCTGAAGGGGTTGACCGACGAGGCGCTGACCGACATCGCCGAGCGGGTCCGCCGGCACGTCGACGGGGTGGGTGGGTTGGTCACCGAGCTGCGCGCGGTGGCGAGCGAGGAGGAGCTGGTCCGGCTCGGCAACCGGCTGGAGATCGCCGAGGAGGCGGCGCCCACCCGCCCGCATCCGGGCACCCCGGCCACCCCGCCGTGGAACCGGATCGTCGAGCCGGCGGTCGGGGTGGTGGACAAGGTGCTCGACGCGGTGACCCGGCGGCCGACGTACCTGGAGGACCTGCCGGAGCCGCCGCGCGGGTGAGGATCGGCGGCCGGCGACAGTGCATTCATTATCACCGATCCGCTCGGGCTATTCCGCCGACTGATGCTGTAGTCCTACCGTCACGGTATGAACCTGGAGCTGCGTCATCTGCGGGTGGTGTGCGCGATCGCGGAGACGGGGAGCGTGACGAAGGCGGCGTCGGCGCTCGGGTTGGCCCAGCCGGCGCTCACCGCCCAGCTCCAACGCATCGAACGGACGCTGGGCGGTCCGCTGTTCGAACGGGACCGTCGCGGGGCCCGGCCCACCGCGCTCGGTGAGCTGGTGCTGGCCCGTGCCCGGGTGCTGCTGCCGGCGATGAAGGGGTTGCAGGACGAGGCCGCCCGACTGGCCGGGGCGGGCGGCGCGCCACCCAGCTACCGCTTCGGCGGGGTGAACAGCCCGATCCTGGGCCGGCTGGTGCACCGGCTGGCGGCCGCGCAGCCACCCGCCCAGATCACTACGTACGCGTCCTGGTCGGTGGACGAGTTGGCGCAGTTGGTGGCCGGAGGGCGGCTGGACTTCGCGCTCACCGGCGTGTGCGGCGACGCCACCCCCTCGGGCGGGTTCGGGTTGAGCTGGCAGGAGGTCGCCATCGACCCGGTGCTGGTGCTGCTGCCGGAGACGCACCCCCTCGCCGCGCACGACGAGGTGCGGCTGGGCGACCTGCGCCACGAGCAGTGGGTCGCCGCGCCGGGCGACGGCTGCTTCGCCGACTGCTTCGCCGCGGCGTGCGCCCGCGCCGGCTTCACCCCGAAGAAGGTGTACGAGACCGACATCCGCGGCTGTGTCGACCTGGTGGACGCCGGGGTGGCGGTGGCGCTGTGCCAGGCGACGTTCCGCCCGGTGGCCGGGTTGGTCACCCGTCGACTCGCCGGCACCCCGTTGCGCTGGCGGCTATTGCTCGGCTGGCATCCGGACTCCCCCGCCGCCGAGGGCGCGGAGCTGGTGCTGGAGATGGCGAAGGCCGCGTACGTGGACTCGTTGGCCCCGCACCCGGCCTACCTGGCCTGGTTGCCCCGCAACCCGGGGTTCGGGGTCCGCCAGCCGAGTGGGGTTCGGCCGGGTTGAGCGGTCGGCGGGGTGCGAACGGCCGCCTGCCGGGTATCTGGCGGACATGACCGACCTCTACCCGCCCGCCGACGACCGTGAGCTGCTGCGTCAGGCGGCCTCCGCGCACACCGCCGCCACCCGTGCCGTGGAGGCGTTCCTGCGCCGCCTGCCGGCGGTGCCCGACCCGGCGGACGTGGCCGAGTACGCCAACCTGCTCACCCGTGAGGAGCAGACCCGGGGCGACCGGGACGCCGCCGCCGACGCGGCGGGGCTGACCATCGGCAGCCTGGAGTCCGACCAGGGCCAGTAGGCGCGCCGACGGCGCCGGCCCGGTACCGGGTCGGCGCCGTCTTGTCCGGCCGCGTTCAGCGTTCCACGAGCGGATCGTGTCCGAGGTCGAGCAGCGAGTGCCGCCACTCGTCGTCGGCGTTGCCGCGCCGCGGCTTGGCGTCCATCAGCTCGCGGATCCGCTCGACCGCCTCCCGCATCACCTCGATGTCCTCCGGGGTGAGGTCGACCTTGCGCTTCTTCAGCACCTTGAGGATCTCCCGGCCCGGTTGGGGCAGGTCCAGGTCCGGGTTCGGACTGAACGAGTCCTCCCCCGACCCCCGGGTGAGCAGCCAGGTGCGCAGCTGCTCCGACGGGACGTTGACCTCGGCGTGGAAGTCCTCCCAGAGCACCTCCACCTCGGGGTCGAGCCGCGTGTCGCGTACCATCACGTCTCCTCTCGCGTCTCCGGGTCGTCCTTGTCGGTCTTCGGATGCAGCCCCTCGGCGGGCACCCGCGTCCGCCGTGGGTTCGCGGTCGGGGGCGCCAGGATCGGGTCCGGGTGGTCGTCCTCGTCGCGGGGCTTCGCGGCGTCCGCGTCCTCGTGCGACTCGTCGTGGTCGTCTCCCCGCGCCGGCCCGCTCATCGCGGGTGGGTTGTCGTGGCGGCGCTGTAGCCCCGCTCGCCCGCCGTGACGTCGAACGTGAGGGCGCCGTCACGGACGTCCACCGTGACCTTCTGCCCGGGTGAGATCGCCGACTCCAGCAGCATCCGGGACAGGTGGTTGTCCACCTCCCGCTGGATCACCCGGCGCAGCGGGCGGGCGCCGAACTCGGGTTGGTAGCCGTGCTCGGCGAGCCAGTCGATGCCGGCGGTGGTGAACTCCACCTGGAGGTCCTGGGCGTGCATCCGGCGGCGGGTCTCCTCCAGCAGCAGCGCGGTGATGTCGCGCAGTTGCTCGGCCTCCAGCCGGCGGAAGATGATGACCTCGTCGATGCGGTTGAGGAACTCCGGTCGGAAGTTCTCCTGGAGGCGACGCATCAGCCGTTCGCGCAGCTCGTCGTTCTCCTGCTCGCTGCCCGGCTCGCCGGTGCCGAACCCGACCGCCCGCTGGGTCCCGGTGATCAGCTCGGAGCCGAGGTTGCTCGTCATGATCAGGACGGTGTTCTTGAAGTTCACCGTCCGCCCCTGGCTGTCGGTCAGCCGCCCGTCGTCGAGGACCTGCAGCAGGATGTTGAACACGTCCGGGTGGGCCTTCTCGATCTCGTCGAGCAGCACCACCGCGTACGGGCGGCGGCGTACCGCCTCGGTGAGCTGGCCGGCCTCCTCGTAGCCGACGTACCCGGGAGGCGCGCCGACGAGCCGGCTCACCGTGTGTCGCTCCTGGAACTCGCTCATGTCCACCCGGACCATCCGGTCGGCCTCGCCGAACAGCGCCTCGGCCAGGGCGCGCGCCAGCTCGGTCTTGCCGACGCCGGTCGGGCCGAGGAACAGGAAACTGCCCATCGGCCGATCCGGGTCGGCGAGCCCGGCGCGGGAGCGGCGGACGGCCTCGGCGACGGCGGTGACCGCGTCGTCCTGACCGACCACCTTCTGGTGCAGGTGCCCCTCCAGGCGCAGCAGCCGGTCGCGCTCCTCCTCGGTGAGCTGGCTGACCGGGATGCCGGTGGCCCGGGAGACGACCTCGGCGATCTCCTGTGGGCCCACCTCGGGCACCTGCGAGGCGGACATACCGTCCTCGCCGTTGGCGCGCCGGATGTCGGCCTCCAGCTCGGCGATCCGGTCGCGCAGCGCGGACGCCCGCTCGTACTGCTCGTCGGTGACCGCCTGCTCCTTGTCCCGGCGTACGTCGTCGAGTTCCTGCTCCAACTCCCGCACGTCCGAGGCGGGCGTACGGGTGCGCAGCCGCACCCGGGCGCCGGCCTGGTCGATCAGGTCGATGGCCTTGTCCGGCAGGAACCGGTCGGTGACGTACCGGTCGGACAGCTCGGCGGCGGTGACCAGCGCCTCGTCGGTGAAACGCACCTGGTGGTGCGCCTCGTACCGGTCGCGCAGGCCGCGCAGGATGGCGATGGTGTCGTCGATGCTCGGCTCGGGCACCAGCACCGGTTGGAAGCGCCGGGCGAGCGCGGCGTCCTTCTCGATGCTCTTGCGGTACTCGTCGAGCGTCGTCGCGCCGATCACCCGCAGCTCGCCCCGGGCCAGGGCGGGCTTGAGCATGTTGGACGCGTCCATCCCGCCCTCGCTGCCGGCGCCACCGGCGCCGACCAGGGTGTGGATCTCGTCCAGGAAGATGATCAGCTCGTCCCGGTGCGCCCGGATCTCGTCGATCACCTTCTTCAACCGCTCCTCGAAGTCACCCCGGTAGCGGGTGCCGGCGACCAGGCCGGCCAGGTCGAGCTGCACGACCCGCTTGCCGAGCAGGGTCTGCGGCACGTCACCGTCGCAGATCCGCTCGGCCAGCCCTTCGACGATGGCGGTCTTGCCGACACCGGCCTCGCCAATCAGCACCGGGTTGTTCTTGGTCCGCCGGGACAGGATCTCGACGGCCTGCTCGATCTCGTCGGCGCGTCCGATCACCGGGTCGATCTGGTCGTTGCGGGCCAGGTCGGTGAGGTCCTGACCGTACTGGTCCAGGGTGGGGGTGCCCCGGTCCGGCTTCGGTCCGTTCATCGGCCCGCGCTCGGCGTTGGCGGCCTGCAACGACTCGGGCTGGATGCGACCGGCGGCGAGCATCCGCCCGGCCGGCGACTCCGGGTTGAGCGGCAACGCCATCAGGATGTGCTCGGGGCCGATGTAGTTGGCCCCCATCGCCCGGGACAGTTGGTGCGCGTCGAGCAGCGCCCGCTTGGCGGCGGGGGTGAGCGACAGGTTGGGCGGCACCTCCCCGCGCGGCGCGCCGTCGCCCCTGCCTCCGAGCGCGTTGAGCAGGGTGTCCGGGTCGGCGCCCGCCCGGCGGACCAGGTCCCGCAGCGGTTCACGTTGCAGCGCCGCCCAGAGCAGGTGGTCGGTGTCCAGGTCGCTGCTCTGCCGCTGCGCGGCGCGCCGGGCCGCGTCGGCCAGCATCTCCCGGGCGTCGGCGGTCATCAGTCGGGTGATGTCGACCCGGTGCGGTGGTCGGCGCCCTCCCTCGCCCCGGCCGAAGTACCGGGCCAGGAATTCGTCCCACGGGTCGGAGCCGATGTCACCGGGTCCCATCATGTCTGTCCTCCGCGGTAGGGCTCGGCACGGTCGGCAGGGGCTACCCGACGCGCGGCCCGACAAACGCCGCAGGGGTGGCGCGGGAGTGGCGTCCGACCCGGGCCGGCCGATGGTGGCAGGCTGACGGGATGGATGAGACCCCGCTGCTGATCGTGGACGGTGCCAACGTGGTGGGCTCCCGCCCGAACGGGTGGTGGCGGGACCGCGCCGGGGCGGCGGCCCGGCTGCGCGACTCGCTCGCCCCGGTGGCGACCGTCGGGTTGCCGGCCCGGCTGCCCGCGCCGGTGGAGGTGGTCCTGGTGGTGGAGGGCGCCGCGCGGGACGTGCCGGGCACCGAGGGCGTCCGGGTGGTCTCCGCCGCCGGCTCCGGCGACGACGCGGTGGTCGAGCTGGTGCGGGCGGCGCCGCGGCGTCGTCGACTGGTGGTCACCGCCGACCGGGAGTTGCGCGGGCGGGTCACCGCGCTGGGCGCCGAGGTGTACGGCCCGAAGTGGCTGCGCGATCCCCCGACGAGCAACTGAGAAATTCTCGCACCGGGACTCCCACAGATCGGACTCCCGGCACTTCCGAGGGCCTACCGGACAGGCGGGCAGGAACACCGCCAGGGCGGATGTTCTTTCCGGCCCACCGATAGGCTGTAATGGAGATCTCCCCGCCCCCAGGAGGTTCCGCCGTGGCCAGCGTCGCCGAGCTGAAGGCTGCCATCGATGTCGCCCTGCAACAGATCGGGGACGGGCAGACAGCCGTGCAGGCGGCCGGCGAGAAACTGTCCGAGGCGCAGCAGACCCTGGCCGGGGCGCTGGAGGGCAGCGGGCACGAGACGGTCGAGGCGGCCCAGGCGTCGCTCACCCAGGCCAGCCAGGAGCTGGAGGAATGCCTCGCCGCGACACTCGTCGCCGTCGAGCAGGCGCAGCTCTACGTCGCGACGCTGTAGGCGACCGTGTCCATCATCGAAGACGTCGGCGGGCAGGTCCGCGCCGCCACCGAGGAGTTCCCGCTGGCCCTGCTCGCGCAGGCGCTGGAGAAGTTCGGCCTGGCCACCGAGCGCCTGCGCTGGGTGCGGCAGGAGTCGGCCAACCCGATGGGCGTGCCCGAGCTGTCCGCCGCCACCGAACACGCCGAGAGCGCCGGCTACGCGTTGCGGGTGGCCCAGGAACAGCTGTCGGCGTACCTCGCCGCGATCGGGCTCGCCGCCGACGGCGCCCCGGCGCCCCGCCCGGAGCAGCGCGCCCCGCGACACGACACGCCACCGGAGGCCGCCCCGACCGCGGTGCCGCCGGAACCGACCGAGCAGGTGCGGATGCGCCGCTGGTGGTCGGTGCGGGTGGCCGAGCTGACCGGCGGGCGCGAGGTCGCCGACGACGACCCGGACGAGCGACTGAACGACTCCGCCGAGCTGCTGCGCCGGGTGGTGGGTGGCGTCCGCTCCGGCGACCGGGACCGGCTGCGCGCCGAGCTGCGCCGGGCCCCGGCCGACGTCGGGTTGGGCATGGCGGCGCTGACCCCGCCGCTGCTGCGCGAGCTCGCCGGTGAGCTGCTGGGGCACCCGCCGCGCGCCGCCGACCTCGGGCGGCTGCGGGGGGAGCTGGACGGGCGCGTCCGCGACCTGCTGCCCGGCCTGCCGCCGCCGGTGCTGGAGACACTGCTGACCCGGATCTGCCGGATGCCGCCGCCGCGCGCCTCCGGCGAGCCGCCGCACGCCGCCGACTCCGCGGTGGCCGCCGGTGTGGCGACCGCGCTGCTGCTCGCCCGCGTCGGCCGGAACCTGCCCGCGAACGGCACGGGTCGACCGACGGCCGCGGACCCGTCGGCGGAGCCGGTCCAGCCGACAGCCACGGGCCAACCGACGGACGCGCGACGCACACCGGGTGCCGCCCCGGCCAGCGGTGCCCCGCGGTCGACCGGGGCGGGCCGATCGGGCGGGCAGCCTTCGGGGCACCGCCAACCGGCGGCGGGACGACCTGGTGGCGGCGGTGCGGGCACCCGCTCGGACACCGCCGGTGGGCAGCCCTCCGGTGGGCTGCCGCCCCGATCGGGCAGCCCCTGGCGGGACGCGCCGACGCGTCGGGGCTCCGATGGCTGACCGGCGTGGTCAGCTCGCCACCCGGGTCCGGGACACCCTCGCCGAGGCGTTGGGCGCCACCCGTACCCGCCTGTCCGCCGCCCAGGCCGACCTGACCGCCGGGCGGGACCGGCTCGCCCGGGTGTCGAGGGCGGCCGCCGCCGTACCGGAGCGGGTGGGCGCCCAGCGCGACCGCCGAATCGCCGAGATCGACGCCCGCTACTCCACCCGCATCGCCGAGCTGGCCCGGCGCGCGGCCGACGCGGCCGGTCGGGAGGCGCCGGGCTGCGCGGGCGCCGACTGGCCGGGGTGGACGCCGACGCCCGCCCGGCGGGCGGAGGCGCCCGGCGCGCTGCGGGTCGGCACGGTCCACCTCGACGGCGTCGATCCGGTCCCCGCGCTGGTGCCGCTGCTCGACGCCGGGCACGTCCACCTCTCCGGAGACGACCGCGCGGGCTGCGACGCGGTGGTGTCCGCGCTGCTGCTGCGGGCCGTCGGCCGCGCCGACCCCGGGGCGGTACGCCTGATCGGGTACGACCCGGACCAGCTCGGCGGCGGCCTCGCCGGGTTCGCCCCACTGGGCACGGCCGGGCTGTTGACCTTCGTCGGGCCGGGAGGGCTGGGCCCGCTGCTCGACGACCTGGTGGAGCAGATCCGCCGGATCAACGAGACGGTGCTCGCCGGTGAGTACGCGTCACTGCGCGAGCTGGCGGGCGCGACCGGCCGACGCCCGGAGCCGTGGCGGGTGGCGGTGCTGCTCGGCGGCGAGGAGCTGAACCGGCACGAGCGGGGGCAACTCGACCGGGTGGTGCGCACCGGCGCGGCCTGCGGCGTACACCTGGTGGTGCACGGTGTGCCGGTGCCGGACGACCCGACGGTGACCCGGGTGGTGGCCGGGGCGTCCGGCGCGCGGATCGGCGGGTCGGCCGGGCTGCCGGTCCGGCTGGACCCGCCGCCACCGGCGACGCTCGTCACCGAGACCTGCCGGGACGTCGCGGCCCGGGTGAACGCGGGCCCGCCGCCGACCCCGTTCACCGACCTGCTGCCGCCGCCGGACCTGATGTGGCGGGAGAGCTCCGCCGACGGGCTGACCGCCCCGATCGGCGAGGGGCCGCACGGCCGGCCGGTACGGCTGACGCTCGGCGACTACCCCCCGCACGCGCTGATCGGCGGGCCGTCCGGCACCGGCAAGACCAACCTGATCTTCGCGTGGATCGGCGCGCTGGCCTCCCGCTACTCCCCCTCGGAGCTGGAGTTCTACCTGCTCGACTTCAAGGAGGGGGTGTCCTTCGCCCGGTTCGCGCAGGGCCGGCGGGACCCGAGCTGGCTGCCGCACATGCGCCTGGTCGGCATCAACGTCAACACCGACCGGGAGTTCGGGCTGGCGTTGCTGCGCTTCCTCGCCGAGGAGCTGCGCCGACGCGCGGACGCCGCCAAGAAGCACGAGGTGACCAAGCTGGCCGAGCTGCGGGCCGTCGACCCGACCGGGCACTGGCCCCGCATCGTCGCCGTCGTCGACGAGTTCCAGATGCTGCTGGCCGGCCGGGACGTCGTCGCCCGCGAGTCGGCCGACCTGCTGGAGGACCTGGCCCGGCGCGGCCGGTCCCAGGGCATCCACCTGGTGCTCGCCTCGCAGGACGTACGGGGCATCGAGGCGCTGTGGGGTCGCCCGGCGCTGGTCGCCCAGTTCACCCTGCGCATCGCGCTGCCCAAGGCGCTGCGCATCCTGGCCGAGCGCAACGACGCGGCGCAGTCGCTGCCGCGCTGGCACGCGGTGGTCAACGCCGAGTCGGGCATGGTCGAGGGCAACGAGGTCGCCCGCATCCCGTCCGCCAGCGACTGGGAGACGTGGAGCGGGTTGCAGCACCGGCTGTGGCGGATGCGCCCGCCGGACGCGGCCCCGGCCCGGCTGTTCGACGGCGACGCCATCCCCCGGCTGGCCGAGGCCCCGGACTTCCGGGCGCTCGCCGCGCCGCCCGACGGCGGGGTGCCGCGTAACCCGGTGGCGCTGCTCGGCGAGATCATCGACGTGCAGTCCCGCTCGGCGGCGCTGCGCCTGCCCCGGGCCCCGGGGCGCAACCTCGCGGTGCTGGGCACCCGGGTGGACGAGGCGTGCGCGGTGCTGGACGCGGCGGCCCGGTCGCTGGCCCGCCAGCACCCGCCGGGCACCGCCCGGTTCTCCATCGCCTGCCTCGACCCGGACGCGGACCCGATCGCCCGCGCCCTCTACGAGGACCTGGCCGACGACGCCGCCTGGTACGACGAGGAGACGGTGGGCGAGCTGATGGCCGAGACAGCGGACGGGCTGGGCGGCCCGAGCACCCCGCACTACCTGCTGCTGTTCGCCGTCGACGCGGCGGCCGGGGCGCTGGCCGCCCGCGCCGGCCGGCGGACCGGGCTGGAGCAGCTGCGCCGCATCCTGCACGACGGGCCGGAGCGACGCACGCACGTGCTGGCCTGGTGGCGGGGCGTCGCCCGGATGCGCGCCGACCTGGGTGGGCCGGCCGCCCGCACCGACCAGATCGGCGCGTGGGTGGCCCTGGACACGCACGGCGGCGAGTTGGGCGCGTCGCTCTACCCCGGCACCGGGGGCCCGGACTGGTACCCCCGCCCCTGGCGGGGGCTCTTCTTCGACCGGGCGGTGCACCGCACCGGACAGGTGATCATCCCTTATGGACCGTCGCGATGAACGAACCGGTGACCAGCGAGACGTACGCGGCGCAACTGCGCCGGCTGGCCGACCTGACCGCCCGGGTCCGCGAACAGCGCGCCGAGGCGTACACCTGGCACGAGCGGCAGTGCGCGGCGGCCGAGCGGGCCGTCGCCGAGGCGGCCGACCAGCTCCAGGCCGCCGAGGAGGAGCTCGTCGCCGCCCGTGAGCAGCAGGAACGGGTCGACGCCGAGGTGGCGCACCTGTGGCAGCAGGTGCGTTCGCGGCTGGGCGCACGCCGACTCGGCGGGCCACCCGCACCCGCCAACGGCACCGGGGCCACCGACCCGGTGCCGCTGCTCGCCAGGGCCCGTGACCTGCTCGACCGGGCCGGCCAACCGGGCGAGCTGCCCGGTTCGGTCAACCCGCTGCTGGTGCTCTACGGGGTGGGCGGGGCCGTGCTGGCGTACGCGCTGGGGGCCGGCGCCCGCGCGCTCGGCGTCGGGTACGGCGGGGACCTGGCCGTCGGCATGCCGGTGCTGGCCCTGGTGGTGACCCTGCTCGGGCCGTTCGTCGGCCTGGCACCGGCCCGGGTGCTGGCGGACCGCCGGCACGCGCTGCTCGGCCCCCGGCCGATCACCGTGGTCCTCGGCGCCGGGGTGGTCACGACGGTCCTGCTACTCGTGCTAGGCCGCTGAACCGGCCCCGGCACCGACCCCGGCGATCTTGCAGTTTCTGCGGCGACATAAGCCGCAAAAGCGGACTCATCGGCAACAGAAACTGCAAGATCGCGCTGGCTCATGGGGCGGGGCGGGGCGGGTGGGGTGTTAGGCCGGGACCAGGACGGCCTCGCGCAGCAGCCGGCGGGTCAGGGTGACCCGGTCGGCGTCGTCGGGCAGGCCGGGCAGGTCACCGACCCGGGTGACAGCGCCACTGAGCAGCGCGCGGGCCGCCCGCCCACAGCCGGCCGGCAGGGTGATCGTTCGGTCGAACAGCCGCAGCGCCACCTGGCCGTCCGCGTGCGGTACGAGCTGCCAACGCAGGCCGGGCCGCAGGGTGACCCGGGTGTCGGCGTCCAGGGTGGCCAGCGCGTCGGCCTGGGCCAGCGGTCGGATCGGCGCCGGGCGGGCGGCCGGCCAGGCCCGCTGGCGCAGCCGAGCGGCGACAGCGCCCGGGTCGGCGCGCAGCAGCCAGTCCCGCAGCGCCTCCACCGTCTCGGTCAGCTCCGGCTCGATGGCGTCCGGGTCGGCGACGTCGGTGCCGAACGGCAGGCTGGCCCGTAGCCGCTGGTCCTCGGCGGCCAACGCCAGCAACTCCTCGACCAGGGCGTAGCGGGTGAGCGCCCGGATGCCCACCGTCAGGTGCAGCGAGCTGGCGTCCTGGGCCTGGGCGCTGTGCAGCCAGCCCCGCGGCAGGTAGAGGGCGTCGCCGGGGGCGAGCACCACGTCCAGGGCGGCCGGACCCTGCGCGGTCGCGCCGACCTCGTCGGCGCGGCCACCCCACGGTTGCTTCTCCAACGGGTCGGGCAGCACCGGCGGGTGGATGCGCCAGTGTTTGCGGCCGTCGACCTGGAGCACGAACACGTCGTGGGTGTCGTAGTGGGTGGCGAAGCCCTGACTGCCGGCCGGCGTCAGGTAGGCGTTGACCTGAAGTGGCTGGTTCAGCGCCAGGCCCAGGTCGCGGGCGAAGTCGACAAGCGGCGGCCAGATCCGGTGCAGACCCTGCAACACCAGCGTCGCGCCGGACGCGTACTGCTCCAGGACCCGCTCGTCGAGCACCTGGTCGCCGATCTCGGCGCCCGCGCCGCCGCCGCCGGTCCAGCGCGCCGCGGCGACCAACTGGCCGTCCTTGGCGACCCGCAGGAACGGGGTACGCAGACCGCGCCGGCTCAGCAACTCGTCGGCGTCGGCGGGACTGAGCAGGTCGGTGAAGCCGGCCGGGTCGGGCAGGTCGGCGGCGCGTGACAGCAGCGGGGTGTGCCCCCAGTGCGCGGCGGCGAACTTGGCCGGTTCGACGGCGACGCAGCGGGCCAGGGCCGCGGTCGCCGCCGCTGACGAAACCGCCGGGCGGTGGTCGCCGCCCGGCGGGTCGAGGTGCGTCATGGCGTGCCGCTACCGGGCGCTGCCGTCGGCGCCACCGTCCTGCTGACCCGGCGTGGCGCCACCGTCGGCCGGACCCTCCGCGCCGCCGTCCGCGCCACCGTCCTGCTGACCCGGCGTGGCACCACCGTCGGCCGGACCCTCCGCGCCGCCGTCGGCGCCACCGTCCTGCTGACCCGGCGTGGCACCACCGTCGGCCGGGCCCTCGGCACCGCCGTCGGCGCCACCGTCCTGGTGGCCGGGGGTCGCGCCGCCGTCGGCCGGGCCCTCCAGGCCGCCGCCCCCGGTGGTCTGCATGTCGTCGTCGTTGAGTGCCATCGGTACTCCCTCGGGTGAGCCGCCCCCGCCATCCGCCGGGGTCCGTCGTGCAGCGGGTGGTACCCCACGCGCGATCTTCTCTAACCCTCACCGTAGACGGCGAATCGTGACGACACGGTCGGTTCGCGCGCGGCGGCGGAGAGTGCCAGGATGGGCCGGTGATCCTGGTGGGCACGTCCGGCTGGCAGTACCGGGACTGGCGGGGCCGCTTCTATCCCGACCGGCTGCCGCAGCGGCTCTGGTTGGAGCACTTCGCGGCCGGGTTCGCCACCGTCGAGGTCAACAACGCCTTCTACCGGCTGCCCGAGCGGGACACCTTCGCCGCCTGGCGGGCGCGCACCCCGGCGGACTTCTGCGTGGCGGTGAAGATGAGCCGCTACCTGACCCACATCAAGCGCCTGCGCGACCCGGCCGAGCCGGTGGCCCGGTTCCTCGACCGCGCGACGGCGCTCGGCGACCGGCTCGGTCCGGTGCTCGTGCAACTACCGCCGAATCTCCGCGCGGACGTCGACGCGCTGGACGCGACGCTGCGGCTGTTCCCGGCCGAGGTGCGGGTCGCGGTCGAGCCGCGGCACCCGTCCTGGTGGACCGACGCCACCCGGGCGGTGCTGGAACGACGCCGGGCGGCGCTGGTGTGGGCGGACCGGCTGGGCCGGCCGGTCGCTCCGCGCTGGCGCACCACCGACTTCGGCTACCTGCGGTTGCACGAGGGGCGCGCGCGACCCTGGCCACGCTACGGGCGCACCGCCCTGCGGTCCTGGGTCAGCCGACTGACCGACGCCTTCGGCCCGGACGAGCCGGCGTACGTCTACTTCAACAACGACCCGGGCGGCGCCGCCATCGTGGACGCGGTCGCGTTCGCGGCGCTGGCCCGACGGGCCGGGCACCCGGTGTCGCGGGTGCCCGACCCGCTCCCCGCCGACGGCTGAGCCCGCCCGACCGGTGGTCGGACGGGCTCGGCGAGGTTCCCGTCAGGGCAGCAACACGGCGAGATCCTTGGGCATGGTGGCCTTCACGTCCTGCCACTCGCCCTGGGTGACGTGCCGGCGCAGGGTGTCCAGCACCACCTGCGTCACCCGCTCCGCGCCGCCCTCGGCGTCATACGGGAAGCCCTGCCGGACCTCGTAGAGGAAGTCGTCCCGGTTGAGCTTGATCGGCACGTCCGACGGCACCCAGCCGTCGAAGTAGATCCCCCGCACCAGCACCGGCAACTGCTGGGCGAACTCGACGCTCTCGTCCACCGCCAGCCGGTCGCGCAGCAGGTGCAGCACCGTGCGCAGGGCCGCGTACGACTGGTTGCGCCGCTCCTTGGGCCACCCGTAGGCGGCCTCGATGTCCTTGAGGATGAGGTTCGTCTTGTCCAGAGAGGACTCGAACGCGGTAAGCATCGCGTCAGCCATCGGTCGACCCCCGTTCCGTGCTGTCCCACCGTCGCTCGTCGGCCCGGCGCGGCGGTCCGACCGGGCCGCGGCGAGCCCGCACCGGGCTGCCCTGCGGAACCCGCCGGGCGTTGTCGGCGGCGCCGACCACGTGCAGCACGGCACCGCGCCGTCGATCCGTCACCACTCGAACCGCCATCCCGTCACCTCCGAGTCGTGTCCGGCGTCGGCCACCGTCCGGGAGGCCGAGCCCATCGCGTCCACGGTGCCGGCGCGTCGGGTGAGCCGGCCTCACCCCGATCGGGTGAGGTCAGTTCGCGTCGAGGAGGCCGGCGAGCGTCGCCGCGTTGGTCTGCGCGTAGTCGCGGTAGCAGTTGTTCATCAGGACGTGGGTCTGGCCGGCCTCGTCGGCCAGCTCGCGCAGCTTCGGCGCCCAGTCGGCCAACTCCCGCTTGGAGTAGTGGTAGCCGAACTTCTCGTGGATGTCCTTGCTGGTCCACTTGTCGCTGTGCCCGTGGAAGCGCATCACCGCGAGGTCCGCGGTGGCGGCCAGCACCGGGGGCAGCGACGAGCGGTGGCCCTGCGGCATGTCCACGCAGACGTACGGCAGTGCGTGCTCACGCAGGAACGCGAGCGTCTCGTCGGCGTTGTCGCCGTCGAACCAGGAGGCGTGCCGGAACTCGAAGACCGGGCGCAGCGGCGCGCAGCGCCTGGCCACCTCCAGCAGGTACTGCTTGTTGGCCCGCTTGATGGTGAACCAGGGCGGGAACTGGAACAGCAGCGCGCCCAGCTTGCCCGCCTCGACCAGCGGGTCCAGCGCGGACAGGAAGCGCGTCCACACCTCCTCGTACGACTGCGCGGGCAGGTCGTCGGGGTAGACGTTCTTCTTGTCGGTCTCCGGGCGGAGGTCCTTGTAGAGCGCGCTCACCCGGGTCGGGTGCCCGGTCAGCAGGCTGAACGCCTTGATGTTGAAGGTGAAGTGGGCAGGGGTGCGCTCGACCCACAGCCGGGCGGTCGCCTCGGCCGGCGGCGAGTAGTAGGTGGCGTCCACCTCGACCAGCGGGAACTGCCGGGCGTAGTACGCCAGCCGCTTCTCCGGGGTGTCCGCGGTCTGCGGGTACCAGCCCGAGTCCAGCAGTGTCCGGTCGGTCCAGGACGCGGTGCCCACGAGGATGTCACCCATGGGTGCAGTCCACCGCGCCCCGGCCCGACCGGCAACCGCTGGCGTCGCTCAGGCCGCCCGCCGCTCGCGGGTCTGCTTGCACGTCACGCACGTGGTGGCGGACGGGAAGATCTCCAACCGCTCCACCGGGATCGCCGCCGAGCAACCCTCGCACCAGCCGTAGGTGCCCTCCTCCAGCCGGCCGAGCGCGTGCTCGTACTGGGCGCGACGGTCGAGGATGGTGCGCAGCAGCGACTGGGCGGTGTCCCGCTCGGCCGTCTTGGTGCCGCTGTCGGCCTGGTCGTCGCCGGCGGTGTCGCCGACCTCCACCAGCCGCAGCACCTGGCTCTGGAGCACGGCCTGGTCGTACTCCGCGGTCAGCTCGTCGTAGCGCGCCTGGAGGGATTGTCGGATCTGGTCGATCTCCGCCTGGGAACGGGTCGAACCGACCGTGTCGTGGACGAGCATCGCTGCCTGCCTTCCTAAGCCAGTGGCTCACGGTGAACCGGGTGCCGGCGGCGCGGGGCCCCGGTCACGGTCGCATTCGGTACGCGGGCGATCACCCGCGCTCTGTGAGCCGGGCGAGTACCCGTCGAGCCGGCCGGGCAAACCGACGAATTCCCACGGCTGGTCAGGCGTCTGCGAACGGCTCGACGAGCGCGGGTCGGCGGGGATCGTCGGCCCGCACCACCACATCGGCGAAGCTCGCCGGGACGACCTCCTCGGCGTACCTGTCGAAGGCCGGCAGCGTCCACTCCTGGGCGGCCTCGGTGCGCCGGCGCAGCGCCGCCGGGGACAGCTCCAGGTGGACGGTGACGTCGAAGGGCAGAGCGCCGCCGAGCAGCAGCGGGCCGCTGACCAGGACCACCCCGCCGGGCGCCAGGTCGACGTAGCCGGCCCGGCTGGCCCGGTCGACAGCGGTGTCCCAGAGGGACGGAAGCAGTCGACCGGTGCCGCCCGGCCCGGCCGGCTCGAGCACCTCCCGGCGCAGCCCGGCCTCGTCGACCCAGCCCTCGTAGAAGGAGTCCGGGTTGGTACGCCCCAGCTCGAAGCGGAGCGACGCGGGGCGCAGGAAGTCGGCGGCGCGCACGTGCAGGACCGGGCGACCCCGGGCGCGCAGCGGGTCGACGAGCGCGGCGGCCAGCTCGTCGACGCCGGCGGCGGGTGCGCCGTCCACCGCCACGCGCAGCCGCGCGGGACCGGCGGCGTCGGTCGCGGCGCGGATCGCCGCGTCGGCCAGCCGGCCGGCCAGCTCGGTGACGAGCAGGTCGGGCGAGATGGGGCGAATGCGCACGCCGACCATCCTGCCTCGCGCCGGGTGGGTGGCGAACGCCGGTCAGCCGGTCAGCCGGTGCGGTCGCGCGGTCGCCGGGTCAGCCGCTGCGGTCGATGGTGACCCGGGCGTCGTCGGCGAGCCGGTAGCCCACCCCGTAGACGGTGGTGACCAGCGGAACGTCCACGCCGACCTTGCCGCGCAGCCGGCGCACGTGCACGTCCACGGTACGGACGCCGGCGTGCTCGTAGCCCCAGACCGCGTTGAGCAGTTGCAGCCGGGTGAACACCCGGCGCGGATGGGCCACCAGGTGCAACAGCAGGTCGAACTCCAGCCGGGTCAACGGCAACGGCTCGTCGTCGCGCAACACCGAGCGCGACGACGCGAGGATGTGCAGCGCGGGGATGGTCGGGCTGAGCGCGCGGGGCCGGTGACCGACTGGCGGGCGCGGGGTCGGGGCGACGTTCGGGCGGGGCCGAACCGATGATCACTCCTTCACCCCGCTCCAGCATCTCGCGGGCGGCCTCCAGCAGTCGACGTGCCGCCGGGGTCAGCGACTCCTCACAGGCCAGCGGGATGGACAGCGTCACGGTGAGCACGGGCGCGGGGGTGTTCGCCGGGCGACGCTGACCGCCGGGCGGCCGGCCGGGCACCGCGGGTTGGGACGTATGCCATCCGGCGCGCGACGAGGCGGGGCTGACCGACATGGTCCTCCTTGGGCTGGTCCGGGTATGTCCCCACGGCCCGGGACGCCGCTGCATCGATGCTTCCCGGCACCTGGACGAGGGTCAAGAGGCGGCTGCGTTGCATGAATGTGACAATTGACGAACACATCGGAGCCGGCTGCTCGCTCTGCGTACGAGGTCAGATGATTACAGCAGAGTCGTCGAGATGCCCCGTTACGGGGGTGCCCGCCCGGTTCACCAGTGCGCCTGCCCCGCCGCCGGACCAGGGTCAGCCGCCGTGCTCCACGATGATCGGGGCGTCGTCGGCCAGCCGGTAACCCACCCCGTAGACGGTGGTGACCAGCTCCGATCCGGCCAACTTCGCGCGCAGCCGGCGCACATGCACGTCGACGGTACGGGCCACCGCGTGCTCGTACCCCCAGACGCTGGACAGCAGTTGCAGGCGCGTGAAGACCCGGCGGGGCCGCTCGGCCAGGAACAGCAGCAGCTCGTACTCGATGCGGGTCAGCGCGACGACCCGGTCGCCCCGGCGGACCGTGCGCGAGCCGGTCAGGATGCGGACGTGGTCCGCCGCGTCGGCCGGCGCGGCGGCGACGGGGCCCAACGCCGGTCGCGGTGCCGGCGCGACGTCGTCGAGGGCGCGCGGTTGCCCCTCACCGGACTCGGCGAGTTCACCGAGCAGCTGCACCAGCCGGGCCAGCCGAGGGCTCAGCGGCCCCGGGGTGAGGTCGACGGTGATGGTGAGGGTCGGTCCGGTGCGCGGACGGGCCGGGCGCACGCCCGGGTGGCGGCGGGTGGGGATGGCGACGACGGACATGGTGCCTCCTGGGTAGCGGTACGCCAGCCACGCCGGGTGCGGCGCGGCGGTCAGCGGCGCGAGGGGTGCGGCGCGCCGGGTACGGCGCGGCGGTCAGCGGCGCGGCGGTCAGCGGCGCGGCGGGCGCGGCGGGTGCGGTCAACGGCGCGCCCACCCGGCGTTGACCGGGGACGCGAGGGGTGGGCGATGGTGCAGCGGGGTCGGGCCGAGGGCGGGCAGACCGGCGATCCGCCAGGCGGCGAACCCGCCGACCACGTCGGTGGCCCGGCGCAGGCCGACGTCCTGGAGGGCCGCGGCGGCCAGCGACGAGGTGTAGCCCTCCTGGCAGAGGACCACCACGGGCACGTCGTAGTCGACCGCCTGCGGCAGTCGGGCGGGGCAGCGCGGGTCGAACCGCCACTCCAGGACGTTGCGCTCGACGACCAGCGAGCCCGGCACCACGCCGTGCGCGGCCCGCTGCGCGGCCGGACGGATGTCGACGAGCAACGCCCCCGTCCGGTACGCCACATGCGCGCGCTCCGGATCGAGCCGGTCGAGTCGGGCCCGCGCGGCGGCCAGGATCTCGTCGACACCCCGGGAACCCGGCGGCGGTACGGGAACGGGACAGTGCTCGGCGGTTGTCTGCATGCTCGGTTCCTTCCGATGACAGGGGATGATCGGGTTCACCCGCGGCTACCAGGACCGACCGGCCTCGGCGACCTCGGCGACCCGCAGCCGCCCGTACACAAGGTGGTAGCGGGTCATTCGCACCAGCGCCGGCCGGTAGACGTGCACGCTGACCGCCGGATCGGCGCCCCGGTTGGTCACCTGGTGGACGTGCCGGGGGCCGAAGCGACGACCCGCGCCAGGGGTCAACAGTCGCGGGCTAAGCCCGCCGGCGCTGACCGTCTCCTCGGTGAGCGCGCCGCTGACCACCCGGAACGCGCCCGAGGAGCCACCGTGGTCGTGCAGGTCGGTGCCCTGCCCGGGCAGCCAGCTCAGCGCCCACACCTCGTGCTCGTCGGTGACGGCGAGGCGGGCGTACCACCGCTCGGTGGGATCGAAGCGCAACGCGACCGGCCAGCCGACCGGACCGGCCCACCGGGCGGCAACGGCGAGCAGGTCGGGCTCCGGACGGTGGTGCGTCATGGCGGTTCCTCGCGGGTCGTTCGGCGGGGTGCCTCCGTACTCTAGCCGGCAAAGCCTATCGGTTTAGTAGGTAATTCCGCCTGGTGGGACGCGGGTCGCGACGTCCGCTCTACCTGATGGGCGGCTGGTCACCACTGTCGTCCGCCATCGCGGCGGGCGGCGCGGCGATCGGTGTGGCGGGCGGGGCGGCGGCGGGCGGGGCGGCGGGCGGCGGGCGGCGGGCGGCGGGCGGCGATCGTGGCGGGCGGCGCGGTGGAGTCCAGTGCGGCCAAGCGTTGTTGAGCAACCGGTGTAGCTCATCGGGGGTCTGGACACCGGATACCGGGGGTTGGCCTCCGATCACCAGCGACGGAACGCCTGTCACGCCGTACTCCGCGGCCCGGCGTTCATCGGCTCGCACCCGCTCGGCGTACTCGTTCCCGCCGAGCAGGGTGCGTACGTCGCCCGGGTCGAGCCCGGCCGCGTTGCCCAGCCGTTCGAGGGTCTGCGGCTCGGCGATGTCGAGACCCTCGGTGTGGTAGGCGTGGAGCAGGCGTTCCACCATGGTGTCGGCGACACCGTGGTCGGCGGCGAGGTGACACAGCCGGTGGGCATCGAACGTGTTCACGGGCCGCGCCAGGTGCGGGTTGAGCGCCAAGCCCTCTGCCTCACCAAGCGTGCGGATGCGCGCGATCCTGGCGGAGAGGTGCCGTCGCCGACACGAGACACCCTCACCCCGTTGATCATGAAGTTGTCGTCACGACACGCCGACGTGAGTGGCCATAACTTCATGATCAACGGGGTGAGGGCCGGGGGGCGTCGGATCAGCGCAGCACGGGCGGGTTCACCCGGTAGCCGGGCAGCGACGGCCAGCGCACGGTCAGCACCACCGACGCGCGCTCGGCGAACCAGGAGTGGTCGACGCCACGGCCCCACACCACGTAGTCACCCGGCGCGGCCAGCCGCACCGTCCGGTCCGGCAGCTCGACCCGAAAGCACCCCTCGACAAGGACGAGCAGGGTGGTGCGCACCTCCCCGGTCGCCCACCGGGACCGGGCCTCGCCGGGCGGGTGCACGCCCCACTTCACCTCCACGTCGGTGCTGTGCCGCAGCTCCCCCGGTGGCGCGAAGTGCCCGAGCAGCCAACCGGCGTTCGTGGCACCGTCGACACCCGCGTTGCCCACGTACACCGTCTCACCCATCGGACCCTCCCCAGCGCGCCGGCCGAGCAACCTACCAGGGCTGGCCCTAGCCTGGACCGGTGACCAACGACCTCGACGCCGAGACGCTGGCGTTCGCGCACCGGATGTTCGACCTGGCCCGCGCCGGCGCCACGCAGGAGCTGGCCGCGCAACTCGACGCCGGGTTGCCGGTCAACCTCACCAACGACAAGGGCGACACACTGCTCATCCTGGCCGCGTACCACGCCCATCCGGACACGGTGGCCGCCCTGCTCAAGCGGGGCGCCGACCACACCCGGACCAACGACCGGGGTCAGACCGCGTTGGCAGCCGCGGTGTTCCGCAGCAGCACCGAGGCCGTCCGCGCGCTCCTCGCCGCCGGCGCGGACCCGGCGTACGGCAACCCGTCCGCGGTGGAGACGGCCCGGTTCTTCGACCTCCCGGAGATGGCGGAGCTGTTGCGCGCCGGCTGACGCCGGGGGTGGGAGGCCCGTGCCGTGCCGGCTCAAGACGGGGAGTGGCCGGCCCGTGACGTGCCGGCTGACGCCGGGGAGGCCCGTGACCTGCTGGCTGACGCCGGGGAGGCACGCTGCCGCGCGCCGGCCCGCGCCAGCCGCCTACCGGAACCGCTGCGCGTCGGCTGACGCCAGCCGGCGCGGGCCGGTATACAGGGTCGGTGGAAGATCCTCTGCCGGAGCAGATGCGGGCCGCGGCCACCGCGCTGCTGGCCGCGATCGGTCCCGCCGCAGGCGACAGCGCCAGGTACCCGTTCGACGACGAGGCGTCCCGTCGCTGGCTGGAGTACCGGCCCCGACCCCGACCCGGCGTCTGCCTGGCCGAACTGGACGTCGCCGGTCGCAAGGCCGCACACCGGCTGCTGGCCACCGCGCTCAGCCCTCCGGCGTACGCGCAGGCGATGACGATCATCGCGCTGGAGGAGGTGCTGGACCGGGCCGAGGGGTGGCGGCGCGGACGGCACAGCGCCGACTACTGGGTGGCCGTGTTCGGCGACCCGGCGCGCGACGACCGCTGGGCCTGGCGGCTCGAAGGGCACCACCTGTCGGTGACCATGACCGTCGTGGACGACCAGGTCTCCCCCGCGCCGATCTTCTTCGGTGCCAACCCCGCCGCCGTCCGGTACGCCGGCCGCCCCGTCTCCCGCCCTCTCGGCGTCGAGGAGGACCTGGCCCGCGCCCTGCTCGACGCCCTCGGACCGGCCGAACGGGCCGCCGCGATCGTCGCCGACGAGGCACCGACGGACATCATCAGCGCCACCCGTGGACGGGTCGACGCACCGCTGGAGCCGCTGGGCGTACCGTCGGGCCGACTCGGACCCACCGGCCGCGCACTGCTCGACCAGGTGGTCGCCCTCTACCTCGACCGGCTGCCGCCGGAGCTGGCCATCCGGGAGGCGACCCGGCTGCGCGCCGGCGAGCTGCACTTCGCCTGGGCCGGGCCCACCGAGCCCGGCACCCGGCACTACTACCGGGTCCAGAGCGACGACCTCTTGATCGAGTACGACAACACGAGCGCCGACGGCAACCACGCGCACACGGTGCTGCGCCGCCCGGCCAGCGATTTCGGCGCGGACATCCTGGCAACCCACCACCAAGCCCACCCCCACTGACCCCACCCCGGTCCCGGTCCCGACCCCGACCCCGACCCCGACCCCGACCCGGCCCCGGCCCGGCCCAGCCCCGGCCCAGCCCGGCCCAGCCCGGCCCCGGCCCAGCCCCGGCCCAGCCCCGGCCCCGGCCCGGCCCGGCCCGGCCCGGCCCCGGCGATCTTGCACTTTCTGCGGGCGTATTGTCGCGGTTATGGGCATTTGCGGCGACCGCAAATGCAAGATCAACGGTGCGGGGAAGCGGGGATCAGGCGCGGACGGCCCTGATGAGGAAGCGTTGGGCGTGAGCGACGAAGGGTCCCTCGTCGGCCATGCGGCGGTGCAGATCACGCAGCGGGGCACGGTGGCGCTCCACAGTGAAGCCCGGCACCGTCCAGACCACCTTGCGCAGGAACCAGACCACCGCGCCGATGTCGGCGAACGTGGCGCGCAGGGTGGCCCGCCGCAGGTCGACCACCCGCAGGCCGACGGCTTCGGCGTCGGCGACCGCCTGCTCGGGATGCCGCTGGCCCGGCGGTGGCAGCGGCCCGAGGATCGCCTCGCTCAGCTCCCGCATGGTGCCTGGCCCGATCTGCTGTGACAGGTACGTGCCACCGGGCCGCAGCACCCGCGCCGTCTCCGCCCAGTCGGTCCGCACCGGGTGCCGGCTGACCACCAGATCGAAGGAGGCGTCGCGGAACGGCAGCGCGCTGTCCGGTGCGACCGCCACCACCGTCGCGCCGACCCGACGCAGGGTACGGCGGGCCACCTCCACGTTCGGCGGCCACGCCTCGGTGGCCGTCAGCAGCTTCGGCGGATGCGGCACCTCAGCGAGCACCTCCCCGCCGCCGGTGTCCACGTCCAACGCGGCCTCGGCGTGTGCCATCCGCTCAGCTACCAGCCGGGCATAGCCCCACGGTGGACGCTCCTCGGTGGCCCGGCCAGCCAGCCAGTCGAAGCCCCACCCGTTGACCGGGGCCGCGAGAGCCTCTGCGATCAGTTCGTCGGCGGCACGCTCGGCGTTCATGCCGCCCACCCTCGCGGCCAAGCACTCGACCGGCAACCGATTTGCTCCGTCCACGGACGGCGGCACCGGACAAGCCACGTACCCCACCGCACCGGACTGGCCCCACTGCTCACGCACCGCGCCGGACTGGCCCCACTGCTCACGCACCGCACCGCGCCGGACTGGCCCCACTGCTCACGCACCGCGCCGCGTGGGACGGGCCACGCCACCCACGCTCCGCACCCCGTCGGATCGGACGGGCCACGCTACCTACCCGCCGCACCGTCGGATCGGCCACGCCACCCGCGTGCGCGCCGGGCGCTCGCGCCACCGGCGGGGCCCCTGTGGCTACGTCGGACTCGCGGTGCTCGGGCGGCCTGCGGTAGTGGGCGGGCCGGTCGTCAGCCGAGTCGGAGCTGGTGCTCCTCGAGAGCGGCCTGGAGGATGCCGAGCGCCTTCGGTCCCATGCCGTGCAGTCTCGCCAGGTCGGCCCGGGGGACGTCGGCGAGCTGGCGCAGTGCGGTGTAGCCGGCGGCATGCAGGGCGCGCGTGGCCGGCGCGCCGATCTTCGGGAGAGCGTCCAGGGACGAGGTCATCCGCGGATGCTAGACGACCAGCCGCACCCCGGCGGCCCAAGCCCGAGCCCGCCGAGCGGCCGAGTCAGGCCAACGGCCGGGTCATGCCAACGGCCGGGTCATGCAGAGCGGCCGGTTCACGCCAGCAGCCGCGTCTCGCCGAGCGGCCGAGTCACGCTCGGCCGGCTGACGGTGCGAAGCAGCTCAGCGACCGGGCCAGGGACGGGCGACCTCCCCGGTGGAGCCGGCGAGCGCGTCGAGGCCGCCGGCCTCGGGGCGGCCCGAGTCGAACTGGCGCATCAGCCGGGCGCCCAGGTGCACCCCGACCCCGCCGACGGCCAGTGCGACCAGTTCGGTGGCCAGGATCGCGACCGACGCGCCGCGCTGCGGGGAGTGCGCCCGGATCAGGCAGGTGAGGAGGAACATGCCGGCCATCACCGCGTTCACCAGATTGAAGGCCACCGCGGTGCGGCGGGTGTGATCGACGGGCACGTCCCACAGGTCGACCATGCCGGCCATCGCGGTCAAGGCGGCGGCGACAAGAGCGGCGACGCCCGTCCAGTAGCCGACCTCGCCCAGGAAGGCGGGACCGCCGACGACGTCGGTGAGGTCGAAGACGGTGGCGCTGACGAACAACCCGAGCGGGAACGTCACCAGCATCGGTTGGATCGGGTGCCCCTGCACTCGCAGCCGGCTCTGCATCGGTCCTCCCCCGGGTCGGCGCAGCTCACCTGACCACCTTGCTACCCGACCCCGCTCACGGCGAAACGATTCCGCCCGACTCGCCGCTGACCGGACGAACGGACACGTCCACGCTCGATCAACTCGCGTTTCAGGAAGTCGGGCCTTCCCACCGCCCCGGACACCCCGACGTCCCGCTCGACCGACTCGCGTTTCAGGGAATCGGGCCTTCCCACCGCCTCGGTTGCCGCGCTTTCACGAAACCCGAGTTGATCATCGAACGCGCCCCGGCTGCAGGACAGACCACGGCAGGCACGCTACGCCAGGCCGGCCAGGTCGCCGCCTCGCCGGCGGCGAGACAGCGGCGGCACCGGCGTCGGCGGCACCGGCGGCGGCGAGGTGGCGTCGGCGGCGGCGAGGTGGCGTCGGCGGCGGCGAGGCGGCGTCGGCGGCACCGGCGGCGAGGCGGCGTCGGCGGCACCGGCGGCACCGGCGGCGTTAGCCTCCCGGCGTCGGCGGCACGAACCAGGTGGGGGTCAGTTGTCGCGTTCGCGGGAGACGGTACGGACCAGCCGCTCGGCCACCTCGCGCAGCGGGATGTCCAGCGACGACGCGGCGGTTCGCAACACGTCAAGGGCCTCGGCCGGGGGGCACCCGCGCTGGGTCATGATCACGCCGACGGCCTGGTCCACCACTCCGTCGCTGAGGAGGGAGGCGTCCCGTTCGCCGGCGAGGGTGAGTTGTCGCCCACGGTCGCGGACGGCGGCCAGCAGCAGGCCGGCGTGCTCGGCGAGCAACATCGCCGTCAGTTGGTGTTGCGGCGTCAGCACGTCCGGCGCGGCGGCGTAGAGGTTGATCGCCCCGATCACCTGGTCGTCGATGTCCACGGGCGCCGAGATCGCCCCGCGTACGCCGAGGTCGCGGGCTCGGGCGGCCCACGCCGGCCACCGGGGTTCGCCGGTCAGGTCGGCGGCGAGGATCATCTCGCGCCGTCGGATCGCGCTCATGGCTGGCGAGTCGGGCCCGTGCCGGAGGTCGTCCAGCCCGGCGAGCCGTTCGTCGGAGGCGGCGACGCCGGCCGGCTCACCGGCGCGCAGGGCGGTGAAGCCGCACCAGCGGACGCCGGCCACCGCGTCCCGGGTGACCCGGACCAGTGCCAGCAGCGCCTCGTCGAAGTCGGTCAGATTGATCAGGCCGGCGGTCAGCTCCCGTAACAGGGCTGCGGTCTCCAGGACCCCGAGGGTCGGCACCACCGGTTCCCGCGTGTCGAGGTTCACCGGCTCGCGGCCTCCGTGCGGTGTCGCGGGCGACCGGCGGGTGTCGTCAACTCTGCCATCGTCTGCTCTCTCCGACTGAACGGACCAGCCCCGACTGAACGGACCAGCCCTGGACCGGACGGACCAGCCCTGGACCGGACGACCCAGCCCTGGACCGGACGGACCGGCCCTGGACCGGACGACCCAGCCCCGAACTGGACGGACCAGCCCCGAACTGGAAAATCCAGCGCTGATACCTGGACGGACCAGCCCTACTACCCCGGCAAACCCGGGTCGAAACGGCCCAAACCGGGGGCCCCGCCGCAGCGTACGGCAGGGCCCCCGGGGTTCTCCGTCAGCGCGAGGTGCCGCTGAGCCGCCGCCCGATCGAGGCGATCAGCCGGTCGAGCTCGGACCCGAACGGGTTGTCGTGCACCAGGTACGTCCAGGTGGCGGTGGGCCGGACGAGGGTGCTGTCGTCGGGCTGCCAGTCCTCGTCGAACTCGGTCTCGTTGAACGTGGCGATGGTGCGCGCCTCGATCTCCGGGACCAGGTCGTTGAACGCAGGCACCGCGGCGCGGTGGAACTCGTCCAGCGGGTCGAGCCGGCCCAGGGCGCGCAGGTGTACGCCCTCGCGGACCTCGGACAGCTCGGCCAGGTGGTCGGCCCAGAGCCGGTCCAGGTGGTAGAGCGCGATCGACCGGGCGGCCCGGGCGAGCAGGTCCTCGTCCATCTCGCCGGCCTTCTCGGGCTCCTTCTCCAGCAGCATCACCGCTGCCACGTCGCTGGTCAGCAGCCGTTCCCGCCGGGCGGCGAGGGCCTTGCGCTGCTGCTCGATGACCACGCTGTAGCGCCAGGTGTTGCGGTGGATCTCGTGGTTGACGCCCTCGGCGACCCGCTGGGCGTGCTCGACCGCGTAGTCCACCTGGTCGTCGGTCACCAGGCCGTCGGCGTTCATCCGCGGCGACGCCGGCACGGAGTCGGAGGCGTGCTTGACGACCAGGTCGTCCTCCAGGCTGACGAAGAAGACCGAGCCACCCGGGTCGCCCTGCCGGCCGGCGCGACCACGCAGCTGGTCGTCGACCCGGCGGCTGTCGTGCCGGCCGCTGCCGATCACATAGAGCCCGCCCAGCTCGGCGACCCGCTCCCGGTCGCTCTGGTCGCTGCCGCCGAGCCGGATGTCGACACCCCGGCCGGCCATCTGGGTGGAGACGGTCACCGCGCCGTACGCGCCGGCCTCGGCGATGATCGCCGCCTCCTCGTCGTCGTTCTTGGCGTTCAGCACGACGCAGGGCACCCCGGCGGCGTTCAGCCCGGCGGCCAGCCCCTCGGACTCCTTGACGTCCAGGGTGCCGACGAGCACCGGCCGCCCCTTGGCGTGCGCGCGCTGGATCTCGTCGACGAGCGCCTCGTCCTTCTCGGCCCGGGTGGCGTAGATGCGGTCCGGCTCGTCCTCGCGGATGCACGGGGTGTTCGGCGGGATCACCGCGACCTCGAGGCTGAAGAACTCCCGTAGCTGGTCGCCGACGTGCACCGCGGTGGCGGTCATCCCGCACACCTTCGGGTAGAGCGCGATGTACGCCTGCATGGCGATGGTGCCCAGCACCTCGCCCTCGGCGGTGGCGTCCAGCCCCTCCTTGGCCTCGACGGCGGCCTGGAGACCGTCCGGCCAGCGGCGGCGCTGGGCCACCCGGCCGCGCATCTCGTCGACCAGCTCGACGGTGCCGTCCCGGACGATGTAGTCCACGTCACGGTGCAGCAGGGCGTGCGCGTGCAGCGCCACGTTGACCGCGGAGAGCTGCGCGACGTGCTCCTCGTCGTACAGGTCGATGCCGAGCTTGGCCTCGATGGCGGCCAGGCCGGCGGAGGTGAAAGCGACGCTGCGGCCGTCCTCCGCGACCGTGTAGTGCTTGTTCTTGCGCAGGCCACGCACCAGCGCGGCGGCGGCGTGCACCGGGTCCTGCTCGCCCGGCACCGCGCCGGCCAGGACCATCGGCACCCGCGCCTCGTCGATCATGATCGAGTCGGCCTCGTCGACGATGGCGGTGGACAGCGGCTGCTGCACCCGGTCCGCCACGTCGGTCACCAGCTGGTCGCGCAGGTAGTCGAAGCCGGCCTCGCTGACCGAGACGTACGTGACGTCGCAGGCGTACGCCTCGCGCCGCTCCTGCGGGGTGGACGCCTCGTTGACCCAGCCGACGGTGAGCCCGAGCAGGGTGTAGACCGGCTCCATCCACTGGGCGTCGCGGCGGGCCAGGTAGTCGTTGATGGTGAGCACGTGCACCGGCCCGTTGCCGAGCCGCACGTGCCCGTACGCGGCGATCGTGGCGGTCAGGGTCTTGCCCTCACCGGTGGCCATCTCGGCGACCTTGCCGGAGAGCAGCGACATCGCGCCGAGCAGCTGCACGTCGTACGGCCGCTGGTCGAGGCCCCGGCGGGCGGCCTCGCGGCCGACGGCGCAGATCTCCTCGTAGCCGGTGGCGGCGCCGGCGGCCTCGGTCAGCTCGGCGTCGTCGAGCGCGGCGAGTTTCTCCTCGCGCGCCTCGATCGCCGGCAGCAGCTTCTCCAGCGGAGCGAGATCCACGGTCGAGCCGGGGCGCTGGAGGAACCGCCGGAACTTGCTCTTGAACCGTTGCGACACACCCATGAGCGGCAACGGTACGCGATTCCGGCCGCCGTTTGCGGCCCGGCCGCCCGGCAAGTTCGCCCCGACACGACGGCGGCCCGCCCGCAGGCCGGACGACGGTCAGCCGACCAGCAGTTGGTGGCTGGCGAGTTCCCGGTAGAGCGGGTCGGCGTCGGTCAGTTCGGCGTGGGTGCCCACCGCCACCACCCGGCCGCCGTCGAGGACGACGATCTGGTCGGCGTCGACCACCGTGGCGAGCCGGTGCGCCACGATCAACAACGTGCGGCGCACGGCCACCGCGTCGATGGCGCGGCGCAGCGCCGCCTCGTTGCGGGAGTCCAGGTTGCTCGTGGGTTCGTCGAGCAGCAGCACCGGCGGGCCGGCGAGCAGCGCCCGCGCGATGGCCAGCCGCTGCCGCTCACCCCCGGAGAGCAGGACGCCACCCTCCCCCACCTGGACGTCCAGCCCGGCGGCGGTGCGGTTCGCGAGGTGACCCAGGTTGACCTCGTCGAGGACGTCGCGCAGCCGCTCGTCGCTGGCGTCCGGGGTGGTGATCAACAGGTTCTCCCGCAGCGTGCCGGCGAGCACGGGGGCCTCCTGCTCGACGTAGCCGAGCCGGGCCCGCAGCGCGTCGCGGGGCAGGTCGCGCACGTCGACGCCGTCCAGTCGGATCGTGCCGGCGCCGACCTCGTAGAAGCGCTCGACCAGGGCCAGCAGCGTCGACTTGCCGGCGCCGGAGGGGCCGACCAGGGCGGTGCGGGTGCCGGCCGGCACGGTGAAGCTGACCTCGTGCAGCACCGGCTCGCCGCCCGGGTAGCCGAAGCCCACCCGGTCGAATTCGATCATGGGAGTCGGGCCGCGCGGGGTCGCCGTCGCGACCGCCGGCGCCGGCGGGTGGTCCGTCGCGCCCTCGGCGGGTACGGCGAGGATCTCCTCGATCCGCTGCAACGCCCCCAGACCGGACTGCAACTGGGTGTACGCGCGCAGCACCTGACCGAGCGGCAGCGCCAGCAGGAACAGGTACATGACGAACGCGACGAGGTCGCCGACGGAGATCGCCCCGGCGGCCACCCGCGCCCCGCCGATGCCCAGCACCAGCAGGAACGCGCCCTGCACGGTGACCGAGCCGATCGGGCCGATGAACGCCTGCACCCGGGCCACCCGCAGCCCCGCCGCGTACGCTTCCCGCGCGCTGCCGGCGACGGTGGCCGTCTCCCGGGCCTCGGCACGGCTGGCCCGGATGGTCCGGGCCGCCGAGATGGCCCGCTCCACCGCCGAGGTCATCTCGCCGATCCGCTCCTGGGCGGCGCGGGCCAGCGCCCTGACCCGGCGGGCGAAGGTGGTGGCGAAGCCCAGCCCCAGCGCCACCCCGAGCAGGGTGACGCCGAACAGCGGCGGGTCGAGCAGCACCATGGCGGTGGCGGCGCCGACCACCGTCACCGCCCCGGTGACCGTCTCGAACAGCCCGGAGGTCACCACCGCGCGCAGCAGCGTGGTGTCCGAGCCGACCCGGGACAGCAGGTCACCGGTGCGGCGGCTGTCGTACTCGGCGATGGGTAGCCGCAGCAGGTGCCCGGCGAGCCGACGGCGGGTGCCCAGCACCAGCCCTTCCGCGGTGCGTTGCAACAGGTAGTCGCGCAGCCCGCCGATCGCCGCGGCGAGCACCACCAGGGCCACCAGCGCCGCGACCAGCCGGGCCACCGACTGTTCGGCGCCGATCCGGTCGAGCACGGTGCGGGTGAGCAGCGGCTGCGCCAGCGACGCCGCCGCGCCGACCAGCGACAACGCGCCCACCACGACCAGGGTGCCGCGGTGCTCGCGCAGGTACGGCAGCAGCGCGGACAGGCCGACCGGTCGACCCTCGGCAGTGCCGGGAGCCGACCGGTCCGTCGGGGTGCTCATGCCGGGAACGGTAGCCGGCCCGCGCACCCGGCGAGGCCGGTCAGCAGCTGAGAACCACCTGCAACTCCTGGCGGCGGCGCTCGGCCAGGTCGGTGAGCACCGTGGGCGCCTTGTCGAACGGCACCACCGCCGTGACGAGGTGCTCGCGGAGCACGTCCCCGTACGTGCGGAGCAGGTCGATCGTCTCGGCGGAGAGCCGCTCACGGTCCCAGGTGGGGGCGAGACCGCGCGGCACCCGGCCGATCTGCGCGCAGCGCAGCGACAGCCCGTTGTGGTGGAACTCCTCACCGAGCCGGACCGCGTCCGCGCCGCCCTGGTAGAAGGCGAGGTCGATGACGGTCCCCTGGGGCCGCAGCAGACGCAGGGCGAGGTGCAGCGCCCACGCCTGCCCCCGGCACTGGAACACCACGTCGGCGCCCCGGTCCCCGGCGGTGTGCGCCCAGCGGGTCTTGAGCACGACCGCAGGGTCGTCCGCGTCCGGGTCGAGGGTTTCCAGGCCGAGCGCCTCGGCGACCTGTCGGCGGTGCGGGGTGGGGTCGAGCACCACCACCGACGCGGCGCCGTGACGTCGGGCGAACAGGGCCGTGAGCAGGGCCACCACACCGGCGCCGACAACGGCGACGCGGCGTCCGCGGACCCCGTCACCGAGGGTACGGACGTCGGCGCCGTGCAGGTCGGCGGCGGCGTGCAGCAGGCCGTTGGCGCAGATCGGGCCCATGTGCGCGGCGTAGATGCCGAGCAGCGGGTCGAGGTCGTCGGGCAGCGCCACGAACCGCTCGGCGACCGGGTCGGCCCGCCAGCCGGTGCGGTGCCCGTAGGTCATCGCGCCGATCGTGCCCACCGCGACCGCCGGGGTGTCGCTCTGCACCACCCGGCCGACCTGCATGTAGCCGAGCTTGCCCACCGGGTACGGGGTGCTCACCGCGCCCGGCTGGAACAGCCCGAGATCGTTGTTCCAGGTGACGTTCAGGTAGGGGTTGGTGCCCTTGACGTAGCTCAGCTCGGTGCCGGCGGAGACGCCGCTGAACAGCGTCTCCACCCGGAACGTGCCGGGCCTCGGCGGCGCGGCGTCCTGCTCGACCAGCTCGACCCGGCCGGGGCCGGTGACCACCACGACCCGGTCACGCATCGACAGTCACCCCCGTGCGGAGCACCGTCGGCGCGGTGGTGGCGAGTCGCACCGTCGTGCCGGTGCGCGCCGAGTCGGCCACCGCGAGGGCCAGCCGCTGGGTCGCGAGGGCCTCGGCGTACGGGACGCGGACGTCGTCGCCGACGCCCCGGACGGCGTCGACGAACGCGCGGTCCACCGCCACCCGGGCAGCGTCCGGGTCGGCGGGAACGTGCCGTTCGCCGTCGGTGTCGCGGATCGTCAGCCCCTCCTCGGTGATCGCGAGCGCCAGCCCGTCGGCGAGGATCTCCAGGCCGGCACGGTGCTTCCAGCCGAGCACGCAGGCCGCGCCGAGGGTGCCGACCGCGCCGTCGGCGAAGCGCAGCACGGCGGTGGTCACCGAGTCGATGTCCGCGCCGTCGACCGGCGGCGGGGTGCCGTCGCCGTACGCGGTCACCTCGGTCACCTCACCGGCCAGAACGCGGATCAGGTCGAGCACGTGGGCGGCCTGCTCGACGACCGGGCCGCCGGAGCGGTCCCGCCGCGACCACCAGGGCACCGGGGGCACCTTGTCCAGCCAGGCGCCGCTGACCATCCGCACCGGACGGTCGGCGAGCAGGGCGCGGGCCTCGTCGAGCACCCGCGAGTAACGCCAGTGGTGGCCGACCGCGGTGCGCAGCCCGCGCCGGGCGACCAGGTCGGCGATCCGCTCCGCGGTCGCCAGGTCCACCGCGACGGGTTTCTCCACGAACATCGGCACCCCGGCGTCGATCACCGCCTCCTCGGTGGGGCCGTGCGCGAAGGGTGGCACACAGACGTAGACCGCGTCCGGTCCGGCGGCCAGCAGCGCGGCGACGTCGGCGTACGCCTGCCCGCCGTGCTCGGCGACCATCGCGGCCGCCGCCTCCGGCACGACGTCGGTGACCCCGACCAGTTCCACGTCGTCGAAACCGGTCAACACCCGCGCGTGTCGCTGTGCCACCCCACCGGCTCCGACGAGCCCCACCCGGCATTTCCGCATCCGACACCCCTTCGAAGACTTTTCATGTGCGCTGGGGGGCAGTCCCCTGAGGTGTGCGCAATCAAACGTTCATGCCCCGGGAACGCATTGTCGTCACCTCTGTGATCAAGCTGTTGCCGAGAATGCGGTTAGCGCGTGACCGTGGATGGGAAAAACCCATCCCGGATTTTCCACGCACGAACGGAGGAGTGCCCGTGCGGGATATGACATCGAGCGTGTCACCGGTGGTGGAGGCGTGGGCCACGTACCGGACGACGGCGGCGGCGGACTGGCCGACCCGTCGGCTGATGCGGGCCAAGGGGGACACCCGGGTCAGCGTGGTGCTGCCCGCGCGCAACGAGGAGGCCACCGTCGGCGCGATCGTGTCGACGATCCGGGAGCACCTGATGGACCGGGTCGCCCTGGTCGACGAGCTGATCGTGGTGGATTCCCGGTCGACCGACCGGACGGCGCAGGTGGCCCGGGCCGCCGGCGCCGAGGTGGTCAGCCAGGACGCGATGACCCGGGGGCTCCCCCAGCTCACCGGCAAGGGTGACGCACTCTGGGCGGGCCTGGCCGCGGCCGAGGGCGACGTGGTGGCGTTCATCGACGCCGACCTGCGGGAGTTCCGGCCGCACTTCGTGAGCGGCCTGCTCGGGCCGCTGCTGACCGACCCCTCCGTCGACTTCGTGAAGGGCTTCTACCACCGGCCCCTGGTGGGCGCCGCCACCGTGGAGCAGGACGGCGGGGGCCGGGTGACCGAGTTGATGGCCCGACCGCTGCTCAACCTCTTCTGGCCCGAGCTGGCCGGCTTCGTGCAGCCGCTGGCCGGCGAGTACGCGGGCCGCCGCGACGTGCTGGCCCGGGTGCCGTTCGTCTCCGGGTACGGGGTGGAGACGGCCATGATGATCGACCTGCTCGACCTGGTCGGCTTGGACGCGCTGGCGCAGGTCGACCTCGGTGAGCGCAAGCACCGGCACCAGGACACCGCGGCCCTCGGCCGGATGTCCGCGCAGATCATGCTGACCGCCTGGTCACGGTTGCAGCGGCGCGGCTGGGCCACTCCCGGCACGGTGCCGGAGGCGTTGCTGACCCAGTTCCGGCGTGGCGGCTCCGACACGTTGCCCAACCTCGACCGCGAGATCGTGGTCAGCGACGTTTCCATCGAGGAGCGCCCACCCCTGGCCGAGCTGCGCCACCGGGTGCCCCGCCGCCGGGTGGCCGCCGCGTGAGCGCGAGGAGTGAGCCGATCCTGCGAGCCCCGCAGTCGCGAACCGGAAGTGCCGTGAGCGCGAGGAAGGGACGGGGCCGATGAGCCTCACCGTGCTGATGAACGCCGGTCCGTGGCTGTCCGTCCCCCCACCGGGGTACGGCGGCATCGAGAACGTGATCGCCACGCTGGTGCCGGAGCTGCGTCGACTGGGCGTACGGGTGGTGCTCGCCTCGGTCGAGAGCAGCACCCTGCCGGTGGACGAGCGGGTGTCGGTCTTCGCCGACGGGCAGTTCGCCGCGTTGCAGCGGCCGTACAACCAGGTCTGCGGGATCGCCCAGGCGCACCTGGCCGGCGTGGTCCGCGAGCTGCGCTCCCGCGACGACATCGACCTGGTGCACGACCACGTCGAGGCGGTCGGGCTGGCCACCCTCACCGCGATGGGACCGTCCGGGCCGCCGACCCTGCACACCCTGCACTGGGACCTCGCCAAGCATCCGGCCCTCTACGGCGACCTGGACGGTGGCGACCGGGTCCGGGTCAACGGCGTCTCCGCGTCGCAGCTGGCCCGCGCCCCGTTGGCGTTGCGGGAACACTCGGTCGGCCACGTCCACCTGTCCACCCCGCTCGCCGTCGACGCCGACCGCCGGCCCCGAACGGAGAAGGGCGAGCACGTGCTCATCCTCGGTCGGATCAACCCCGGGAAGGGGCAGGACGTGGGCGCGCGGCTCGCGCGTCGCGTCGGGTTCCCGCTGGTGCTGGCCGGCCCGGTCGGGCCGTACCATCGTCCGGCCGACCTCGCGGCGGCCGGTGACGAGGCCCGGCAGAACCCGGACGTGCGCTTCTTCCTCGACGAGGTGGCGCCGCACGTCGACGGTGATCTGGTCCGCTGGGTCGGCACCGTGGCCGGCCAGGAGCGCGACGACCTGCTCGCCAGCGCCCGCGCGTCGCTGTTCCCGCTGCGCTGGGAGGAGCCCGGCGGGACGGCGGTGGTCGAGTCGCTGGCCCTGGGCACGCCGGTGGTCGCCACCGCCCGGGGTTGCCTTCCGGAGCTGATCGAACACGGCCGGACCGGGCTGCTCACCGCCGACGAGGAGGAGTTGGGCGACCTGGTTCTCGCCGCCGATCCGCTCGACCCGGACGAGTGCCGGCGGGTGGCCGCGGAGCGCTTCACCCCCGCGGTGATGGCCGAGCGCTACGTCGAGCTGTACGAGCGGGTCCGGCACCTGGCCAGCACGCCGCGGCTGCTGCCGGCCTGAGCGCCCAGACTGCTGCGGGCCTGCGCCGCGGCGGCGGTTTGTCGGCTTCGGCAACGGGTAGGCGGCAACGCTCATGCCCGCCGCGCAACGAGGAGCCGGTGATGGTCGGACCGATGGCGCACTCCCGGGCCCGGCCCAACCCGGCCGACGGCAGGCCGCCGGTCCGTCGGGCGGCGGCGACGGTGGGGGTGGTGTTCCTGCTCGTCGGTGTGCTCGGTTTCGTACCGGGGATCACCAGCGGGTTCGGCTCGCTGCGCGTCGCCGGCCACGACTCGGGCGCGTACCTGTTCGGTGTCTTCCAGGTGTCGGTGCTGCACAACCTGGTGCACCTCGCGTTCGGGGTGGCGGGGCTGGCGTTGGCCCGCACTGTCACCGGCGCCCGGACGTTCCTGGTCGGCGGCGGCGCCGTCTACCTGGTGCTCTGGCTGTACGGGCTGGCGGTGGACCACGACACCGGCGCGAACGTGCTGCCGGTCAACGACGCCGACAACTGGCTGCACCTGGGCCTCGGGCTCGGCATGATCGCGTTGGGGCTGCTGGCCGGCCGCCCCCGCCGCTGACCGGGCGGGCGGGCGGCCCCGCCGGCGACCGGGTGACGGCCCGACACGTGACGTGACCTGCGTCGCCTTGCCGATGATGCGGTTTCGCCGGGTGGGGCCCTGGGTAGTTGGCGGGTCCCGACCCAGCGGCGAGGTGAGGCGGCGATGTCGAGCGGGATCACCTGCGAGGTGCGCACCACGGCACCGGTGGCGGTCGTCCGTCTCGCCGGCGCGCTGCACCTGGGCACCATGCGCTCGGTGCACACGGCGCTCAACGACGCGCTCGTCGACCAGCCGGAGGCGCTGGTGGTGGACCTGGCCGGGGTCAGTGTGGAGGATCGGCTGGCGCTGTCCGTGTTCGCCGCGACGGCGCGGCGGGCCGAGGAGTGGCCGGCGGTGCCGGTGCTGCTGTGCTCCCCGTCGCCGGTCGCGCAACGCTGGCTGGCGGAGTCGACCACCTGCCGGGTGGTCCCGGTGTCCGCGGACTGCGCGGAGGCGACCCGGCTGGCCGGGGCGATGTCGACGCTGCGGATGCGGGCCCGGCTGGAGCCGGTGGCCGGGGCCTGCCGGCGCGCCCGCGAGCTGGTCACCGACGCGTGCGCGCGGTGGAACCTGCCCGAGGCGTCGGGACCGGCCGCCCTGGTGCTCAGCGAACTGGTCGGCAACGTGGTGCGGCACGCCGGCACCCCGATGCAGGTCACCGTCACGCTGCGCCGGCCGTACCTGCACCTCGCCGTGGTGGACGGCAGCAGCGCCGAGGCCCGGGAGAGCGGCAGGGGCCTGCACGCCGAGGGTGGGCGTGGGTTGCTGCTGGTCCGCGAGTTGGCCCAACGGTGGGGCAGCGTTCCCGCCGGCCGGGGCAAGGCGGTCTGGGCGATGCTGCCGGCAACCTGATCGTTCGAGGCGATCACTCCCGGTACCAGCGATCTGCCCGAAATTACCGCTCTCGCCTGGTTACATGGTGCGAGGGTCGGGTAGGCACGCCCGTCCCTTTGCCGTCACGACGGGGTGAGCAGCCATGCCCAAGCGGGTAACCACGGAACCCGGTCGCGATCGAGGTCCGGCGATCCTGGCACCGGCCCGCTTCGGGGGCTTCCCGGGAGCGGTACGCACACCGGTCCCCGGGAACTCGCTGATCAAGTTCCTCGCCACGACCGACCACAAGCAGATCGGCCTGCTGTACCTGCTGACGTCCTTCGGGTTCTTCCTGCTGGCCGGCCTGGAGGCGATGCTGATCCGGGGCGAGTTGGCCCGCCCGGGGCTGCAGTTCCTCTCCTCCGAGCAGTACAACCAGCTCTTCACCTCGCACGGCGCGGTGATGCTGCTGTTGTTCGCCACGCCGGCGGCGTTCGGGTTCGCCAACTTCATCGTTCCGATCCAGATCGGCGCGCCGGACGTGTCGTTCCCCCGCCTCAACGCGCTCGCCTACTGGCTGTACCTGTTCGGCGGGCTCATGGTGGTCGGCGGGTTCCTCGTCCCGGGCGGGTCCGCGGACTTCGGCTGGACCGCCTACAACCCGCTGAGCAGCGTCGAGCACTCCCCCGGTGTGGGCGCGAACCTGTGGATCGTCGGCCTTGTCGTCTCCGGTCTCGGCACCATCCTCGGCGCGGTCAACCTGATCACCACGATCCTCACCCTGCGCGCGCCCGGGATGACCATGTTCCGGATGCCGATCTTCACCTGGAACATGCTGTTCACCAGCGTGCTGGTGATCCTGGTCTTTCCGCTGCTGGCCGCCGCGCTGCTGGCGCTCTCGGCCGACCGGTTGCTCAACGCGCACGTCTACGACCCGGCCACCGGCGGTCCGATGCTCTGGCAGCACCTGTTCTGGTTCTTCGGCCACCCCGAGGTCTACATCATCGCGTTGCCCTTCTTCGGCATCATCACCGAGATCATCCCGGTGTTCGCCCGTAAGCCGATCTTCGGCTACACCGGTCTGGTGCTGGCCACCATCGCCATCACCGTGCTGTCCATGACGGTCTGGGCGCACCACATGTTCGCCACCGGCCAGGTGCTGCTGCCGTTCTTCAGCATCCTCAGCTACCTGATCGCGGTGCCGACCGGGGTGAAGTTCTTCAACTGGATCGGCACCATGTGGAAGGGGCAACTCACCTTCGAGACGCCGATGCTGTTCGCCATCGGCTTCCTGGTCACCTTCCTGCTCGGTGGCCTCACCGGCGTACTGCTGGCCAGCCCGCCGGTCGACTTCCACACCCACGACACCTACTTCGTGGTGGCGCACTTCCACTACGTGGTGTTCGGCACCGTGGTCTTCGCCCTCTTCGGCGGCTACTACTTCTGGTGGCCCAAGATGACCGGGAGGCTGCTCGACGAACGGCTCGGCAAGGCGCACTTCTGGACCATGTTCATCGGCTTCCACGGGACGTTCCTGGTGCACCACTGGCTGGGCAGCGAGGGCATGCCCCGCCGGTACGCCGACTACCTGCCGACCGACGGGTTCACCACGCTGAACACGATCTCCACGATCTTCGCGTTCATCCTCGGCATGTCCACGCTCTTCTTCATCTACAACGCCTGGAAGTCCTGGCGCTACGGGGCGGTGGTGACGGTGGACGACCCGTGGGGCTTCGGCAACTCCCTCGAGTGGGCCACCAGCTGCCCGCCGCCGCTGCGCAACTTCGACCAGATGCCCCGTATCCGCTCCGAGCGGCCCGCCTTCGACCTGAAGTACGGCCCGCTCGTCGCCGACCTGGGCCGTGACCTGCCGCAGCGCACCACCAAGCCGCCGCAGCAGTTCGCCGACGAGCTGCGGATGGAGCACCACGTCCCGGAGTCGCCGTCCGCCGAGGGCGCGCACGGCGCGCGCGAGGCCACCGACTACCAGCCGGCGCCGCGCTCCGGCGCCCGACCGGTGGACGTGCCGGAGCCCGAGGGCGTCCGCCGGCCGAGCTTCGAGCAGAGCGACCCACCCGAGGACGCCGAGGACGCCCCGAAGCCGCACGAGCGTTGGCGGCACCCACACGGCGAGGGCGGCACCGAGGACCGCTGACCGACGTACCCCACGAAGGGCCGGCACCCGGTGGGCGCCGGCCCTTCGTGGGGTACGTCCGCGGCGGTGTCAGTCCCGGGCCGGAGCGAGACCGGCGGCGGTGAGCGAGCGGCGCACAGCGGGCTGGACCCGGGTCAGCCGCAGCGGCACCCCGGTGCGCTCCGCCGCGTCCCGACCGGCCATCAGCGCGGCGATCCCCCCGGCGTCGAAGCCGCCCGCGCCGACCAGGTCGACGACCACCTCGCTGGGCTGGCCGGTGACCGCCTCCAGCATGGCCCGGCGCAGTTGGTCCGCGCCGTCGCGGTCGATCTCGCCGCCGACCTCGACCACCACCGACTCGCCGTTCTGCTTGACCGAGATGCGGGTCTTGCCCGGGTCGGGCTCGGCGGCGCCGTTCTGCCAGGGCGGCGGCGCGTCGGCGAGCATCGCCTGACGCAGCCAGGTGAGCGCCCTCGACAGCAGCCGGGACACGTGCATCTGCGAGATGCCGAACCGGGCGGCGATCTCCGCCTGGGTCTGGTTGCCGTAGAAGCGCATCGCCAGGATGCGCCGCTCCCGCCAGGGCAGTCGGTGCAGCAGACCGCTCACCGTGACCCGGTCGTCGACCGACTCGAGCGCGTTGTCCGACTCGCCGACCAGGTCCCCGAACTCGGCGGAGCTCTCCCCACCCACCGGAGCGTTCAGCGAGGCCGGGCTGTAGCCGGCCGCCGACTCCAGCGCGGCGAGGATCTCCTCCTCCGGGGTCTCCAGCCGGGCCGACAGCTCGGCCACCGACGGGGCCCGGGACAGCTCGCTGGTCAGGGCGGCGGTGGCCTGCCCCACCTCGAGGATCAGGTCCCGCAACCGCCGGGGCACGTGCACGCCCCAGGTCCGGTCCCGGAAGTGGCGTTTGATCTCGCCGACGATCGTGATCGCGGCGTACGCGGTGAAGGAGCCCCGTTCCGGGTCATAGCGGTCGACCGCGTTGACCAGGCCCAACCGGGCCACCTGCTCCAGGTCCTCCAAGGGCTCGCCCCGCCCCCGGTAGCGGCGGGCCAGCCGTCCGGCGAACGGCAGTGCGAACCGCACCAGGTCGTCGCGGGCCTCCCCGCGCCGCTCCGGCGGCAGCCCTTCGATCCGGGCCGCGTACGCCAGCGCCGCCGCGTCGAGGTCCTCCAGGCCCCGATCGGTGGTTGGTGGTGTGCTCGTGCTCGTGCCGGTCTGTCCGAACATCCGCGCCTCCCTCAGGAAGGTCCCCCGCCCGGATCGGGAAACCGGTCGTGCGCGTGGTCGAGCCACGCACCGGGCCGGAAATGGGTCAGTGACTGGGATGCCAGCGGGCGACACCGCGGCTACGCGACGCATTCAGGCCGTCGCAGCCAGCGATGTTCCCGCTCCGTAGGTACTCAATCACGGGACCCCGGGTTCGCGAGGATGTTTCGGCGTCCTCCGTCTCAGGAGACCAACAACCCCTGGTGACCGCCGCTGTCGCGGAGCACCGCCAGTGCCTCGGCGGCCCCCAGCGGAGGCGGCACCGGAAGGTCGTACGGTTGGGCGCGCAGCACCTCGGTGGCCCGCCGCGTGGGCACCGAGGTGACCGGGTAGCCCCGCGCGGTGGTGCGGTCCAACGCCCGACGCCGCCGCCCGAACCCGGCCACGGCCAGCCACTGCGGCAGGCCGGCCAGCGCGGGCGAGCGCACGCCGGGCGGTTCGGGCAGAACGTCCACCGAGCTGAACGCCTCGCTGCCGGCCAGCCACCACTCGGCCTCGTCCACGCTGCGCCGGGTGGCGTTCTCACACCAGTACGGCACCAACCCCGCCCGCACCACCTGCCACGGATCGAGCAGCCGACCGCACTCCACCACCAACCGGTCACCGGTCTTGCCGGCACGGCGCAGCCACCGCCGGTACAGGTCGGCCACCGCCGCGCTGAGGGCCCCCGGCCGCGGTACCAGGATGCGGTGCAGGGGGTGGTTCCGCCGCACGGAGAACTCCCGCACCGCCACCTCGAAGCCGGCGTCGACGTCGTGCTCGGCGTAGCCGGACGGTACGGACACCTCCGGCGGCTCCCACCGGGTCGCGTCGCCGCCGGCCGAACGCAGCACCTGCCGCAGCGCGTGGCTGTCCCGGTGGAAGTCGACCGGGTCCAGCCCGCTGGCCGGGCAGCCGACCTGGAAGCTGTGCCCCGGCCCGCGCTCGAGCACCGGCCAGGTGCGCGCGTCGCGGATCAGCAGCACCGGCGCGCCCGGGAGCAGCCGGTCGCTGAGGAACCGCGCGTACGCGGCCGGTAGCGCCGTCCACGCGGCGGCCAGCGACACTGTCGCCCCGGTCAGCGGGCCCCGGCTGGCCGGGCAGTGGACCTGGCGCAGGTGCAGGTCGGCGTTGCCGGCGAGCAGCCGGTCGACGAGGGTGACGCCGTGCGCCAGGGCGTCCGCCGGGCGGTCCACCCCGCCGTCGGACCAGTGCGCTGTCATCTCGAAACCGGCCGGCAGCCACGGCACGCCGAGGGCCACCGCGAGGTGCGCGACCGCGCCGTGCGGCGAGCCGATCACCACGCCCGGGTAGCGCCGGCGGGGGTACTGGTCGACGAACCAGCGGGCCATCCGGGCGGCGTCCACCTCGTCGACCTGGGCCACGGTGAGGGCGACCCGGCCGGCGGCCCGGGTGACGGCGGCCCGGCGTACCGGCTCGGGGGCGCCGGGGAACCGCGACGCCGGCCCGGTGTGCCCGAGGTCGGCGCAGTCGGTGCCGCGCAGCGCCCGGGCGGTGGCGGCGACCAGCACCCGGGCAGCGCTGCCGGCGGCCACGACCCGGTCCCCGGCCAGCCCGGCGCCATCGGCCGTGAGCCCCTTGTGCACCTTGTGCACCGGCCCCACCTTGCCTCGTTCGCTCACCACGCGGCCCGGCTTCCCGTCCCGATGGGGTTCAAACGGGGCATCACCCGCCCGGCGGTACATTCGGCTGGTCAGCGGCGTGCGCCGGTCATCAACGGCGTTCGTTCGCGTGGGTTTCGGTGCGGCCAGGGCGGGCACTTGCGGGGCCATGGGCACCGACGAGACCAGCGAGCCAGCCGCCGCCACGATCACCCCGTACGAGGACGGACCGCTGCTGGTCCGTGGCGACTTCGCGCTCGTCACCCCGGACGGCGAACGGATCGACGCGCGCCGGGGCACCGTGGCGTTGTGCCGGTGCGGCAAGTCGGCGCTCAAGCCGTTCTGCGACGGCACCCACAAGGTGATCAACTTCCGCGCCGGCACCGCCCGCGAGGGCTGACCCGCGGTCGGGCAGCCACGCCCGCGCAAACCGCCCGACATCAGCCGCGACCGCACGGCGCCAGCACGACCGCACGGCGCCAGCACGAGCGCTGGCGGCAACGCGACCACCCGGCGACCGCCACCCGACCCGCTCCCTTTGCTCTGCACCCACCCGCGCGCCGGTCACGGAGCGTGCGTGGTGCGCATGCGGGTGCAGAGCAAAGGGAGCGGGCAGCGGCGTGCCAACCGGCTCAGACGAGCGCGGTCGGGGACGGCGGGGCCATCGAGGTCGGCGCGACGATCGGGACGGTCGGCGGCAGGGCAGGCGGGGCGGGCACGGCGGACGGGGCCGGCGGGGCAGACGGGGCCGGCGGGCCGGTTGGCCGCAGCGAACTGCGGCCGGCCGCCCAAGTGTCCAGCAGGTGCGTGGCGAACAGCCGGTCCAGCGCGAGGCCCGCCGCCGCGCCGAACAGCACGTCCGGGGCGAGGTCCGGTTCGACCCGGACCAGGCCGCCGCACATGTCGTGGGCGGCGATCTGCTCGTGCACCGCGTCGGCCTCCACGTGTTCGTCGTAGAAGCGGGTGGCCACAGGGTCGAAGCCGAGGCGGCGCAGCCCGCCGCCGTACCGGCGGTTGGGCAGCGAGGAGGTCATCTCGAATGCGGCGAGGTGCCCGAGCAGCGCCCCGCGCAGCCGCCGGTGCAGCCCGAACAGCGACATCAGGTTGTTCGTCGCCAGCGTCACCGCCGGCACCGCGTCGAGATAGGCGGCGTACCCGACATCCAGGCCCAACCGGTCGAGAGTGCGCCGGAACAGCTCGGCGTGCATCCGCTCCAGCCGGCCGTTGCCGTACTCGTCGGTCTGGATCTCCACCAGGGCGGCCTTCGCCGGTCCGCCGAGGCGGGGCAGCGCCCAGCTGTGCGGGTCCGCCTCGCGCAGGTGGTAGACCGAGCGGTGCACGGCGAACTCGCGGAACTGGGTGAGGTCGGCGTGCCGGTGCAGGGTGGCGGCCAGCGACGGCCCGTCGTCGGCCCGGACCAGCTCGACCAGCCCGGCCGCGACCCCGGCGGCGGGCACCGGCGGCGACCCGACCAGCCGGCGCAGCGCCGCCTCGAAGACCCGTTCACAGCGCGCGCGCAGGGCCAGCAGCGTCGGCTGCCACTCCCACGACTCGTCTACCCCCGACCAGCCCCGGTAGTGCAGCTCGTAGCAGACGAACAGGGTCGTCTGAAGGTCCTCGTCACCGATCGGGTCCGCCGGGTCGAGGTCGGCGCCCAGACCGGCCGGCAGGTCGTGCGGCGCCCGGCGCAGAGCCTCGATCACGGCCGCCGAGAGCGGACCACGCGCCCCGGGCAGGGTCGCGGGGCCGTAGCGGCGGTCAGCGGGCTCGGACATGGGACCTCCAGCGTCTGTCGGGCCGCTACTGATGCCCTGGCCCGGTGTGACTAAACGAGATCTTCCGAGGACACGGTGACCTCCACCTGCTCACGAACCCTGCGGGCCGGGGCGCCATCGGCGTACAGGCCCCGCAGGTCCGCGAACGCCGGCTCCGGCGGCGCCAGCGGCACCGTCGGGTCGACGACCGCTTCGAGGACGCAGGGGCGGTCCGCGGCCAGCGCCTCGTCCCACGCCGCGCCGACCAGTTCCGGACGGTCCACCCGCACCCCGTGCAGTCCGAGCAGCCGGGCCCATCCGGCGTACGGCACGTCGGGGCGGCGGTGGGTCGGATCGGACGACGGCTCCCGCCCACCGTCCATGCCGTTCTGGTCCCGGTTGTTGAGCACCAACACCACCAGCCGGGGATCCCGCCAGCGCTGCCAGAGGTGCGACACGGTGATCAGCTCGGCGAGGCCGTTGAGCTGCATCGCGCTGTCCCCGAGCAGGGCGAGCACCGGCTGGTCGGTGGCGGCCAGCTTGGCGGCGACGGCGTACGGCAGCGCGCACCCCACCGAACCGAGGGTTCCGCACAACTGCGCGTTCACCCCCGGTGGCAGGACGAGGTGCCGGGCGTACCAGTAGAGGACCGAGCCGACGTCGACGGAGACCGCGCCGGTGCCCGGCATCCGGGCGGACAGCTCCTGGAGGACGAGCTGCGGGTTGATCGGCCCCGCGGCGGCCGCGACCCGGTCGGCGGCGACCGCCCGCCAGCGGTCCACCGAGCTCTCCACCGTGGCGCGCCACCGCTGCTCGGGTCGGGAGCGCAGCCGGGCCAGCAACGCCCGCAGCGTCTCGGCGGCGTCGCCGACCAGTGGCACGTCGGCCGGGTAGCGGGTGCCGATCCGCCGCCCGTCGATGTCGATCTGCACCGTGCGGGCCTGCTCGGGCATCGGGAAGTAGTCGGTCCACGGGTCGTTGGTGCCGACCATGAGCAGCGTGTCGCAACCACCCATCAGCTCTGCCGCCGCCGGGGTGCCGACCTCGCCGAGCACGCCGGTGTGGAACGGCAGGCGCTCGTCGAGAACCGGCTTGCCCAGCAGCGAGGTGGCGACACCGGCGCCGAGCCGGTCGGCCACCTCGACGATCTCGGGCGCGGCGTCCCGGCCCCCCTGGCCCACCAGGATCGCGACCCGCTGGCCGCCGGTGAGCAGCTGCGCGGCGGCGTCGAGGTCGGCCTCGTGCGGCAGCACCCGGGCCAGCGGCTCGCCGGGAGTCGCCGTGATCACCCCGGCGGCGTACGACTGCGGCTCCCGCACCACCGCTTCCTGCAGATGCCGGGGCAGCACCACGCAGGTCGGGCTGCGGGTTGCCGCCGCCGTTCGGAATGCCTGGTCGAGCAGGGCCCCGACGTGCTCGGGGCTGCGGCCGTACCGGACGAACTGGTTGCACACGTCGCCGAACAGGCGACTCAACCCGATCTCCTGGTGCGCGCCGCCGAGCGGCCCGGAGATGTCCTCCCCGACGATCGCCACCACCGGTTTGCTGTCCAGTTTGGCGTCGTAGAGGCCGTTGAGCAGCTGCACGGCGCTGGGTCCCTGGGTGGCGAGGCAGACCCCGATGCCGCCGCTGAACTTGGCGTGCCCGGTGGCCATGAACGAGGCGGTCTCCTCGTGCCGGGCCGGAATGAACGCCGGCTCGCCACCGGTGCGGTCCAGCGCGTCGACGAGCGGGGCGATCGCCTCGCCCGGGTAGCCGAAGACGCGCGGCACCCGCCAGGCGAGCAGCCGTTCCACCACCACGTCGGCGACCGAACGCTCAGCCATTGCCCCGCCCCGGTGTGCTGGGATCGACGTAGCGCAGCACCGCGCCGACGCCGTCGGTCAGCTCGGGCGCCTCGTCGGGGCCCAGCACCGTCAGGTCCGCGTCGGTGCCGACCAGCGCCCGGACCAGCGCGGCGTCGGCGCGTACCCGCTGCGGGTCGGCCACCGACATGGCGGCCAACTGTTCAGGGTCGACGGCGATCTCGGTGGGCTCCGCGCCGATCCACAGCTCGCCGGTGGCTGACGGGTCGTCCACGATGAGCATCGTGTCGACCTGGTTGCGTTGCAGGGCCGAGACGACCGCGTCGAGACCACCGCCGACGTCCTCCTGGACGCCGAACCTGTCCAGCGCCGCGCTGATCCGCTGGTCGGCGATCTCCGCGATGGTCTGCACGGTGAGGTCGTCCAGCAGGGTCTGGTCGGCGCCGCCGGCCCGGGAGCCGGCGTCGGTGCGGACCACCAGGTCCTGCCACCGTTCCGGCATCTGGGCGGCGATCATCCCGGTGGCCCGGACGTCGCCGGCGACCACCACCACGTCCGCGCCGACCCGCTCGGCCAGCTCCACCGTCGCCGCGGTGACGTCACCGGCGTTCTGGTGCCACGCCTCCATGGCGGCCCGCTGGTAGCGGGACTGCGACCAGCCGCCCGGCTTGGCGCGCCGCAGCGGGAACTCGTCGCGGCCGGCGACGTGCGCCCGGCGGGGTACGCCACCGGCGCTGACCGCCATCGCGTCGGCCCCGGTCCGGTCGGCGAGCACGCGCACCCAGGCGACCTGTTCGCCGCGCTGGGCGAGCAGGGGCATCACGTGCGGCAGTGGCCCGTAACTGGCCAGGTCGCGTAGCGGCGGCGCGGACAGGTACTCGGAGAGCACCACCCGGCCGTGGCTGGCGAAGACCGCCAGGCCGTAGTCGCCGACCATCGGGTCGTGTCCACGGATCACCCGGTCCAGAGCGGCGATGCTCGGCTCGTCGGCCCCCTGTTCGAGGAGGCTGCGTTCCAGGGCCCGCCAGCGCAGGTCCAGCGCGGGATGGGCGTCCTCGGTGTCCGCGGAGGCGTCCAGGTACACCGAGCACCACGGCCCGGGACGGTCGTAGAGCGGGCGCAGGAAGGACAGCTGCATGCTCGACCCCTTTCCAGCTCGGCCCCCCGCTTACCCCTGTCGCCCGGGATGTCACCTCGCGGGCGTGAGCCCGTGACCAGGTTTCATTCACGTCGTTCAACCGAGGACGTCGATACGATCTGTGAACACAAGCGGACTCTCGGTGGTGGAGATGGACAGCGGACTTGATAGCCGGCGGATCGTGCACCCGACGGAGCGGATCGTCACCGGGCGGCTGATCCGCCTGCTCGACGGCTACACCCGGGAGGTGCGCATCGGGCAACCGGTGCTGGTGGCGGTGCTCGCCGCGGCGGCCGTCGCCAGCCTGCCCGCCCTGCTGCTGCGCTCGCTCTTCTCGTTCGGCGGCGGCGGCGCGCGCCGCCGCTGGAAGCAGCTGAAGCAGGGCCCGGAATACCTGGTCACACCGGTGCGCCTGCGCAACACCGCCGGTCAGCTCTGCGAGGTGGAGCTGCACGGCCACCTGCCGCAGAGCGCCCTGCACCCGGCCGACCAGGTGCAGCTCACACTGCGCCCGCAACGCGACCCGGAGCTGCCGCCACGGATCGAGCGGATCGTCAACCTCACCACCGGGCAGTTGCTGACCCCGCGTACCGCGACGCTCTGGTCGCACCTCGGGCCGCCGCTGCTGCTGCAGGCGTTCCTGGGCGCGCTGCTGCTGGCCGGCATCGCGGCCTGCTCCGCGCTGACCTGACGGCCCGCGCCGGCCGGAGCGCGCGTTCGGCGCCGACCTGACCGGTCAGCCAGCCCGACGTCGGCTCAGCCGACCGGGGCGACCTCGCGGGTCGGCCGCCGGTCGACGCCGAGCATTCCCCGACGGCGGGCCCAGCGCTCGAAGGCGAGGGTGGCGAACGGGGGCACCGCGCTGGCCAGGGCCACCGCCGTGGCCAGCAGGCTCCACCGGTGCAGCCGGGCCACCGCGAGCACCAGCAGGACGTACGCGACGAACAGCCCGCCGTGGATCGGCCCGAAGATCTTGACGCCCAGCTCGTTGTCGGTCGGACCGTACTTGACCAGCATGCCGACCAGCAGGGCCAGCCAGGAGCAGGCCTCGGCGATCGCCGCCGCGACGAACAACCGGGTCACCTTCTCGCGCATCCGTACGCCACCACCTCTCGGCCCGCCATGCTATCGGTGGGCGCTGGCTGGGCTAACGGGGCGGGCGGCTGGGTAGAGAAGGGGTCATCGAGTCTTCCCCTGCCCGCCGATCACGTGCGAGGTTAGGGGGACCAGCGGTGACAGGGCGGTGACGATGGGCGAGGACGTCGGCGTACGAACCTTCAGTCGAGAGGACCGGGCCCGCTATCGCGACAAGGTCCGCCGCTGCCTCGACGTTTTCGCCGAGATGCTGCGCGAGTCCCGGTTCGACGTCGGCCGGCCGTTGACCGGCGTGGAGATCGAGCTGAACCTCGTCGACGGGACGTCCAACCCGGCCATGCGCAACGCCGACGTGCTGGCGGCCATCTCCGACCCGAGCTTCCAGACCGAGCTGGGCCAGTTCAACGTCGAGATCAACGTGCCGCCGCGCCGGCTGGCCGGCACCGGCACCGCGGAGTTCGAGGAGTACGTGCGGGCCAGCCTGAACGCCGCCGAGCTGAAGGCCCGGACGATCGGCGCGCACATGGTGATGATCGGCATCCTGCCGACGCTGCGCCCGGAGCACCTGACCGCCGAGACGCTCTCGGCCAATCCCCGTTACAAGTTGCTCAACGAGCAGATCTTCGCCGCGCGCGGGGAGGACCTGCCGATCGCGATCAGCGGCGTGGAACGCCTGGCGGTCACCGCCGACACGATCACGCCGGAGGCGGCCTGCACCAGCACCCAGTTCCACCTCCAGGTGAGCCCGTCGCAGTTCGCCGACTACTGGAACGCCGCCCAGGCGGTCGCCGGCATCCAGGTCGCGGTCGGCGCGAACTCGCCGTTGTTCTTCGGCCGGGAGCTGTGGCGCGAAACCCGCATCCCGCTGTTCCAGCAGGCCACCGACACCCGGTCGGAGGAGATCAAGGCCCAGGGGGTACGCCCGCGGGTCTGGTTCGGCGAACGCTGGATCACCAGCGTGTTCGACCTGTTCGAGGAGAACGTGCGCTACTTCCCGGCGCTGCTGCCGGTCTGCGACCCGGAGGACCCGGCGCAGGCCCTGGCCGCCGGTGAGGTGCCGAACCTCGCCGAGCTGCGCCTGCACAACGGCACCGTCTACCGGTGGAACCGCCCGGTGTACGACGTGTCCCGGGGCCGACCGCACCTGCGGGTGGAGAACCGGGTGTTGCCCGCCGGTCCGACGGTGCTGGACACCGTGGCCAACGGCGCCTTCTACTTCGGGCTGGTCCGCGCCCTCGCCGAAGCGGACCGACCACTGTGGTCGCAGATGTCGTTCAGCGCCGCCGAGGAGAACTTCACCAGCTGCGCCCGGCACGGCATCGACGCGCAGGTGTTCTGGCCCGGTCTCGGCTACCTGCCCGTCACCGAGTTGGTGTTGCGCCGGTTGCTGCCGTTGGCACATCACGGGCTGGACCGCTGGGGGCTCGACCCGACAGAGCGCGACCGGCTGCTCGGCGTCATCGAGCAGCGCTGCCTGACCGGCCGCAACGGCGCGACCTGGCAGGTGGAGACGCTGCACCGACTGGAGTCCGCCGACCACCTGGATCGGCCGGAGGCGCTGCGTGAGGTGGTCCGGCACTACGTGGACCTGATGCACAGCAACCGGCCGGTGCACGAGTGGCCGATCCCGTAGGCCGTCCGTCCGTTGTGGACATTCTGGATCATCGACGTCTGTCGTAGGCTGTAGCGGCTCGCGCATCGCTACGGGGACGATGAGGAGACGCCGGTGCCCACGTCTGGAACAGCTCACCCGCCGACCGACCGACCGGCGTTGGCCGCCCTCTCCCGACGACGCGTGCTGGGCATGGGTGCGGCGGCCGGCGGCGCGGTGCTCGTCGGCACCGCCGAGGCGGCGCAGGCCGCCCCGGGTGCCCCGAAGCGGGCGCTGCGGGCTCCGGTGCTGGTCCCCGGCGACCGGGTCCGGGTGGTGTCGCCCGGCGGCACCCCCAACCCGACGAACATGTCCCGTGGCATCGAGATCCTGCGAGGCTGGGGGCTGGAGGTCGAGTTGGGCGAGCACGTCTACGCCAGGTACGGCTACCTGGCCGGCACCGACGCCCAGCGCCTGGCCGACCTCGACGCGGCGTTCAACGACCCGGGGGTCCGTGCCGTCTTCGCCGCCCGGGGCGGTTACGGCACCCAGCGGATCGTCGACCGGCTCGACGTCTCCGGCGTCCGGCGTGACCCCCGGGTGGTCGTCGGCTTCAGCGACATCACCAGCATCCACGGCAAGCTCTGGCGGGACACCGGCCTGGTCACCTTCTACGGCCCGATGGTCAACTGGAGCGACACGCGTACCGGCCCGGAGTCGGCCGAGTCGCTGCGCCGGGCTGTGATGACCACCGGGCCCGTGACGATCACCAGGGACCCGGCCGAGACCGCCGCCCCCGTGCTGGTGCCCGGGCGCGCGTCGGGGCCCCTGCTGGGCGGCTGCCTGACGATGCTGTCCACCTCGCTCGGCGCTGGTGACGTGCCGAGGTTCGACGGCGCGATCCTGTTCTTCGAGGACGTGGACGAGGCGCCGTACAGCATCGACCGGATGCTGACCGAGCTACGCCGGGTGGGCGTGCTGTCCCGGGTCGCCGGGGTGGTCGTCGGTCAGATCACCAACAGCGTCGGCGGGGCCGGCGAGTGGGACGCGGCGGCGGTGCTCACCGACCGCCTGTCCGACCTGGGCGTGCCGGTTCTGGGTGGGCTCCGGCTGGGGCACGGCGCCGGGCAGCTCACCGTGCCGCTCGGCGCGCGGGCCACGATCGACGCCGAGGCCGGGACGCTGACCGTGGAGGCCGGCGTCCGACCGCGCTGATCCGCCGCGCGCCGGCGACGTGGGGCGGTGGTCAGCCGCGCGGGGTGGGCACCCCGAAGAGGTCGGTGATGCCGCCGGGCAACTGGGCGAGCAGGTCGCGCCGGTCGTCGTCGTCGAGCGCCTCGGCGACGGTACGCAGCACCGCCTGGGCGTGTTGCCGTACCTGGTCGGCGTTCGCGACCTGTTCCCGGTCGCCGACGTGCTTCAGGAACTCGCCGATGTCCCACCGGCGGCCCTGCGGGTTACGGGTGATCGACCCGTTCAGGGGGTCGGGCAGTTGTGCCGCGAGGTTGTCGGCCTCCTGTCCGGCGAGCCGTTCGCCGAGCACCGACAGGACGGCCTGCACGGACCGTACGGCCTCGTTCTCCCCGAGGCCGGCGCGCTGCCGGACCGTGGCGATCATCTGCTCGTACTCCATGACCCGCTCCCTCCGTCTCCGCGGCGGGCCGTGCGGCCTGCCGGCGGACGAACCGGGCGAGTTCCCCGGGTCCCCGGCCACAAACGGGGTGGATCAGCGAACCGGGCGTTCCGCTATCGAACGGACAGGGCCTCGGGCGGTGGGTCGTCGCGCAGACGGCTGTAGAGGTAGCCGTCGCGCCACTGACCGGCCCGGAACTCGCAGGCCCGGATGACGCCCTCGAGCTGGAAACCGGCCTTCACCAGCGAACGCTGCTCGGCCACGTTCTCCGGGTGGGTGCCGGCCTGGATACGCTGTGCCGGGGTGTGCTGGAACAGGTAGTCGCAGAGCAACGCCTGCGCCCGCCAGCCGATGCCCCGCCCTCGCCACTGCGGCAGCAGGACGATGCCGATCTCCCAGTACGACGCCCGCCCGGCGTAGCGCTGCGCGCGGTAGCTGACGATGCCGGCGGCGGCGACCCGCTCCTGTTCGACCTCGACGATCAGCCGTGTGTCGTCGTCGCTGAGGTAGCCGTCGGCGGCGAACCGCCGGGCGGGCTCCGCCGCGTCGGTGAAGCCTCCCCAGTCCGGTCCGATCAGGCCCGGCTCGGTGCGGAACCGCCGGAATATCACCAGGTCGGGCTCGGCGACCGGCCGTAGCCTGATGGTGAGGTCCGCGGTCACGCGCACCGATGTGTCGGCACCGTTCATGGTCGACATGGTAGCCACGACGCCGCGACCGTCGCCGGGCCGCGGCGGAGAGCTGCCGCCCCGGTCAGACCTTGAGCAGCACCTTCGTGCAGTCGTCCTGCTTCTTCTGGAAGATCTTGTAGCCCTTCGGGGCGTCCCGCAGCGGCATCCGGTGGCTGACGACGAAGCTCGGGTCGATCTCGCCGCGCTGGATGCGCTCCAGCAGCGGCCGGGTGTAGCGCTGCACGTGACACTGCCCGGTCCGCATGATCAGCGAGCGGTTCATGAACGCGCCCATCGGGAACTTGTCGACGAAGCCGCCGTACGCGCCGACGACCGAGACCACTCCCCCGGAGCGGCAGGCGAGGATGGCCTGCCGCAGGGCGAACGGCCGTTCCGTCTCGATCCGGGCGGCCTGCTTGGCCCGGTCGTACGCGTACATGGCGGTGTTGCCGTGGTGGCTCTCCAGGCCGACCGCGTCGATGCACGCGTCCGGTCCCCGGCCGGCGGTCATCTCGTTGAGTGTGTCCAGCACGTCGGCCTGCTCGTAGTTGATCGTCTCGGCGCCGATGTGCTCCTCGACCAGCCGCAGCCGGTACGGGTACCGGTCGATGACGATCACCCGCTCGGCGCCGAGCAGCCGGGCGCTGGCGGCGGCGAACAGCCCGACCGGCCCGGCGCCCCAGACCGCGATCACCTGACCGGGTGTGATGTCGCACATCTCGGCGCCCATGTACCCGGTGGGGAACACGTCGGCGAGCATGACGGCCTGGTCGTCGGTGACCTCGTCGGGCAGTTTCACCGGGCCGATGTCGGCGAACGGCACCCGGGCGTACTCGGCCTGACCACCGGCGTAGCCGCCGAGCAGGTGGGAGTAGCCGAAGATGCCGGCCGGCGAGTGCCCCATGATCTTCTCGGCGATGCCGGCGTTGGGGTTGGAGTTCTCGCAGACCGAGTAGAGGCCGCGTTGGCAGGAGGAGCAGTGCCCGCAGGCGATCGGGAACGGCACCACCACCCGGTCGCCGGGTTTGAGGTTGCGGACCTCCGGGCCCACCTCCACCACCTCGCCCATGAACTCGTGGCCGAGGATGTCGCCCTTGCGCATGGCCGGGATGTAACCGTGGTAGAGGTGCAGGTCGGAGCCGCAGATCGCGGTGGTGCTGACCCGGACGATCGCGTCCCGGGCGTTCATGATCCTCGGGTCCGGCACGTCGATCACCTTGACGCTGTCGGCGCCCATCCAGGCCGTGGCCTTCATTCGCGGGTCCTCTCGGGAGTTCGGGCGGTCAGCGGCGCGACGCCGGCAGCGGCTGGGCCGGGCGCTGCATGGCCTGTTGGCGTACGGAGATGCCGCTGGGGCTGCCCTCGGACCGGACCACCTCGCCGGTCTCCAGCACCTGCTTGAACCGGCGCAGGTCGTCCCGGACCTGCTGCTCGGGCTCCTCGCCGAAGATCTTCGCCACCGCCCGTCCGAGCGCGCCGGCCGGCGGCGCGTAGCGCAGCTCGACCCGGACCTCGGTGCCCCGGTCGCCGGGCGCGGGCACGAACCGGACCCGCCCGGCGTTGGGCACCCGGGTCCCGGGCAGCGAGCGCCAGGTGACGGACCTGTTCGGCTGGTCGTCGATGATCTCGGCGTCCCACTCGACGCGGTGGCCGGCCGGGCCTCGGGCGATCCAGTGCGAACGGCGCAGGTCGTCGGCGCGTACGGACTCCAGGTGGGCCATGAACCGGGGCAGGTTCTCCATGTCCCGCCAGAACCGGTACGCCTCGGCGGGCGACCGGTTCACCGTCACCGCGACCTCCATCCGGATCACCCGGGCGCGGGCCCGGCGGGCCTGCCCGACGCGGACGGCGGCCAGCACGTCGACGGCGGTGATGCCGGCGACCGCGAGGGTGGTCAGGGCGACCCTGCGGCGGCGTGCACCGGAGCGGTCGGCGAGGGCCCGGCCGAGCAGTGTGAGGTCGGCCGCGTCACCGGCCACCCGGGCCCACGCCCAGCCGGCTGGGCGTCGCCCGCTGAGCAGGCCGGCGGCGGTGGCCAACTCGCGCGCGCCGACGGCCGGGAGCGCCGCCCGCGCCGCCGGTGAGTCGTCCACTCCGGTCATCCGCGCGACGGGTCCCGGCGCGACCAGCGTGCCCACGCCGAGGGCCAGGCTCAGCAGGCCGAGCGCGCTCGGCAGCATCGCCGGCACCGGCCCGTCCAGTTCGGGCAGGAGCACAGTCTCGACACGGCTCATGTCCGGTTCCTTCCGTGCGCGGTCCGCCGGGGTACGGGCGGATCGGCGGCGCTCTACCGCCTTCGTGACGCTATGCGGTAGCGGTGACCCGTGCGCCCGGTTCAGGCATAACGCCCGACGCGCACCGAGAGCGGCACATTGCGCCTCGGGGTGAGCGTCGGCAACACGACATTGACCGATTTGGATCAGCGGTCGCCCGATACCGTCGGCCCACACCATCGCGCCGCCGGAAGGACCACGCCCGTGAGCCGTGCACTCCTGCGCCACCTGACCGCCAACGTCACCGCCGGACTGCTCGTCGCGACGGCCGCCGCGCCGGCCGTCGCGCGTACCCCCGGGCCGGTGTCCACCGGCACCGTCCGCACCGTGGTGCGCGACGCGGCGACCGGCGCGCCGGTCCCCCGGGTCTGCGCCGCGCTCGTCCCGGTGGACGCCGCGGCCCTGACCGCGGTCACCCTCGGTGAGGACCAGCTCGGCCGGGGTGGGGGTTGCTCCGACGACCAGGGCGTCCTGGTGACCAGCGAGGTCGTCCCCGGCGGGTACCGGCTGCTGATCAACGCCATCTACCCACCGGGCTACGGCTGGCAGTGGGTCGGCCGGCACGGCGGCACCGGTGAGCGCGAGCGGGCCCACGTGGTCCAGGTCCGCTCCGGTACGGTGACCAGCGCGCCGACCGTCCGACTCGACCCGGCGGGCACCGTCGTCGGGGTGGTGACCGACGCGGCGACCGGCGCGCCGGTGCCGCGCGCGCGGGTGATGGTCGTGCCCTACGTGCCGGACCCGAAGAACGACGACCACGGCCCCATGACCGACGAGGAGGGCCGTTACACGATCACCGGCCTCGGCCCGTACCACTGGCCGGTCCAGTTCGCCGCCGACGGGCTGGCCACCGTGTGGTCCGGTGGGACGGCCACCCGGGCGCAGGCGCGGACGGTGCGGGTCCGCGCCGGGCAGATCGCGACCCTGAACCAGGCGCTGCCCGCCGGCACGCCGTTGACCGGGGCGGTACGGGTCGACGAGCTGATCACCTACGCCCAGGTGGTCGCGTTCGACGCGGCCACCGGTGACCTGACCGGGGTGGCCGAGGTGGGCGACGGGTACACGCTGCGCCTGCTCCCCGGGCAGCGGGTGCGGCTGCGCTGCGACTGCGCGTACACCCCGCCGGTGTGGCACCGCGACGCCACCAGCTTCGACAGCGCGACCACGGTGCGGGTCGGACGCACGCCGGCGGTGGTGGACTTCGACCTGAGATGACCCCTCAGGAAGACGGTTCCGGCGCGTTAGCCGCCCCCCGGATCGGGTAGCCGAGACGCGCTTCTACCAGCGGCCGGGGGGTGCGATGACGGCGACGAACGCATTCTTCGACCGGTTGACCGTCGCCGGGCGGAACCCGATGTTCAGCAAGGTCTGTGGGAGCGTGCGCTTCGACATCAGCGACGGAGACCATCTGGAGCAGTGGCTCCTGGAGATCGATCACGGCCGGATGCGGGTGACGAGGAGCGACGCACCGGCCGGCACTGTCATCCGCGTCTCCGCCCCGGTGGCGGACGCGATGGCACGCGGTGAGGTGAACGGCCTGGCGGCGATCACCCGGGGCGAGATCCTGGTCGACGGTGACCTGGGCCTGGCGCTGCGACTCGGACGACTGTTCCCGCGCTCGGCCGAGGCGGCGGAGCGGGACGGGACACCCGACCCGGCGAGCCGCAACGACGGGCCGGGGACGCGATGAGGGACATCGAGGGCACCGTCGCGTGCATCGACGGGAACACCTTCATGGTGTCCGACGCCAGTGGCGACGTGGAGTCGTCCCCGGCCACCCCGGTCGGCCTGTTCGCCGCCGACAGCCGTTTCCTGTCCCGCTGGCGGCTCACCGTCAACGGCGAGTGCATGACCGCCCTGTCCGTGGACGACAGCCAGTACTACGAGGTCACGTTCTTCGTGGTGCCGGGCGCGGCGGTGGACTACGTGCAGGCCGACGTGTCGGCGATCCGGCGGCGGCGGATCGGCCCGGACCTGACCGAGTCGCTGACCATCTTCAACTACGGCGAACGGTTCATGGACCTCGACATCCGACTGGAGGTCGCCGCCGACTTCGCCGACATCTTCGACATCAAGTTCGACGTCACCGACAAGGTGGGCAGCCGCTACACCCACGTCGGCCCGAACGAGCTGCGGCTGGGTTACCGGCGCGCCACCTACCACCGGGAGGTGGTGGTGTCGGCGAGCGAGCCCGCCGAGTTCGGCCCCGACGGCCTGCGGTTCGCCATCCGGCTCAACCCCGGTGAGCAGTGGTCCACCCGGTTACAGGCCGACATGCTGGCGCTGCGACCGGACGGCGTCGACCTGCGCGCCGCCCTGCGCGCCCAGCGGCCACGGGAGGACACGCTGCCGAGGAGCCTGCGGGAGTGGGTCGCGGCGGCCCCGACGCTGGACACCGAGAGCGTCGCCCTGCACCAGGTCTACCGGCGCAGCCTGGTGGACCTGGCGGCGCTGCGCTTCGCTCCGCTGTCGCTCGGCGGCGCGACGGTGCCGGCGGCCGGGCTGCCGTGGTTCATGACCCTCTTCGGTCGCGACAGTCTGCTGACCTGCCTGCAGACCCTGCCGGTCACCCCGTCGTTGGCCCCGCCGACGCTGCGCATCCTCGCCTCGTTGCAGGGCGCGCGGCGCGACGACGTGCTGGAGGAGGACCCGGGCCGGATCCTGCACGAGCTGCGCTACGGGGAGTCGGCCGCGTTCGAGGAGCAGCCGCACTCGCCGTACTACGGCACCGTGGACGCCTCACCGCTGTTCGTGGTGCTGCTCGACGAGTACGAGCGGTGGAGCGGCGACACCGCGTTGGTGAGGGAGTTGGAGCAGGAGGCCCGCGCGGCCCTGGACTGGATCGACACGTACGCCGACCTCCAGGCCACCGGCTACATCTGGTACCGGCGGCGCAACCGCGCGACCGGTCTGGACAACCAGTGCTGGAAGGACTCCTGGGACAGCATCTCCTACGTCGACGGCCGGTTGCCGGGGTTCCCGAGGGCCACCTGCGAAACCCAGGGGTACGCGTACGACGCGAAGATCCGCGGTGCGCGGCTGGCGCGTACGGTCTGGGGCGACGACGCGTACGCCGAGCGGCTGGAGCAGGAGGCGGCGGCCCTGCACGAGCGCTTCAATCGGGACTTCTGGTTGGAGGAGCAGGGCTTCTACGCCCTCGCGCTCGACCACGACGGCACCCCCGTGGACAGCCTGTCCTCCAACATCGGGCACCTGTTGTGGAGCGGCATCGTGCCGCCGGAGCGGGCGCCCCGGGTGGTGGAGCACCTGATGAGTCCGGCGCTCTTCTCCGGCTGGGGGGTGCGGACGTTCGCCGAGGGCCAGCGCCGCTTCAACCCGCTCGGCTACCACAACGGCACGGTCTGGCCGTTCGACAACTCGTTCATCGCCTGGGGCCTGCGCCGGTACGGGTTCGCCGCCGAGGCGGGCCGCATCGCGGCGGGCATCCTCTCCGCCGCCACCTACTTCGAGGGTCGGCTGCCCGAGGCGTTCGGGGGCTTCGACCGCGAGACCACCCGGTTCCCGGTCCGCTACCCGACGGCCGGCAGCCCGCAGGCGTGGTCCAGCGGGGCGTCGATCCTGCTGATCCGCACCATGCTCGGGCTCAACCCGCACGAGGACCACCTGGCCGTGGACCCGGCGCTGCCGCCCACCTTCGAACGGATGGCGCTGCTGGACATCCCGGGCCGCTGGGGCAGGGTCGACGCGTTCGCCCGCCGCCGCCCCGACCAGAGGTAGCGACGTCAGTGCCCCCAGTGGCGGATCATCAGGGCCGCGAGCCCGGCGGCGCGGCCTCGCGCAGCCGGAGGACGTACGTCGCGGTCAGCGCGACGACACGATCCCGGTCCCTGGTCAGCTCGGTGAGGGCCCGGGAGGCGGCGTCTCCGGGGATGTCCGCGAGCGCCTGGGCCAACCGTCGACGCGCCGGCGGTGTCACCGTCCGGTCAGCGAGGCGACCGACGAGGTCGGCGGTGATCCGGTCCGCCAGCGCCGGGTCCCGGGCCAGGGCGCTCAGCGCGTCGGCCGCGTCGACGTCGTTCGCCTCCTCGACCACCGTGTCGACGAGTGTCGGAACCGCCCCGGTCCCGCCCCGCGCGCCGAGCGCCACCGCCGCGTACCGGCGTACCCCGATGTCGGGGTGGGTGAGGGCCTCGCGCAGCAGGCCGGTCGCCGCGTCGTGCGGAATCTCGGCGACCGTCTCGACGGCGCGGCGGCGCACCGCCGCCTCCGGCGACCGCAGGCCCTCCGCGAGCAGGGCCACGCCGCTGTCGCCGGAGGGCGCCAACGCCCAGCGTAGGGCACCGGCGACGTTCGGGTCGGCCTCGGCCAGCACCGCCTCGACCAGGGCCTCCACCGGGACCTTGGCCGCCGACGACAGGGCCGCGCGCTGCCGGCGGCCGGCGCTCTCCGACCCCAGCCCGCGCAGCAGCGCGACCGTCTCCAGGACCTCCGCCCAGTCGGCCGGCTCCGCCGCGCCGATCCGACGCAGCCGGTTGAGCAGCTCCGTCTCGGCGGCGATCCGGTCTTGTGTCTGCCGGATCAGGTCGTCGACCAACCCGGACGGGCTGAATCCCGGGTCGTCGAGCGCCCGCCTGACCTCGCGCAGCGACAGCCCCAGCGACCGCAGGCTCTCGATCTGGAAGATCAGCCGGATGTCCTCGGCGGTGTACTCGCGGTAGCCGGTGCTGGTCCGACCGGTCGGCCGGACCAGCCCGAGCGAGTCGTAGTGCCGCAGCATCCGGGCGCTCACCCCGGACCGCTGTGCCACCTCGCCGATCAGCACGGGATCACCCGCTCGCCGCCGCCGGCCCGAGGGCGACCACGCGGGTGGCCTCGTCGCTGCCGTACGCGAACCCGGCGTCCGGGTCCTGCCACAGCCGGTCGGTGGCGACCGCGTGCGCGCGCACCGCCGGGTCACCGTCGGTGATCGCCGCCCGCAGCACCGGCGCCGCCCCCTCGCCGAGCGCGATCAGCGCCCGGCTCAGGCTCAGCCGCGTCTCGCGGTCGCCGCGCCCGAGCTGCGTCGCCAGCACGCCGGCCAGTTCGGCCGCCGCGTCGGCGGGCGCCAGGACGACCGCCGCCCGCCAGGCGCTCCGCGCCACCTCGGGGTCGGCGTCGGTGAGCAGCGCCCGCGTGATGGCCGGCCACGCCCGCCGGTCGCCGATCTTGGACAACGTGTGCAGCGCCTGGCTGCGGGCCTGCGCGCGCTCCGCGCGCAGCTCGCCGACCAACCTGGGGACCGTCCGTTGCGCCGGGTGGCGGGTCAGGGCCCAGGTGAGCATTTCGCGTACGGAGAAGTCGGGCTCGACCGCGCACCGGGCGACGAGCGGGTCGACCCAGCGCGGGTCCGGGGCGGTGCCGACGGCCAGGGCCGCCCGCAGTCGCACCGACGGGTCCGGGTGCTCCAGCCCCTGGAGAGTCTTCGTGGTGTTGGTGTCCTGGTGTGGACCGGTCATCGAACTCACCTCCTCGAACCCCAGTGAAGACCTTGTCACTGTGTCAAGGTCAAGGGGCGGGAAGGGGGCGAGACGCAACCGGCCTGGCTCGTGGCGCTGTCCTGGGCCGCGCTCGCGGTGGGGTTCGTCAGCCGCCGTGGCCATCGCCGTCCTCTTCCGGTACGTCGGCACGCCCGGACACCTGGTCAGGAGAATCTGGCGGGCGTTGTCCACGGTCGTCACCGTCGGACTGCTGACCATCACCGCCTTCGAGCTGGCGCTGTTCGCGTGGCTGACGGTCGCGCACCGCTTCGCAGAACATCAGGCCGTTCGGCCGCACGTACGGCAGTGGTCACGGCGCGCCACGGCCGGACGCCGCGTTCCGGCCGGCCAGCGGCCCCGCCGTTTAGGGTGCGTCAATGGTCGACCGTCGCCAGGTGATGAACTTCCGGGTCCGGGCCCAGCAGCTCGACCGGGGCGCGGGCACGCCCGCCGACACCGCCATCCTGGACATCGGGGTGCAGAACACCGGACCCGAGGCGGCTCGGTGGGCGCTGGCCCTGCGCGGAGTCGACGGGAGGGCGGTGACCGGCACCGAAATGGTCCTGCTGTGGACCGTACGGGGCGCCCCCCATCTCTACCGCCGGGCCGACGTCGGGCGGGTGGCCGCCGCCGTCGAGCCCTTCTCCGACGCCGACGCGGGCAAGCGCATCTACGACGCCTCCCGGCCGCTGAAGGCCGCCGGCATCGGCAATCTCGCCGCCCTCGACGAGATCGCCGTCCACATGCGGGCCATCGTCGACGCGCCGACGGTCAAGGGAGACGTGTCGGCTCGCCTGGCCGCCGCGCTGCCCGAGCCGTACCTGCGGTTCTGCCGCCCGTGCGACGCCACCCACCTCTACGAGATGCCGTTCCGGCTCGCCGCCGTACGGGCCGGGCTGGAACTGCGGCTCGACACCTCACCGCCGATCCTGGAGCCCATCGCCGGGTTCCGAAGGGCTTCCGCCGCGGACGACCGGTTCGATCTCGTCCGCGCGTACCTCCGGCTGCTCGGTCCGGCCACCCCGAAGCACGTGGCCGACTATCTCGACGCCCCGGTGAAGGACGTGAAGGCGCACTGGCCCGACGACGTGGCCGGGGTGACCGTCGACGGCGAGGCGCGATCACTGCTGGCCGCCGACGAGGAGGCGCTGGCGTCGGCCGACGGGGCGGTCACCCGCCTGCTCGGCCCGTACGACCTGTTCCTCCAGGCCAAGGACCGTACGACGCTGGTTCCGGACGCCGCCCGCGGCACGGAGTTGTGGCCGGTGCTGGGTCGGCCCGGCGCCGTCCTGGTCGACGGCGAGGTGGTCGGCACCTGGCGCCCCCGCAAGTCCGGCAGGGCGTTCACGGTCGTCGTGCGGCAGTGGCGGAGCCTGTCGGGCGCCACCCGCAGGGCCATCACCGACCAGGCCGAACTCCTGGCCGCGCACCGCGGCGTCACCCTCACCGGCGTGGAGGTCGCCGGCTAGCGCAGCCCGGCGTCGACGCCCCGGGCAAGCAGCCCAGCCCGCCAACGACAAAGGCAGGGAGACGACTCCCTGCCACTTCTAACGTATATCGCACCCGGGGGCTTGCGGCAATACCCCGGTCCTGGCGCAGAATCGGCGGCCGGACCAGCGCCGACAAGGTAACGGGGGCACGACGTGGGTGTGTTGTCGACGGACGAGGGCTACGGCCTCGTACCGCTGGTGGATCTTCGGGGGGTCGACGCGACGCAGGTGTCATCCGTCGGCGGAAAGGCCGCGCACCTGGGTGAGCTGTCGCGGATCGACGGCATCCGGGTCCCGGCCGGGTTCTGCGTGACGACCGCCGCCTTCCGCCGGGTCGTGGCCGACGTGCCGTCGATCGACGACCGGCTCGACCGGCTGTCCCGCCTCGATCCCGGCGACCGGGACGCGGTCCGGGTGCTCAGCGCGGAGATCCGCAGCAGCATCGAGCAGGCCCCCGTCCCCGACGAGCTGGCCGGCGCGATCACCCGCGCTGTCGCCTCGTACGGCGAACAGGCCGCGTACGCGGTGCGCTCCAGCGCCACGGCGGAGGACACGCCGACGGCCTCCTTCGCGGGGCAGCAGGACACCTACCTGAACGTGGTGGGAGCGGAGGCGGTGCTGCGGCACGTCAGCCGCTGCTGGGCGTCGCTGTTCACCGAGCGGGCCGTCGTCTACCGGCTGCGCAACGGCGTCGACCACCGGGCTGCGCAGATGGCCGTCGTGGTCCAGCGGATGGTCGTCCCGGAGGCGGCCGGCATCCTGTTCACCGCCGACCCGGTCACCGGCAACCGCAGGGTCGCGACGGTGGACGCCAGCTTCGGCCTCGGCGAGGCCCTGGTGTCCGGCCTGGTGAACCCGGACGTGTTCACCGTCCGCGACGGGGAGGTCGTCGCCGCCACGGTGGCCGTCAAGCAGCGCGCCGTCGCCGCCGTGCCCGGTGGCGGGACCCGGGAGGTGGCGATCGACGGGCGGCGGCAGGAGCAGCCGGCGCTGACGCACGAGCAGGTCGTCCGGCTGGTGCGGCTCGGGCGCCGGGTCGAGGCGCGGTTCGGCCGCCCGCAGGACATCGAGTGGTGCCTGGTCGACGACGAGTTCCAGATCGTGCAGAGCCGACCCATCACCACGCTGTTCCCGGTCCCCCAGGCCGGTGACCAGGAGTACCACGTCTACCTCTCGGTCGGCCACCAGCAGATGATGACCGACGCCATGCGGCCGCTGGGCATCTCGATGTGGCAGTTGACGGCCATGGCCCCGATGCTGGAGGCCGGCGGGCGGTTGTTCGTCGACGCCACCGGGCTGCTCGCCTCGCCCACGGGCCGCGTCGGCTTCCTGGACATGGTCGACACGTCCGATCCGTTGATGGCGGACGCGTTACGGACGCTGCTCGACCGTCCCGACGTCATTCCGACGAACACCGGCGACGGTGGTCCCGCACGGCTGCCGACCGACGCCCCGTCGATCGCCACCGACCCGGCCATCGTGGCCGACCTGATCGAGCGCAACGAGGCGTCCGTCGCCGCCCTGCGCCGCGACATCGCCACGGTGCGCGGTCCGGCGCTGTTCGACTTCCTGCGGGACGCCTTCGAGGAGCACAAACGGGTCCTCGCCGAGCCGCTGAACATGCAGGCGATCATGGCCGGCATGCAGGCCACCTGGTGGCTCAACGACCGGCTGCGTGAGTGGCTGGGCGAGAAGAACGCCGCTGACACCCTCACCCTGTCCGCCCCCGGCAACATCACCTCGGAGATGGGGTTGGCGCTGCTCGACGTCGCCGACGTGATCCGTCCCCATCCGGAGGTGGTGGCGTTCCTGGCCGGCGTCGAGGACGACGGTTTCCTCGACGAGCTGCCGAAACTCCCCGGCGGCGTCGAGGCGCGCGACGCCATCGAGGCGTACCTGGACCGGTACGGCATGCGCTGCGTCGGCGAGATCGACATCACCAGGCCACGGTGGAGCGAACACCCCCGCACGCTCGTGCCCGTGCTCCTCGACAACGTGCGACTCTTCGAGCCGGGCGCGGCGCGCCGGCGCTTCGCGGAGGGAGAGCAGCGGGCGCGGCAGAAGGCGCGGGAGGTGCTGGCCGGCCTGCGGGCGCTGCCGGACGGCGAGCAGAAGGCCGCCGAGACCGAGCGGATGATCGACCGGGTACGGACCTTCATCGGCTACCGCGAGTACCCGAAGTACGGCATCGTCAGCCGCTATCTCGTCTACAAGCAGGCCCTGCTGGCCGAGGCCGAGCGCCTGGTGCGGGCCGGAGCGCTCACCGAACTCGACGACGTCTTCTACCTCACCTTCGACGAGTTCGAGGAGGTCGTGCGCACCCGGCGTGTCGACGACGAGCTGGTCCGGCAGCGCCGGGAGGCGTTCCGCGCGTACCAGGCGCTCACGCCACCCCGGGTGCTGACCTCGGACGGCGAGGCGGTCACCGGGGCGTACCGGCGCGACGACGTGCCGGCCGGCGCGCTGGTCGGGATGCCGGTGTCCGCCGGGACGGTCGAAGGACGGGCCCGGGTGATCGTGGACATGGCCCAGGCCGACCTGGAAGCGGGTGACATCCTCGTCACGGCCCACACGGACCCGAGCTGGACACCCCTGTTCGTCGGCATCGCCGGCCTGGTGACGGAGGTCGGCGGGTTGATGACGCACGGCGCGGTGATCGCCCGCGAGTACGGGTTGCCGGCCGTGGTCAGCGTGCTCGACGCCACCCGGCTGATCCAGGACGGGCAGCGGATCCGCGTGCACGGCAGCGACGGGTACGTCGAGATCCTGTCCGGGCCGCCGCAGGTGGTTTGATCAGGTGCGCTTGACCAGACACGGCCACGCCTGCACGAGGCTGGAGAACGGCGACCACATCCAGGGCAACCAGTGGCGGGAAGCTGGTCTGGTCGACTGTCGGCATCAACCGGAACCACCGATCTCAGCGGGAGGACACCATGGGTCTGATCCACATCGAGCTGTTCGCGACCCTCGACCTGGTCGCGCAGTCACCCGGCGGTCCCGAGGAGGACCCGGCGGGCTTCACGTTCGGTGGTTGGCAGGCGCCCCTGCTCGACGATGTCGCCGGGGAGCAGGTCGCCGCCGCGTACGAGGGCACCGACGCGCTCCTGCTCGGCCGGCGCACCTACGACATCTTCGCCGCCTACTGGCCGCACCAGGAGGGTGGCCAGGACGACGCCATCGCCACGCTCTTCAACAGCGTCCCGAAGTACGTGGCGTCCCGTGGCGAACCCGACCTCTCCTGGGCCGGGTCCCGCCACCTCGGCCCGGACCTGGCCAGCGCGGTGCGTGAGATCCGGAACCGGCACGAGCACATCAAGGTCGTCGGGAGCCTGAACCTGGTGCAGACCCTGCTGCGCGAGAGGCTGTTCGACCGTCTCGACCTGTGGGTGCACCCGATCGTCCTGGGTGTCGGCAAGAAGGTCTTCGACGGTGGCGAGGTGCCGACCAACCTCACCCTCCTCGAACCGCCGGTCGCCAGCCCGAAGGGCACCGTCTACCTGCGGTACGGACTCGCTGATGGCACCCCTGCGACGGGCGACATGAGCGCGCCCGACCGCGGCGCCTGACCGGCGCCGTCTTGATTGACTCGGCTTCCTGGACGTCGGGGCGTCCTTCGCACCGGGATATCGCGCTTTCCTGAAAGCCGAGTTGATCAACGGGGCCGCACCCGGAGACGCGGCAGGCCGCCGGCCCGGGTGGGCCGGTTGGCCCCGCCGTGGACCGTCGCCGAGGCGTTCGCCTGGGTGGCGACCGCGTTCACGTCGACAGCGCCGCCGGCTCGGCGCTCACCGGTCCGGTGGCGGCGAACGGCGTACGCCACGGCCTGGCGCTCGCGCCCGCCGCGGCGTTGCTCAGCACGGTCATCATGGTTACCGTCAGCACGAAAACGACTCGCGCGAAATTGGCCGAAGTCGAGCGCAGCGGATGCGCGGAACAGTTTGGCCTGTCGCACATTACCGTTTTCCACGGTTGAGAAAGTCACAAGCTTCCGGCACCGTCGTCCCAGCACTTCGCGACCGGAGCCGGCGGACGTTCGCCCGGCTGACAATGCCGCGCAACCATCCGTACCGGCTGGGCACTTAAGGAGAACTTAAGGAAAAAGCATCTCGGAAACTGTTATTCGACGCCGCCGGACCGGCCACCAGGGACGTCCGAAATGGCCTCCTTAATTCTTCCTCCACGAGTTGATGCGAATCCCCCGACCCGCCCATAATTCACCTCGCCATCAGCTCTGCCGTCGAAAAGACAAAGGAAGAATTTGGTAATGCGGACTCCTCCCCCCGCGCATGTCGCACCGCCGGACCGGGCGCGCAGGCGTCGTCGTATCACCCGCCTCACGCTGGCCGGCGCTGTCGCCGCCGCGTTGACCGCCAGCGGCATCTACATCGCCGGCGCCCAGGCCGAAGAGGTCGTCGTGCCCGGCCGGGTCCAGGCGGAAGCCTTCGCCGCGCAGTCCGGGGCGCAGACCGAGAACACCGGCGACGCCGACGGCGGCCGCAACGTCGGCTGGCTGGCCAACGGCGACTGGCTCCGGTACGACGGCGTGGCGATCACCGGCGCCACACTGACGGCCCGGGTCGCCTCGCAGAACGCCGACGGCGGCACCGTCGAGCTGCGTCTCGGCGCGCAGGACGGGACGCTGCTGGCGAGCTTCCCGGTCACCGGGACCGGCGGCTGGCAGAAGTGGAAGACCGTCTCGGCCACCGCGTCCACCGTGCCGGCCGGCGCGCAGACCGTCTTCGCCGTCCTCAGGAGCTCCTCGACGTCGGACTTCGTCAACCTGAACTGGTTCACCTTCGGCCCGGCGACCGGCACGACGCCGAGCGCTCCCGCGAGTTCCGCGCCGCCGTCGCCCTCGATGACGCCGTCGTCCACCGTCACGCCGACGTCGACGCCGAGCACCCCGACCGCCGGCTGGGTCCCGGTGGACCAGGCCAGGTGGAACCGGGAACTGACCGCCTTCAACGCCATCAAGCCCAAGGCGGTGACGCCGGGAACCACGCGGGTCCCCGAGTTCCACACCGACTGCGAGGTCGCGAACTCGGCCCCGGACGACCCGATCGTCGTCCCCGGCCTGCCCGGCGCCTCGCACATGCACACCTTCTTCGGGCCGAAGGTTGACGCCTTCACCACCACGGAGAAGCTGCTCTCCTCCATCACCAACTGCAACGCGCCGGGTGACCTGAGCGCCTACTGGGTCCCGGAGCTGCGCAAGGACGGCAAGCCGGTGCCGGTCAAGAGCTTCCGGGTCTACTACGGCTCGCGGGTCAAGGACCCGTCGACGGTGAAGCCGTTCCCGCCGGGTCTGCGGGTGGTCGAGGGCGACGCCAAGAAGCAGGTGGACACCCCGAAGAACGCCGGTAGCAACCAGTTCTGGTGTGCCGGAAGCGCCGAGATCGGCCGCAGCGCCGACGGCAACTGGCCGGTCTGCGCCCCCGGCGGCAATCTGATCTTCCAGTTGGTGTTCAAGGACTGCTGGGACGGGAAGAACATCGACTCGCCCGACCACAAGTCACACATGGGCGACCCGGTCAACGGCGTCTGCACCGGCAAGTACCCGGTGGCAGTGCCGGACCTCAGCTTCATGGTCAACTACCAGTCGCTGGGCGGCGACGGCCTCAGCCTCTCCTCCGGCAAGCCGTCCTCCATGCACGGTGACTTCATGAACGCCTGGGACCCGGCCCGCCTCGGTGACCTGGTGAAGTCCTGCCTCAACCAGAACGCCAAGTGCGGCACCACTGTGGAGTTCGCCGGCGGCTGACCGGCACCCGCACGACCGGACGGCCCTCTCGCCCTCAGGCGTGGGGGCCGTCCGGTCGTGCGCGGCGGGGCATGATCGACTCGGTTTTCAGGAAGTCGGGGCATCCGAGAGGCCGGGATACCCCGACTTCCAGGAAGCCGAGTCGATCACGCTCTAGCCGGCAGTGTCGTTCTGGAGGGAACGCCGGTGCCGGAAAGCGACCAGCAGCGCGGCGCCAAGTCCAGCCAGCAGCAGGACCCTGACCACGTTGAACACCACCGTGTCACCCAGCGACCGCGGCGGGAAAACGTCCCGGACGAGCCAGCCGCCGCCGAGGCCCAACCCCAGGCAGGCGTGCATCGCGGCCCGCAGGCGCGGAGACCGCTGCGGACGTCCGAAGATCCGGGGCGTCGCCGTGCCGCCACGGCTCCTGGCGAGCAGCACACCGGCGACTGCCAGGTTGGCCGCGACAGCCACGACGGCCAGGACCAGGTCCAGGGATTTCATGGACCAGAAACTAGCGTACGGATACGCGCGCCCGGGGACGGCGGACACCCGGGCGCACGAGCGTCGGCCGGTCACCTGCCGGCGCAGGATGCGGTGCTAGGGCGCCCTCCAGCTTCGGCGCGTCAATTACGGCCCGGACGTCCGGGCGGTCGCGCGTTGAGCAGTCTCCACTCGCCTTCGGAGATGACGTCGACGGCCCCGTCGACCACGGTGATGGCGGTGTCGTCGTCGATGGCGTACGTCGGGACCGGGATTCCGGACGCCCACTTCTCGATGTCGGGCAGCGTGGTGTCCTCCATCCCCGGATGATCGAGGTGCGGGTAGAGCGTGAAGTCCACCAGCCCCAGCGCCCGGTCGGCGTCCTGGGCCATGTCGCTGCCGTCCGGGACGAAGGCGAGGTCGAACTCGGCGTCGCAGTTGTACGGGGTGACCGCGATGCTGCCGGCGCTGACCCCGACGTAGACCGTGTCAACCAGCGACGGCAGGAGGTCGGCCAGGCCGGACCGGCGCAGCCAGTAGGTCAGGTACAGCACGTCGCCGCCCCAGACGAGGAGGGCGTCGGCCTCCCGGACCGCCGGGACCCAGTTTTCCTCCCGGATGCTGGGCAGCGCGGTCAGCTCCAGCAGCCCCAGGGACTTCCACCCCAGCTGGGTGAGCGGGATGTCAGCCCGACCGTGCACCGCCTTCCACGCCCGCTCCGCGCCGCCGGGGAACGGGTGGAGAGCGGTGGGGATGAACAGGGCCGTGGATTCACCGATCGGCTTGCCCAGCAGGTCGACGAGCGCGGCGGAGATGCTCGGATTGCTGATGCCTCCCGAGGTGAGAAGGAACTTCATGACGAGCGGCCCTCCTGAAGCTAATCTACAGGTGTCGATGCTGGCTGCCAGCTCACGCCGAGGACAGGAGCCCGATCGTGGACGTCGGTAACCGCATTCTCTCCGCCCTCGTGGCCGCCGTGCTCGCCACCGGCCTGTCCGCCGCCGGTGCCGGCCCGGCGACCGCCGGTCAGACCAGCCTACGGGCCGCCGACCCGAGCGTGATCCGCGTCGGCGCCACCTACATCTCCGTGCAGTCGCTCAACAACGGGATCGCCGTACGGCAGGCGGCATCACCCGACGCGCTCGCCGCCGCACCCGCGCGTCAGGTGTGGACGGACACCCGCGACCTCGGTGAGGTCTGGGCCCCGGAGATCGTCACCGACGGCGGCCGCTACTACATCTACTTCACCGCCGGGCGCGCTGCCGCCCACCGGATGTACGTGATCCACTCGGCGTCGCCGGCCGGCGGCTACACCGCCGAGCGGCAGCTCGCGCTGCCCGGCGGCAAGTGGGCCATCGACGGCAGCCTGTTCACCTTCAACGGTCAGCGGTGGTTCGTCTGGTCCGGTTGGGCCGGCGACACCAACATCGAGCAGAACATCTACCTGAGCCGGATGAGTGACCCGCTCACCCCGACCGGCAACCGGTACGTCATCTCCCAACCACGGGAGAGCTGGGAGCGTGTCGTCGGCAACCCGTACATCAACGAGTCGCCCGAGGCGATCCGGGACCCCAACGGTCAACTGCACATCGTCTACTCCGCGAACGGCAGTTGGAGTGACCAGTACTGCCTCGCCGACCTGCGGCTGCGCGCCGGCGGCGACCCGACGTACGTGTGGGACTGGTACAAGTCGAACGGCTGCCTGTTCGGCTCGAACCGGTCCACCATGATGGCCGGCTGGGATCCCACACTGCACGTGAACGGCCCCGGCCACCACAGCTTCGTGCTGCTCAACGGTGACATCGCCACCAGCCCGCCCGCCGGGCCGAGGTTCCCGCTGATGTTCCACGCCGTTCCCAAGGGCACCGCGTACTCGTGGGCGAACCGGTACTGGTACACCGGCACCTTCTGCTGGTGGGGCAACACCACCTACCGCCGCGCCAACGTGCCCGGCCCGACCGCCGACACCGGGTTCAGCATCAAGTTCTTCGAGTGATCGCCCCGACATGCGCAGGTGAGCAGGACGCGATCACTAGGCGTCGCGGCGCAGCGTGAACCAGAAGGTCGGCATCGGGTTGGTGCCCGGGGTGACGTCGATGAGCGCCCAGCCGGGGAACCTGGCGCGCAGTTCGTCGGCGGTGACGCCGGCCGCCCACGACGCGATCTCGGAGGTCGGGTTGTCGAGCGACTCGGGACCGTACCCGAACATCAGCAGCAGCGCTCCGGGGGCGGCGCGGTGGGTGAGCCCCGCGGCGTAGGCGTCGCGGCGGTGCAGGGGTATTCCGCAGTAGCAGCTCAGGTCGAAGAACAGGTGGAAGGGGCCCGGCACATCCAACTCGTCGAGGCGGGTGGCGTCTCCGTGCCACACCCGTACCGTCACTCCCGCCGCCGCGGCCTTCTCCCTGGCCTGGTCGACGGCGTTGTCGATCAGGTCGACGGCGGCCACCTCCCAGCCCTGACGTGCGAGGTAGATGGCGTTGGTCCCCGTGCCGCAGCCGAGTTCGAGGGCGCGGCCGGGCGGCAACGCGCCGTGCCCCTCCACCAGGTCGACCAGCTCGGGCGGCGGCACGCCGGTGTCCCACGGCGGTTTGCCGGCGCGGTAGTAGCTCTCGAGGGCGCGGTGGACGGCTTCCTCCTCCGGGTCTCGCTGCGTCGGAGCCGGTCCCGGCCTCCGGGTGGCGTCGGGCTGGGTCATCGTCTCCTCCAAGTATTTAGAGTTCAACTCTAGTGAATTCCTCTAAAGATAAACTCGCGCCATGAACACGGTCAAGCGGCCGGACAAGCGGGCCGAGCGCTCGCAGCGCACCCGCGCAAAGGTCATCGAGGCGGCTCGCGAGCTGTTCGTCGCGCAGGGTTACGGGGCGACGAGCCTGCAGGAGGTCGCGGACACCGCGGGCGTGGCCGTCCAGACGGTCTACTTCGTCTTCCGCAACAAGCGCACGCTGTTCAAGGACGTCGTCGACACGTCCATCGCCGGGGACACCGAGCCGGTCGCCACAATGGACCGTGAGTGGTTCCGCGCCGCGTGCGCCGAGCCCACAGCGGCCGGGCAACTACGCGCGCACGTGCACGGCGCCCGCGAGATCCTGGGCCGGGTCGCCCCGATCATGCCCCTGATCGCGGCTGCCGCGGCCACCGACCCGGAGATCGCCGCACAGTGGCCGGACGGTGCCGACCCGCGTTACACGGTGCAGTACGCGGCGGCCGAAGCCCTGATCGGCAAGCCCGACGCCCGCCCCGGCCTCTCCGTCGAGATGGCGGCGGACCTGCTGTTCGGCCTGCTCAGCCCGGAGCTCTACCTGATCTTCGTCCGCGACCGTGACTGGTCACCGGACGCCTGGGAAGAGTGGACCCGGGCCACCCTGACCTCGCAACTCTGCGCCGACCCCGACCGGCGTCGATGACCGGCGGCACGTAGGCGGTCAGGGTGTCGGTGAAGTCCTCGACGCCCTGCGCGGTGACCCGCTCAGGCCGCCGCTGCCGACGCACGGGTTGCCCGCCGTTGGCACCATCGATCTGATGAACGTCCGTCACCTCGCCGCCATCGACATGCACGGCAGCCGAGGAACCGCGGGCCTCAACTACGCGCCGCTGTCCCGGTACGCGCTCGCCCTGATGCGGCCGGGCGCCCTCGATGCGGAACTGGCCGGCGTCGACATCGACCGGGAGTTGCGCCGGTACGCGGTGCTTCAGCTCTGGGTTCTCGTGCCGCTCGCACTCGTCGTCTTCACGATCCGCGACAGGCTCGACCGGCGTGGGACGCGGCCGACGGCTCCCTGACCGGGATCGTGAACGTTGCGCCCACCGCGGCAGCGGGCATGATCGGCGTTCACGACTCGCGCTTGGCCTTGCTGCGACGGACCCGCCGACGCGGCGTCTCGTCACCGCCGGCAAGCCGGGTGAAGGTGAGCATGTTCGCCAGCGCCACGGCGATGACCGCGAGGCCGACCTGGATCGCGAGCACGATCCAGTCCCAGCGCAGCACCCACACCTTCACACCGGCGTCGTCGTCGGCATGGAGCGCCCTGGCGACCACTGTGCCCAACACCGCAGAGCCGACGCCGAGGACGAACGTGGCGACAATGCCGATCCGCTGCCTCCCCGGCAGGATGAGTCGCCCGAGCAGGCCGACGAGCGCACCGATGAGCACCGCGCCGAGATAGCCGTACACCAGCATTGCCGTCTCTCCCCTCCAGCAGTGCCGGCATACATGCCCGGATCTCACGTTCCCGGAAACCCCGCCCCGTTCAGGGCGCGGGGATGCCACCCTGGCGGAGCTTCCACCGTCTATCGGTGTTCGTGCCGGCCGTACCGCGCGACCATGGTGCGGACGGCCTCGTCCACCACCGCGACCACGCGCTGCGGGGTCACCGTCCATCCCGGGACCAGCAGGCTCGGCCAGAACAGGTAGTTGGAGATCATCCCGAGGAACTGCGTGGCGGCCATCTGCGGGTCCGCGATGTCCGCCGTCCCGGCGTCGCGCTCTGCCACCAGGTAGGCCCGAACCGTCTCGAAGTACGGCAGCTTGCCCTCCGCGAAGTGCGCCTTGGCCAACTCGGGGAAACGGGGCAACTCGGCGATGACGATGCGGAACAGATCGGCCATCCCCGGCCGGCCCAACAGCGCCGCGTAGTGCCGCCCGAGCGCGGTCAGGCCGGCCGCCAGGTCACCCGCTGACGGCACCTCGGCGTCATCACCACCGGCCCACGAGTCGATGACGATCGCATCGAACAGGGCTGCCTTCGTCGGAAACTGCTTGAACAGCGTCGCCTTCGACACCCCGGCTTCCTCGGCGATGCGCGCCAGCGACGCCCGGTCGTAGCCGAACTCGAGGAACAGCTGCGTGGCGGCCCGCACGATCAGCGCGCGCTTCTCCCGAGCCACCCGCTGGTGATAGGTCGTCATGCGGCCATCATAGCGAGGTGAGTGGGTTGACTCACCACTCACGGCGACGTACCGTCGGTATGGCGAGTCGTTCGACTCACCATCTGCCAGCTCCTGGAGGACCGCATGTCCCGCTTCACCGCTCAGACCGTTCTCGTCACCGGCGGCACGGGTGGGCAGGGCGCCAGCCACGTACGCGCCTTCCACGCCGAGGGCGCCAACGTGGTTATCGCCGCCACCGACGCCGAGCGCGGCGCCGCCCTCGCCGCCGAGCTGGGCGACAGAGCACTCTTCGTACGCCTCGACGTCCGCGACGAGACGTCGTGGGCCGACGCCGTCGTGGCGACCGAGGAGACCTTCGGCGCGCTCACCATCCTGGTCAACAACGCCGGAGTGCAGAACCCGCCGGCCCTGATCGAGTCCACCGACCAGGAAGTGTGGGCGCGCATCCTCGACACCAACCTCACCGGCACGTTCCTCGGCATCAAGACCGCCGCACCGGCGCTGAGGCGAGCGGGCGGCGGGGTGATCGTCAACATCGCCTCGATCATGGGCACCGGAGGCACCGCCTTCTACGCGCCCTACGTCGCCAGCAAGTGGGCCATCCGCGGGCTCACCCAGACCGCCGCCCTCGAACTGGGACGCGACAACATCCGCGTCAACACCATCCACCCCGGCGTCATCGCCACCGCGTTCATCACCGAACCAGCGGCCGGCGCCGACGCCCCGATCGCCGACTTCTACAACCCCGAGCCGTTCGCCGTCCCCCGGCTCGGACAACCCGCCGACATCACCGCGACGCTGCTGTTCCTCGCCTCGCCGGACGCCGCCTTCATCACCGGCGCCGAGCACATCGTGGACGGCGGGCTGCTCCTCGGACCCGCCCTGAAGCACGAGGCCGCATGACGTCCTGTCGCACCTAGTCCTCGTCCTGCCACCTGCGCACATCCGTCTGGTCGTGATACGGCATCCGGTCCGGCGTGGTGATGAACTCCATCGTCGTGCCCCACGGCGTGCGGCAGTAGCAGACCTTGTTCCCCGGGCCTTGTTCGGTCGTGTAGGGAATAGGGCGAGGCTCCGTGAGGGGGGTGCCTCCGGCCCTTCTCAAGCGCTCCACCGATGCGTCGATGTCGTCGGTGTAGAGGCCGAAGTGCGTGATGCCGAAGTCGCTCGGTCGCGCCGGCTCGGCTTGTTCGGGGCCGTGCATCTCGAAGAGCTCGAAGTCGGGTCCGGTTCCGATCTTGACCATCGCCTGCGCGCGCACGACCGTTCCGGGGTGGGCGCCGACGGCCCGCTCGAACTCGGGTCCCTGCCTCGGCGGGTCCTGCGGCCCGAAGGACTGATAGATCACCTGGGCGCCGAAGGCTTCCACGAAGAACGTCTTCGCGGCTTCGATGTCGGGCACCGTGATGCCGATGTGGTTGACGCCGCGAATGGCAGGTGCGCTCATGACAGCTTTCCCTTCTTGATGAGCCGATCGGCGCGGTCGCAGAGGGTCACGTGGCCTGGAGGAAATCGGTCAGAGCGGCGGCGACGTCATCCGGCCGTTCCTCGGCGAGGTAGTGGCTGGACCCCGCGATCGGGCCGCCCGTCACGTTGCCGGCGAACTCCCTGAGCATCGGCACCATCTGCGCACCGAAGCGCTGGTCCCCGCCGAGACCCAGCACTGGCACCTCAAGCGGTTGCTTCTTGTACTCGAGCGCGGCCGCATGGTCGGCGGCGAGGGTCCGGTACCACTCCAGGCCGCCGCGGGTGCGACCAGGAAGCGCCATCGCTTTCGCGTAGATGTCGATGTCCGCCGGATCAAAGGTGCTGTGGTCGTAGAACCGCTCAGCCATGAAGGTCGACACGTAGTCGTACTCACGGCCGTGGATCAGGCGCTCGGGAAGATCCCGGTTCGTGTGGAAGCTGAAGTGCCAGAGTTTCCCGGTCGCCGCCTCCCATCCGGTCCAGCCGGGCAGCGGAACGTCGAGGACGGCCAGGTGGGTGACAGCCTGCCGATAGATGGCGGCCTGCGGCAGGGCGACCATCCCGCCGATGTCGTGTCCGCACACGGCGTAGCGCTCATGCCCGAGGGCAACCATGACCTCGTGCGCGTCGCGCGCCATCGTCGCCTTGTCATAGCCGCCGAGGGGGCAGTCGGAGAAGCCCGCGCCGCGCATATCGATGGCCACCACGCTGAAACGCGCAGCCAGCAGCGGCATCACACGGTGCCAACCCCACCACGTTTCCGGCCAGCCGTGCAGCAGGAGGACCGGCGGGCCGGAGCCTCCCGTGACAGCGTTGATCTTGATGCCATTCGCCGGCACCAGCTGCTGGGTGAACCCCTCCAAAGCTGCGATCATGATCGCTTTCCCGTCAGATGGTGACGTTCGAAAAAGCTCGCGGCCAACGCTCAGGGCTTGTCGACATCGGTGGCGATCGTGATGTCGCGCCAGGCGTCGATATCGCTGCCATCGCCGCCACGAACCGCCACGATTGAGCATTTCTCAGGCGTCTCAGACCAAGCTACCGCGACCAGGTAGGTCCCGGGCACGTAACTGGTCAGGTCCCGACTGAGTCTCACCGGGTGAGGCCGACCAGCGTCGCCAGTCGCGTCACACCGGCCGGCGCCGGCTGCGCGCGGGCGACATCCGCGATGACGGTACGCGCCGACGCCCGGCACCGAACCTCAGCCGGCGCGACACTGTCCGCGTCCACCAGGGCCCGTGCCGCCCCGCGCACGTCGCCCAGGTGCAGGTACGCCCGCGCGACGTCGACCAGGTACGCACCCCGATACTCGGCCGGTAACCGCCGCCACCCCTCCCGCCGCACAACGCTTGAGTGCCTCCATAACGCCTCTTCGGCGTCACCCCGTTGTGCCGCAACGAGAACCCGGGCCAGCTCGACGGCGACCGGCCCGAAGCTGGTGCGGTGCGTGTCGTCGTACCCCCGTAGGTGTGCGGCAACGCCCGCGGCCCGGTCGGTCAGCTCGTCGGCGCGGCGGTTCTCGCCACATCCGGCGGCGGCCAGCGCCGCCTGCACCAGCAACGTCCCACCCACCGCCCACTCCCACGGCAACCCCACGACCACACCCCCACCCCCACCTCGTTGATCATGAAGTTGACGGGCGATTTGATCTCCACCAGACCCGCCAACCTCATGATCGACGGGGTGGGACTGGGGCGCGAGGAGGCGGTTGGCTGTTGGGAGGGCCGCTTTCAGGGCCAGGGGGTTACGGTTGGTGGCGCGGAGGGCCTCGGTTATCGAGATGGTGGCGCTTGCCGCCAGGATCGGGTCGTCGCCGGCGGCGGACATCGCACGGTCGGCGGCCAGCCAGGCGAGGTCGGCCTCGCCGAGCTTGACCAACAGCGACGAGGTGATCCGGTACGCCTGCACCAACACCTCTGCTTTCTGCGCGGCCTGGGCGGCGTCCAGCAGACCCGGCAGCGCGCGCACCAACTGCCCGTAGTGCGCGTGCTGGTAGGTCAACCAGGCGTGCCCGACCTGCCGCCTCAGCTCCTCGCTTCGCGGTGCGGTCTGCCGGGTGTCGTAGCGGGCGAGCGCCGCCCGGATGTCGTCCACCCCGTCCGGCGTACCCGTCGGAGCACTGGGCGGCTGACCGAGCAGCACCGCCGGGTCGACCCGCAGAACGTCAGCCAGCTCCTGGATCACCGAGTACCGGTCCAGGGCGCGCACACCCCGCTCCACCTTGTCCACCCAGCTCTTCGACCTGCGCAACCGGTCGGCGAGCATCTGCTGCGTCATCGACCGCCGCACCCGCCAGCTCGCGACCCGGCGGCCGATCGGGAGGTCATCGTTGGTCACGCCGCCACCGCCGATCCGGGACCGCGCGGGTCGTGTCCTCCACGGGTACGCGCTCCGCCTCGGCCTGCGCCAGGAGGCGCTGCTTGGCAGCCTCCCGCTCGGCCGCCTCGCTGTCGTGCTCCGGAGCGTTGTCGTCGCCGCCGCTCATCCCCGCCTCCTCCGATGGAGGCCCAGCAACTCAGCCGCGCCGAGCCATCAGGACGTGGTCACGTCCCAAACCGGACAGTAGGCCGGATTCGTGATGTGGTGATTACTGCCAGTTATGCGGCCAGGTTGACGCCGATACGGCCGGCGAGCAGGCGCAACTCGTCAGGGATGGCTCGGCGCTGGGCACGCTGCGCAAGGGTCGCCACGGCGTCGCGGGCGAGAGGGTTGATGGCGAACGGAATCGGTGCGGCCTGCTCGGCCCGGATGAATGCGGCCAACGCCTCCGAATCCCGGCGACCGCCGTCCGCCAGCGCTCGCCCAATGTCGAGCCAGTACGACAGTTGGCGGTTCGACGCCTTAAGCACCTGCGGCCGGATCGTCCTGGACAGCTCGATCACCTTGCCGGACTCGCCCTGCTCGGCCGCGATGGACATCTTCCAGAGCCCGACGTTGGTCGGCCCGAAGCAGCACCCGTTGAAGCCGCCGCCGTCAGCCGGATCACCCAGGCTCGCCGCCTCACGCGCGGCCTCAGCGAGGTGGTCACGAGCGACGTCGGGGCGAGCGTCCACGGTCGAAGCCAGCGCTGCCATGAGGTGAAGCTGACCGAGCATCTGGCGTACCCGGACGTCGGAGGCGTCCTCCTGAAGCTCCGCCAGCGACCGGTCAGCGGATCTGGCTGCCAAGGGGGCGGACTCGATCGGCAGGCTCTGCGCGTAGATGAACCCTGATGCACCCAGCCACGCTCGATCGTCGATGTCCTCAGCAGCGGAAACGGACACCCGCGCGGCATTGAGGGCCAAATGGCGGTAGCCAAGGTGCCGAAGGCAGGTGGAGGCCAGGTAAGCGACCTGGGCGAGCGCGGCACCGCCGACGGCGGCGGATTCGAGGAGCAAGCCCGGGAGCATGCGGGCCATGGCCGGGTAGTTGCACGAGTTGCGGAGTTGATCGGCGCGGGCGATCTCGGCCGTCAGGCGTTCCGCTGTGAAGATCGACGGGCGGCGCTCGCCGTCCTCGATCTCGATCAGGGCCGACCAGACCGCCGGCACGCACTCGGCGGCGCTCTCGCGGGCCGGATCACCGGATTCGGTGCCCTGACCCAGCAGGTCAGCCACTGTGACCTGAAGCGCGGCGGCGAGGGCGACCAGAGTGGACCGACGGTCGATCGTCTTCCGACCTGACTCGACCTGCGACACGTACGACTGGGTGACGCCAGCGAGCCCAGCGAGGACGGCTTGGGTCATCCCGCCTCGACGCATCCGCCAGTACCGGATCCTGGCACCGATGGTGTCCGGCTTCTTCGCCATGCCTACGCCCACCCCCAGGTAGAGGATCGGGGCAGCGGCCAGGCCCTGCAATCCTGCACGTTCGGACGGTACACCGAAGGAGCATCCAAGTGGCGAACCTGAGTGCCCCGAGAGGCACCAGACCCAGTCGCGCTTAGCGCAAAATGGCCCGGCTGGCCGCCTAGCGTGGCGGCGAGGGCGTCGCTGACGGCCAGCCGTTGATGGCCGACGACGGCTACGTTAGTAACGCGGAGGTGGTCATGCCATAGCGCAAGCCCACCAACGGCAGCGCGTTGTCGACCTGACAGAAGTCCATGACGGCAAACACAGGAAAATTCGAGCAGACGTTGAAAGCATCCCAACAGGACGAATCCATCGAATTCCTACACGACTACCGCAGCGCCGCCTGAACCAAGCTTGATCAGCCGTCTCTCCTCCGCGCAGAGGTCGTCGACGAAAAGAGGAGAATGGTCCGGCTTCACGAGCCTCGCCCCAGGCGCCAAGTGAAGAACAGAAATCCTGCGCCGGGTGCCTCGATTCAAGCAAACGGGCGACCAGTGCCCGAGTCATAGCAAGAAGGCGGGTCAATCGTAAGATGAAGCGGCTGTCGCGCATCAGACAGTGATGCACGTCGACACATGGCTATAGCATGCAAGCTCCATGCAGCTCGGGCCTGGGGGGCGGTACGTGTTGGACGCAGGAACCCTCGTCAAGCAGTTCGCGGAGGATCCAGGAGCAGTCTTTCTCGATGTGATTCGAACCGCGTCCGAGCCACTCAACGCGCAAGCGGTCAAGGCCCAGGTGATTGAGGCAGGCGCCAATAAGACCGACGTCGATCATCGCTGGAGGCTTTTCCAACGCGGCGTCAAGTGGCATCCACAGATCACTACCATGAATAACAAGTACGGCTGGTCGACCGAGAAGCAGTCTGCTCGAAGCTCACTGGACGTGCTGGCCGGCCACCTACTGAAGAAGGTGCCGCCTTGGGTCGCCCAACACCTTGTGCAGAACGTGGCTGCTGCGATTGACCCCAGCGAGACGACCGCCTGCGGATGGGAGCACGAGTTTGAGGAGGCCAGGCTGGTTGCCGATCTTGCCGCGGCAGTCGAGGTCCTGCAGTCTCGCGGTGACACGATCACGGAAGTCGTGAAGCTGCTCACGGATGAGGCACGGCGCAAGCGGCTTTGGCCGCTCGGCCAGCCCGGCGAGAGTCTCCTATTTGACCCGGACTCGCACGAGGCCGAGTCGGGTACTCCCGAACCCGGAACCGTCGTTCGGGTTGTACGCTCCGGATATATCTGGCGCGGAAGGGGTGAGCCTATCGTGGCGACCAAAGCAACTGTGGCCCTTTAGGTCGGGCCGTCATGGCCAGAAGGCGCAATACCAAGAAGCTAGTCAGTGCCCGCGAGCAATCCATCGACGTGTTGTTCGGTACAGAGTCGTTCTCTCTCGACTACTATCAGCGTGAATACGTCTGGGACGAACCACAAGTAGCGCGGCTGATGAACGACCTCTCTCGAAAGTTCTTCGATCAGTGGAGTGACGAACACTCACTGGCCGATGTAAAAACATACGATCCGTACTTCCTCGGCCCATACATCGTTTGCAGCGCGGACGGGCGGATCTCGCTGGTTGACGGCCAGCAGCGGATCATCACGCTCCTACTACTGTTGATCTATTTGCATCGGCAGGCAGCGGGAACTCCGAAGGCAAACAGCAAGGCCGGCAAGCTTTTGACCTTGATCATGTCCGAACGGTTCGGCAGGCGGACGTTCCGTGTGGACGTCGACGAGTACAGCGCTTGCTTCAATGCTCTGCTTAACGGCCGTGGATTCGACGCCGCCAGCGCACGGCCTCCTGTCCGGCGCATCTGGCAGGCGTACCAGTACATCGACATTCACTACCCTGCACAGTTGCGCGGCGATCTCCTAGTCATGTTCATCGACTGGCTGCTCTACCGGGTCTCCCTGGTCGTGATGGACGCAGGCGACCGCGACCGGGCAGAAGAGATGTTTCAATCGATCAATGACTGCGGCGTCCGACTCTCACCGATGGACCACCTCAAGCGTTTCCTGCTTGGTGATGCCGAAGCGGACCCACGTGAGCTAGAAGGCGCATGGACCACAATGGTGTCGACTCTGGAAGATGTTGAAAAGGGCGCCGCTTTCGCCTACCTGCGGTCCGTCTTCCGAGCGAGGTTTCCTGCGGCCGCGCACAAGCCGGGGCCGAGCCTAAACGACGCGACACACGAATGGGTGCGGGCACACGAGGCAGAGATCTGGCCGAATCGCAAGAACGGGGACCGGGTCCGCCTTATCACCGAGGTCCTGTACCCCTTCCACACCACGTACGCCACGCTGCTGCTAGCACGATCCCGGATCACCCCACATCTGCAGGCCGTGCGGTACAACACATTCAACGGCATAGCCGAACAGTTCGACCTCACGCTCGCTGCCCTGCGATCCGGCGACTCGGAGACGGAGCGGCTGCAGAAGGCCGGTTTGGTGGCCAATTTCCTCGATCTCTTCTACGTGACGCAGACGCTTGGCGACGAACCGGTCGAGCAGCGACACATTGATGAGCTCGTGTCAGCGGTCACGCCTGTCGTGCGACTGTCCGAGTCGGTACAGGAGCTCAGCCGCGCCCTCGGGGAGCACGCTGCAGACTGGCCCGTCCGGCTGCAGCTCATCCCGGAACTACGCTACGACACCAAACGCAGATTCGTGCACTATGTGCTGGCTCGCCTGACCGCATGGGTCGAAATGGGTGCAACCAACGGCGAGGCAGATCCCACCGACCGCTTCCTTCTCCGCCGAGACCACGACCGCGACTTCGAGATCGAGCACCTCTTCACTAGCACGGCGTCGAAGTACGCGCACAAGGCGCCCGACGCCCGCTACTACGGCTTCCTGCGGAATCGGCTCGGAGCGCTCCTGCTCCTGGACGGTCCGGACAACGGTAGCTACGGCGGGATGCTCTTGGAGGAGAAGCTCGCGTCATACCGGAAGGACACTCTGCTGGCCGGGATGCTCAACCCGGATTTCTTTCAACGAGGCAATGTCCGGCTCCGAAAGTTCCTCACAGGTGAAGGCCTGTACGACATGATCGCTACCTATGACGCAAGCACCCCGCTGGAGCCGTTTATCGAGGCGCGCGGTCGACTCTACTACGAGATCGCCAAGAAGATATGGAGCCTGAACGCGCTCGGGCTGGCCCCGCCGCCAGCGCCTGGCCCTCTCGCGCCCGGGAAGCGCACCCGCTACGGAGTCAGGTTCCAGGACTTGGTTCAGGCAGGCTTGGTAGGTGTGGGAGACCGGCTCATCGGCCGCAGACGTGGCGAACTGTACTATGCCCGAGTCCGTCCAGAAGGAAGCATCGAGACCGCCTCCGGTGTCGCAAGCGCCCCGACTAAAGCGATGGAAGACGCGGTCGGCGTAGCCAGCAACGGCTGGGCCTTCTGGGAGGTCGAACGAACCAAGGAGCGCTTAGACACCATTCGGCAGCGCTATCTCGAACAGGTAGGCCGTTAGATTAGTGGCGACGAGTCCGGCGATCGAGATAATGACGCAGCCCACGCGGTCGTGTGCTGCCGCGATCCGCGCGGCGCGGCCATCCGACTCTGTCGCATTCGCCGCGCTGGTCGAGGGCGCCTGGCCGTAAACGGCAGCTGAGTTGTCATCGACGAGGCGTCGGCAGGACCGAGACCTCCGGCAGGTAGGCGTCGTCGCGCATGTCGAGAAGGGTCAACACCACCGACGCCAACGTAGCGGGCTGGATGCAGTCGACTGCGTGATAGGGGCGTCCAAACCGCGCGCGGACCTTCGCCAGCAGGTCGGTCGCCGTGCCACCCGCTGAATGGTCGTCACCCGCAGCCCGTAGAGGGCTTCCTCCGCCCGCAAGGAGTCGGCCAACTCGCGCAACGCGGTCTTGCTCGCCACATAGGCCGACCATCGGGGTACGGCATGCAGCCCCGGTGCCGCATTGATGAAACGACGTGGCCAGCCGCCCGGCGCAGGGCCGGAAGCAACCTGCGGGTGATCTCCGCGGCGGCCACCACATTGACGGTCAACGTCTCCAGCCACATCGAGTGCGGCGTCTTTTCGACGCTGGCTACTTCGGCAACACCCGCACAGTGCACGAGCGCGTCCAGGCGATCCAGTGCCGGCAGCGACGTCGCAAGGCCTTCAGGGCTTCGCAGATCAAGCCGGACCTGGATGCTCCCCGGCATCTCCGCACATTGCCGGTCGATCTGGCCAGTGTCGGGGCCTGCGGCCATGACCCGGTAGCTTCGGTCGGCAGCAGCCCGAGCCACTGCAGCGCCGATACCACCAGTTGCACCCGTGATCAGCATGCTCCTCGTCACGGGCCGAGCTTGCCACGAGGTCCCGCCGGCCTACGCACGCACAATTTCGAGGCGCACTTCACGCCGTGATCGGCCTGCATCACCCTGCACACGAGTCGCGATCAATCTTAGAGCGCCACGATCGCCGCCGTCTCCGCTGGCAGCTCGATCCGGTCCCGCATCACCGTGACCCCCTCCCCGGTCGCCAGCAGCACCCGCCGAGCCACCCCAGGCAGCGACACCCCCTGCCCGCGCCCAGCGAAGTTCGCCACCACCAGCGTCTCCCCCCGTCGCATCAGCAGGAACTGGTCCCCGTGCTGCACCGACACCGACTGCAACCGAGGGTCCGACAGGTCCGGACACGACCGCCGCAGAGCGATCAACCGCTGGTAGAAAGCCAACATCGAGGCATGCTCGGGCTTGTCCAGCTCCGCCCAGTCCAACCGCGACCGCGTGAACGTCTCCGGGTCCTGCGGGTCCGGCACGTCCCCCTCCGGCCACCCGTGGGACGCGAACTCCCGCCGCCGCCCGTTCCGCACCGCAGAGGCCAGCTCCGGCTCCGGGTGCGAGGTGAAGAACTGCCACGGCGTGGAGGCAGCCCACTCCTCCCCCATGAACAACATGGGAGTGAAGGGTGCCGTCAGCAGCAACACAGCCCCCACCCGCAGGAGCGAAGACGACAGCGAGGCCGAGATCCGATCCCCGGTGGCCCGGTTCCCGATCTGGTCATGGTTCTGCAAGTAGGCGACAAGCCGGTGCCCCGGCACGCGGGAATCCAACGGACGCCCATGGTGCCGGTTACGGAAGCTCGACCAGGTGCCCGCGTGGAAGAACCCACCCGTCAGCACGTCCGACAGCGTCTCCAGCGAGCCGAAGTCGCCGTAGTAGCCCTGCCGCTCCCCCGTCAGCAGCGTGTGCAGCGCGTGGTGGGCGTCGTCGTTCCACTGCGCGTGCAGGCCGAACCCGCCCGCCTCCCGGGGCGTGATCAGCCGGGGGTCGTTCAGGTCGGACTCGGCGATCAGCGACAACGGCCGCCCCAGGTGCGTCGACAGGGACTCGACCTCGATGGCCAGCTCTTCGAGCAGCGGCACCGCCCGGGTGTCCGGCAGGGCGTGCACGGCGTCCAGGCGTAGGCCGTCGACGTGGTAGTCGCGCAGCCACATGAGCACGCTGTCGATGATGTAGCGGCGCACCTCGTCGGAGTGCGGGCCGTCCAGGTTGAGCGAACGCCCCCAGGCGTTCGAATGCTCCGTGAGGTACGGGCCGAACTGCGGCGCGTAGGCCCCGGAGGGCCCGAAATGGTTGTAGACAACGTCGAGGATCACCCCCAAGCCGCGCGCGTGGGCGGCGTCGACGAACCGTTTCAGTCCGTCCGGGCCGCCGTAGGGCTCGTGCGGGGCGTACCAGCAGACGCCGTCGTACCCCCAGTTGTGTTCGCCGTTGAAGGCGTTGACCGGAAGCAGCTCGACCAGGTCGACGCCGAGGTTCACCAGGTGGTCGAGGCGGTCGATGGCCGCGTCGAAGGTGCCCTCCGGGGTGAACGTGCCGATGTGCAGCTCGTAGAGGATGCTGCCGGGCAGTTGCCGGCCCGTCCACGAGGAGTCGCCCCACTCGAAGGCGGCGTGGTCGTAGCGGCGGCTCGGCCCGTGCACACCCGCAGGCTGCCACGGCGAGCGGGGGTCGGGCAGGGGCGTTTCGTCGTCGTTCAGCAGAAAGGAGTAGTCGAGGCCGGCGTCGGGCACCTCGACCGTCCACCAGCCGTCGTCGGCGGCGCGCATCTCGTGGTCGGCGTCGTCGCCCAGGCGCAGTCGCACCCGCGTCGCGTCCGGCGCCCACACGGTGAACTCGGTCATGAAGCGGCCTCCTCGGCGGCGGTGGGAGGAGCCAGCAGAGCAACGGGATAGTCCGCCAGGAGATTGTCCAGCGGAATCTCCCCGCCACTGTAGACCCGACCGGTGAACAGGTCCTTCACCTCGTTAACGGGAAGCGACAGATGTGTGTCACACCACCCGCCGGCACGGGCCAGGCCCAACGGCAGGCGGGTCGCCACGCTGATCGCTCCGCCCCGGTCGAAGGCCAGCACGTGCCGGCTCACAGGCCCCTGCGCGGCCACCGGCCGGTAGGTGGTGAACAGCTCCGGGTGCGCCCGCCGCAGCCGCAGCGTCCGCGACACGACGAGCAGCTTCGCCGCTCCGTCGGTGTCGACCGGGGGACGCCAGCCGCCGTCGAGGCGTGCCAGCATCTCCCGGCGTACGTCGAAGTCGACCGGCCGGCGGTTGTCCGGGTCGACCAGGGAGTAGTCCCACAGCTCGGTGCCCTGGTAGGTGTCCGGAACCCCGGGCATGGTGAGCTGGATCAGCTTCTGCCCGAGTGAGTTGCACCAGCCGGCCGGGGCGATGGCGGCGGCGAGTTCGGTCAGCTCGTCGTGCAGGCTCGGGTCGTCGTACATCAGGTCGACGACGTCGTGCAGCGCCTGCTCGAAGGCCACGTTCGGGTCCGCCCAACTGGTCGAGGCGGCGGCCTCCCGGGCGGCCTTCTCGACGTACGCGTGCAGCCGCTCGCGCTCGATCGGCCACGCGCCGACGGCGGTCTGCCAGAGCAGGTGGGCGAACGCCGGGTCGGGCAGCGGAGCGTACTCCATCCAGCTCTTGACCTGCTCCGCCCAACGGTCCGGCAGCTCACTGAGCACGGCGAGCCGAGCCCGGACGTCCTCGCTGCGTTTGGTGTCGTGGGTGGAGATGGTGGTCATGCTCGCCGGCCAGCGCACCTGCTGGGCGGTGGCGAAGCGGTGGAACTCCGCCGGTGGCACCCCGAAGCGGGTGGGGCTGTCGCCGACCTCGTTGAGCGCCACGAACCGGGTCCACCGGTAGAACGCGGTGTCCTCCACGCCCTTGGCCATCACCGCGCCGGTGAGCTGCGGGAACCGCATGCCCAGCTCGTCGTCCGGGTCGCGCAGCCGCCTGGTGACCGCGTCCAGGGCGCCGGCCAGGTCGGGGCGGCGGCGACCGGCCTCGGAGCGGGCGGCGGCGAGGTGCCGGGCGCCGTGCGGCGGGTAGCCCCGGTAGACGTCGAACGCGGCGGCCAGTTCGGCGAGCGCCGCGCGGGCCTGCTCGGTGGGCACCTCGGGAGCGAGAGCGGCCAACCGGGTCAGCTCGGCGGCGAGCAGCTTCGTGGCGGCGGCCAGCTTGGTCGTGTGGGTCAGGTCCTCCCACGACGTGCGCTCCCCGGTCAGCTGGGTGTCCAGCACCGTGAAGTCGCCCTCGGCGTCGATGTCGATGAAGAGCCCACCGACCATGGCCAGGGCGTCGTAGCCGGTGGTGCCGTCCACCGGCCAGTCCGGCAGCTCCTCGCCGTACTCCAGGATCTTCTCCACCACCAGCCAGGCGTCCGGCGCGGCCGCGCGCAACCGGGCGAGGTAGCCGGCCGGGTCGCGCAGGCCGTCCGGGTGGTCGACGCGGATGCCGTCGACCTCCCCGGCGGCGGCCCAGCGCAGGATCAGCTCGTGGGTGGCGGCGAACACCGCCGGGTCCTCCACCCGCAGGCCGGCCAGGCTCGCGATGGCGAAGAACCGGCGGTACGTCAGCTCGGCGTCACCGCGCCGCCAGGAGACCAGCTCGTAGTGCTGCCTGTCGTGCACCGCGCGGGCGTCGCCGTCGCCGGTGCCGTCGGCGATCGGGAAGCGGTGCTCGTGGTAGCGCAGCTCCCCGTCGACCACCTTCAGGTCGTCCAGGGCGGCCGGGTCGTCGGCGAGCACCGGCAGCAGCAGCCGGCCGCGGTCCCAGTCGATGTCGAACCAGTCGGCGTACGACGAGGCGCGCCCCCGGCGCAGCACGTCCCACCAGGCCGGGTTGGCCGGCGGGACGGCGACCCCGGCGTGGTTGGGCACGATGTCCACGACCAGGCCGAGCTGCTTGTCGCTCAGCGCGCGCAGCAGGCGTTGCCGGGCGGCCTCCCCGCCCAGCTCCGGGTTGACCGCCCGGTGGTCGACCACGTCGTAGCCGTGCGCGGAGCCCGGCGACGCGGTCAGCAGCGGGGCGGAGTAGAGGTGGCTGACCCCGAGGTCGGCCAGGTAGTCGACGATCGCGGCGGTGGCGTCCAGGTCGAAGCCGGGGCGGACCTGGACGCGGTAGGTGGACGTGACCGGGGTGGCCGCCATCTCAGAGCATCCTCTCCAGCACCACGAGGGAACGGTCCGGCACCCGGATGGTGCCGCCCGCGCTGATCACAGTGACGTCGTCGGGCTCGGGCTCGGCGGTGCTGATCACCCGTTCCCACTTCTGGCCGTACTCGCCGCCGGGCAGCGTGAAGTCCAGTGGCGCGTCGTGGGCGTTGAAGCAGAGCAGGAACGAGGCGTCGTGGTGCCGCTGGCCGTACTGGCCGCGTTCGCGGATGCCCTCGCCGTTGACGAACAGCGCGACCGAGCGGCCGAAGTCGTTGCCCCAGTCCTCGCCGGTCATCTCCCGCCCGTCCGGGGTGTGCCAGGCCAGGTCGGGCAGCGGGGCGTCGACGTCGCGCCCGCCGACGGGCAGGCCGGTGAAGAACCGGCGGCGGCGGAACACCTGGTGGCGTTTGCGGAACGCGGTGAGTGTCCGGACGAACTCCAGCAACTGCTCGTCGACGTTGTCCCAGTCGATCCAGGACAACTCGCTGTCCTGGCAGTAGACGTTGTTGTTGCCGCGCTGGGTGCGGCCCAGCTCGTCCCCGTGGCCGATCATCGGCACGCCCTGCGACAGCATCAGCGTGGCCAGGAAGTTGCGCCGCTGCTTGGCCCGCAGCGCGAGCACCGCCTCGTCGTCGGTCTCGCCCTCGACCCCGCAGTTCCAGGACCGGTTGTGGCTCTCGCCGTCGCGGTTCTCCTCGCCGTTGGCCTCGTTGTGCTTGTCGTTGTACGACACCAGGTCGTTGAGGGTGAACCCGTCGTGCACGGTGACGAAGTTGATGCTGTGGAAGGGGCGGCGGCCGTCGTCCTGGTAGAGGTCGGCCGAGCCGGAGATCCGGGACGCGAACTCGGCGAGGGTGGCCGGCTCACCGCGCCAGAAGTCGCGCACCGTGTCCCGGTACTTCCCGTTCCACTCCGTCCACAGTGGCGGGAAGTTGCCCACCTGGTAGCCGCCGGGGCCGACGTCCCACGGCTCGGCGATCAGCTTCACCCGGCTGACCACCGGGTCCTGCTGGACCACCTCGAAGAAGGTGGAGAGCCTGTCCACCTCGTAGAACTCCCGGGCCAGGGTGGCGGCCAGGTCGAAGCGGAAGCCGTCGACGTGCATCTCGGTCACCCAGTACCGCAACGAATCCATGATCAGTTGCAGCGAGTGCGGCGCGCGCACGTTGAGGCTGTTGCCGGTGCCGGTGTAGTCGACGAAGTAACGGCGGTCCTCCTCGCTGAGCCGGTAGTAGCTCGGCGCGTCCACGCCCTTGAAGCTCAGCGACGGCCCGAGGTGGTTGCCCTCGGCGGTGTGGTTGTAGACCACGTCGAGGATGACCTCGATGCCGGCCGCGTGCAGCGCCTTGACCATGCCCCGGAACTCCTGCACCTGCTGGCCGAGCCGGCCCAGCGCGGAGTAGCCGTGGTGCGGGGCGAAGAAGCCGATGGTGTTGTAACCCCAGTAGTTGCGCAGCCCCAGGTCGACCAGCCGGTGGTCGTGGATGAACTGGTGCACGGGCATCAGCTCGATCGCCGTCACGCCGAGCCGGGTCAGGTAGTCGATCATCGGCGGGGAGGCGATCCCCGCGTACGTGCCGCGCAGCTCCTCCGGGATGTCCGGGTGCCGCATGGTCAACCCGCGCACGTGCGCCTCGTAGATCACCGAGTGGTGGTACGGCGTGCGCGGAGGCTTGTCGTTGCCCCAGTCGAAGTACGGGTTCACCACCACCGACTTCGGCATGAACGGCGCCGAGTCGGTCTCGTTCATCCGCTCCGGGTCGTCGAGGTCGTAGTCGTAGACCGCCGGGTCCCACGTCACGTCCCCGTCGATGGCCTTCGCGTACGGGTCGATCAGCAGCTTGTGCGGGTTGCACCGCAGCCCGTTCGCCTGGTCGTACGGGCCGTGCACCCGGTAGCCGTAGCGCTGCCCCGGCTCGATGCCCGGGATGTACGCGTGCCACACGTACGCGTCCACCTCGCGCAGCTCGATCCGGCGCTCCGCCCCGGTGTCCCACTCGTCGAAGAGGCACAGCTCGATCCGCTCGGCGACCTCGGAGAAGATGGCGAAGTTGGTGCCCATCCCGTCGTAGGTGGCGCCCAACGGGTACCGCTCGCCCGGCCAGACCTGCATGTCGCTCCCTTGCCCATGGTGAGGTGCGCCGGCCGACGCCGCCCGCACGCAAGCGGGTAGTGCCCCCGGCCCGGCCGCGCCAATCCATCCTTTCAGGCGGTGACCGGAAACCACCCGTCTGATGCGCGTTAAACCCTCGGGTGTTGTCCGTCACGATGACCGTTTTCGAGATGCGGTCCGCGCTCCGATGGCCTTTCCTTGTTCGGGGGCAAGCGTCCGCGCGCGCCCGCCAGGCCCTCGGCCGCCCTGACACCGCTCACTCCGCCGCCACCGACGCCGGCGCGCACCACCCTGCCTGGACGGAGATCGACGTGACCCTGCGGGTCGACGAGCACAGCACCGCCACCAAGGACCGGGCCCACCGGCCCACCCTCACCTCCCGGCCCCCGCTCTCGACACCGCCCGGTCCGTCCGCGCAGCCCGGAGCGCCGGCGCCGGTGCCGCCCGGCCCCGGCATCCCCCCGCAGACCCGTCGCATCCTCATGCTGTCCTGGGAGTACCCGCCGGTGCTCGTCGGTGGCCTCGGCCGGCACGTGCACGCCCTGTCGGTCGCGCTGGCCGCCGCCGGGCACGAGGTCACCGTGGTCACCCGGCACAGCGAGGGCGCACCCCTGGAGGAGTACGCCGACGGCGTGCGCATCCTGCGCGCCCCCGAGGACCCGGTGACGTTCCCCCTGGCCACCGACTCCCTGCTGGCCTGGACCATGGCGTTCAACCACACCCTCACCCGGACCGCGCTGCGCGCCACCCAGGCCGGTTCCTACGACGTCATCCACGCCCACGACTGGCTGGTCGCGCACACCGCGATGACGCTGCGCGACCACCTGGACGTCCCGCTGGTCAGCACCATCCACGCCACCGAGGCCGGCCGGCACCAGGGCTGGCTGCCCGAGGAGATGAACCGCACCATCCACGGCGTCGAGCAGTGGCTCAGCGGCGAGTCCAACCGGGTGATCGTCTGCTCCGGCTACATGCGCGACGAGGTGAACGCCCTGTTCGGCGTCCCGGCCACCCGCGTCGACGTGGTCGCCAACGGCGTCGAGCCGCACCGCTGGCGGGTGCCCGCCCGCGCGGTCGCCGCCGCCCGCGCCCGGTTCGCCGGCGACGGCCCGCTGGTCACCTTCGCCGGCCGACTGGTGTACGAGAAGGGCGTCCAGCACCTGATCGCCGCCCTCCCCCGGCTGCGGGAGCGGCACCCCGGGCTGCGCGCCGTGATCGCCGGCGACGGCCCGTACCGCGCCGAGCTGGAGGCCGAGGTGCATCGCCGTGGCCTGGGCGGCATGGTCACCATGCCGGGCTTCCTCGGCGGCACCGACCTCCCCGCGCTGATGGCCGCCTCCGACTGCTTCGCGGTGCCGAGCATCTACGAGCCGTTCGGCATGGTCGCGTTGGAGGGCGCCGCGGCCGGCGCTCCCCTGGCCGTCGCCGCCACCGGCGGCCTCGCCGAGATCGTCGAGCCGGGCGACACCGGAATGACCTTCCGCCCGCACGACCCGGAGAGCCTGACCGACGCCGTCGACGCGCTGCTGGCAGACCCGGAGCGCGCCCGCGTGATGGCCCGCCGCGCCCGCCGGATGGTCCACGACCAGTACGGCTGGGCCGCCATCGCCCAGCGGACCGCCGCCAGCTACGCCGCCGCCATCGCCACCGACGCGGCGTTCACCGCCGAACGCGCCGAGCGGCGCATGTCCCAGGGCCGCACCCTTCCCGCGCTCCCCGACGGCAACCTCCTGGCCGCCGCCGGCCTGCGCTGATCCGACGGGCGCCCAGCCCCTCGCGCCGAGCGCGTGATCAACTCGCCTTCCGTGAAGTCGGGGTATCGGAGACGCTTCGATACCCCGACTTCCTGCAACCCGAGTCGATCACACTCCGGTTTGGGCACCCGGCGGTGGCCGGCGGGCAGTGCCAGAATGTGCGGATGTCTCGTCCTGTCGACGCCCTGGATACGGCGTTCCCGGTTGCCGCCTCGATCGCTCTAAACCTGATCCGCCGCCCCGAGGTGGTGGATCAGTGGTCACGCCCGAGTGCCCTGCCGCACCTGACCGTCGGCGGGTTGGCCTGCCACCTGGGCCGTCAGGCGGTCCGCGCGGCAGAGTTGCTGCCGATGCCGACCGAGCTGCCCCTGCTGGAGTCGGCCGACGACCACTACGAGCGGGCCGCCTGGGTCCGCGAGGGAACCCCGGACGAGAAGTCGGTAGCCGAGAGCGACGACGAGGCGGACGCGGCACGCGGGCCTGCCGACCTGCACGCCCGGTCCGCGTTCGCGGTGGAGGAGGCGGGCAACCTGTTGGCGCGGGTCGCGGCCCGTGACGTCGTACCGATTCCGTGGCAGGGCTGGGCCCTGCGGCGCGGGGATTTCCTGCTCACGCGTCAACTGGAGATCGTGGTGCACTCCGACGACCTAGCGGTGAGCATCGGCGTGGCCACACCGGAGTTTCCGGCGGAGGTCTTCGACCCGGTACGTGACCTGCTGGTCCGACTGGCGGTGCGCCGCCGTGGTCAGTCGGCGCTGATCAGCGCCCTGACCCGCAGCGAGCGGACCCAGGACGTCTCCGCCTTCTGAACCCTGGCCGTTCTGCCCCCACCAGCCGTTCTGCGCTCGTTCGCGGCTCGTTCCCGGCCCGCTCGTTCCCGGCCCGGCCGTTCGGCGGCCCCGCGCCCACTGCCCCTTCGCACCGCACCGCGCCGACCAGGCGCGGCGGCGGGCCATACGTCTCCCCTGCAAGCGCTGTAGAGCTGCCCCAGATATGGGGCAGGCGGTGCCAGCCAGGGGCGTGGACGGGCAGTGCCAAGCAGGCGCGTGGACGGGCAGTGCCAAGCAGGCGCGTGGACGGGAGGTGCCAGGGCGTGGACGGGTGGTGCCAGGCAGGCGCGTGGACGGGAAGTGCCAGCCAGGCGCGTGAACGGGCAGTGCCAGCCAGGCGCGTGAACGGGCAGTGCCAAGCAGACGCGTGAACGGGCAGTGCCAAGGAGGCGCGTGAACGGCAGTGCCAGGCAGACGGTGCGGGGCAGACGGTGCCGGACAGGCGCTGCCAGGCAGACGGTGCGGGATAGACGGCACGAACGGCGGTTCAGCCGAGGGCGGGACGCGGGACGGGCCTCTGCCGTGCCCCAGATTTGGGGCAGCTCTACAGGCACATGACGGGAGGCGGCCAGGCGCAGCCGCCGAGCCGGCCAGGGACCACCGACTCACCTCGGACCGGCCAACTCGACCCGATGGCGACAGGCCGCCGACCCTGGTGGGTCGACGGCCTGCGGTGGTGCGACGGGCCGGACGGTCAGCGGTCGGCGAAGGGGACGTAGTCCCGCTCGGCGGCGCCGACGTAGACCTGCCGCGGACGGCCGATCTTGGTCTCCGGGTCGTTGATCATCTCGCGCCACTGCGCGATCCAGCCGGGGAGCCGGCCGAGCGCGAAGAGGACGGTGAACATCTTCGTCGGGAAGCCCATGGCCTTGTAAATCAGGCCGGTGTAGAAGTCCACGTTCGGGTAGAGCCGACGGGAGACGAAGAAGTCGTCGGCGAGCGCGATCTCCTCCAGCTCCATGGCGATGTCCAGCAGCGGGTCCGGCTTGGCCATCCGGCCCAGCACGTCCTGCGCGGCCTTCTTGACGATCGCCGCCCGGGGGTCGTAGTTCTTGTAGACCCGGTGGCCGAAGCCCATCAGCTTGACGCCGTCCTCCTTGTCCTTGACCTTGCGGACGAAGGAGCGGACGTCGCCGTCACCGGCGTGGATCTGCTGGAGCATCTCCAGCACCGCCTGGTTGGCGCCGCCGTGCAGCGGGCCGAACAGGGCGTTCACGCCGGCGGACACCGAGGCGAACAGGTTGGCGTTGCTGGAGCCGACCAGGCGCACCGTCGAGGTGGAGCAGTTCTGCTCGTGGTCGGCGTGCAGGACGAAGAGCATGTCCAGCACCTTCGACATCACCGGGTCGACCTCGTACGGCTCCGCCGGCACACCGAAGGTCATCCGCAGCAGGTTGTCGACGTACCCGAGGGAGTTGTCCGGGTACAGCAGCGGCTGGCCGATCGACTTCTTGTACGCGTACGAGGCGATGGTGGGGACCTTCGCCATGAGCCGGACGGTGGAGATCTCCACGTGCTCGGAGTCGAACGGGTCCAGGCTGTCCTGGTAGAAGGTGGACAGCGCGCTCACCGCGGACGAGAGGACCGCCATCGGGTGGGCGTCCCGGGGGAAGCCGTCGAAGAAGCGGCGCATCTCCTCGTGCAGCAGCGAGTGCCGCCGGATCCACTCGGTGAACTCGGTCAGCTGCTGCTCGGTCGGCAGCTCACCGTAGATGAGCAGGTAGGAGACCTCCAGGAAGGAGGACTTCTCGGCCAGCTGCTCGATCGGGTATCCCCGGTAACGCAGGATGCCCGCGTCGCCGTCGATGTAGGTGATCGCGGATGAGGCAGCGGCGGTGTTGACGAAACCGGGGTCGTACGTCGTCATCCCGGTTTCCTTCAGCAGCTTGCTCACCCCGATACCGGCGGGGCCCTCGACCGCAGGATGTACCGGCATCGACAGCTGCCCACCGGGGTGATCGAGCTTGACTTCCGTCATGTGGTTCCTCGCTTCGCCGGCAGATCTACGTTGAATTGCCTTCGCTTCTACCGTAATTGCGGCCTGTGGGACAACGCCCGCCGTGGTTCTGCGGTGAGGTATGCGTCACCCGATTCCCGACCGGACCGCCGGGAAACCAACCTCCCACCCGTCGGGACGAGCCCGAAGGGCGGGGCGGGACCCGTACCCCGGGCTGGTCAGGACAGGGTCAGGCGGCGCAGCGTGCCGTCCGTCGCGACCTGGTAGAGGTCGAGCCTGTTGGTTCCGGCCCGGAACAGGGAGTCGTCGGTGAGCAGCGCGGCGAACCGGCGTCCGCCCGGATCGGGCGGCACCACCGGGACGACGGCGCCGATCCGGCCGTTGACGGCGACCGCGAGCAGTGTGCCGTCCGGGACGCGGTCCGGGACGTCGCCCCAGACGAGCGCCGGAAGGGTGCCGGTGTCCGGGTCGGTGGCGGTGAACGCCGCCAGGTCGGCGACCCGGGCGCTGCTGCCGGCGGTCGGGCCGGCGCGCACCTCGGTGCCGACCAGCGGGTGCGGCGTCGGCGGCGGCGGCGCGGTGGGCACCCCGCCGGGGAAGGTGACCGGTTCCCCGGGGCGGTCGTAGAAGTGTTTCGTGCCGTCGGCGCGCGGGGCCTGCCGGGCGGAGCGGCCGTCGACGCGCCAGGGCAGCCGGATGTTGGCCTCGTCGGCGATCGTGGGCAGCAGGTCGACGTGTTCCCAGTTGCGGTCGTCGACCCGGCCGCTGGGCTGGCGGGGCTCCTTGACGAACATCGGCACCCAGGCGACCTCACCGGCGGCGGCCCGGACGGCGTCCATCCCGCGCCCCTGCGCGCCCGGCCGGAAGCTGACTCCGTGGTCGGCGGTCACCACGACCAGGGCCTGGTCGTAGAGGCCGCTGGCGCGCAGGGCACGCAGTGTCGCGCCGATCAGCCGGTCGGTGTAGCCGAGCTGGGCGAGGTGCCGTTGTCGGGCCAGGTCGACCCAGCCGGCCCCGTCGTTGGGCAGGTCCTCGGGGGCGTCGTAGCGGGCTCCCGACGGCAGGTACGCCCACGGTGAGTGTGGCATCAGCAGGTGCAGGAAGTGCAGTGTGGGCCGGGCGGTCGGCTTCAGCCCGGCCACGAAGCTGGTGAACCGGGCCGGCTGGTTGTCGTCCAGGCTGTCCCAGCGGAACTTCGGGTCGGCCGGCACGGGTTCGGCGGCGTCCAGGCCGGCCTCGGCGCGGGTCTGCTCCCGGTAGGAGTCCTCCGGGTCCACGGCGCTCTCGGTCGGGCCGGCGAGGTGGCCGAGCAGTCTGCCGGTCTGCCGGACCAGCACCCCGAGCCCCTGCTCCGGGGTGGCCGGCTGCTCGCAGCGGCTGGGCGGGCACAGCCGGGTGATGCTCTCCTCGGCGCGGATGTCGTACAGGCCGCCGAAGGCGGTGAAGATGTTGTCCGGGTACTGCGAGTAGTGCGGCGCCACCGACCGCGCCGGGTAGCGGCCGGTGAGCATCGCGGGCAGCGCGTTGGGCGTCCACCCGCTGACCCCCGTCGCGTTGCGGTACCAGGTCGACGCCCCGGCCAGCTCGGCGAAGGAGGGGTAGCGGGTCGCGTCGATCCGTCCGTCCGCGCCGAGCAGGCTGACCAGCGGCAGCTCGTCGAGGATCAGCATGACCACCGGCGGGTGCACCCCGGCGCCCTGCGCGGTGCCGGCCGCGCCGCCCTCGCCGCGCGGCAGCACCACCGCCGAGGTGGGTGAGGCGAGCAGGAACAGCGCCACGAAGGCCACCGGCCCGGCGGCGGCCAGCCGCAGCACCCGGCCCGGCGCCCGCCACCGCCGGTGCGCCACCGCGCCCGCGGCGCCGGCCAGCAGCGCCACCACCACCAGGGGTACGCCCCGAAGCGGCGTCACGTGACGGCCCACCTGCACCGCGAGCGCGGCGAGGAGCAGCCCGACCAGCGCGGTGTGGGTGAGCGCGCGGGCGGTCCGGCCGGCCAGTCGGGTCAGCGCGCCGAGCAGCGCCAGCGCGAGGGTGGGCACCAGTGTCACCACCGCGACCAGCAGCAGGATCTGCCCACGGTCGGCGCGGTGGAAGAGGAAGAAGTCCGGGCTGCGGCCGAGGACGTCCAGCAACGGCTGGGTGATCACCAGCCCGACCAGGGCGACGATCTCCAGCAGCCGGCCCCGCTCCCCGCGCCAGCCCCGCTCCCCCGGCTGCGAGGCGCGGCCCGGCGAACCAGCCAAGTCGGCCGGAGCCGGATCAGGCACTCCGCACCACCCGGTAGAGGGTCCGGGTGCCCGAGGGCAGCTCCAGTCGTTCGGTGATCTGCCCCCGGGCGGCGAGCAGCGTCTCGAACGCGTCGCGCCGGTAGTCCGGGAAGAGACCGGCGGGCTTGTTGGCGAGCAGCCGGGCGGCCATCGGGTCCTCCGGGTGCACGAACTCCACCACCAGCGCGCCACCGGGAGCGGTCATGCCGGCCAGCCAGTCGACGACCTCCGGCAGCGGCACGTTGCGCCCGATCGCCAGGTGGTGCGCCACGGCCAGGGCCAGCACCACGTCGGCGGACGCCCGTTCGGCGAAGCCGGCCCGCTCGACTCCCCGCCAGCCACCACCCGGGGACGGGTCGGCGAGGTCGAGCACCAGCGGCAGGATGCGGCGCTGCCCCTCGGCGCGCACCCTGCGGTACAGCTCGTCGACGACCGTCGGGTCCTGCTCGACGGCGACCACGTAGTCGGCGTGCCCGGCGGCCAGCCGCGCGTACCGGCCGTCGTTGGCCCCGAGATCGAGCACCAGTCGGGGGCGGGCGCCGGCGGCCACCGCGGCGGCCACGAACTGCTCCTTCGCCACCCGGTCGCGGACCGCGTAGTGGCAGGCGTTCTGGTAGTCCGACCAGTGGCTGCCGGTCGGGCGTCGGTCCAGCTTGCGGACCAGTCTCTCGATGCCGCGTACGCTGGCGACCAGCAGCTCCCGGGAGAAGCCGGCGGCCCGCAGTTGGTCGCGGACGTCGGTGGTGCTGGTGGCGGCGTTGCGCTGCTGCATGGCGGCGTGCAGGTGCAGGTGGGTCAGCACGCCGGGCCGCAGCCGGCGGGTCCCGCCGAACAGTGGTCGCAGCTCGTCGGCCTCGATGCCGTCGACCCGGGCGCGCAACCACGGCTGGAAGTCGACGCCCAGGTGGGCGGTGAGCATCAGCGGATAGAGCACGGTCTGGCAGAACTGCCGGTAGCCGGCCCACGGTTCGCCGTCGCGGAGCGGCTCGAACGAGCCGATGTCGATGAAGACCGGCTCGGCCCCGCGCCACTGGAGGTTGTACGCCGAGCCGTCCTTGGTGGTGAAGCCCTCGTCCAGCGCGGCGCGCAGGATCTCCAGGTGCAGCAGGGCGGCGTCGCGCAGCATGCCGAACGACCACTCGTACGGGTGGGAGACGAACGGGATGCGTTCGTGGCGCAGCACGGCGGCCCACGGTGCGCCGGTCGCGGCGGGCACCAGCGTCGGCGGGGCGTCCTCGGTGGCGCAGACCTTGCGCGCGGCGACGAGGGCCGGGAAGAACGTGCTGCCGGCCAGTGCCCTCCAGTGCGCAGCGGCCTGCGGGTCGAGCCCGCGCAGCACCTCGTCGCCGACGTGGAAGACCCGGTTGGCGGGGTCGCGGAACGAGGCCGGCTCGGGGCGTACCCCGGTGGGTGAGATCGCCATCGTGGGGACGGGCCCGCTCAGCGCTGGTCGGTGGGTTGACGGCGGAACCGGTCGACGAGCCGTCGCCAGTAGAGCTTGGCGGCGACCGCTGCGCCGGCCACCCCGCCGACGACCGCCTGCACGATCAGGCTGCCGGATCCCGCGTCCAGGTAGGCCAGATGTTCCACCGATCGCTCCTTGCCCTCGCCGTCTCGACACCGGCGTCCCGAGCATGCAGCGGTGAGGCTTTTAACCCAGAAAGCCGGACTTGTCCATCACCGTACGCCGGTGGTCGTCGCCGTCGCTCGCACATCGGCGGACTCCCAGCCGCGACACAGGGTCAGCTGGTGAACGCCGACCCGGCGACTACCGGTCGCCCCGCCGGGTAGTCCCCGCCATGCGGCGGTTCGTCAACTGGTCCGGCAGCCTCTCGTTCACCCCCCGGGAGTACGCCGAGCCGGCCGACGAGGACGCGGTGCGCGACCTGGTCGTCCGGGCCCGGCGGGAGGGCCGGACGATCCGCCCGGTCGGCTCCGGCCACTCGTCGAGCCCGCTGGCGCGCACCGACGACATCCTGCTCAGCCTCGACCGGCTCGCCGGCGTCATCGACGAGGACGACGAGCGGGCGCGGGTGTGGGCCGGGACGAAGCTCAAGGCTCTCGGCGAGGGCCTGTACGACGCCGGCCTGGCCATGGACAACCTCGGCGACGTGGACTACCAGTCCATCGCCGGGGCGACCGCCACCGGCACGCACGGCACCGGCCTCGGTTTCGGCAACCTCAGCACCCAGGTCACCGGCGTCCGCCTGGTCACCGGCACCGGGGAGGTGCTGGACATCTCGGCCGACGAGAACGCGCACCTGCTGCCGGCGGCCCGGCTGTCGCTGGGCGCGCTCGGCGTCGTCACCCAGCTCACCCTGGACGTGCAGCCGCACTACGAGCTGCGTCGCCGGGCGTGGTGCGCGGACCTGGAGTGGACTCTCGACCACCTGGCCGAACTCCAGCACACCAACCGGAACATGGACTTCTACTGGTACCCGCGCGGCGACCAGACGCAGATCCGCACCATGAACCGCGCCGACGAGACACCCGACGGGCGGGTGTGGGCCGCGCCGAGGGCGCCCGACCCCGGTCCGGGCGGCGCGCCCCGCGAGATCCGCTCCGGACCGGCGCACCGCATCATCCCGAAGGCGCGGGACCTGCGGTTCGAGGAGATCGAGTACATGCTGCCGTCCGAGGCTTTCCCGGCCTGCTTCGCCGAGGTGCGCCACCGGATCATGCGACGGCACCGCCGGGTCGCCGGCTGGCGGGTGCTGGTGCGCTCGATCGCCGCCGACGACATCTGGCTCAGCAACGCGTACGGCCGGCCCACCACCACCATCGCCTGCCTGCAGAACACGTCCCTGCCGTACGAGGACTACTTCCGGGACATGGAGGCGGTGTTCCGCCAGTACGGGGGCCGGCCGCACTGGGGCAAGAAACACTGGCTGACCGCCCGCGACCTGCGCCCGCTCTACCCGCGCTGGGACGACTTCCAGGCCGTTCGCCACCGCCTCGACCCGGACGGCGTCTTCGCCAGCCCCGACCTCACCCGACTGCTGGAGGGAACCTGATGCCCGACGTCGGCGCCCGCCTGTGGGTCGTGCCCGGCGGGCACATCCCGTTCCCCAGCGACGGCCCGGAACCGGAATTCACCAGCTTCGACCAGATCTGCCTGCTCAACGCCAGCGACGAGCGGGCCGACGTGGAGATGCACATCTTCTACGAGGACGCCGAGCCGGTCGGCCCGTACGCCATCGGCGTCGACGCGCGGCGGATCCGGCACGTCCGGGTCAACGACCTGATCGACCCCGAGGCGGTACGCCTCGACCGGCCGTACGGCTGCCTGCTGCGCTCGCCGGTGCCGGTGGTGGCGCAGTTCCTGCGCCAGGACACCCGGCTGCCGGGGGTGGTCGCGCTGACCTCGACGATGGCCCACCCGGCATGACCAGCACGGGCACACGGCGCGCTCGGGTCACCGAGGCGGTGCGCGCCGGCGTCGGGCGGCTGCGGACGTACCTCGTCGTGGCGGTGCAGGCCGGCCTGGCCGCCGCGCTGGCCTGGGTGGTGGCCGGCAACGTGCTCGGCAACCCGGAGCCGACCTTCGCCCCCGCCGCGGCCGTCGCGGTGATCGCCGCGTCGCTCGGCAGTCGGGCGCCGCGCGCGTTCGAGCTGGTCGTCGGAGTCGTCCTCGGCATCGGCGTGGGCGACCTGCTGATCGGCCTGTTCGGCACCGGCGCGTGGCAGACCGGTGTGATCGTCTTCCTGGCGATCGCCGGTGCGGTGCTGGTCCGCGGCACCGGGGCGCTGATGACCCAGGCCGGCGGTACGGCGGTGCTGATCGCCACCCTCACCCCGACCGCGCCCGACCTGGAGCTGCCGCGCACGATCAACGCGCTGGTCGGTGGGGCGGCCGGGCTGCTGGTGATGCTCGTGCTCCTGCCGATCAACCCGCTGCGCACCGTACGCCGGGTCGCCGAGCCCACCCTGGACCTGTTCGCCCGGGAGATGACCTCCTCGGCGCGGGCCCTCGCGACGGCGAACGGCGACCGGGCGCAGGCGGCGCTGGACCGGATGCGCGCCGCCGATCCGAAGCTCAGAGGGCTCGCCCAGGTGGCCACCGCCGCCGAGGAGGTGGTGCGGCTGTCCCCGGTACGGTGGCATCGCCGGGGCGCGATCGCCGCGTACCGGCGCGGGGTGACCCACCTGGAGCGGGCGTTGCGCACCAGCCGCGGCCTGGTCCGCCGGATCGTCACCACACTGCGCGACGACGAACCGGTGCCGGACGCGCTGCCGGCGGCCGTGGAGCACCTGGGCGAGGCGGTCCGGCTGCTGCACCGCGATGTCATCGCCGCGCAGGAGCCCGTGCAGGCCCGCGCCCGGGTGCTGCACGCCGTCCGCGAGGCGGGCACGGCGTGCCGGCAGGGGCTGGGCTTCTCCGGCACGGTGGTGGTCTCGCAGCTGCGGACCGTCGCCAACGACCTGCTCCGCGCCAGCGGAGTGCCCCGGACCGAGGCCCGCCGCCAGGTACGCGAGGCCGCCGCAAACCCCTCGCCCCCACCCCACCCCCCGTCCCCGCCCCCGCCCCCGTCCCCGCCCCCGTCGATCTTGCACTAAGGGTTGCCGTAATGCCCCTTTAGTTGGCTTTTGTCGACGCAGTTAGTGCAAGATCGGCGAGGGCGGGGGCGAGGGCGAGGGCGGGGGCGAGGGCGGGGGCGGGGGCGGGGGCGGGGGGTGGGGGAGGTGGACTGTGAAGACTGTGTGGCCTGGTTGGCTGTGCAGCGTGACGGTGCCGTGGTGGGCCTCGACCACCGCCGCGACGATCGCCAGACCCAGACCGGTGCTGCCGTGCGAGCGGGACCGGGAGCTGTCACCCCGGGCGAAGCGTTCGAACACCTCCGGTCGCAGCGGCGCGGGCACCCCGGGCCCGTCGTCGGCGACGCTGAGCACGGCGTGACCCGCGTCGGCGGCGAGCGTGGTGGTGACGGTGCTGCCCGGCGGGGTGTGCACCCGCGCGTTGGCGAGCAGGTTCGCCACCACCTGGTGCAGCCGGGCGGCGTCGCCGGGCACCTCCACCGCCACCTCGGGCAGGTCGAGCTGCCAGCGGTGCTCCGGGCCGGCCGCCTGGGCGTCGCCGACCGCGTCCAGCACCAGGGCGGTCAGGTCGACCGGTTCGACAGCCAACGGGCGACCCGCGTCGAGGCGGGCCAGCAGCAGCAGGTCGTCGACGAGGCGGGTCATCCGGATGCTCTCCGACTCGACCCGACGCAGCGCGTGGGCCACGTCCTCGGGCACCTCGTCGCGGCCCCGGCGGGCCAGTTCCGCGTACCCCCGGATCGCCGCCAGGGGCGTGCGCAGCTCGTGGCTGGCGTCGGCGACGAACTGGCGTACCCGCGTCTCGCTGGCCTGCCGCGCGGACAGCGCGTCGGCGACGTGGCCCAGCATCCGGTTCAGCGCCGCGCCGACCTGCCCGACCTCGGTGCCCGGGTCGGTGTCCGGCGCCGGAACCCGGACGGCGAGCGCCACCTCACCCCGGTCCAGAGGCAGCTCGGTGACCCGGGTGGCGGTGGCCGCCACCCGGTGCAGCGGGCGCAGCGTGGCCCGCACGATGAGCGCGCCGACGGCGCCGGCGACGAGCAGCCCGGCGGCGGCCACCCCGGCCTGCGCGGCCACCAGCCACCAGATGGTCTCCTGCACGCCGGACAGCGGGAACGCGACGACGCGTGTCCGACCGTCCCAGTACTGCCGGGCCACCGCCCGGTACTCACCGCGCGTCCCGAGGTCGACGGTGCGGGGCTCGGCGGCGACCGGCAGGTCCGCGAGCACCGCCACCTCCCCCACCGGCACCGCCTGCTCGTCCGGGAACGGGTCGTCGCCCGTTGGGCTCTCGGTCAGGGTCCGCGCGCTGGTCACCCGACCGTCGCTGATCACCGCGACCACGGTGCCGGACGGCGACCCGGCGGGAATGGCCGGCCCCTGCGCGTTGCCGGGAAAGGCCGGCCGCCCGGGGCCCCGCATCATCGTCGTGGGCGCGAGCTGCGCGTCCAGGCGGGCGACCAGGAAGTGCCGCAACGCCACGGTGGTCAGCCCGCCGATCGCGACGCTGACCACCGCGAGCAGCGCGAGCAGCGCGAAGACCAATCGGGTACGCAGGGAGCGCCCGGCCAGCCAGCGCCGGACGCCCCGCAGCGGGTGGCGGTCACTCGGCGGGCTTGAGGACATAACCCGCGCCGCGCAACGTGTGGATCATCGGCGCCCGACCGGCGTCGATCTTCTTGCGCAGGTACGAGATGTACAGCTCCACCACGTTCGCCTGGCCACCGAAGTCGTAGTTCCACACCCGGTCGAGGATCTGCGCCTTGCTGAGCACCCGGCGCGGGTTGCGCATCAGATACCGCAGCAGCTCGAACTCGGTGGCGGTCAGGGTGATCACCTGACCGCCCCGGCGTACCTCGTGGCTGTCCTCGTCCAGGCTGAGGTCACCGACGGTGAGGATGGCGTCCTCCCGGGCGGCCACCGCGAACCCGGAACGGCGCAGCAGTCCGCGCAGCCGGGCGATCACCTCCTCCAGGCTGAACGGCTTCGTCACGTAGTCGTCGCCGCCCACGGTCAGCCCGGCGATGCGCTCCTCGACCGCGTCGCGGGCGGTCAGGAAGAGCACCGGCACGGTGGGGGCGTCCTCCCGCAGCCGGCGCAGCACCTGGAAGCCGTCCAGGTCGGGCAGCATCACGTCGAGCACCACGGCGTCCGGCCGGAACTGCCGGGCGGCGCTGAGCGCGCTCATGCCGTCGCCGGCGCTGCGCACCTGCCAACCCTCGTACCGCAACGCCATCGACAGCAGGTCGGTGAGGGTCGGCTCGTCATCGACCACCAGCACCCGCACCGGCTCCCCGTCGGGGCGACGCAGCTCGATCCGGCCCGGCGCGATCTGCCCGTTCATGACCATGCCGGCCATCGTCGTCGGCGACCCTGAAGCCGGGCCCTGCGGGAACTGTGCGTCGGCTGTGCGACCCGGCCGCCGCGACGCCGTCTGCCGCTGGACGTCGGCCGCCCGGCCCGGCCGGCGTGCCGTCACCGGTCAGCCCTGCCCCGTCACTCGGACACCCCGTACGCGTCGGTGCGCACGAACCGCATACTCCACCCGCCCGCCTCGTCCGGCCGGTCGCGCTCGTAGAGGTGGTCGGGGCCGGGCTGCACGGGGCCGGTGCGGTCGGGATGGCGCATGATCCACCGTCGCGGCGGTGCGCCGTCCGACCCGGCCGGGAGCCGCCGGACCAGGCCGTCCGCCGGCCCACCGACGAAGCGTACGGTGACCTCGCCCATCGCACCGCCCTTCGGGTGACCGTGCCAGCACGGTGAGTGATGCCGGCCCTGGCTCGCAAGCTACCGCACCCACCGTCGCGGCGCAGCGACGTGCGGGGCTACCGGCCGTGAGTGCGTCGGACGGCGGTTTGCCCAGTTCGGCGGCCGGGTACCGCGATCGGAGCACCCGCCGCCGGCGGGGCGGGGACGAGGAGTGGTCGATGCGTACGCTGGACGGGCGGTATCAGCTCAAGCAGCGCATCGGCGTCGGTGGGATGTCCGAGGTCTGGCGGGCCCACGACCAGGTTCTCGACCGACCCGTCGCGGTGAAGCTCATCGCGCCCGGCCCGGACGAGCGACGGGGTCCGGTGGAGCGGATCCGCGCGGAGGCCCGCTGGGCGGCCCGCCTGGAACACCCGAACGTGGCGAGCGTGCACGACTTCGGCACCTCCTCCGCCCGGTCCGGCCAGCCGGTGCCGTACATCGTGATGGAGCTGGCCGAGGGCGAGACGCTCGCCGTGCACCTGCGGGCCGGTCCGCTCGACTGGCGCATAGCGGCACGGGTCTGCGCGGAGGTCGCCGCGGCGTTGGCCGCCGCGCACGCCGAGGGCATCGTGCACCGTGACGTCAAACCCGCGAACGTCATCCTCACCCCGGCCGGGGTGAAGGTGCTCGACTTCGGCATCGCCATCCCGGCCGGCGCGCCCGACCCGATGCCGGAGGGCATGGTGGTGGGCACCCCGGCATACCTGGCGCCCGAGCAGCTCGACGGCGCTCCCGCCACCCCCGCCGCCGACATGTACGCGCTCGGCGTGCTGCTCTACTACAGCCTCACCGCCCGGTTGCCGTACCACGCGGCCACCACGAGCGAACTCCTCGGCGTACGCCGCCGGCAGGCGCCGCAGCCGCTGCCGCCGATCGACGGGCTCCCACCGGAGGTCGCCGAGCTGTGCCACTCCTGCCTCGCCGAGGACCCCGAGCGCCGCCCCACCAGCCTGGTCGCGGCGTTGCTGCTCGCCGAGGCCGTCGACGCCCGGGTGTACGTGCCGATGACCCTGCCGACGACCCGCCAGCCGACCCTGCCGTCCCCGTGGACCGAACGGGCCGCCGCCGAGGCCACCGAGGCGATCGCGGTGGCGGAGGCGATGTCGGTCCCGGAGACGGTCAGCGCCGGCGAGCCGGCGGACGGGCCGGGGCGTACCGGCTGACCCTGCGCTCAGTGGCGTTTCGCCGGGCGGCTGCCGGGTAGCCGAGCCGGTGAGCGACGGGAGAAACGCGATGCCGGATCAGAGTTCCTGGCTGCGTGAGGCCACAGCGACAGCCAAGGGCGGTCACGTACGCACCGACGATGGCAGCCTCTCCACCGCGCTGGCGTCACCGCTGGCGCCGCACTGCACCGGGCTCACCCCGGAACAGTTGCTGGCCGCGGCCTTCGCCTCCTGCCTGCACCACGCAGCGGTCGAGGTCGCCGGGGAGATCACCGACGAAGCACACACCGTGCAGGTCCGGGCGGAGGCGAAGCTCGGACGCGACAACGACGGCCGCTACCGGGCCGACGTGCACGCCGAGATCTCCTCCGCCGGCCTGAGCCGGGACCAGCTGGCCGACCTGGTCGAGTACGCGGACCGGCTCTGGCCCTTCTCCAGCACCGACGCCAGCCGGCACCGGCTGACCGTCACGCCGGCGGAGAACGGCCGGCACTGACCCCGCGCCGCCGCGCCCCGCGCCGCCGCGCCGCGCCCCGCGCCGCCGCGCCGCGCCCCGCGCCGCCGCGTTGCGCCCCGCCGCGCGCCGCCCTGCCGCGCCCCGCCGCGCATGATCGACTCGGGTTTCCTGAAGTCGGGGCATCGGGTGCGCTGGGATGGCCCGACTTCCGTGAACTCGAGTTGATCAGGCTCGGGCAGGCCCTCTCGCCCAGAGGGTGTCGGGCAGCCGGCGTAGCGACCGGTCCGTTCGGCGGAACGAGGCGTCAGGTGTTCGGCCGAGGGGGACGAGACGAGCACAGGCACCGCCACACGGCCGTCCATCGCGCCGCTCTGGCCCCGCAAATCGGAAATAACCGTCTGGCCCGATCCGCGAGGTCAGATCACTTCGCCGGCTTTTTCGCCTTAAAGTCGGCATGATCTGGGCAAAATGTGGCTCATGCCACAGAAGGAGCCGGTGGCATCGGGCATTCAGGTCTTTAGCCTCGTCAGGTGCATCCCGACGACCCCTCCGCCCAGAAGCTGACCGACGCGCGCCCGACGATCCTGTCGGTCGACGCCGCATCAACCGAACGGACGATAGGCCGTCACCGCGCCCCCGAGCCGCCCCGGCGTCCCCTGCTGCGCTCGACTCCGGTCCGGGTGGCGCTGGCCACCGGCATGACCTGCTGTCTCGGCCTCGTCGCGGTCTCCTCCGCCCGGGGAGACGACGACGCGCCCCGCACCGTGGAGCCACTCGCCGAGGCGGTCGCCGACCGTGTCTCCATCGCCGACGAGCGCGCCTCCCGGTCGCTGGACCGCGATCTCGCCCCCGCCCGGGTCCTACCCAGCCCGGCGGTCACCCCCACACCCACCCCCACCGCCGTCCGCAAGGCGCCGAAGAAGCCGGTCAAGCCCCGCCGTCCCCGGCCGGTCGCCGGCCTCGACCAGGCGCAGATGGACAACGCGAAGATCATCGTGGACGTCGGCCTGGAGATGAAGATGCCGCGTCGCGCCCTGGTGGTGGCGCTGGCGACCGCCATGCAGGAGAGCAACCTATACAACCTGGCGAGCGACGTGCTCCCCGAGTCGGCGGAGTACCCGAACCAGGGCAGCGGCTCCGACCACGACTCGGTCGGCCTGTTCCAGCAGCGGCCGAGCAGCGGCTGGGGCACCGTGGCGCAGTTGATGCGCCCGTCGTACGCCGCGCGGGCCTTCTACAGCGCCCTGAACGAGATCCCCGGCTGGCAGGACATGAGCGTCACCGCCGCCGCCCAGTCCGTGCAGATCTCCGCCTTCCCCGACGCGTACGCGCAGCACGAGGACCGGGCGACCGTCGTCGCGGCGGCGCTCACCAGCTGAGTCGCCGAGCCGTCAGCGTCGCCCGGACGGCGGTACGGCGGCAGCCGCGGTCGGGGTGTCGGCGGGCACCTGATCCGCCGTCACCTGGCCCAGGATCTCGTCGACCCGCACCTCTCGCCGTCGCCGGGCGTCCAGCGCCGCCTCGACGTCACGTCGGGTCTGCACCGCGTCCGCGTACGCCTGCTCGCGCACCCGCCGCGCCTCCTCGCGGGCCTCGTCCAGGGCGACCCGGGCCTGCGCGAGGATCTGGGCGGCCTCGCGGCGTACCGCGTCGTCGGCGTACCGGGCGACGGCGGCGTCGCCCAGATCCAGCCGTCGCAGGAGCCCGCTGAGCGCCGCCGACTCCTGGCGGATCTCCTCCCACTCGCGGTCCGCCCCGGCCGCGCTCTCGGCCCGTGCCGCGAGACGTGCCAGGCGGATTCCCAGCTCGTCCAGGCAGTGGTCGACCTGGCGCTGGTCGTAACCGACCTCCACCACGGAGAATCTCATGTTGTCGCCCCCCAGGCAGCTGCTGACACGTCCCCCACCTGGATCCTCGACCGCGACGGCGGCCGGCGGACGGGTTCGGGGAAAATGGTCAGCATCCGCGCGGGCGCGGGACCCGCGTCAGGGTCGCTTGGGCAGCACGACGACCCGGCCGAAGAACTCGTCGATGCGGCGGACCACGTCGTTGAAGTCGTCCAGGTCGATCGGCTTGGTGACGTACGCGTTGGCCTGCAACGTGTAGCTGCCGACGATGTCGGTGTCCGCGTTGGAGGTGGTCAGCACGACGATCGGGATGGTCCGCAGGTCCTCGTCCTGCTTGACCGCGCCGAGCACCTGCCGACCGTCCATCCGGGGCATGTTCAGGTCCAGCAGGATCACGTCCGGCCGTCGGGCGCCCTGGTGGCGGCCCTCGGCACGGAGGAACTCCATCGCCTCCTCGCCGTCGCTGACCACGTCGATGACCTTGTCGACGTCGGAGTCCGCCAACGCCTCCTCGATCATCAGCACGTCACCCGGGTCGTCGTCGACCACCAGGATGCGTACCGGCTGCGTGCTGTCTTGGCCCATCACTACCTGCCTCGGGTTCGGCGGGGACGGGACCTGACGGTCACCGCGTCGGCGGGGAAATCTAGCCCATCAGGGGACGCTGTGAGCGCCCGGGTCGACCGATTCGGGCTCGTAGCGCAACACGTCGGCCAGGCCGGTCACGCGCAGCACCCGCTCGACCCGGCCGTGGACGCCGGTGAGCCGGAGCCAGCCCCCGTCGGCGGACGCCCGGTTGTCGCCCCGCACGAACACCGCCATGCCGGTGGAGTCGCAGAACGTCAGGTCGGTGAGGTCCAGCAGCACCCGGGTCTCCCCGGCGTCGAACAGCCTGTCGATGGCGGCGGACAACTCGGGGGCGGTGCTCAGGTCCAGTTCACCCGCGAGTCGCAGAGCGGCGCCATCGCCGTCGCGCTCGACGTAACCGACGCTGAACGACACCGTCTCCCCCTCGCCCCACCCTCCGGTGGACGTTTGCAGTGCGGCAAGTATACGCAGAGCTGACCCGGCCGCCGCCAAGCGCGGTGGTCGCCCACGGCGGGCACCGGCCGGCCACCGCGGGGGCAGCGGACACCCAGGTCAGTGACGGATCGCCGCACGGCCCTGGGCCAGCACCCGCTCGGCCCGGGGGAAGTCCCGCAACGCGACAGCGTAGTGCTCCAGGGGCAGGGCGACGGCGCCCGCCGGCACCCCACGGCTCACCAGGATCTCCGCCAGCCACTCGACGAACTCGGTGAACAGGGACGCGTCGTCGACGTAGACCGCCGCGGCCAGGAAGTCCACGATGTGACCCAGGTCGCTGACTGTCGCGTCGACCTGGGCCGGGGTGTAGGCGCGCACCGCCGGCACCCGTTCGCGCAACCGCGCCAACCCGCTGTCGATCAGCTCGGCGCGCCGGCGGACCAGGCTGGTGTACTCGTCGTCGGCCAGGTGGGCCAGTTGCGCCGGGGGCACGGCGCGCAGCGCCCGCTCGTCGGCGATCAACTCGGCCGCCGCCGGCGCGTCCGGCGCCCAGGCCACGCCGAGCCGCCGCGCCCAGCGACCGTCCGCGCCGAAGCCCCGTCCACCGACCACCACCGGTACGTCCGAGCGACGGCAGGCCTCGATCATGCGGTGCGCGTGCGGCAGGCGCATCGGCAACGCGCACGCCAGCGCGACAGCGTGCGCGTCGTGACGGTGCAGGTACGACACGAGGTGCGCGGCCGGCACACTGGCCCCGAGGAAGGTCACCTGCCACCCGCGCAACCGCAGCACCTCGGCCACCAGTCGGGGCGGCAGCGCGTGCCACTCGCCGTCCATGCAGGCGACCACGACCCGCCCGCGGGTGGACGCGGGCTTGACGTGCGCGACCACCGCCGCGATCACCTGCTCGCTGATGTGGGTGGCGGCGTGCTCCTGGGCGACGCTCCACTCGTTGCGGGCCCACCGCTCGCCCACCTCGGCCTGGGCGGGCGCGACCAGGTCGAGCAGCACCCGCTCGGCCGGCACGCCCGCGTCGAGCAGGTCGATCGCCATCTCGGTGGCGGCGAACTCGTCGGCGTCGGTGAGACAGTCCAGGTAACCGGCGTACGCCTCGCTCGGGACGACGGCGGCCGCGGCGGCGGTCACGCGTCCGCCTCCCCTGCTCCGTCGACGACCGCCGGGGCGGGCACCGCGTGCAGGTGCCGGACGCCGCGCCCGCCGGGGCCGGCCGCGCGCAGCGCCAGCACCGCGATGTCGTCGTGGTCGCCCTGGCCCAGCCAGTCGCAGGTGACCTGTTCGATCCGTTCGGCTAGGGCCGGCGCGGGCATCCGCTGGCAGCCGGTCACCGCGCTGACCAACCGTTCGGTGCCGAACTGCTCGTCGCCCCGGCGGCCACCCCGGGCCTCGGTCACACCGTCGCTGTAGAGCAGACAGGTCTCGCCCGGGGCCAGCCGCACCGTCACCTCGCCGACGCGCGGGTCGGGCACCACGCCGATCAGCATGCCGCGCAGCGGCACCGTCTCCACCTCGCCGGAGGCGCGCAGCACCAGGGGTGCCAGGTGCCCTCCGCCGGCCATGGTGAGGGTCAGGCCACCGTCGCGCTCCGGACGGGCCACGCCGAGCACGATGGTGGCGAAGCGACCCTGCCCGTGCGCCTGCGTCGTCTCCAGCAGCGCGTCGTTGAGCAGTCGCAGCAACCGTGCCGGGCGCGACTCCAACCGGTGCAACGCCTGCAGGCACTGGCGTAGCTGCCCGGTGAAGACGGCCGCCTCGACGCCCTTGCCCGAGACGTCACCGAGGAAGAAGACCGAGCCGCCGTCGGGTAGCCGGTGCGAGCCGTAGAAGTCGCCGCCGATGCGCAAACCCGCCTGCGCGGGACGGTACGCGGTGCCCCACTGCACACCGGTGGCCTCGGCCGGCTCGACCGGAAGCAGGCTGGCCTGGAGGGTGTCGGCGACCTCTGCCTGGTCGCGGTAGAGCAGGGCGGTGGTCAACGCCGCGCCGGCCCGCGCCGCGAACGCCCGGACCAGGTCGACGTCGGTCTCGTCGTACCAGCGGGTGGCCCGGCGGGCCACCAGCAGCGCGCCGACCGGCGCGGCCCGGCCGGGCAGCGGCACGACCCGGGCGACGGTCTCGGCGCCGGCGAGCGCGGGCAGCCAACCGGCGTCGACGGCCTGCTCGACGAGCCAGTCCACGGTGTGCGGCTCGACGCCGGCCAGCCCGTCGCCGATGGCCGCCGGCAGGTCGCCGCCGGTCAACACGCCGGTGTCGACGGTCGGGGTGTCGTCGTCGGCCCGCGAGGCCCGCCACCAGCGCGCCCGGCCGGCGCGCGGAGCGAGCACCAGCACGGCGACCTCGGCGAGGGTCGGCACGGCGAGTCGGACGACCGCGGCGGCGGCCCGGTCGGGATGCAGGGGGTTGCCCAGCTTGTCACCGACGACGGCCAGGAACGCCGCACGGGCCCGTTCGGCGAGCAGCGCGTCCGCGCTGTCCACACTGTCGGTGACGTCCTCGACGTACCAGCAGCAGCGTCCGCCGGAGAGCGGCACCTGGCGCGCGGTGAGCCGGCGCCCGTGGTGGGTGAACGCGCCGGCGTCACCGTCGGCGAGACCCGGCACCCCGGACGCGCTGAGCAGCGTGCCGGGCGTCACCTCGGGCAGCAGCCGCTCGGCCACCGGGCTGACGTGACGCACGACACCGTCGGCGTCGCAGACCACCAGACCCTCGCGGAAGTGCTCGACGACCTCGAACCAGTCGGGGGTGGACGAGTCCCGGTCGGGGGACAGTGGCGGCAGGGAGGCGGGGCGGGACGGAGCGTTGGCGGACCACGCCGTCGACCGCGTCGTGCTCGGCGTGGAGATCCGTCCTTCGCCCGGGTCGGTGTCCCTGACGTCGGAAGCAGTCACCAGCTGAGCCTCACTCCTTGTCGTCCACCCGATCCCGCTGCGGCACCGGCGTCTGTGGTCAAACCTCTCCGCCCACCCTACGCCGGGACGCGTCCGGTGGCATCTCGCGGCAGGTGGCGGTCGGCGCCACCAGCGCGCCCTGGCGGCGCGCCGGCGGCGCCCTTCGCTTTGCCGTTCGGCACCGCAACTGCGAGCATGGTGGTATGCCCGAGCAGCTGTTGACCATCGAGACGATCCGGCTCGATGCCGGACACGTCCGACTTCGGCTGACCGGTGAGCTCGCCTACGACACCGCGCCCGAGCTGATCGCCGCCGCGGCCGACCTGCCCGTCGACGGCGAGGTGCTCATCGACCTGACCGGCGTGCACCTGTGCGACTCCTCCGGGCTCAGCGCGTTACTGGTGGTGCACCGCGTCGCCGGGGCGGTCCGGCTGACCGGGGTCAAGCCGCAACTCCAGCGCATGCTCGACCGCACGGGTCTGACCGAGTTGCTGACCGAGCGACACACCGACGACGACCTGCGCGCCCTCGGCTGATCCCGCCGGCCGCCACCACGGGCCACCTCCGGGGGCGGGGTGGCCCCCGACCCTGGGACCTGGGGCCGGGGGCCGGAGCAATGTCTAGGGTGCCGTCATCGGCTGGAGTCGGGGTCCGTCCGCGCGCAGCTCGCCGGTCGGCGCCGAGTCGACGTCCGCGGGTTGTCCCGAATCGGGCGTCTGGTACAGATAGCGGACGAACTGCCCACCCGCCTCGTTGTCGTCCGCACCCGGCCACTGGCCGATGCAGTCCATGCCCACCACCTCACGGCCGGTCCCGTCGGCCTCCTCCAGCAACGCCCACAGGCTCACCGGATAGCACCTGGTGACCTCCGGGGTGAGCTGCCAGCGCGCGTACCAGCCGGGCCGGGCGGGGACGATCTCGACGATCTGCTTCATGACGACCTTCCTTCCGCGTACCTCGGAAGAACTGTGGTCCTGACCCCGATCGTGCGGGCGGTGCGGGTGACGACCCCTCACCCCGCCGGGATGAAGCGTCCCGAACCCCGGGCCGACCGGGCCGGCGGCGTCCGTTTCGTGCTCGACGACGGTGGGAACGCGACGGCCGCAGCCACTGTCCCCAGCGGAAGGGATGCTCTCATGCGCAAGCAGATGGAGGGCGACAACCAGCGGCGTCGGGCGCTGGCCCGGCAGGCCCGCGAACAGAGCCGTCAGCCCAGCGAGGTCGGCGCCAGCCTGAGCGCGACCAAGCAGATCACGAGCCTCGACCAGGGCAAGCGAGCCGGGCCACCGGCGGCCGGAGCCCGCAAACCGGACAGTACGCGGGGCGGGCCGGCACCCCCGCCGATGGGCAGCGCCGACAACCCGCGGCCGCAGCCGTCCCCGCCGAGTGGCGCGGCCGGGGTGCGGGGCGTGGGCTACCACGACCTTGTCGACGGGGTGCGGCGTCGCGCCGGTGTCGACTTCCGGACGGCCAAGGTGGGCACCGAGGCCACCGTGCTGGTCCTCGCCTTCGCCCTGGAGGCCGCCGAGCGGCAGCGGCTGCTCGCGGCGGTGCCGGCGTCGCTGCACGACGTGCTGCCCGTCGACGGCGTCGAACGGCACCAGGACCTGCCCGGCTTCCTGGCCGAGGTGGGTCGGATCAGCGGCAACACCCCGGAGCAGGCCCGCTACCAGGCGGAGGCGACGATCGCCGCGCTCGCCGAGCAGGACGGCGACCTGGTCGAGTCGCTGCACGTGCCCGACGGGTTGCGTGACCTGCTGAACCCGCCGGAGGCCGGTGGTGGCCTCATCGGCGCGTCCACCACCACGCCCACGCTGAGCCCGGACGAGATCGACGCGGCGCTCGACGACCTGCCGTACTGGACCGGCGACAGCCAGGGCCTGCACCGGGTGGTCGCGCTGCCGGCGGACAACCTGGACCGGGTGCTCGCCCGGCTCGACCGGCTGCGCCAGGACACCGGGCGGGGCCCGAGCATCGGACGCCCGGGTGACACCGCCGCCGTGCTGACCGTACGGACCAACCAGGCCGACGGGGTGACGTCGCTCGACGTGGACCTCGCCCACCGGATCGACGACGCGATCGACGAGGTGGGGGCCGGGATGGCCGGCGGCTGACCGGCCACGACGCCACCGGCGGGCCGGCGCGGAACCGGGCGACACCGGAGATCCGCCCGGCCCGCCGGCCGTGCCGGGGCAGCGGTGGGCCGGGTCCGGTGGCTCGGCTAGCGTGCCGGTCATGAACCGCGCCGCCGACCGGCTGGAGCTGGTCGTCGACCCGGTCCGGCGCACCGGCCGAACGCTGCTGTCCGCCGGTGTCGAGCAGTCGTACGTGGACGTCGAGGATCCCCGGCACCTGCACTTCGAGTACGTGCGGCGGATCGCGTCGGCGGTGCGGTGTTCGGCCCCGGACGGGCCGGCGCTACGGCAACCTGGTGCTGGCCGCGACGTCGCGCCCCAGCGGCCTGCCGGTCGCCCGGCTGGCGGTGGACGCCCTGCGCGACCCGGTGCCCGGTGGTCTGCTGCACGCCGGCGCGCTGGACACCTTCGTCGCCGGCGCGCGGCCGGTGACCGATGACGACGTCGCCGGCGGCGACCGCCGTTGAGTGGCGCTCAGCGGGCCCGGGTGGCCACCTCGGGGGTGGTGCTCTCCAACGGCACCGCGTTGGCCGGAACCAGGCCGAGCTGGACCGCCGAGCGGGTCAACGCGGCGTCCAACGCCCAGTCCGCCCCGACGCGGGTACGGTTCCCCGGCATCGCCATCAGGTGGTACGCGCGGGTGACCGCCTTGGCCGGCAGCCCGGCCAGGTTGATCTGCAACGGGTTCGCCGCCGCGTCCTTGCCGCCCAGGTCCACGACCCAGCCCAGGTCGTGGTGCTTGTACGGCTTGCGCTTGCCGAACCCGTACGACGCGGCGATGTTGTGCGCCGCGCGCTTGCCCTGCCGCTGCGCGTGCTGCGCCGTCATCCCGCAGATCTTCCCCGGGTTCACCAGGTCGGGAACGGCCGCGGCGTCGCCGATGGCGAACACCTCCGGGTAGCCGGGGACGTTCAGGAACTCGTCGACCACCAGCCGACCACGGTCGGTGCGCAGGCCCAACTCGTTGACGAACGGGTCCGGGCGCACCCCCACACACCACACGAGGGTGCAGGTCGGCACGTACTCGCCGTCGGTGAGCTTCACCCCGTCGGCCGTCGCCTCCGCCACCGACGTGCCCATCCGGACGTCCACGCCGCGCCGGTCGAGCACCCGGTGCGAGGTGTCCGACATCCGCTTGTCCAGCTCCGGCAGCACCCGGGACGCCACGTCGAGCAGCATCCAGCGGGGTCGGACGGTGAGCCGGGGCCGCTGCGCGTGCAGCGCGTCGGTGAACAACTGCCCGTGCGCGGCGACCTCGGTCCCGGTGTAACCCGCCCCGACCACCACGAACGTGGCCCGCGCCTGCTGCTCGGCCGGGTCCTCGGCCTGCTCGGCCAGCTCGATCTGGCGGACGATGTGGTCGTGCAGGTAGACCGCCTCGGGCAGGCCCCGGAAACCGTGCGCGTACTCGGTCACCCCGGGGATGGGCAGCAGCTTGTTGACGCTGCCCACGGCGAGCACCAACCGGTCGTACGCCAGCCGGTTCTTGTCGCCCTCCGCCTGGGTGAAACCCACCCAGCGGTTCTGCAGGTCGACGTGGTCGGCCTCGCCGATCACCACCCGGACGTTCTTGAGCGTGCCGGTCAGCGGCACCGCGATCCGTTTCGGCTCGACCACGCCGGCGG